>CADCBZ010000068.1 GCA_902799765.1 uncultured Prevotellaceae bacterium
AACCGCGACTGAATTTTTGTTTTCCCATAATCTTAAATGAATTTAATTATTTAACATTTAAGGCTTTGTGGAAGTCAACCTATTTCAGGCCGAGACATTTGCAAATCATTTTCTTTTTGTTAATGATGTATTTCAAAAGCACATTCGGAGTCCTCCTTGGGAGGACTGGACGGGAGGCTTGGGCGGACTATAAGAAACCCTCGGGCGGACGGTCAGAAGGATAATAGGGACAAAATACGATGTAAAATAATTATCACAGCACACCCAAAACAGAGAAGATGACAGACACCTCGGCAGGGAGGAAGGTACCACGAGATAACGTTGCATAGGAAGCGGTTTGAGGGTTATTCATCAGGATCGCTTTTAGTTTCTTCCATGTTGAGCGAGCTCGATGTGAAACATCAATTTAGAGGGTATCCCAGCCAATTTAGGTCGAGGATTTCTTAAAAAATATTATTGTGAGGGGGAAAGGCGGCGATTTTTTTGGTGGTATTTCACGTTTTTCGTAAATTTGTGGTCGATTTGCCCAAAGGGGGCATATTTAACCATTTTAAAATTAATATTTATGAGACGATCTAGTCATTATGCAAGGGACGGTGGAGACATACCGGTCCCTAAAGTGAAGAAAGTGTTCGCCATTTATGATGCACCGAATGCGGAGTGGATGGTAGAAATGATTAAAAAATGTCTAAGATTTTATTTATGAAGAAACAATTACCTGGTTCAATCTGTTGGGCAGCATTCCTGAAAATGGGTGCTCGCTGCATCAATTCGCCCAATTAACAGACCATATTCCGAATCAAACCTTAAAGCTAATCGCTATTTCTCCCCTCTAATGACCAGTTTCGATATACTGCAGGGCGCGATCCAGCTGGGTGTCGTAGCCAGTGGTGTCGAAGATGTCCCGATCTAAATCGACCTCGATGTCGGGCTCAACGCCCACGCCCTCATAACTTTTTTTGTCTATTGAGAACGTGACGCAAGTAGGCAGATAGATATAAACAGGGGTTTTACCCTTTTCTCCGATACATCCTGCATAATAATAAGAATAATATTCAGGACCATTAATGACTGTACACGTAGCACCCCAAGAGCGTTTTCCTACGACACGCGCATTGCTGAGTGTTTTTGCTCCCAAAGCAGTTAATTCTGACATACTCACCGATAAACAGTTGGTGAGCACGACGATGGGCTCAGTAATGGTTTCATGGGCTATTGACAGCGTCAGGAGTTTATAGGGCAGCATGGGCCCATAGTCGTAACGCCCCACCCCGTTCTTCTCACGTTGATAGCCTATTTGAAATGGACTGCCTTGAGGAACCAACGCTCCTAACACGTATTTGAAATCATTGTTATAACCGCCTGAATTAGTGCGCACATCGATGATGACGCCCTTCAACGTGCAGTTCTCTTTCATCTCCTGAATCATGCTGAACCAGTTGATCCAAGTATCCACAACAGCCTGATTCAGATCCAGAACGCGCTGCGATGCTGAAGCGAAAAAGCCCCAATCTCTCAGATAAGCAGAGAGACGAAAATTGCTAAAATACAAGTAGGCCACACCATCGTCGATCACACCTGACTTGATTTCTATACCTACTTCTGCATAATCAGGATGCAAATCAATGACAGAATCGGCTATGGTTGAAGCGGACATATAGCAGCTTAAGCGCCCCTCATTCCGATAGTAAGAAAGATCGGGGTAGAAGCCCATAGCCTCATTGATGTCTTCACGATCGTAGATACGCAATACAGAAGGATCGGCAGTGATATCATTACCTGTGGCGTGATTCTTAAAAATGGCAAACATATGGCTATCATGTAAGGGGCGCACAAGGTCTTCTAACAGACTCTGATATTCCTCATCCGTAATCTCCTCGCCGTTTTCGAGCCGCTGATCGAGGGCCTCAAAGCGCGGCAGGAACGCATCATAGACGGCATCCCAGTCGAGGCCGAACTCACGCTCATAGTCCCAGAGCGCATAGTTCTGGTTCATGGCATGCCAGAACAGCTTAAATTCGCCCGCATAGCTCTCATTGGCTTCCTGGAATCTTAATTCATCGTTATGACCATAGCTATACAGGGCATCGCTCTCCTGGCGACACGAGGTGACTGTGAGCAGCAGGAACAGTGCTCCAAGGATGAATAGCTTGTGTTTCATATCACTCGAAATTAATCACCTGTTTCGATATACTGCAGGGCGCGCTCCAGTTGGGTGTCGCGGCCAGTGGCGGTGAAGAGATCCTTATCGAAGTCAACCTCTATGTCGGGCTCAACGCCCACGCCCTCATAACTTTTTTTGTCCATTGAGAAACTGGCACACATGGGCAGATAAACATATACAGGGGTTTTACCCTTTTCTCCGATACATCCTGCATAAATATAAGAATAAGATTCAGGTTCATCGATGAGTCCCCCAAGAGCACCAAAAGAGCGTTTTCCAACGACACGGCCATTACTGAGTGTTTTTGCACTCATTGCAGTCACTTCAGACATACTTACCGACAAGCAGTTGGTGAGCACAACGATGGGCTCAGTGATGGTTTCATGGGGGTCGGACAGCGATGGGCGCACGTCGGGCAGCAAGGGTCCGTAGTCGTAACGCCCCACCCCGTTCTTCTCACGGTGATAGCCTATTTGCAATGAACTGTCTTGAGGAATCAGCGCACCTATCACGTAACGAAAATCAGGCACAAGACCTCCTGTATTGCCGCGCAAATCGATGATGACACCCTTCAACGTGCCGTTCTTCTTCATCTCCTGAATCATGCTGAACCAGTTATTCCAGGTATCCACAACAGTCTGGTTCAGCGCCAGAACGCTCTGCGGCGCTGAGGGGAAGAAATCTTCATCCTTATTTAAGTAAAAATAAAGATTAAATTCGCTGAATTCCAGATAGGCCACACCATCGTCGATCACACATGACGAGAGGGCCATACCTTTTTCTGCATAGTCAGGATACATCTCAATGGCGGAAGCGGTTATGGTCGAAGCAGACTGGTAGCGGCTTACGCGACCCTCGTTCCGATAGTAAGAAAGATCGGGATAGAAGTCTACAGCCACACTGAAGTCTTCACGATCGTAGATACGCAAAGCACGAGGATCGGCAGTGATATCATTATCTGTGGCGTGATTCTTGAAAATAGCAATCATGTGGCTATCATGAAAAGGGCGCACAAGGTCATCCAACAGACTCTGATATTCCTCATCCGTAATCTCCTCGCCATTTTCGAGCCGCTGATCGAGGGCCTCAAAGCGCGGCAGGAACGCATCGTAGGCGGCATCCCAGTCGAAGCCGAATTCACGCTCATAGTCCCAGAGCGGATAGTTCTGGTTCATGGCATGCCAGAACAGCTTAAACTCGCCCGCATAGCTCTCATTGGCTTCCTGGAATCTTAATTCATCGTTCTGACCATAACTATATAGGGCATCGCTCTCCTGACGACACGAGGCGACTGTGAGCAGCAGGAACAGCGCTCCAAGGAGAAATAGCTTGTGTTTCATACCGTCTGTCTTTTAAAGTGGTCGTTAGAAGAAGTAGCACACCCCTGCCTGTAAGGCCAGCGTAGAGTTGTATTTGGGGTCTTTCACACGCATATAGTCCTTCTGGGTGCTGACCACGCTATAGTAATAGCGCATCTCTACCTGGGCTGCCCAGTGACTGGCAAAGCGATACTCCATACCGAGGCCGCCTAAGAAGCCGAAATCCCAACGCTGGTCGCGCTCGCTATCAAACGGGATATCCTCATCTATATCATAGGATTCGATAATAAGGTGATTAATCGCAACGCCCTTGATCCGGCTATTGAGCCAATAGCCACCATAGGCTCCGACATGGCAGAAACCGCGCAGCTTCGTGCCGCCAAAGCTGAACGAGGCCATCACGGGCAACTGCAGGTAGCTGTTGGTGATGCGACAGTCAGTTTCTTCCAATGTACGCATCTGCTGGTGGTTCTTCTGCACATAGTCCAGCTCGGCACGCACACCCAACCAGTCGAGAATATCGTACTGGCCCATCAGGCCGAAGCCGACACCCCAGCGGTCTTTATATTGATAATCATCGAAGTAATGCTTGTCGATGACGTAATGGTTATACATGCCACCAACGTTGACGCCGATACGCCACTGGGCTGAAGCCTGCAGCGTGGCAAAGGCAGTTAAGGCCAGAATTAGAAACTTTTTCATAATGGTTGAATTAATTGGTTGTCTTTCTAAACAATCTTGAAGCGGACGCGGAAGGAACGCTCTTGCTCTTCCCAGTTGGTTCCGAGCATCTCAAAACGGCCGATCTGCGAGGTGCTGCGTACGTGCTTGCCAATGCAGGGACAGACATCGTAGTCGCCAATACGCACCAGGCGGATAGTGTCGGAGGCATCGTCGGGCAGACGGGTCTGATCGATCTCTTCCGGCAGCTCTTCGCGGCTGACGAACTCAAATGTCACAGGCAGATCAGCATCGATGAGCTCGTTCATACGACGCTCTATCTCCTTCTCCTCCTGACGACTGGGCTTCTGATCGAGATGGAAGCTCATCTTGCTCTTTTTCCGCTCGATATGGGCATTGTAGGAGCGCTCACACCCAAAGAGGCGCTGCATGGTCTGATTCAGCAGATGTTCGGCTGTATGTGCGGGAGGAAACTCCTCCTTGTTATGCTCATTGAGTATATAATCGGCCATATTTTTAATATTTTGGGGGCAAAAATACGAATTAATCCGAAAAAAAGCAAATGTTTTGCAACTTTTTGAACTCTTGGCACGTCAAACAAGCAAATATCAATCAATAAAAATGCAGAACTATATGAAAGATGTATTGTTTTTAGTGGTAAGTGTACTGGTGCTGACATCCTGCAAAATCGATGTCGGCAACTGGGGAAATGGCGAACGTATCGAACCAAGCAACGAGATCGTGACCAAGACGTACAAGCTGTCGCCATTCGAGGAGGTGAACATGAACTGCTTCGGTAGCGTGGAACTGATACAGAGTGACGATAAGGACGGCACCATAGAGCTGACGGCTCCTGAAAACTACATAGAATTTTATAGCTTTGAGAGCAAGGGCAACAAACTCGACATCGGCTTTAAGAAGCGAAATATCAATATTGACGGTACAAAGAATAAGATCAAGGTCTATACCAACGACCTGATCAAGATACAGAACAGCGGGGCTGCCAGCATCAGGATGGATAAACTGGATACCGACAAACTGACGGTAGTGAACAGCGGCGTAGGCGAGATCAGAGTGGCGGGCATCACCGACGATGCCGATCTGATCAACAGCGGTGTGGGCAGCATCGTAGCCGACAATCTAAAGGCCCTGAATGTAAAAGCCAATGTATCAGGCGTGGGCAGTATCAGCTGTTATGCGTCAGAGAAGTTGGACGGCAATGTATCGGGTGTAGGATCGCTGAAGTATGCGGGCCATCCGAAACATCTTGAGAAACGCCGCACGGGCGTAGGAAGCATCAGTGAGATGTAAATAAAGAAGCCCCTCCGGCTGGAGGGGCTTTTCTTATGCCTTGAAACTCAGGACGACGGCACCGTTGCCGGGTACTTCGACAGAGACCGCGGCATCGCGTTTCAGGGTGATGTGCACCTTGCTATCATCCATCAGATTAACGGCAATGGCGTTCTTCTCCTTGAGCTTCAGATAGTCGAACGCATGGGCGGGAATGTTGACGTTGACCATCGTCGTATTGTCAGCAAAATTGGTTATCACCAGAAGCACTTCATTGCCTGCCTTGCGGAGGAAGGCATACTGGCGGTGCAGGTGGCCGTTGGCATACATCAGATCGAAGCAGTTGCCTGCGGTCACAGCATTCTGGTTGACGGCGATACTGATCACCTTATCATAGACAGCCTTGAGGGCCTGCTCTTCAGCAGTAAGCTTGTGTTTGGCAGCACGCACGAGGGTATCCACACTCCAGTAGTCGAAGATGGTGGTACGTCCGTCGTTGCCACTGAAGCCTTCCTTGTCCATACCGCGCTCGCCATATTCCTGACCTGCATAGATCATGAGCGGGTTCTGCTGCAGCAGGGCTGAGACCACCAGACCCGGCACACCCTTGCGACCATTGCCTGCGAAGAAGCTGCTGGCCACGCGCTGTTCGTCGTGGTTCTCGAGGAAGTAGAGCATGTGGTCGCGGATATCGTCGGTCTGCTGCCAGGCGCCCGTGATGGCATGGGCAGACTCGTGTCCGCAGATGACGGCACGAACGGTGTCGTACATGCCTACCTTGTCGTAGAGATAGTCGAAGCCTGCAGCGAGGTAGTTACGATATTCAGCAGGGTTATACACCTCGCCGATGAAGAGCATCTCGGGATAGCGGAATTTCACCTTGTCGGTGGCCCAATGCCAGAATTCGGCAGGCACCATCTCCGCCATGTCGCAGCGGAAGCCATCGACACCTTTTGACGCCCAGAAGAGCAGGATGTCGGTCATCTTGTCCCAGGTGTTGGGGATGGGCTTGAAGTGACCCACGCGACCTGCATAGTAGTCGAGGCCGTAGTTGAGCTTCACCGTCTCATACCAGTCGTTCATGCCCGGGGCGTTGTGGAAGCAGTCGTTACCTGTGGCCTTGGCGGGCTCTTCGAGATAGGCCTCTACTTCACCGTGATAAAGGTCGAAATAGGGGGTGAAACGCTGACCCGGACAGTAATAAAAATTGTTCTGTGGATCGAAGCCGAGCTGAGGGTTGTCTTCCTCGCCCAGATCCTTCACACCCTCGGGCTTACAGATGGAGTGATACTGGCGTGCCACGTGGTTGGGCACGAAGTCGATGATAACCTTCAGACCTGCCTTGTGGCTGCGTGCCACCAGGGCCTCGAATTCCTGCATGCGCTTATTGACATCGGTGGCCAGATCGGGGTCGATGTCGTAGTAGTCGGTGATGGCGTAAGGCGAGCCTGCCCTACCCTTCACGACAGCCGGATGCTGACGGGGAATACCATAGGCGGAGTAGTCGGTCTGAGAGGCGTGACGGATCACACCCGTGTACCAGATATGGCTCACGCCCATCTCCCTGATGCGTTTCAGGGTGGTGGGCGTGAAGTCGTTCAGTTTGCCGCAGCCGTTCTCCTCAATCGTGCCATACTCCTTGCGAGTGACCTTACGATTGCCATAAAGCCGCGTAAAGACCTGATAGACGATCAGTTTATTCGATGCCATGAGCGGAAACTTCTTTGTTGATTTTCACGATCATGCCTTGCAGGGCCTTACCAGGACCACACTCTGTGAAGTCATCGGCACCGTCGGCAATCATATTCTCGACACTCTGTGCCCAGCGTACAGAAGAGGTGAGCTGAGCGATCAGGTTGGCCTTGATCTCAGCGGGATCGGTATGAGGCTTGCCATCCACATTCTGATAAACGGGGCACTTCGGAGCCTTGATCTCCGTAGCCTCGATGGCTGCCTGAAGCTCATCCTTAGCGGGCTGCATCAGCGGAGAGTGGAAGGCACCACCCACTTTCAGCACCAGGGCGCGCTTGGCACCAGCCTCTGAGAGCTGCTTGCAAGCCTCCTCGATGGCCTCGATATTACCAGAGATAACGAGCTGACCGGGGCAGTTGTAGTTGGCAGGAACGACCACGCCCTTACCCTGCTTGCTGACTTCGGCACAGATTTCCTCGATCTTATCGAAGGGCAGTGCGATGATGGCAGCCATCGTAGAGGGCTGAGCCTCACAGGCCTTCTGCATAGCCATCGCACGGGCATAGACGAGTTTCAGACCATCCTCAAAACTGAGGGCACCAGCGGCGGTGAGGGCTGAGAACTCACCCAAAGAGTGGCCAGCCACCATTTCGGGCTGGAAAGCCTCACCCATGCAGAGAGCAGAGATCACGCTATGCAGGAAGACGGCAGGCTGTGTCACCTTCGTCTGCTTCAGGTCGTCGTCGGTACCGGCAAACATGATGTCGGTGATGCGATAACCAAGAATGTCGTTAGCTTTCTCAAAGAGTTCCTTAGCCAATGGGTTGTTGTCGTACAGATCCTTACCCATTCCTACAAACTGTGCTCCCTGTCCGGGAAAAACAAATGCTTTCATTTTCTTCTTACCTTTATATTAAATTAAACTTTTTCTTGCTTTCAGCGTGCAAAATTACGACATTTTTCTGAAAAATGCACCTCCAGAGGCAAATTTTTAGCGAAAGTCGTGCCAATATCGAAAAAAATGTGTAAGTTTGCACATAGAAAGAGAAGAGACACTGGAAAATGAAGCTCATCGTAATGACCAAACCCACCTTCTTCGTGGAAGAAGACAAGATACTGGCCAACCTCTTTGAGGAGGGCTTGGAGAATCTGCACCTGTATAAGCCAGGCGCTTCTCCGATGTATTCGGAGCGACTGCTGACACTCTTGGGCGACGATTACCGCAACAGGATCACCGTGCACGGACATTTCTATCTGAAAGAGGAGTTCCGCCTGAGAGGCATCCATATCGACGACGCCCATACAGAGCCGCCAGTAGGCTATAAAGGTAATGTGTCGCGCACCTGTCATGCCATCAGTGAACTGAAGGAGGCGAAAAAGCAGTCGAACTACGTGTTCCTGCACTCCATCTACGACAGTCAGACCAACAAGGACGAGAAAGCGTCGTTCACACGTGAGGAACTGGAGGCTGCGTCGAAAGAAGGACTGATCGACAAGAAGGTGTTTGCCCTGGGAGGCATGAACATCGACAACGTGAAGGAGATGAAGGAGTTGGGCTTCGGAGGCGTGGTGATCTGCGGCGATCTCTGGAACCGCTTCAACATCCACAACGAGATTGACTACAAGGCGCTGCTGAACCATTTCGAGCGTCTGCTGAAAATGATTGATTAATTTAAAGAGATTATAAGATGTCTGATAAAAACTCTTACATGGTATTCTCGGGTACTGCTACGAAGTACCTGGCAGAGAAGATCTGTCAAAGTCTGGGCTGCCCCTTAGGACAGTTACTAATTACGAAGTTTTCAGATGGCGAGTTTGCCGTCAGCTATGAGGAGAGCATCCGAGGAAGGGATATCTTCCTCGTGCAAAGCACTTTCCCCAACAGCGACAACCTGATGGAACTGCTGCTGATGATCGATGCCGCCAAAAGGGCATCTGCCCGTACGATCAATGCCGTCATCCCCTACTTCGGATGGGCACGACAGGACCGTAAGGACAAACCCCGTGTGAGTATCGGTGCGAAGCTCATTGCCGACCTGCTGAGTGTGGCTGGTGTGAACCGTGTGATCACGATGGACCTGCATGCAGACCAGATTCAGGGCTTCTTCGACGTGCCTGTGGATCATCTCTACGCATCGAATGTGATCATCCCCTATCTGGAGAGTCTAAACCTCGAAGACCTCGTAATCGCATCGCCTGATGTCGGCGGATCGAAACGAGCCAACACCTACGCTAAGTATTTCGGATGCCCGCTCGTGCTCTGCAACAAAACGCGTGCAAGAGCCAACGTGGTGGCTTCGATGCAGATCATTGGTGAGGTGGAAGGTAAGAACGTGGTGATCGTCGACGATATGGTGGATACGGCTGGTACCATCACCAAGGCTGCCGACCTGATGAAGGAGCACGGTGCCAAGACCGTGAGAGCTTGTGCATCGCACTGCGTGATGAGCGGACCTGCCAGCGATCGTGTGCAGGCGTCTGCCCTTGAGGAGATCATCTTCACCGACTCGATCCCCTATACCCAGCGCTGCGCCAAGGTGAAGCAGCTGAGTGTAGCAGACATGTTTGCCGAGTCAATCCGTCGCGTGATTGACAACAAGAGCATCAGCGATCTCTATATCATCTAATATGAGTATCAGATCCCTTTACGGACTGGCAGCAGCGGGCATTGTGCTCTGCTCCTGCCAGTCCAATACGTATCAGATTGACGGCTATGCCCGTTCCTTTGCCGAGGGCGACACGATCTGTCTGATGAAGGAAGGCGGAGCGCCTATTGCCATCTCAACGGTCAGCAACGGCAAGTTCTCTTTTTATGGAGAGATACAGGAAACAGGGCTTTACAGCGTGATGGCAAAGAAGGCACCAGCCTGTCAGGTGAGTTTCTTTACGGAACCTGGTATCACCACCATCGAATTGAACAGCCAACCAGGCACTTCTCGCGTGTCAGGTACGAGGCTCAACAACGAGTGGCAACAGTTGACGGATTCCATAGAGCTGATGGGCTATGAGGTAGCCAGGCTGCTGCGTCATCCCGCTGCCGACACCACAGCCCAGAAGGCACTAGCCAACCGTGTGGACAGTCTGCACCGCAGAATGTCGGTTTGTATCCTAAATACGGCCCAACGCAACAAGGCCAATCCCTTAGGGAAATACATCAACGAGAATTATAAAGCGCCCGAGTTTAAATAACCCGGGCGCTTCGTTTATACTTGCTGTCTCACATTAGTTGTTGCATTCAGGCAGCTCCAGCCACTTCACGTAGCAGAAGTCCATGCGGTGAGGCAGGTTCTTATTCTTAGGATACATACGGATGGCACTCTTATACTGACCGAACTGACGCGGAGCCAGCTTAGCCTCGAAGGTGTAGTTGTTACCATCGTGACCTGTCATGGTCAGAGGCTCTACAGAGAATACTTTCTCATTACCATCCTTGTCAATGAGTACGTTCACCTTCTCCAGAGCAATGGCATCATCGAGACCCTGCTCGTTGATGACATACTTCAGGGTGTACTTCTGACCAGCCTCAGCACCTGCTGCGGGGAAGGTCCACTCGCATGATACCACGTTGATGGCATCCCAACGCTCCGCAACGGCTTCCTTCCACTGGGCAATCTCCTTAGCCAGACGATTGTCGTTCTTGGAGAGCTCCTTGAAGCGCTTGGCCTCTTTCTCGTAGAACTTAGAATAGTAGTCGTCGAGCTGACGCTTCATCGTGTAGTGAGGTGCAATCTGGGCAATAGAGTTCTTCACCACCTTGATCCAGCCCTTAGAGATACCGGTCTTCTTGTCCTTATTATAATAGAGAGGTACAATCTCATTCTCCAGCAGGCTGTAGATGGTAGCAGCATCGAGCTGATCCTGATAGCCCTGGTTCTGGTAGGTGCGCTTCTCGGTAAGAGCCCATCCGGCACCCTCACGATAGCCCTCCAGCCACCAACCGTCCTTCACAGACAGGTTGACAACACCGTTCATCTCGGCCTTCTCACCAGAGGTACCTGATGCCTCGAGCGGACGGGTCGGCGTATTCATCCAGATATCAACACCTGATACCAGACGACGAGCCAGCAGGAAGTCGTAGTCCTCAAGGAAGATGATCCTACCCTGGAACTGAGGCATCTGAGAGATCTCGAATATCTTCTTGATCAGACCCTGACCAGCACCATCAGCGGGGTGAGCCTTACCAGCGAAGAGGAACATCACAGGACGCTCGGGATTGTTGACAATCTGATCAAGACGATCCAGGTCGGTGAACAGCAGGTGAGCACGCTTATAGGTAGCGAAGCGACGGCAGAAACCAATCACCAGTGAGTTGGGGTTGATACGCTCCAACAACTTCACAACACGTGCAGGATCACCCTGGTTCTTCAACCATGTCTCCTGGAACTGTACCCTGATATAGTCGAACAGCTTCTCCTTCAGAGCCTTACGGGTAGCCCAAACCTCCTCATCGGGACAGTTGTAGATACCATGCCAGATCTCCTCGTTAGATTGATCGCTCATGAACTTCTCATCGAAGTACTTGCCATAGAGTGCGCGCCACTCAGCAGCAGCCCATGTGGGGAAGTGGACACCATTGGTGACGTAGCCCACGTGGTTCTCCTCAGGATAGTAGCCTTTCCAGATCGGAGCGAACATCTTCTGAGATACCCAGCCGTGAAGCATAGACACACCATTGACCTCCTGACAGGTGTTGCAGGCGAAGGTTGACATACAGAACTTCTCGCCCTTGTCATCAGGATTTGTACGACCCATGCCGATGAACTCGTCCCAAGTGATACCCAGCTTGGCGGGATAGCCACCCATGTACTTGCCGAAGAGGCCCTCGTCGAAGTAGTCGTGACCTGCAGGTACAGGAGTATGTACGGTATAGAGACCGCTGGCACGAACCAGTTCCATAGCCTGATTGAATGACAGACCGTCTTCCTCGATATAGTCGCACAGACGCTGCAGGTTGCAGAGTGCTGCGTGACCCTCGTTACAGTG
>CADCBZ010000069.1 GCA_902799765.1 uncultured Prevotellaceae bacterium
TTCGATACTTTCCAGAAGAATGTCGCCTATCCTTTCGGTTTTGGTCTCAGCTATACCACATTCAGCATCTCTAAGCCCGTTGTGAAAGCTAAGGGTAAGGATGCCGTTGAGGTTTCTGTAACTGTCAAGAACACAGGTGCTGTTGCAGGTAAAGAGGTAGCTCAGGTTTATGTAAAGGCACCCAAGGGACGTCTTGAGAAACCAGTACAGGAGTTGAAGGCCTTTGCCAAGACCCGTGAGTTGAAGCCAGGAGAGGTTCAGACCCTTACGATGGTTATTCCTGTTCGCGACCTTGCCTCATTCGATGAAGCCAATAGTCAGTGGATCACTGAAGCAGGTACTTACACCTTCTGCATCGGTTCCAGCAGTCGTGACATTACTGCCACCGCCCAGCTGAATCTTGCAGAATATACAGAGAAAACCACTAATGCACTTGCTCCCCAGCAAGAGCTCAACCTGCTGAAGCAACAATAAACAGCAATTACATGATTAAGATAACATTAACCGCCCTTCTGATGACAGCCGTCCCTGTGACGGCTGTCACTGAGGGGAACTATGAAAGACCTTAGTGATAAATCCTCAAGATCGTCAGATTCTACTGCTGGCTCTGCCCTCCATCGTTTCGAACATCACCGTTCCACTACTTGGAATGATTGATGTAGCTATTGTGGGGCATATGGGCAGTGCCGTCTATATCGGTGCAGTGGCAGTGGGTTCAATGATCTTCAACCTCGTGTACTGGCTCTTCGGATTCCTACGCATGGGTGCCAGTGGTATGACAGCCCAGGCATTTGGTCGCCGTGACTTGTCTGAGGTAACTATGCTTCTATCCCGTTCCTTAGCCATTGCCTTAGGTATTGCCTTCTTATTGATCATCTTACAGATACCACTGAAAGGGTTGATGTTCTGGCTGATCGGGCCGACGGCCGATGTTGCTCCATTTGCCTCAACCTATTTCGATATTGTCATCTGGGGTGCCCCTGCCTCATTATCTTTGTTTGCTCTCTCAGGTTGGTGTATCGGCATGCAAAACACCCGCATTCCGATGATAGTGAGCATTATGCAGAACATTGTCAACATTCTGGTATCACTGACGTTTGTCTATGGTCTTAATATGAAGATAGAAGGTGTGGCCTTAGGTACTGTTATCGCCCAGTATATCGGTTTTCTGATGGCTGTCGGACTGATACAGAGATTCTATCATCGTCTGCGTTCTTATTGGAAACTGAAAGGCACATTCTTACGTCAATCCATGATGCAGTTCTTCAGCATCAATCGGGATATCTTCCTCCGTACACTCTGTCTGGTGGCAGTCAACCTCTACTTCACATCAGTTGGCGCCCGATACGGGGCTGTGATTCTCTCTGTCAACACCGTACTGATACAACTCTATCTGCTTTTCTCTTATTTCATGGATGGTTTTGCATACGCAGGCGAAGCCCTTGGAGGCCGATACTATGGTGCTCATAACAACAGTCAATTGAACATGATTATTCGTCGTCTTTTCGGATGGTCCTTCATGATGACTGTTGCCTTTACCTTATTATATATAATAGGAGGCATGAGAATTGTCAGTATTCTGACAGATGAGCCTCATGTCATTGAGACGGCTGCCGAATTTATCCCATGGGCCTGGTTCATCCCTGCGGCTGGTGCTGCAGCCTTTATCTGGGACGGACTTTTCATTGGTTTTACAGCCACCCGTGGTATGCTCGTCTCTTCAGTCATCGCAGCCCTGATATTCTTCAGCACTTATTTGCTTACGGTCAACATGATAGGAAATCACGGGCTTTGGTTAGCCCAAATCTTATATTTATCAACAAGAGGTATTATACAAACCTTCTGGTATCATTTAATCACAACATGTACAAACCAAGATTCAACAAGCGCCAAGTTTTAGTGTTCCGACAGTTCGGAAACAAAGGCTACTCGCTATTCAGTTGTCTGGGTCGCGAGGTTGTGTGCAGTGTGCTATCTGTAGCCACACTGACCTATGCCTCCGCAGAGAGTGTCTCGACACATCCTGTCGTGACAGACTCCACCGCCATGACAACAGCACGCGAGATGCAACTCGAGGAGGTCAGTATAACTGGCTCGAGGGCGCCCCTGACAAAAAGTCAGGCAGCGAGAATGGTCACTGTACTGGACCGCACAGATATTGCGCAGGCTCCCGTACAAAGTATTAACGATCTGCTGAAATACGCCGTCGGCGTTGATGTCCGTCAGCGAGGCCCTATTGGTGCTCAGACAGACATCTCCATCAGAGGCGGCACCAGCGAACAAATCATCATCTTACTCAACGGCATTAACATCTGTGACCCTCAGACAGGTCATAATGTGATGGATTTGCCCATTGACCTGAGTGAGATCGTGCGCATCGAGGTACTCGAAGGCCCTGCAGGACGAATCTACGGCACTTCATCACTTGTCGGCGCCATCAACATCGTCACCCACCCTGCTGCGGAAACCAGTGCCGATTTCTCACTCGAAGGTGGCTCTTTCGGCTATGGCAGAATCAGTGGCAGAGGCAATCTGAAACAAGACAGATGGAACAACCAGATCAGTGCAAGTTACAGTCGTAGTGATGGTTACAGCCGTTCGGCAGAAGGTTCGCTGAATACCGATTTCAGTGGTGGTAAAGCCTTCTATCAAGGGCAATACGAAGATGATGCCGTGCGAATAAACTGGCACGTAGGAGTTTCCGACAAAGGTTGGGGATCCAGTACCTTCTGGGCTTCTCCCAAATGGCAGGCCGATAACCAATACGAACACACCACCAAGATTTTCACCGCCATTCAGGCTCAGACAAAATGCGGCCGTCTGCGATTTGCCCCCAGCATCTATTGGAATCAGAATCAAGATCGCTACGAGGGGTATCGTGGACAACCAGAGAAGATGAAATTCAACCGTAACCGAACAGATGTCTATGGTGTGAATCTCAGTAGTTACTTTGACTGGATAGCAGGTCGCACAGCGTTTGGTGCAGAATTGCGCAATGAAGATCTGGTGAGTGGAAACTTAGGTGAACCACTCTCACAACCCGAAGGTGACTATACATTAGGTGTGAACCGTACGAACATCAGCGGTTATTTGGAACATAACCTGCTATTCAAGGATTTCACCCTCTCCGCAGGACTGGTAGCCGTCAAGAATACCTGGAACAACAAGCACTTCACCGTCTATCCTGGTGTAGATATCAGCTATCGCCCCCATCAGGATTGGAAACTGCATGCCTCCTATAACACCTCACTGCGGATGCCTTCATTTACGGAGATGTATTATAAGGTTCAGGGCTATAGCGCCGATCCGCATCTAATGCCCGAGGAGATGCAAGCCGTTGAGCTGGGCATCAACTATCAGCACAAAGGATTCTATGGCACTGCTGTCATCTGGCACCACCACGGTAAGAACATGATCGATTGGATCATGGATACTTCCAAAGGTAGCGATGCCATTTGGGAGAGTGTCAACCACACGACCATCAACAGCATCGGTGTCGAGTTAACTACAAAACTCGATTTTACCCAGTTGCTACCCTCCCAACAGTTCCTGCGCACCTTTACCCTCAATTACAGCTACATCAACCAGGATAAGAAACAAGAAGAAAACATTGTGTCACAATACGCATTGGAGTACCTGCGGCATAAACTGGTGGGGCATGTCATGTTGCAATTGTATCATCAGCTCGACCTCAGTCTGAATGTCAGATGGCAGGATCGTGTAGGTTCTTATACCGACTTCGACGGACATATCAACGACTATCAACCCTATTGTCTGACTGATGCCCGTCTGACTTGGCATGCAGGGAAATGGAAACTCTATGTGGAAGCCAATAACCTGTTTGATGTCAGCTATCACGACTATGGTTTGGTGGAAGAACCTGGCAGATGGCTGATTGCAGGTGTCAGCATCCATCTATAACAATAATAGCTCGCTAGTTGGCGGGCTATTATCTTATTTCTTCAGCATAAACGAATTTTCGATGCTACTCAGTTCAGCAGAGAAGGCATGATCCACTTTCAAACGCTGTTCTACGGTGTTACAGCTATGAATCACTGTAGAGTGATCTCGCCCACCAATCAACTGTCCGATACGACCTGCAGGCATCTTCGTGTATTTCTGAGCCAGATACATCGACACCTGACGCACCTGTACGAAATTGCGCTTACGACTCTTGCTGAATACGTTCTGCTGGCTCACACCATAATGGTTGCAAACCTTCTCGAGAATATCATCGATGGTCAGCGGATGGTTGTCCACCTTGACGGCACGCTTGATGACGCGCTCAGCCAGACGCATATCCACATTCGAGTTATAGACAATCGAATAAGCCATCAACGAGTTCACCACACCTTCCAAATCGCGTACACTGCCATTAGCCGTCTCAGCAATATACTGAATCACCTCTGCAGGAATCTTCAGACCGTCACGACGGCACTTCGCATTCAGGATATCCACGCACAACTGCACGTTAGGCTTCTCAAGCTCGGCAATAAGGCCGCAGGAGAAACGTGTCAGCAGACGATCTTTCATACCCTGAAGATCCACTGGCGGACGATCGCTGGCAAGAATGATCTGCTTGCCGCAACGGAAGAGATGATTGAAGATATGGAAGAAGGTGTCCAGTGTCTTCGGAGAATTCATCCACTCCTGAATATCATCGACAATCAGCACATCAATCGACTGATAGAAGTTGATGAAGTCGTTCGTCGTGTTATGACGCACTGAATCCGTAAACTGCACCTGAAACAGACGAGCTGAGACATACAGCACACGTTTCTGAGGATAAGTCTCCTTGCAACGCACACCGATGGCGTTGATCAGATGCGTCTTTCCGCAACCAGAGGGACCATAGATATAGAAGGGATTGAAGGTGGTCTTACCTGGATGCTCGGCAATCGAAAGACCGACGGTGCGAGGCAACTTATTACTATCACCTTCTATATAATTATTGAAAGTCTTCTTGGGATCCAACTGAGGATTCAAATCCTGCGGTACGGCTGCATCTAGAGTTGAAGGAGCCTTGTTACCGCCATGTAAGGGTTGTGGAGACTCAATCTCTGCAGGGCATTCACTATCAACATCCTGCACAATACCATGTCCTTTATCAGTTACAATCCTGTAACGGAGGGTCACATCAGCTCCAAACACCCGCGCGAGTACCTTACTTAATAGTCCCACGTAGTACTGCTCCAAGTACTCGTACACGTACATACTTGGAACCTGCACCAGAAGCGTATGCTCTGCCTCAGAGTATGACTCGAAGACAATTGGCGCAAACCACGTTTTAAACTGCTGCTCTGTAACGTTCGCCTCAATCAGATGAAGGCATTTGTCCCAAAGCGCCTGATGACTATTCTCCATTCGGCGGGTTATTATTACTTCAATTTTTTAATTTTCTCTATAGGTACAAGACTTAGGCTTGTAGAGTTGATAATTGTGAGTGCAAAGGTAGATGTTTTTTTTCATTCCTGCAAATGTCAAGAATTCGGTGTCGTGTGTACAATCATCATCAACCTCCTATTTTTGTGGCAGTTAGAATGTTTCACGGGGTATAACAATTGTGACCCCTCTTGCATAATTCAAATTCCCTATAATTAGGCGATTGCAGACGATATTTTCTATCCTCAAACAACTTGTCATTCTTTCAGAATAACTTCATTTACAGGCTTTTGCGAATAGATATCAGTTATCGGCCTGAATTTTGAGAAGGATCATTCTATTTAGACAAAATCTAAATTACTTATCTTTTTTGCCGAAAATCGAGAAGTGAACGTAACGTTTGGGATGCTGTTTCAGATCAATCACTAGTGAGTCGGCATGCATCATCGTAGAATTCAAGTTGTTATACAATTGCGGGTCGCGCATCAGCAGTCCGAGTGTACCCTCATTGCTGTTCAACTTCGCTGTCATCTCCTCCACATTCTGAAGGGTGTTGTTAACCTTTGCCATCGTGACGGCCAGATCGAGTTCGTTCAGATTACGGGTCAGATCATTGGCATTGGCAAGCATCCCATCGGCATTTTTAAGCATCGACGGCATCTGATTGTTTATACTGGCAGTCAGGGCATTCAACTCATTCGATGTCTTTACCAGATTTCCTGTAATCTCATCGACATGATGCAGCGAGTTCCTTAATGCGGGGTCTGATAAGAGGATGTTGACATTTGCCAGGATAGAGTCCAGCTTCGGCAGCATCTTCTGAATCTGAGGCACCATACTGGCAGCCATACCCATCACACCACTTTGTAAGCCACCTGTAATCGTATCACCAGGCTCAACCAGATCATAGGCATTCGGACCCAGCACCAACTCCATTTTGATGTTACCCAACAGATCGCTGACAATCTCAGCTGTACTGCCTTTCGGGAGACGCATCTCTTTATTCAAGCCAACCACAGCCACGATATGATCCTGATGCTCGTAGTCGTAGATGATATCTTCCACGACACCAACCCTGAAACCGTTGGCATAGACAGGACTTGATGCTGAAAGACCTGTGATATTATCAAACTTCACAAAATATTTGCTATCTGATGAAAACACGGTCAGCCCCTTGAGGAACTGAAGGCCGAAATACAACACGACAACTCCTACTACGGCCACAAGACCTATCTGGATTTCCTTACTGATCTTAATCATATCTCTATCTTTTATTTTTTCGACTTAAACTCCTTGATTGCTTCCACGACGTTCATTCTGCTACCATCCTTAAAGGCAATGATGAATGCCTCTGGGAAGTCGGCAAGCAGCTCCTTGCGGAGGCGGTTGATGGCATTATAGTCCTCCGATGCACCAATCGTGTATTTATACATACCGCCTTCCTGATAGAATACGGCATCCTTATGTTTCTTGAAACGGGCATCGTTAGCCTTCAACTTAACCGAACTGGCAAATATCTGCACCTTGAACACTGGTCCTGCAGGCTGCAGAGCCACCTTGACTGACTCGGGCTGCTGAGGCTGTTCCTGTTGAGGCTGTGGCGTTGCCTCTGGCACAGGTGTAGGTGCTGGCTGTACAGGCTGCGATACTTCCTTCACAGGACTCAGGTCTATCTGATCCAACCCCTCAGGCGTCTCAGGCACGACGATGGTCTCTACCTTTGCCGGCTCTTCCTTAGTTACCTTTGTTTTCTGCTCTTCCTTCACCTCATTCTGAGGCACAATCTGCGGAATGACGATTTCTTTTTCCTCAGGCTCAACCTGGAAAGGGATCGTGATATTGCCATCATGCTTCTTCCGATAGGCAAGGAAGGCATTGAAGATACCGCGGGCATAAGCCTCCTCGGCTGCCTTCGAGTTCATATACTGCTCTTCGTCGCGCGTAGAGATGAAGCCAAGCTCAATCAGACAGCCAGGCATCGACGAGAGGCGCAGCACAGCCAGATTATCCTGCTGAGCACCCATATCCTGACGCCCCGTAGCCTTACAGACGTAGCGCTGCATATACTTTGCCAACTCCACACTGTTCTCCATGTTCTTATCCTGAATGAACTCAAACATGATGTTACTCTCAGGCGAATTGGGGTCATAGCCATGATAAGTCTGCTTATAATCTTTCTCAAGGAAGATCACAGAGTTCTCGCGCTTAGCCACCTCAAGGTTCTGTGTCACACCCGTATTCTTTCCTGTGCGTTTGCTGGAGCCGAGGGTATATGTCTGGAAACCACGTGCCACCCTACCCTTCGGCAAGGCATTGATATGCAGGGAGATAAAAAGGTCGGCCTTGTTGCGGTTTGCAATCTCCGCACGCTTATAGAGCTCTACAAAAACATCGGTCTTACGGGTATAGATCACCCTCACATCAGGACAGTTGCGCTCTACCATCTTTCCGAAGGCCAAGGCGAACTTCAGCGTCAAGTTCTTCTCTTTCGATACAGCGCCTACCGCTCCTGCATCGTGACCACCATGACCGGCATCGATGACAAGGGTGAATTTTTTGTTTGCAGCATCGGCTGACACTACAACACAACATATAGTTATCAGAAATAATACAATCTTCTTACGCATACCTTATTATAAAAGCGGTGCAAAATTACGCATTATCTTTTAGAAACCCAACTTTTATTATAATCTTTTATCATTTATTAAATGTATTTCCACGCCTGCCCCTTCAGCGTCTGCCCCCATCGGGGGATTCTGTTTCATTAGCGTTAAGTCTATGGATGTCACTAAAGGAAAGTTTTTGCTGATGGTCTTCACGATGCGACCCGCCACGTGTTCGAGCAACTTTGAAGGCTGTTTCATCTCCTGCGCCACCAGGGCATAAACCTCTGCGTAATTAAGGGTATCGCCTACCTCATCGCTCTCCATCGCCGTTCCGAGCGGATAGCCGATGCGCAGGTTGACAAGGAAGTCGGCTCCCACCTTCGTCTCCTGAGGCATCACCCCATGGAAGGCATGGAAGCGCACATCCTTCAATATGACATATCCTTCAATTAGTTTCACGCCTCACTCCTCGTTTTTCACTTTTCACTCCTCACTTTTCACTTCTTCCTCACTACCGGGGATATACTTCTTCAGGGCACGCTCGACACCCGTTTTCCAAGTGTTGATACTCTCATCCTTCAACGAGAGCGAGGCCACAAGCTTGATCACATGTTCGAGCGGCATACGGTAGCGCAGCACCCCTGAGATCAGCTTCGCATAGTTCCAGTATTCTGGGTTAAACTTCTCCGAGAGTCCCTCCACGGTGGTCTTATAACCGCGTTTGTTCTCAAACTGGAAGTCATAACGCTTCGATCCGTCGGGATTCACCTGCTTGATGATCTTGCCGTGAGTCACCGTCTTGGGCAGCATGATACCCTCCTCATCGTCCTGAAGACCGGTAAATATCTCATAAGGATAGCCATCCAACAAGCCTACGAGGGCCACCCACTTCTCCTTATTATTCTGGAAACGCACCACATCGCACTCCAAAACCTGCGGGCGCACCTCGGTCACCTCGGGAATCACGGTCATCAGCCGCTGCTCCAGCAGTGCTATAATCTGTTCCTCACTCAGCGGGGCGTTCTGCTTCTGACCAGCCACAGCCAACTCATGCGCCACACGCTTCAATGTCTCTTTACGAATATCTTCTTCCATCACTTGATTGATTTTTCCGATGCAAAGATACAAAAAATAATCCGAATGAGCAAATTTCACCTCACTTAAAATGTTAAAAGTTACCCGTTTTGGAAAACTTTTTGTATCTTTGCAGCCAAGAAATGATTCAAAGATGAAAACGATACTCACAAGAAGGACGATCCGCAAATATGCCGACCGCGAAGTCAGCGAAACGCTGCTAAACCGTTTATTTTCGGAGGCTGCACGTACGCAGACAATGGGTAATCTGCAACTTTACAGCGTGGTTGTCACCCGTTCAGAAGAGATGAAAGCAAAACTTTCGCCTGCACATTTCAATCAACCAATGGTGAAAGAGGCGCCCGTCGTGCTGACCATCTGTGCCGACTTCAACCGCACCAGCGTATGGGCGCGCAACCGCCAGGCGACACCTGGTTACGACAATTTCCTGTCGTTCATCAATGCCGCCACCGATGCGCTGCTGTTCACCCAGACGCTCTGCAACCTGATGGATGAGGAAGGACTGGGCTACTGCTATCTCGGCACCACCGTCTATATGCCTCAGATGATCATCGACACGCTGCAGTTGCCGAAGCTCGTAATGCCCATAGCCACGCTCACCGTAGGCTGGCCTGCGGAAGAGCCTCCCCTCTCCGACCGTCTACCCAACGCCTCGTTTGTGCACAGCGAGACCTATCAGGACTACACGCCTGCCGACATCGACACCTATTATACCGCCAAGGAGCAACTGCCCGAGAACCGCCACTTCTGCGAGATCAACCAGAAGGAGACGCTGGCGCAGATCTTCACTGACATCCGTTACACGAAGAAAGACAATGAGGCAATGTCAGCAGGTCTGCTCGAAGCGCTGAAGCATCAGGGATTCCTGTAAACGTCACACCGCCACACGTCCCATCGTCCCATTAAGGTCGATGCGAAGTGTTGGCGGTAAAACCTGATAGTATATAGAATATTATTATATTATAATATAATAATATTTAATAACCTACTTATCCATTTTCTGCAACCTGCTTAATGGGACGATGGGACGAAGGGACGCGTGACGTTCTCGATTCGCACATCTATTAACAGAATTTCACACTGCAGCGGCATCAAAATTTGGAACCGCAATGAAAATTTAGTACCTTTGCACTGTCGGGTGGAAGTAGTGCATGGGCGGCATATTAAGGCTAAAAATTGCGGGAATTAATAGTAGAAATTGCGCGCATTAATAGTAGCAGATTTTTCCATTAAAGAAACTACCCAGCAGTGACGGGAGGTCAACCGCTGGGCAGCGAAATATCTTAACGCAGTTGCGATAACCGCGTATGATCAGATTAATCTTCTTCTAACACCACAGGCTTGTACTTCGGCACCAAGGTCTTCATGATGCACCAACCGATGAGGTAGGCAACAGCACAGCCACAGAACACCACCATGTAAGCAGCGGGCTTACCTTCAAATCCGAAGAACTGGAAAGCAGCACCCTGCCCAAGCGCCCAGGTAAAGAAGTAACCTGAACCCATGTTGATCGCCATCGAACCGATACCGCCAACAGCCGTACCCAAACCTACGAGTGTACCGATGGTACTCTTGGGGAACATATCACCGACGGTTGAGAACAGGTTGGCACTCCAAGCCTGATGACCAGCACCGAGCAGTCCGATGAGGATAGCAGGCCACCAAGCACTGTAGGCACCGAGCGGCTGAGCCAGCAGTCCGAGCACGGGGAAGCAAGCGAAGATGAACATCGCACGCATACGACCCAGATAGGGATTCATACCACGCTTCTCAACGAAGAACTTGGGCAGATAGCCACCACCGATAGAGAGGATAGTAACGATGGCATAGAGCGTAAAGATAAGAGCGATACCCATACCAGAATCTGAGGTGTAACCATACTGGTCAGAGAAGTAGGCAGGCGCCCAGAAGAGGAAGAACCACCACACACCATCCGTCATGAACTTACCCACGATGAACGACCAGGTCTGTCTATAGGTGAGACACTTGAAGAACGGGATCGCCTTCTCCTCCTGCTTCTCTGCTTCACGGTCCTGACACTCTGCCAGATCCACATCCTGCTCGATATAGTTGAGCTCAGCCTGATTCACGCGCTTGTTCTTGCGAGGTTTGTCATACAGCCAGAGCCACAGACCCATCCACACATAACCCAGCACACCGATGATGATGAAGGCCATCTCCCAGCCCCACGCACGAGCCAGCAGGGGAATAGTGGCAGGTGCAGCGAGTGCACCTACAGACGCACCACTGTTGAAGATAGAGGTGGAGAAAGCACGATCCTTAGCAGGGAAATACTCCGCCGTAGCCTTGATGGCTGCAGGGAAGTTACCAGCCTCACCGACAGCGAGGATCAGACGACAAGAGAGGAAGAGCCATACGGAGACGGTGGCGATGGCCACAGCAGCGTCGGAGCCAGCCTGTACCAGTCGCAGGGCCTCAATACTAGGATAACCCTCGATGTTCATCGTCACCCAGCCACAGCCGGCATGCAGAACAGCACCCGTTGACCACACGAAGATCGCAATGAGATAGCCCTTCTTGGTACCCATCCAATCGATGAACTTACCAGCGAAGATGTTGGCGATGGCATAGAATAGCGAGAACATACCGGTAATGAAGCCATAGTCGGCATCAGTCCAGTGGAAGTCAGCGGACGGTCCATATAGTTAACGGTGGTTGCCAGGAAGAGCAACGCACAGATGACCCAACGGAAATTGGACATTTTGGTAGTTTGTACAGGTGTCATAGCTTATCGGATATCAATTACAGGAATATTATCTTTATCATTATAGAAAAGGTTCTCGCCAGCCATACCCCAGATGAAAGTATAGTAGTAAGTACCGGCAGCGGCGTGCATCGACCACTCGGGGCTCATGATGGCCTGCTCGTTGTGGAGCCATACGTTACGGCTCTCCTGAGGCTGACCCATCACGTGAGAGATCGTCTGACCCTCGGGCAGGTTGAAATAGTAGTAAGCCTCGATACGACGACCATGAGTGTGAGGCGGCATGGTGTTCCATACAGCACCCGGATTCAACTGAGTCAGACCTAGCTGTAGCTGACAGGGGCCTTCTTCCAACACATCGTTCACAATGAGTTTATACACCGTGCGGTTGTTGGCTTCCTCTACAGTGCCCACAGGTCCCCATACGGCAGCTTTCAGCGAACCCTTACGGCCATCGAGGGTGATCCACTGAGTCTTATAGTGCTGATGAGCCGTTGCAGAGTTCAGATAGAACTTAGCGGGGTTCTTGGGATCCTTCGAACGGAAAAGCACTTCCTTGTTCACATCCTGGTCCCTACCGATGTGGCCACGTCCGACGTAAAGGGCCTCCTTCGGAGAGAGTGCATACTCTTTACCATCGACAATCACCACACCATCACCAAGACCGCAGTTCACGATGCCGATCTCACGGTTATAAAGGAAATACTTGTCCTTGATGGTATTGTCAACATCGAGTCCTAACTCCCAGAAGTTCTCCAGCTTCAACGTGGTGTTCACTGGCATGGCGCCACCGAAGATGAAACGGTCGTAATGTGAATAAGTGAGCAGGATTGAGTCAGCCGCCATCACCTTCTCCATGACAAAACGCTCACGAAGCAGCTTCGTGTCGTAATGCTTCACGTCCTCAGGATGGCAAGCCGTCTGGAACTTCACATGCTGAGCACCGACGAATCTGTCAGCCTCCTGTGCATGAGCAGCAGATAGCGAGAGGGCAAAGGCCCCAGCAATCATCAGAATTGTTTTCTTCATTTCTTTATTTGTTTTAAGTTTATTGTTTACTTCGAAGCCTTCTCATCAGCCACGATGAGTTTACGGTTCCATAACACCATGCCGATGGTGATGAGCGTCAGAACACCTGCACCTACATAAGCCAGACTATCCACGCACTTATAGATCACCCAACCGAAGAGACTGGAGGCGAAATCGAGCGCACCAGCCTGGAATCCCTCAGGGATATGGGCAGCTGGATCGTTGGTCTGAGCATAGACCGTCTGGGCTGCCTGCGTGAAGGCTGGCGCCATATCGGTGACGAACCACAAGCCGATGCCGACGGTGACGATACCGACAATCAGCGTCTTCACCACATTTCCCTTCGTATAGGGCAGTACCATCACGAAGACATAGAACATTCCAGCCAGAGAGGCCAAAGGCAGGAACTCATTGCCAGGCAGGGCGACAGCCATCAGCAGTGCCAAAGGAATCAGGATCAGTGAGGCCACAAGGGTGGTAGGATGACCAATCACCAAGGCTGGTGACATACCGATATACACCTTCTTACCTGCCCACTTCTTCTGCACCACTTCCTGTGTTTTCTCAGCAATCGGTTTCAGACCGTCGATGAAGAGTTTCGTGATACGCGGAATCAACTCCATCACAGCACCCATCGTCACACCTAAGAAGAGCACCTTCTTGATATCCAACTGAGCCACAGCACCTATCAGGGCACCTACGATGACACCCAGCACAATCGGCTCACCCAGCACACCGAACTTCTTTTTTAATCCCTCGGCATCGATGTCGAGTTTCGAGAAGCCAGGAATCTTATCAAGCAACCAATTGATGGCGATGGCAAAAGCCGTGAAACTCTGACAGAAAGGTTGCGGAATGGAGATACCTTCCATATCCTCATAATAACCCTGGAACTTCGAGGCTGTCAGGTCAGCCATCACCAGTGTGATGATATAGCAGACGATCGCAGCGAAGTAACCCCATGCCAGCGACTGATCCATCACGAAATAAGCCACAGCGCCGATGAAGGCGAAGTGCCAGTAGTTCCACAGGTCGATATTCACCGTGCGCGTACATTTTGTAATCAACAGCAGGAAGTTCACACCTAAGCAGATGGGAATGATCAGCGCACCTACAGCCGTATTATAAGCCACAGCGGCAGCAGCAGGCCAACCCATATCAAACACACCCAACTGCAGATCATACAGGCGTGATATCTCTGACAGCGGACTTCCGAAGTTGTTGGTCAGCAGGGCGGTAACGATACCGAGTCCCACAAATCCGACACCAACATAGAGTCCTGACTTGAGCGATTTTCCAAACTTCATGCCGATGCACAGGCCGATGATGGTGAAGAGGATTGGCATCATGACCGAAGCGCCCAAGCTGATGATGTAACTGAATACTTGTTCCATTTGTCTTATCAATTAGTTCTTTCGTTTTAGCGAGTTGCGACTGCAAAATTACAAAAAAAATGGCAAAAGCATGATGTTTTGCCACTTTTTTTTAAGCAATCGTTTGCGTTCATTCCCCTTCAATGTTCTTGAAATAACTCGGCATCTCTTCGAACTTGGGCAGATTAGCGAGATAGGCCTGACCTGCCTCCGCACTGATATCACGACCGTTGAGCGAGCACCCATCGACTTCGCCAGCCACCAGAAGGGCTGTGAAAGTCTCGATAAGCTTACCTTTCTTAAACGCATAGACCTCAATATACTGCGAGGGACCACCGGCCGAGCCTGACAGACGGAGATAGCCCACATCACCTTTCTGTACCTGATAAGGCTTCATCTTAGCCGTCTCAGCAGCGATATACGTGAACTTACCGTCCTTCTTTAGGAAGAATGCACCATTCTCATCATTCTGGTCGCGCAGCCACAGCCACTGATTTTCGTAGTCGAGATAGAAGAAAGCATACTTGGTGAATTTCACATCCTCACGCTCATGAGGATTATCATCTACATACAGCTTCTGCATTTCTGCGATATCACGTTTCCAGACGGGGACATCCTCATCAACCATAGTCTGGAACATCTCATACTCATGTTCAATCAGCTTACCGTCTCGCAGATAGATCATACCGACACAGTAACTTTCAGGAGCGCCATGGGAGTAGCAGAGCTCTAATCCCTTAGGACCTTCGAAGGCAGCAACGATATCGTTGGAGATATAGCCATCGGCATCGGCATTCCAAGTTGTGCCCCATTCAGGAGAATAATAGCCCAGTTGCTCAAGCTTATAGACCTTGGCGCTGTCGATCAGCACCTCAACGGCAAGGCCGAACTTACGCTCTTCATCATACGGATCCTTGGGCGCATTCTTATATTCGCCCTCAAACTCCACCGTACCATGAATATAACGGTTGTCGATAATCGCAATCTTCGAAGAAGCTTTGGCCTTCATGCCGTACTCCTTCTCCAACTGCTTGACAATAGTAGCATCAAGTTTCGGATACTCATAGTTCTTGGCACACGACTTAAGAGACAGCAACCTGCGGGAGTTAAGATAGCTGTCAGTGACGATTACCGTTCCCCAATTCGCACCATCTTCCTTCTTGTCCTTAGCATTAGCAAAGTCAAAGCGTGCACAAAGGGAAGGGATCTCTTCACGTCCGTGAATCTGACCGATGCTAGGTCTGTTGCCATCAGGATCCTTCAGCACCTCGTCGATGAACTTCACCTTGGTAATCTTGTCGCCTCCTACAATCATGTTGGTATACATGGCGGCATTACGACGGAACATCTCCTGAAACTCCCAACGCTTATGAGAGGCCTCAAAGTATTCGTCATTGTCTTCCGATTCCTTCGGCTCTTCAATATCTGCCCAATAGAGCATTTGCATATACTTACCATCACTACCGACCAGAAACATCGGCAGCGGAGTGGTGTCGTTCTCCTCGATGATACTGTCGATCACAGCATCGATGGAATCTTTACTATCAGCAGGAGCCGTCTGCCCCTTGTTCTTACAGCTGATCATCACCGCCATCGCGCAGATGGCCACAAGCATGAGTTTCTTCATATTATTCCGCATAGTTATTCAGATTCGATCCTTGGTCCTCATTACCATCGAGTTTTCCGTCAAGCACATGCTGCATCCAGGTGAAGAGCGAACCGAAGGGATAGACATCGGCATCAATCCAGTTATGAATCTTCCAGGCATCATCCTCCAGATACAGGTTCATCTCCAGATGACCCTTATTGCCACGTTTGTCTTTCAACCACACCTCTGCCTGAGCCTGATCACCCGTGAGCAACTCTGACTTGATGGAATCGACTGTCACAGGACTGCCGATTTCTGCCGTCCAGTGATGACCTTCATCGCCATCAAACATCACCTGACTCTCACGCACCTTCGCAAAGAGCTGATCCTGAAGTTCCAGGAAATCCTTTGAACAGAACATCGAATCCAGACGATTGATATAGATACCGTCTGCCTCGGCCATCTTGTTGACCTCATCGAAACACAAACGGATCTGGGCTTCTACGGCATCTACCGTCCAAAGATCGGTCACGCCAAGCACCACGCTGTCAGTCATCAACGAATCCACCAGTGTGGAGTCAACGGCCTCCCCACCCTTCGTCTTATTGCCGCAGGCGGTCATGGTCAGCACTCCAACCACGACTATCAACAATTTCTTCATATTATTCTGCATAGTTATTCAAGTTCGGGTCTTCTCCACGCTCCTTCAGCCTGTCACGGATATAACCCTTGAAATACTCCTGTTCTCCATCTTTTCTGTCAGGCGAAAGGAAATCATCGACATACCAGTCACCACGCTCAAAGTAAAGGCCGAGCACGATGGTATAATCATTGCCATAGTTCTTGCCATAGATCTCTGCGAAAGCCGTAGAATCAGTAATCTGATCTATTCTCCCTACCTCATAAGTGAAGTTATTATCATCTTGGGAGTTTGTCCAATGATCATAGTCGAGCACGATATCACCGTCACCTGCCATCTCCTCAGCCTTCGACAACAGTGCCTGATAACGTAAAGAACAATAGGCACTGTCGAGATTGACACGCTGCATCAGTCTGGATCCAGACTCATCATACTTCGGGTTCTTATAACAGGCATACATCCCATCAACACGCTGACGGATATAGTCAACTGTATGCTTCCCGTCATCAGCCAAAGGAACGGAGTCTGTTTCCAGAGAATCCACCTCACGTTCCATCCCTGGCCCATCAAGGATCTGGCCTCTGAAATACTTACAACCTGCAAATGCTGCAGCCACAAGCACAAGAGCCAACACAGTCAATAGCTTCATCTGATTCATCATGATTAACTATTAGTTTTCAGGAATAAACTTTGAACCATTCCACGTCAGGCGCTTCTCAATCTTCCCAGAAGGAATATGGGAGATAAATCTAATCGTCTTTCCCTGACGAGGCAGTGAATGCGTCACAGCTTTGGTGCTGGGAGGATTATCAAAAGACAGACCCAAATCAACGACGTTAGCCGGTTTCATCTTGTGGGTGGCATTGTCGTAGATATAGAAGTCAATACCTGTGTATTGTCCTACGACAGCCTCGCCATCATCAAAGACGTCATTGGTCAGAGCCACCAGCTTGTGCTTCTTGTCAGCATAGTTCCAGTAGCAGCACTCGATAGTCAAGTGCGCAGTTTCCGTCAAATCTGAATGATAGACCATATAACCGTTCTGAATGTCAACGGTAATCTCTTCACCAGGCATCAGTTTCATACCATTGAGATACATATCCCAGCTCTCTTTCATCCCAGCCAGCGATTCACCGATATTGTCACCCGAAAGGAAAGCGTTCATAAAATCCTTGATATTAGGATTGCTTCCCTTGAAGTTGACAGTGATTGAATGATCAGACAATCCATCATCAAATTTTAAGGGTTCAGTCTTCGCATATACAGGCTTCATTCCATCCCAGGTAAAGGTGTGCTTGACAGGACCGTTATTGCCCCAGTCTTCAACAACGACGTTCTTACCTACCTTTGGCAGCTTACAGAAGATCTGTGTATATGGCTCCCTATCGCCCCATCTGTAGCCTTTCAGGATCTCAGGCTCCGGCGTCAGGGTCTTCTTCGCAGGATCGTAGTCATAGAAGCACACGAAATCGATAAAGGGATCCGTGGGCTTACCCAAGCGGACAGCGAACAATTTATGACCGTTGCTTCTATTCCAATAACAAGTTGACATATAAGCTCCGTCAGTGCCGCCATCATCAATTTCAGCATAGCCGTTCTTGATATCAACGATGACTGTCAGGGCTGTCTCCTCATCCAGCACTTCCTTGTCGAGTCCTTTCTCCATCGTATGGCAAATGGCCTCACCTGACCCTGTAGGCCAGGTACGATTGAAGGACTCCAACATGATACCAAGACTGCCGTTAATGACATGGTCGATGGTTTTCGTCTTCCATCCTTGCTCAATCACTTCTAGCGGACATGACTCAAACTGCCTGTCTTGTGCTATGGCCGTCATAGCCGATACGAACATGGCGGCCATCAGGAATACTCTTTTCATACCTTATTATATTATTGGTCAATACGGGATCTGACAGAGAATCCGCCCTTGAGGTCATCAATCGTCAACTCTGTCAACTGCTTTGTACTCAGATTTGACTGACTTGAGAGTCGGTTAGCCTGCTGCTGAATGCTCTTCTCAAAGACATTTCTCGCATAACGGGCATTACCGAAGTTACGGTCCTTATGGGCTACCGCATAGTCAAAACATTCTTTCAGATATTCCTCGGCACCATCGGCAAGGGTGTATTGGTTCTTCTTCATATACATCTTGAAGATCTCAGTCAGCTCCATTCCAGAATAGTCGGGGAAGTCGATATAACGATTGAAACGTGACTGCAATCCCGGGTTAGAGTCGATGAAACGCTGCATCTCATTCTTATAGCCGGCGATAATCACCACCAGACGGTCACGATAATCCTCCATACGCTTCAGCAGAGTTGCAATGGCTTCTTGACCATAGTCTTGTCCGCCATCGCCCTCAGGAACGAGAGAGTAAGCCTCATCGATGAAGAGCACACCGTCAAGGGCCTGTTGTATCACGGTATCTGTCTTCAGAGCCGTCTGTCCCATATACTTGGCCACAAGACCGCCACGGTCAGTCTCTACCGTGTGTCCTTTCTTCAGCACACCCAGATCCTTATAGATTCGTCCAATGATACGTGCCACAGTGGTCTTACCAGTACCTGGAGAGCCATAGAACACCAGGTGATAAGAGACCTTAGCCGTCTTCAGCCCCTGAGCCTCACGTTGTTTCTGAAGTTTCACGAAGTTTGCCAGCGAGCGCACTTCTTTCTTTACGCTACCTAAGCCAATGAGATCATCCAATTCCTGATAGGGATCCCCTTCGAGCGGCTCGTTTACAATGACGGAGTCTTTCTTCTCCACCTGTTCAGTCTGTTGTACGGTCTCCTCGGTTGATTTCTTCTTATCATCATCATCAGAGAAGATACCAACGAGTATCATCAAGATGAAGAATCCTACCGTCAGACATCCACAGCCTTTGAAGAACTTGCCTGCCATTTCCTTTATGTTATCCACATCCATACGATTCAGTTTTTCTATTCAGTAATTTATCTGGGACCAATGCCGCGACCTTTAATATTCGGATCAAGCGGATTGTCGATAAAGACAGTCTTATTTCCAATCTGCTCACACATCTTCATCGAGCCGAGATGCTCTGACGGATGATATACCTGACAACCCATCAGATAGAACGTGTTGTCGAGATTGAAAAGCGGTGCATCACCCCAATTGGCGAAGAAACGGCAGTCATCAAAGACCAGTCCTTCAACGCCCCAGCCCTCTACCAGACTATACTCACGGTTGCTGAAGAAGTCGCATTTGGTGAACTTCACTGACACACAGCTACGGAGTTCCATAATACCATAGGTGCAATCGTGTATGTTTGAGTTCATCAGGGCGAAATCAGAAGTCTCTATCAGATCGAGACCATAGGTACCGCAACCATAGAGGTCACAGTCCTTCACTAACGTCATCCGTCCTCCCCTGACACCTATCACACCTCCAGAGCAGTAACCGCCCTCGGTATGACCAATCGTCAGATTATGCACTTCGCAGTTCTCACAGTTGATGAAATAAAGACAATAGGAGTAACGGGGATCCACCTCAATACTCGAATTCTGTTCACCCTTTATAATCAGGTTCTTCATGTTCACCAGCGCCAGCTGACGTCCATCAGTCTCTGATTCACTCACAACCAGTGGTTCCTTACTGACGATAGCTGTGGCATCACCAGTCCAACGACGCCCACGCTCACCAACAAACATCTCCTCTCTCTCCAACACACGTGAGAGATTCAGATGCACACCAGCGGCGATAACCACCGTACGATTGCTACCTAGTGCTGCCAGGAACTCAGTCTCATTGGTGACGCTATAGAAATCTTCACCATCAATCTCATCAGGACCACGTCCATCATCGTCCAATCCGCCAGGGAACTGACCCTTGCCATCCACCAGTTCGCGCAGATCCTGATTATACATAGGAGCACTCATGTCCATATAGCCGCGTTCTGAATCAGGTACAATCTCCTCGCTCTTGATGAGCTGCACATTGGTCTGCTCGATGATGTTCAGCTTGATGGTGTTGTTGTTTGCCACAGGTTTGTACCACGACTGTTTGCCGAAATACTCCTGCAAATCCTTCGACTGGAACTTCCAACCGTGACGGGCAAGGATCTCATTACGCATCAGGCGCAGCTCATCCTTCGAGAAACGACTCAGATAATTCGTGTTCAGCAACATACCTGTGATGATATCACTGACGGGCTGTTTCTCTGCCCATTCCTCCTGCCCCTTACAATCCTTCAGATTGTCGGGCGTAAGCACGAGGATATCCGATGCATCACCATTCGGTCTGCGTACCACCAGGAAATTCATACCTTCCTGACGGATATGCTGAACGCGCCATCCGAATTCGCCCCGCAAGGGAGGTCTGTCCTCTGCCTGACGACTCGGAAAGATCTTATAGGCACCAGCCTTATCGCCGTCTTTTTCTATGGTCAGTTCGTTGTAATCAGAACCTTGGAAATAGACGACACCGCCTGCACGTACGGTTGCCGTATAGAGATCGGTACCGTCCCACCATTTAGAACCATTCGAAATATCCTGTGCCTGCACACTCAAAAGAGTGCACAGACACAAAAAGATCATCAACAAACGTTTCATACAGACTCTGGAGTTTGGGCCACATTCTTGTTACGGGCATTAGCAGCCAACTCTTTCAGTTTATCCTTTCCTTTGAAGGCAAACACCCAAATCAGGAAACCAGCCACTGCCAAGAGACAGATGGCGAGAACAGGACGATAGAATAGCCATGCGATGGCGATAATAATCAGCGACCAAACAATACCAACGATCGTGCAGACGACGCCAACACCCCATCCGAAGATACCGGCAACAAAAGGCACCACCTTGAGGATCGTCTCGATAAAGCCGAAGATGCCCTTCAGACCACCAATGACCATCAGGATACCAACGAGACGGAGGATCCAAAGGAACATATTATTAGCTTCCTTTTCAGCATCAATAATCTCGTCACCACTCTTCTTACCCATCACGAGCGTCTGGAAACGCTTGCCGTTCTTAGCCTTATAGGGCTTAAAGGTGTCGCCATCCACAACGGCCATCACCGTCACCTTGGCAGGAACCACCTTCTCGAAAGTGATACGTACATCACCCACCTCAGGAGAACCAGGCACGCGACCGAAATAGAGCACATTGCTGGCCTGGTGGATATACTCCAGATCCTTCTTGTTGTTGGCATTTGCCATCGCCTTATTGATAGAGTCGTTGATAGCCTGTATAGAGTCGAGTACAGCCTTGGCAGAATCAGAGAGCAAAGCCCTTACTGAGTCAGGGATAGCCGGAGTCTGAGCGGGCTGCTGAGTAGTCGGCTGCTGCTGGGCATTCTTCTGCACGCCATAGAAACGCTCATAAGCTGTTTGGGCACTCTTATCCAACTGCTTCAGCAGATCTTCTGCCATAGCCAGTTCCAGACCTTCACTGGAAGAAATACAATGGATCAAGCTCTCTGGCAACTTATAAGCACCCCACGATACATTCTCTGCATACTGCTCAGCATCCTCATAGGTGGCCAGCACGGTATTCTTGTTCTGATAGGCAGGATCCTTGAAACTGGCTGACTCGATAGGACTGCTCACCCATTCCTTCGTATAAGTATAAGTAGTGGTGGTAACTTCCTTACCGCCTAGTTTATCCTCCTTTTGCTCCTGGGCATGCTCTACCCACTGATAATACTCCACGTTACGTGTAAGAGAAATGGCCTTGGCGCCAATACCAAACTGAGCATCAATCAGTGAATCCTCTGTTGTAGCCAGAGCGGTACCACAGATCAATTCACCTTCTAAAGAGGCATCCTTCTTGTTAGGATTCTCCATCTCTACATAGGCACTACCTGCCTCGTCGAGCATCTTTTCGGTCTTCACAGCACGACCTTCGTTCCACCACAGCAGAGCTGTACCTGCAATAAACAGCAGAAAACCACTGCCGATTGCCCTAAATGAGTTTCCTACTCGGGTTCCATAACCCGTCGTTCTAACTTCTTGATAAGCCATAATGATTATTTTAACGGTTATTGTATTAAGTAATGATTCTACGCTTATTCGGTTATTGGTGGCAAAATTACAATAAATATTTGAAATATGCCAAGTTTTTAAGATTTTTTTTATTTCAGTTCCGTTGCGCTATAGTTGATTCGTAGGGCATACGACTTCTGCAAGGCCTGTTTGACATCCGTAATAACCCCCATGGGCGTATGGCGGTCGGCTCTCAGACTGACCGTTAATTTATCGGCATTCTCTGCCGACATCCCACCTCGGATCTCCTCGATGCGAGCTGGGATATCATCTATTGAGACCAGGTCACCATTCAACTGCACAGCCCATTCCCCTTTAAACTGTCCGATATAGATATTCACCACCGATGCCTTGTTGGCCAGTTTCTGAACATCT
>CADCBZ010000070.1 GCA_902799765.1 uncultured Prevotellaceae bacterium
CTAACTCGTATTAATATGTATATTATTACTGCCGCATAATGATTACAAAATTACACAAAAAAAATATATCTAACAAAAGTTGGAGGATTTTTTAACTTTTTATAACTTTCTTCGAGTGGATCACCACTCGGTATTTGCCAATAGAACCATATTAGCCCGTTCTGTTTATCCACATCAACTTTTCGGATACAGTCCCAGTTATCGCTATCAAGGAAATCCACGATTACCCATCCACCAGTTTGACCCATAAAATCCTTGAAGAATAGGTCTGCCGTCTCAATATCGTTTATTGAGTTGTTATATATGTCAGCAAATTCCTGGAAGAAATAAAGACCATGTTCAACTACTTCCCACTCCTTATGGAAATTCTTCCGATACCAACGACGTATTAATCCTCTATTATGTCTAAACAAATATAAACTCATAATTTCAATTTATCTATTATAAATCTTTAGCCCTTTCTTACCAACAGCAATTCCCCTTCATCCCTTTTCGGAGTAAAGCCCAACTTTTCATCTAATATAGCATCCATCAACCCAAACTGTGAAGAAAGATAAATGTCGCTACTACCCGAGTTCATCAGTCGTTCTGGGTTCAAAATCGTTTCGTGCAATAGAGATACTGTTTCGGTTTGATTAAAAACCTTTCTCAAATCATCACTGTAGCCTTCGCTTTTTGATGATGCAGCCGGAAAAACATAGTTTACGTATCGTGCTAAGAAATCGTGATTAGCAAAATCCTTGTTGTAATAGTCTGCATCACCATTCAGTAGATGTGACGAATAGAATCGTAAGCAAAATTGAGAGTGGTTATAAAACGAACGGTTGATAAGAGTGTGTAGTATGCTTTGAGATAGAATATATTCTGGTTTAAACAGACTTTCTCTGTTTGCTGCCATACTACATGCAAGAATAAGCACGATTCTCCGTATCTGATGGGGATTATTAATTTCCACGGGTAGCAAAAAGTCAAACATATTGATGTCTTCCTTCAGTGAATAACCACAGTAATTCGTTGAACTTAAATCCTTTCTGCCCAATTCCTCCCAACAGATATATGAAGAACCGCCTAAATATAGGCAAGGTAACCCAGAAAGGCTAAAACGTTGGTTCCCTACAAGGTTTCGCTTATCATAAGGAATATGGAACATCTCGTCTTTCGAGAAATGAAATAGTTTAGTGTTTTCTCTGCATTTATACATTGGTGTCCCAGGACTCATTTTGTCGAACTTCATTGACTGCATCATTATACGAGTCTTAAGGAGAGCATCTTGTTGATTTCCTCTTAAAAAGGCTGATAAAATCTGTCGAATAGTCTTGGCTGTGGCATCTATCTTATTCGTAATTGAAAACAGCGAAAGGCCTGTGTTTTCACAGACCTCCTTCTTTTCTTCCAATATGTATGATCGGAATGCAGACACAACATTATTAGTTCGTTCGACAATATTTCCCGATCGACATGCTTCTGACTGAAGCCAATTACTTGCCTGTTCTACGAGGTTTTTCATATTTTATCCTTTCATAAGCAATAAAGTGATACCCTCAGTCATTGATAAACTCCTCTAATCGTGTATAACTTTGCCTTGTAACATTTCTACAAAGTTCGTCAATACCGATTAAATATGATGAATAGGAAGGGTCTCTATTCTTCTTCGCTCTATAGAAATCAGCATATGAGCATATTGCACCAATCGCTAAACTGCCTGCTATCATAGCGATACTAAATGGATTCCCATTCAGAGCAGCAAAAGTACCTAATGCTGTAAGAGATACAGGTACTCCCGTTGAAATTGACAAGGCGCTAATATCTTTCCACTTATCCATGCTCTGTCTATACTGTACTTTAGAATCAATTAAATCATTAACAAAATCCATGCTTACCTGGCCCGCATGTTGGATATTTGATATCTTAGCAAGATGACTGATCAATTCATCAAATTTCTCTCTTAGTTGTTTTCTTTCATCCTTTCTCTTGTTAACAAATGAAATTAGTTCACGTATGCTTACTTCCCCTATATTTTGAGGCACGACGTCTTCTAATGTAACAGAACAGAAGAAGCCCTTGGCCGTAGGATCTTGAAGAAACTCGCCGAAGTTCGCATTTTCACAGAAATAAGGATTAATTGACCATGCATCCAAATCATCTGTACCTCGGTTAAGATTGCGTATCCTTGCAACCACTTGCGACAACTTAAACATATACCCTCTTGCAAGTTCTTTTGATAAATGGAGCCATTTGTTTTCGTCAATAAAATAATCTCCAATCAAGTCAAGATAAGGATATAACCTGTTGTCAATTTTACCAGGGTGAATTCTATCTTCATCCGAGGGAATAAGCCCCGTAGGCATATGATTCTCTATTTTATCACAGAGTCTCAGGAATTCATCACATGTATCCTCTCTATCCTTGTCATCCAACTTGATGTTCCTAACCAAGTCTTCATCAATCAATGCTTTGATATCATCATTATCATTGGGCACATAACCTTCTGGGACAATTCGATACACATGGTTCCAAAGTAACAAACTGGACTTAACCCACGCTACATTTTGGAATTCAATATGAGGATAATATAATATTGAATCTGGTTTCATACATTCATTATATCTTTATTAAATGCCGTGTTATTGTCTTTCTTGCTTTGGTCCCTCCTCCGTTTCAGTGCGAAAAGGAAGCTCTTTTCCAAAAGCCTCAACTTCTTCTGCTACTATTTTCTTTAATTCTTCCTGAGGAACAATCAGTTGATAATCAGCAACACCAATAGGTTTGCCCATTTCTTCCAAAGCTAATTCAACTTCCACTCGATCTTTCTCGGCGCATAGAATGATGCCGATAGAACGATTTTCACCTTCTCTACGCTCTAAACGGTCAAGCAATGATAGGTAGTAGTTCATCTTACCTGCATATTCTGGCTTAAATTCGCCAATCTTCAAATCAATAGCCACAAGACAGTGCAGTACACGATGAAAGAAAAGCATATCAACCTTGCTCCGCTTTCCATTGTATTCGAGTACGTATTGATTACCAATATACGTGAACCCTTTGCCAAGTTCCAAAAGAAATTGCTTAACCTTTTCTACCAATCGGGCTTCAAGTTCTGTTTCTAAGATGGGATCTTTAACGCCAAGGAATCCCAAATTGTAACCGCTTCTGAACACCTCATTGGCAAACATTGCCTGTGTGGCAGGTAGTGTCTGCTCGAAGTTGTTGTCTGACGGCTCATTCTTTCTCTTGTGTATTTGCAAAGAGATTGCACTGGATAGAAGTTCGCGATTCCAACCTTTCGATGTAATCTCCTGCGCGTAATATAATATGGTATTATCATCTTCACCAAACTTGCGCATCAAGGTCAGAGTATGCCCCCAAGGTAAAACTGCGACAGCCTGTCGCAGTTTTGGCTCGCTGCCACAGAAACGTTCATAGAATTTCTTCATGTCCCATAGGTTTCTTGGAGAAACACCCATCTGCGGATAACGTTCTTTCAAGTCATAGGATAAGCGGTTGACTACACCACTACCATGTTTGCTTTCAACTTTCTTGTCGTGAAGTAGTTTTCCAATTTCCCAATGAGCGGTACCGATGGCAGAACACACCGTTGTTGCCACCATAGCTCTTGTTCTGTCAATAACTGTGACAGCCTGTCGCAGAATTGCATCATACTCTGATTCTTGAATTTGTATAATATCTGTCATTTTATTCTTTACCTGTTATGAGTTCTCGTTTGTCAATGTCAAGCAATATTGCAATCTTGTCTAATGTGTATAAGTCGGGCTGGGAAACGTTAGTACACCACTTACTAACAGTAGCAGGGTTTTTGCCTAATTCCTCAGCAAGCCACTTCGCTGTTCGCTTCTTTTCAACGAGTACAACTTTGATACGATTCAAATCTTTCATCTGCAAATATCTTTAATTTGAACGCAAAGATACACAAAATAATCGACAATATAAGAACTTTCATTCAAAAAAGATACTTATGAATGATTTTTTGAGAATATTAAGAGTTTTTGTGTCTTGTAGGCTTAAAAACAACGCCCCCCAAAGTTATTTCTTGCAAGCATGACTTCTGTACAAAATTTGCACACCATCTCCATCTTTGTGGTTTACAAAAGTTAAATACGTTAAATCTTCCCATTTCTGACTCTTCATAGAATCCACACAATCACTTTTCTACCGTTTAATATGTAAATAATTGATAGTAAAAGACTTGCGAATACTATCAATGTTCAAGTTTGAAGTCGATCGTTATCCCAGAAGGAATTACAAACATAGAGAGAGAGATGTTTTATCGTTGCAGCAATTTAGAATCAGTAACCTTACCCAATAGCTTAACTCATATTGGATGGTCTAGCTTTTTTAGTTGTTCTAACCTTAAAACGATTACTCTACCTACTAACTTGACATATATCCAAAGTGGTGCATTTGGCAGCAGTGGACTCGAAACTGTTTATTCTTTATCAAAGACTCCACCATCGGCTGATGGTGCTTTCGATATTTTCTATAATCACATGACACTATATGTTCCTACGGAATCTCTTTCTCTCTACAAGGAGATTATGGATTGGAAAGATTTTGAAAAAATAATTGGTATTGATGGTTCAGTCGGTATTAAAGAAACGATGATTGAAGAGGTTATGCCACTGTATTATTTTTCTATAGATGGGAGAAGGGTAGAAAGGCCAATCCATGGTCTCTATATTTTACGTAACAACAAAGGACAATCAAAAATCAAAATTGTGAAATAATATACGTTATATATAAGGGATAGTTTGCACAATAATCTCCTTGATTTGAACTCGATCAAAACAAAGACTGCGAGTCTAAAATTACATAAGGATTTTCAAAACCATTTTGCGGACGTCCACAAAATGGACGAATTAGTCATAGTCTTTATAGTAAACTCTACAAATCTTTTTATTAAAGATGTGTAAAATTGCGATAATTTGTCTATAGTCTCGATAGAAATGACTAAATTTGTAGCCTAAAACTATTGAAGATATGGCAAAAGTATTCCAAATATTGGTTCCAGATAACACCTTGGTATCTCGCATTATCAGCTGTGAGAACCAAGTGACGGAGTTGTTTGTAATTGATAGAGCCGACAAGAAGTTCGTATCAGATTACTCGACAGACCTCAACAAACCTGCTTTGTACATCCTCGTCAATAGAGACAAACGACAACTGTATGTTGGTGAGACAGACGACTCTATCAAGCGTTTACGCAATCATGAGGCCAAGGATTTCTGGACGGAAGCCATCGTTTTTCATTCAACAACAGACACGCTTTCTACCACAGAAGTTAAGTGGTTGGAAGCAAAGACCTACGAGGCTCTGAAAGAGTTGGGTTACTACGATTTGTCAGAAAACAAACAGGTACCTCAGCAACCACCATTGAAGCGAAATCAGATTTACACGCTGGAACCAATTTTTGAGGAAGCCAAGAATTATATCTGTGCTGCAGGTTTCGACATATTCTTGAAAAAGAGAGTTGAAGCAGAAGAAACACAACAGTCCAAAGAACCAGTGGAGGCGCAAGTTTCTCTACCTAATGTTTGGCTGTTGCCTTCAAGCAAAAAGAGATTTGACCTTGAAACCTGTTTTGCTAAATATGGCGAGGTATATTGGCGAATCTCGAACAATTTCAAGCGTATCAGTAAGGGTGACAGAGGCTATGTGTACAGCTCTGATCCTGATAAAGCTATCCTGTATCGCTTCGAGGTGATAGAAAGCCAGATTCCCTATTCGAAAGTAATGGACAGGGATGACAATTTTTCTAAGGGTAAAGGCGAAACGAACAAGGAGTTTGGTGCAAATGGTGGGCTATTCGTCCTTATCAGAGTAAACGGCACGATTAAAGATAAGCGTTTTGCTCTGCCCATTCTGTTGAACAACGGACTGAAAGGCGCCCCCCAAGGTGCTATCCGTATTTCACAGAAAGAATATACCCCCCTGTTGGGATTCATCGATGCCAACTTTGACAAAGTCCCAGAAAAGAAGGTTACAAGAAGAAAGGAGCGTCGCCCTCCATTTAAATTCTCAATGATTGGTTTGAAAATTGGGGATGTGGTTTACTTTGAACATGGTGATATTCCTGTGACGGTGGTTTCTGAAAACACCATTGATTACGATAGTGAAATATATACTCTTTCCCGTTTCTGTAAACACTTTATGCCAGACGAAAACAGCGAAAACAAGGAGTATCAAGGCCCTGCCCATTTCCTCTATAATGGTAGAACATTGGACGATATCAGGAAAGAGAAAGAAAAGAAGTGAAAGCTGATCCAGACATGTTAAAGAAAGATAGATTTAACTTTCTTTGAAGGCAAAGCGAATAAATTCCTTAAGATGTTTTTTGACTGCCAAAATGATGAAGTAGCAGAAAAAGATGTAACTTTCTTTGCAAGCAAAGCGAACAAGTTCGAGCGGCAAACGAAATATGACGGCGTACTATACTCCTAATTCAAGACTCCATTCATAGACGGGCTGGATTTTGATCTGATGACCTGATTCAGATACTAAAATGCGATATTTTACAAGTTTTGAGTATTCCAGAATGCATTATTTTGCAAAATCTCCATGTGTCTTGGCAAAAATTGGTTATAAGTTTATGGAATAAGTTGTTTTAATCTTTGGTAAATTATTAAAAAAACGCTATCTTTGCAGCGATGTTTGAAGATGAAATCAAGGAATACGAGAGCATCCGACAGGAGTATCAGGAAAAGATAGCCGACAGGATGGGTAAGAAGCAGTGGATGGAATACAATGAGATTCTGTTCTCTGCGCACTCTTGTGCCATTGAGGGAAACTCGTTTACTGTCGATGATACGAGGATCCTTCGCGAACAGGGTATGGCGATGATTCCTGTGGGTCGTTCGTTGCTGGAGTGTACGGAAATGGCCGATCATTTCAGGGCTTTCGACTATATGGTGAGCCATCTGGAACAATCATTCGATGAAGCTTTATTAAAAGAGGTGAATCGCTTGGTTACTAAGAACACCTTGTCTTATCGAGCACCAGGCTGTATTGCAGGCGATTATACCACAGAGGATATGGCTGCTGGTGATACCGTTTTTGGTGATCATGAGACGCTGATAGCTCGTGTACCAAAATTGATGGAATCGACACAACGCGCCATTGATGAGGGACAACATCCGATGATTGTGGCAGCCAAATTTCATGGTTATTACGAGTATCTTCATCCTTTCCGTGATGGCAATGGGAGAACGGGCCGATTGCTCTCAAACTTCATTTTGCTCAGAGCTGACCATCCCTTGCTGATTATCAAACTTGAAGATCGGTCAGCCTATATCTCTGCCTTGAAGCAGATTCGTACGGAGGGCACAGACGAGCATCTTGTTTCCTTCTTCTTTAAAACTGCCATCGATCGTATGAAGGGAGAATTGGTCCAAAAGCGGAAGAACGCTTTGCCCACAATGTTCTTTTAAACACCTATGAGATACAGAATAAAGAAAGAGACTAAGCCGACTTTACCTACATACGGCAAATATAAGGCAGTGGCTGTGCATGACCAGACGATTAGTCGTCAGATTGCTAAGGAGGCTACCAAAGGGATGACCCTCAGTGCTGGTACAATCGAAGGTATCATGATGAATGTGGCAGAAGTGGTGAGGCGCCATTTGCGCAATGGCGACAAGGTGCGCCTAAAGGATATTGGGCTGCTGAAACTGGAGATCGAGAGTGAGAAGGTGGATAATCTCAAGGATTTCCGCGCAAAGAAACACATCAGAGGGGTGCGCCTGCATCTCATCCCAGCAAGCTATGAGGGTTCCCAAGAGCTCTATAAGGACATCACTTTCGAGAAAGATCGCAACTACATAGAGGAATAGGGGTACCCCGACCGAGAATCGAACTCGGAACTAAGCTTTAGGAGAGCCTTGTTATATCCATTTAACTATCAGGGCAAAGTGCTTTTCGGCTGCAAAGGTAAGGCTTTTTTTGCGGAAAGCCAAACTAATGTGCAATAAATTTGGTATTTCGCCCGATTTGCACTATCTTTGCAACAGATTTGTTATCAACTAAAAACTTTGATTATGAGAAAACTTTGGTTACTTTTGCCATTACTGGCATTCTTCGGTTTCAAAGCGTTAGCTGCTGAGACTCCCGTGTTGAAGATTGAGGGTGGTCAGATTCAAGGTGTGATCTGCGACAACCCTGATGTGTATGTCTATAAAGGCATCCCTTATGCTGCAGCGCCCATTGGTAACCTGCGTTGGAAAGAGCCTCAGCCTGTTGTGGCTTGGGAGGGCATCCGTCAGTGCAACCGCTTCGGGCATCCTGGTTATCAGGCTGTTCACTATCCTGGCTTCTACACCTCTGAGTGGGGCTATGGCGACGAGGCGCCTTATAGTGAGGACTGTCTCTATCTGAACGTCTATACCAAGGCGCCTGGCGATGTGAACAAGAAGCTGCCTGTGGCCCTGTGGATTCACGGTGGCGGCTATCGTGAGGGATGGGGCACAGAACCAGAGTTCGACGGACAGGAATGGGCTGCAAAGGATGTAGTACTCGTCACGATCAACTATCGTCTGGGAATCTTCGGCTTCATGCCTTATGGTGAACTCTCTGCAGAGAGTCCTCATGGTGTATCGGGCAACTACGGCATTCTGGATCAGATTCAGTCGTTGAAATGGATCAAACAGAACATCGCCCAGTTTGGTGGCGACCCAGATAATGTGACCATCTTCGGACAGAGTGCTGGTGCTGGTAGTGTAAGAACCCTCTGTGAGAGTCCGCTGGCCCGTGGTCTGTTCCACAAGGCTGTCATCATGAGTGGTGGTGGTTTGAATATCCCCTCAAAGGCAGGAGAGGAAGCCAAGCCTGCTACCCCGATGGCTAAGTTCTTCACCTACAACCCCACGCTGAAAGAGGCTGAGGCAGAGACGAAGAAGGTGATGGACTGGGCTGGGCTGACTGATCTGAAGAAGCTACGCGCAGCCTCTACCGAGGTGCTCTATACCCTCACCACCATTTATAATATGGTGAACAAGAGCGATGTCTATGTGATGGAGCGCCCGATTGTAGATGGCTACGTATCGCTGAAGAGCTTCGATGAGGCGACTCGTGAGGGAACGATTGCCGACGTGCCTTACATGATCGGCTACACGCTGAACGATATGGGTTCGATGGGACCTGGCATCGCAGAGTTCTGTAAGGTTCGCGAGGCGAAGGGCGGCAAGGCTTGGGCTTACGAGTTTGCCCGTCCGTTGCCTGATGATGGCAAGCATCCTGATATTACGAATCGTCTGAAGGGTGCTTTCCACTCCAGCGACCTTTGGTTTGTGTTTAAGAGTCTGAAGCACTGCTGGCGTCCTTGGACTCAGGGCGACTGGGATCTCTCGGAGAAGATGCTGACCTACTGGACCAACTTCGCCAAATACAGCAATCCCAACGGACAGCAAGACGGTGTCTGGACTCCCTGCACAGCCAAGAGTCCGAAGTTCATGCTCTTCAAGTTGGATAATCAGGATGCAGAAGCCTCAGAGATGGGCGACATCATCCTGCCGTAATCACTTTTGCAATACGCTCTAACGCCTCTTTCAGGCGACTACGAGGACAGGCTATGTTCAATCGGACATAGCCTTTTCCTGTCTCTGGGCCATACATCGTACCAGGATTGATCCACACTCTGGCTTCTTCAATCAGACGGTCACAAAGTTCCTGGGCACTGATGCCCATCGCTGAGATATCAACCCAAGGGAGATAAGTTCCCTCTAAGCGGCAGACCTTCCATTGGGGGATGTTTTTATCGATGAAATCGCACAAAAACGTGTAATTTCCCCAAAGATACTGGTTGAGTTCATCAATCCAGTCTTCACTCTCATTATAGGCAGCCTTGAGGGCTACAGGGGCAAAGGGATTGACATCGCACACCTCATTGATATTGATCGCCCGATCCAATCGGCGACGCCATTCAGGCTGTGAACAGATGATATTAGCTATCTGAAGACCTGCGATATTGAAGGACTTCGAGGGCGAGTTCAGGATCACGCTGTTCTGACGGCATTGTTCGCTAACAGCCGCAAAGGGTTGAAACTCATAGCCAGGCATCATCAGTTCGCAGTGGATCTCGTCGCTCACCACCTTCACGCCATACTTCATACAGATATCGTTCATCTGCATGAGTTCCGTTTTGGTCCAAACTCGTCCACAGGGGTTATGAGGGTTGCAGAGCAAAAAGACTGTTGTCTTCTCATCGGCGCATTTAGCTGTGAAATCGTCCCAATCTACCTCAAAAGTATCTCCAACCCGTTTGAGAGCCGTCTCCAGCACCTCGCAACCATTGTTACGGACAGAAGAGAAGAAACAGTTGTAATCTGGCGATAGGATCAATACTTTTTCGCCTGGCATCGTCAGTGCCTTGATGGCTACCGACATAGCAGGCACCACACCTGTGGTATAGAGTATCTCCTCGCGACGGATGGTCCATTGATGACGGCGACGGAACCAGTTGATCACAGCGACATAGTAATCATCCTCCACAACGGTATAGCCGAACACCCCATGTTCAGCGCGTTTCCTGACAGCTTCAAGGATAGCAGGCGCTGCCTTGAAGTCCATATCTGCCACCCAGAGGGGAATCACATCAGGATACTTACTTTCATCCCACTTCACACAGCCTGTGCCTCTGCGCTCTACCAATTCATCGAAATCGTACTTCATTTCCTGGTCTCTATCACACAATTATTGGGTTGGCGGACATTCTCATCAATCGTAATACTACCGATGGAATCGGCAATAATGTGTCCGCTCGTAGGATTCTTGATGTTCTCGATATGGCCTTTGATATCTGCCTTAACAGTAGAGTATTCAAACATACGGTCGCACATCGGATCGATGGTGCAGTTCTCCAAAACCAGATTCTCAGTATAGCAGAGCAGTTGCTCACCAGCCAGATGGCAATTCACGAGGCGCACATTCTTAGAGTGCCAGGCCAGATATTCACCATCGAGCACTGAGTCATAGACTGTCACATTCTCGCACTCCCAGAAAGAATCTTTCGTCAGGATCTTCGCATTGTGCACTTCCACATTCTTGCAGTATTGGAACACATACTTCGAATCGCTCTCCAATCCATCGACATAGATATTCTCAGAGAACATGAAGGGATAAGTGCCACCATGCAGCTTCACATTCTTGATTTTAATGCCGTTCACCTTCCAGAAAGTCTCGTCGGCATCGGTGATCTCGACATTCTCCAGCGTCAGGTTCTTCATCTCACGGAAGAATTTTGGGCCGTCGATACGTGAGTTCTTCATCACCAGGTCGTTGGTGTACCAGATGGCAGAACGTGAGTCGAGTGCGAAATAGCAGTTCTCGATATAGGCGCCATCAACATGCCACCAAGGATATTTACCATAAAACTTGCAATCGTATGCTTCCATATTCTGGCACTGCTTGATACCAGACTCACCGTCAGTGATAGTTACATTCTCAAGTCTTAAATCGTGTTGGGCAAACAGAGGTCTCTCGCCTCCGAATTTCTTGTCTTTAATAAGTTCCATTGTCTCGTTTTATTATCCGG
>CADCBZ010000071.1 GCA_902799765.1 uncultured Prevotellaceae bacterium
CAAACTCTCCACTGTAAATAATATCTTTATTCCAATAGGAATGTAATCTCTGTCACAGAACGACTATCCAAATTCAAGAATTGAAACGGTTTGTTTCTTCTAACCCAAGAGCATTTCTGCTCTCGCTTCTTGTACTACTTCTGTCTATGTAAATCTTTCAAAGAACTCTTTCTTTTTGTGCATCCGCCCTAATTTTTGAGCGAAAGCGAGTGCAAAGGTACAACTTTTCCAGAAACCCACAAAACTTTTTGAGGAAAATTTTCAATTTAAGCCTAAAGTTTTCGGGATAATTTACATATTACCCCTACACCTTATTTATATTTTAATAAAGACTTTATTCAAAAATCTCCTCGATACCATTGACATCATCCTCTACAACCCCATCAGAAAGAGGACAAGGATTAAAACCTGCAGGAATATCGAAGACAGCATCTTCAGTATATCCCAGGCGGTTATCACCATATACTTTCTGCATATAAAGGGCAAAAATAGGAAGTGCCATTGACGCACCTTGTCCCATAGCCATAGAGTCGAAATGGATATCACGATCGTCACCGCCTACCCAGCAGGCATTAACCAAGTTCGGTGTGAGTCCCATAAACCAGGCGTCACTATTATTGTTCGTGGTACCAGTCTTACCAGCAAGCTGTCCTTTCAGGTTATATCTGAAACGCAAACGACCTGCAGTACCGCCATCGACAACGCTCTGTAGCATATAGAGCATCTTATGGGCACTCTCCTCACTGATAACCTCATTCATACGTGGCTGAAACTGGGCAACCACATTACCCTCATTATCTTCAATTCTAGTCACGAACATCAAAGCAGCACGAATACCATGGTTCACAAAAGCCGTATAGGCACTGGCCATTTCACCAACACTGATGTCGCAAGGACCGAGGCATAGAGACATAGAAGGATGTATCTCCGGATTGCGGATTCCATATTCATGCAGAAGATCAACAAAGGCCTGTGGACTGAGCTTACTCATTAGATAGGCAGAGATCCAGTTGTTAGACTGTTGCAGACCCCATTTTAAAGTCACCATCTCACCATAACGAGCCTTACCTGAATTTCGAGGCGTCCATGGTTGACCTGCAACAATATAGGTCTGCTGCACATTAGGAGCCAAGTCACATGGTGTAAAACCATTCTCCATAGCCAAAGAATAGAGATAAGGTTTGATGGTTGAACCCACTTGACGACGACCTTCCATCACCATGTCGTAAGCGAAATGCTCATAGTTCAAACCACCCACATAAGCTTTCACATGACCATTCTGGGGACAGACACTCACAAAACCCGAACGAAGAAATGATTTGTAATATTTTATCGAGTCAAGTGGAGTCATCGTTGTATCTACAGATCCATGATAAGTAAACACCGACATACGAATTGGCGTACGGAAGGAGCGTTGGATTTCCTCTTCCGAAGCACCGCTCTCATGAAGTGCGCGATAACGATCACTTTGATGTATATTCCTATTTAGGATACTTTGCACCTGTTCAGGTGAAAGATGGGCGGTGAAAGGTGCATTCTTCTTTTTTTTGTTCTCTGCAGTGAAGGCGGGCTGGAGGTATTTTGCGACATGCTGATAGACAGCATCCTCAGCATAAGCCTGCATACGCGAGTCGATAGTAGTGTAGACTTTCAAGCCATCTGTATAGATATTATAGGCATCTCCATTACGTTTCTTGTTTTTGTTGCACCAACCGTATAAAGGATCTGATTCCCAATTGATTGAGTCGTTATAGTACTTCACCATATTCCATGAAGGATAGAGGGCACGCTCGGGTTTTTTAGCCGTCATATAACGGCGGAGGAATTCACGCAGATAGACTGCAAGACCTTCCTTATGATCGGCAGTATGAAACTTCAACTGGATAGGCTGAGCTGAATATTTCTCATAATCAGCCTCACTCAGATAACCTTCCTTTACCATCTGCTGCAGAACGACGTTACGACGCTCACGACTACGTTCCGGATTACGGACAGGATTGAAGTATGAGGGATTCTTACAGAGTCCTACAAGTGTAGCAGCCTCTGGCACTGTAAGATCTTTCGGCTCCTTACTGAAATAGACATCAGAAGCAGTTTTAATACCGACTGCATTATGTAAGAAGTCAAAATAATTCAGATACATCGTAATAATCTCATCCTTCGTATAATTACGCTCAAGTTGGACAGCAATCACCCACTCTATCGGTTTCTGCATCACGCGTTCCAAGGTGGTGCTGGCGTGTTCGGAATAAAGCTGTTTAGCCAACTGTTGTGTAATGGTAGAGCCGCCACCGGCACTCTTCTGGCCAAGCAAACCACGCTTGACGACAGCACGTCCAAGAGCTATAAAATCGATACCAGAATGATCATAGAAGCGAGCATCCTCTGTGGCTATGAGTGCCTGAACTAACGATGGAGGCAGGTTGGAGTAATCTACCATCACGCGATTCTCACGGTTATAGTTCCAGGTACCTATGATTTTACCATCAGCAGAATATATCTGTGTAGCGAATCGGTTAATCGGGTTCTGTAGATCTTCAATGGGTGGCATATAACCAATCCAACCCTTATCGATGGCATAAAAAGCACCAGCAATGCTGATGACAGTTACAAACAACAAAGTCCACAAGAAATATACAAATAGCTTTCTCATACGCTCGATTTTCTTTACTTTTTTAAGTATCTTGGTGCAAAATTACAATTTTCTCTCAAAATATCGCATGGAAATCAGAAATAATGTGTAATTTTGTGCCAACAAAATAAAAGATTGGATGGAAAAGCATAATTTTGTGACTATTGCCGACCTCACAAAGGAGAAAATCCTCTATATGATTGAGATGGCAGAAGAGTTTGAGAAGCACCCTAACCGGGAGCTTTTAAAAGGTAAAGTAGTGGCAACGCTCTTTTTTGAGCCATCGACTCGCACACGACTGAGTTTCGAGACAGCCGCCAATCGTCTTGGCGCACGTGTGATTGGTTTTGCTGATCCAAAGATTACCAGTGGAACAAAAGGCGAGACACTGAAGGACACCATTCTGATGGTATCCAACTACGCCGACGTCATTGTGATGCGCCACTATATCGAGGGTGCTGCCCAGTATGCCTCAGAGGTTGCCCCCATCCCCATCGTGAATGCAGGCGACGGTGCGCACCAGCATCCCTCGCAGTGTATGCTTGACCTCTACTCTATCTATAAGACACAAGGTACGCTCGAGAACCTTAATATATATATGGTGGGCGACTTGAAGTACGGACGTACCGTCCACTCGCTGCTGATGGCTATGCGTCACTTCAATCCGACATTCCATTTCGTAGCTCCCAAGGAACTGGCGATGCCCAACGAGTATAAGCTCTACTGCAAGGAGCACGGCATCAAATATCAGGAGCATACCGCCTTTAACGATAAGATCATCGCTGATGCAGACATTCTCTATATGACCCGTGTACAAAAGGAACGTTTCTCTGACCTGATGGAGTATGAGCGGGTGAAGAATGTCTATGTCCTGAACAACGAGCTGCTGAAGAGCGCCAAGCCAAACATGAAGATTCTGCATCCCCTGCCCCGCGTGAACGAGATTGCCTACGAGGTGGATGACAATCCTCATGCCTACTATATCCAGCAAGCCGGTAACGGACTGTTTGCCCGTGAGGCCATCTTCTGCGATGTGCTGGGTATCAGCCTTGATGAAGTAAAAAACGATAAAACCATTATCCTATGAACAAGAAAGAACGCTTGGTTGCCGCCATCGAACACGGCACTGTGATAGACCATATACCTGCCAACAAGACCTATCAGGTAGCCAGTCTGCTGGGACTCTTCGATCTGAAGACACCCGTTACCATCGGTTTCAACTACCCTTCTCAGAAGGTGGGCAGCAAGGGAATCATCAAGGTTAGCGACAAGTTCTTCACCGACGATGAGATCTCACGCCTCTCTGTAGTAGCTCCCAATGTGATCCTGAGCATCATCCGCGATTACGAGGTAGTCGAGAAGAAGACGGTGGTAACACCCGATGAGATCAAAGGCATCGTGAAGTGCAACAACCCCAAGTGCATCACCAACAACGAGCCGATGAAGACCCATTTCCATGTGGAGAATGGTATTCTGACTTGTCACTATTGTGAAAAAGAACAAGATATTAATAAGGTAGAATTAGTATAAACCCAATAAACAAAGACAATGAACAGAGACAACAAAATCTTTGAGTTGATTGAGAAAGAGCATCAGCGCCAGCTGAAAGGCATTGAGCTGATTGCAAGTGAGAACTTCGTAAGCGACCAGGTGATGGAAGCCATGGGATCTTACCTGACTAACAAGTATGCCGAGGGCTATCCTGGACACCGTTACTATGGTGGTTGCCAGGTTGTTGACGAGGTAGAGCAGCTGGCTATCGACCGCGTATGTGAGCTTTTCGGTGCAGAGTATGCCAACGTGCAGCCCCACTCTGGCGCCCAGGCCAACGCTGCCGTACTGTTGGCAGTATTGAAGCCCGGTGATACCTTCATGGGACTGAACCTGGATCACGGTGGCCACCTGTCACACGGATCACGCGTAAACACTTCCGGTCTGATCTACAACCCCATCGGCTATAACCTGAATAAGGAGACAGGTCGTGTGGATTACGACGAGATGGAGCAGTTGGCACTGGAGCACAAGCCGAAGCTGATTATCGGTGGTGGCTCAGCCTACAGCCGTGAGTGGGATTACAAGCGTATGCGTGAGATTGCCGACAAGGTGGGTGCCTTGCTGATGATTGATATGGCTCACCCCGCAGGTCTGATTGCTGCAGGTCTGCTGGAGAACCCTGTGAAGTATGCTCACATCGTGACCTCTACGACCCACAAGACCCTGCGCGGTCCTCGTGGTGGTATCATCCTGATGGGTAAGGACTTCGAGAATCCTTGGGGTCTGAAGACGCCGAAGGGTGTTGTGAAGATGATGAGTCAGTTGCTGAACTCTGCCGTCTTCCCCGGACAGCAGGGTGGTCCTCTGGAGCACGTCATCGCTGCCAAAGCTGTTGCCTTCGGTGAGGCTTTGCAGCCTGAGTTCAAGGAGTGGGCTAAGCAGGTACAGAAGAATGCCAAGGTGCTGGCAGAGGAACTCGTAAAGCGTGGCTTCGGCATCGTGAGCGGTGGTACTGACAACCACTCTATGCTCGTAGACCTCCGTTCTAAGTATCCCGATCTCACAGGTAAAGTAGCAGAGAACGCCCTTGTTGCTGCCGACATCACGGTGAACAAGAACATGGTTCCCTTCGATAGCCGTAGTGCCTTCCAGACTTCAGGTATCCGTCTCGGAACGCCCGCCATCACCACACGTGGTGCCAAGGAGGATCTGATGATTCAGATTGCTGCCTGGATCGAGGAAGTGCTGAATGATCCTGAGAATGAGCAGGTGATTGCTTCAGTTCGCGCTCGCGTGAACGAGAAGATGAAGGAATATCCGCTCTTCGCATACTAAACCAAACAAAACCCCTGCCAATCGGCAGGGGTTTATTATTTACTTGAGGTTAGCATTGAAATGATTGATTGCCTGTCGGAACAAGTGGTTTCTGGTGTTCCCACCATAGATACCATGATTACGATTGGTATAGACTAGTTGGCGGAAATCCTTATCAGCCTGTACCAAAGCCTCCACATACTCTGCCGTATTCTGATAATGCACGTTGTCATCGGCCAGTCCGTGACAAATCAACAATGCTCCATGTAGCTGTGATGCACGAGCGATGGGGTTCACATCATCATAGCCCTGCTGGTTCTCCTGAGGCGTACGCATATAACGCTCCGTATAGACGGTATCGTAGAATCGCCAGTTTGTAGGCGGTGCGATAGCCACACCTGCACGGAACACCTGACGACCTTCTGACATCGACATCAGCGTATTCCATCCGCCATAGCTCCAACCCCAGATGCCGATACGATCTTTATCCACATAGCTCTGCTGTCCAAGCCATAAAGCAGTCTCCACCTGATCACGTGCCTCCTGTTCACCAAGACGCAGATAGGTACACTTCTCAAAGGCAGCACCACGTCCACCCGTACCGCGATTATCCACACAGACACAGATGTAACCCTCCTGACAGAGATACTGTTCCAGGATAGCGCCATTATTATTCATACCGATATTCCACTGGTTAAGAACCTCCTGACTACCAGGACCACCATACTGATACATAATCACCGGATACTTCTTTGAAGCATCAAAATCGGCAGGCTTCACCATCCATCCATTCAACTCCACACCCTCAGAAGTTGTGAAAGAGAAAAACGCCTTCGTTCCAAGCTCATAGCCAGCCAGTTTCTGCAGAAGCTTCTGGTTGTCAATCAGCGTCACCAACGTCTTACCGTTATTCTGGCAGAGTGTATATTGCACAGGATGATGGATGTCGCTCCAACTATTGATGAAATATTTGAAGTTCTGACTGAAGATCGCGTTGTTCACACCAGCTTTTGGTGTCAGCACCTCCATCTTTCCATTGGCATGTGCCACCATCACCTGCTGCTCCATCGGACCATTGGGATTGGCAGCGAAGTAGGTATCGCCCGTCTTCTCGTCATAGCCATAGACCGACTTCACCACATACTTATCGGTAACAATCTGACGCTGCAACTGACCGTTCAGATTATAGAGATACAGATGGTTATAGCCATCGCGCTCACTGGGTAACAGGATATGTTGGCCAGTGATCTGGACACCCTCCATTACTTCCTCTTTGATATACTTCTCCACCTGATCCTCTATCGCCAGCTGACACACCGTAGATAAGGGATTAGCCATATAGATACGGAGCTTGTCCTGATGACGATTCATGGTGAAGACGGCAATCTTTGCAGGATCGCTGGTGGCCTTGATACGCGGGATGTAGCCATCGTCATCGAGGGGCACATCTATCTTCCGTGTCTGGCGCGACTGGATATCATAGCTCCACACACTCACCTTCGAATTCACCTCTCCCGGTACGGGATACTTATAGGTATAAGCACCAGGATACGTCGCAAACTCCTTGCGCTCTGGTGCCAGTCCTTTGAAGAGCTGCATGGAATACTGCTTTACGGCACTCTCATCGTAACGGATCCAGATGATCTGACGAGAATCAGCCGAGAAGACCATCGACGAGTTGGTGGAGAACTCCTCCTCATACACCCAGTCAGGAATGCCGTTGATGATCTCATTGCGCTTCCCGTCCTTCGTCACCTGACTCTCCGCATTGTCAAAGAGCAGCTTTACCAGGTAGATATTATTGTCTCTCACGAAAGCGATCTGGTTACCATCTGGCGAGAACACCGGTGTCTGCTGTGGCCCACCGTCGCTCAGCGGCTCAAGTTTATTGTTACGGATGTCATAGATATAAAAGACAGCCGTAAACGAATGACGATAGATGGGTTTCGTCTGAGTCTGAATCAACATCCTGCGCCCATCTGGACTCATGATATAATCATCGACCTGATCCAGTTTGGCACCACGGGCTGTGGCGACATCAAACAAGACTGCCACCCGCTGCCCCGTACGGAAAGAATAGCTCTCCACACGTTTGCCGTCAGCACTCATCTGACCATAGGTCTCCCCATCAGCCAACGGCCTAACCGCCTGCATCACCTCCGAGCGGAACTCACCACTCGTAATAGCTTTCAAACTCAACTTCTCGCCAGCACGTATCCCGGAAACGGACACCATCAGGCATAGGCTTGTAGCCCATACGATTAATCTTCTATTCATCATGTATTAATGGAAATCTTTGTAATTATTGTTTTTCAAAAGCTGATCTACGGTGGCATTCTGGTGACTCTTCATATAACGTTCAACCATCTGCACAAACTGGGTATTGAACTGCTCCTTGCCGAGCACCTTGTTCACCACCCACTGGATCTTTCCGATATGCTTATCGCGCTCCACCTGCGTCAACACCCTGTCTTGTGGCATCGGATAGAGACTCAGCAGATAAAAGCCCACACAGTCAGGCACGATAAAAGAACGGTTCATCATCTCCAACTGACTGGCAGTATAACCATATTCTGGTTTCTGATACAACGGACAGTCGGCTCCAAGATACTTATCCAGACAGATACCGATGGAGTTATTACCCACCACCAGACTCTGATCGAGCGAACCGATCTGCGTGTAGATCTGAGGAATCTCTATATTGGTAAACAAATCCTTGAGATTATCGAATGCCTCCGACAATTCATCGGTAATGTCAGTCATGTTAGCATATTGCTGCTCCACTTCATTAATCAAACTCTGGAGCGTGGAATCCTGATAGAAATGCAGGAACTTGGTATTGATCTCCGGGTCATCCACCTTACCGATACGGATCACGTCCTCTATCAACGTACGCGTCTGCATGGGATAAACCGTATTCATCTGCTGGAGGGCAGAGAAATCGCCAGTGGTCAGATAGAGACTCTGCACACGATCATAGCGGTCAATAGCCAACTTACTTTCCTCATCAGGGGATTTCAGCTGCCATTCACAGCTCATGCAACAGAGCATCACGACAAAAAAGATATAATATACCTTACGCACGGACGATCTTTAAGAAATGTTAGTTATTTGTTAAAAGCGGTGCAAATATACTAAAAATTATTTTAAAAACCAAATTTTAACCTAAAAAAGATAAAAATATGATGCATTTTGACTACTTTTGCCCTCAGCTAAAACAAAAATCAGAGAAAAATGAGAAAATTTCTATCACTTGTCATGATGGCCGCTTTCGCCTCGATAGCGATGGCGCAGCAAACCATCCAAGTAACAGTAGAGAACCCCACCAATGCGCCGCGCACCGACCAGCCGGTGGTGATGAGTCTTGCCCAATATGGTCAGGTGCAGTCGGCACTCGTTAAGACAGGCGATGAAGAGATCCCCTGTCAGCTCGACGATCTGAATCAGGATGACAGCTTTGATGAACTCTGTTTCCTGGCAGACCTGAAAGCGAAGGAGAAGAAGTCATACACAGTGACCCTCTATGCTGAGGGGGAGCCCCGTCAGTATCCAGCCCGTGTCTTTGCTGAGCTACTCGTACGTAACAGTAAGGTAAAGGAGAAAAACAAACACAACAACTTCCTGGAATCCATCACGGCCCGAGGCGACTGTGCCGACTCCTATCATGCCCTCCACCATCACGGTGTGGCTTTCGAAAGCGAACTCAACGGCATCCGCATCTATTTCGACAAGCGTCAGACTCTCGACCTCTACGGCAAATTCCAGAAACGCCTGGAACTGCAGGAGACGCAGTTCTATACCACCAAGGAGCAGAAGGCCGAAGGCTATGGCGACGATGTGCTGTGGGTAGGCAACACCTTCGGATTGGGAGCCTTCCGAGGTTGGGATGGTCAGCAGCCCACGATGATAGACCCCGTTCGCAGTCGCACCCAGCGCATCATCTCCTACGGTCCCCTGCGCACCATTGTAGAACTTGTGGATAGAGGGTGGCAGAAGTTGAATCTCACCATTCGCTATACGCAGTACGCAGGTCATCGCGACACCGATGTAGATGTCTATTTCAACAAGCCAGTTGCCGACTACCTGTTCTCTACGGGCATCATCAACGTGAAAGGCTCAGAGGAATATTCCGACCATCAGGGATTGCGCGGCTGCTGGGGTACCGACTGGCCTTCCAGCGATCACGAGAACTTCAAGCCCGAGACCGTCGGACTCGGCATCTGCATCCCGCAGTCCTATATCAAAAGCGAGGAACCTGCCAACAAAGACCAATACACCTTTGTCGTAGGCACCTCCGACAATCACCTCAGCTATAAGATCATCTACTGTTCAGCCAACGAATCCTTTGGCTATCACTCCGCCAAAGAATGGTTTGACTTCCTAAAGAACTGGAAACAGACAGAAGTAGAGCAGCCCGTCAAGGTAAGCTACTAAACGTCTTCCGTCCCTTCACATAATACTGCCAGAGCAGAGCATAATGCTTTCGCTCTGGTATTTCTTTTGCCACACGGCTGGCTTGGATCGACTGGCGATCTGCCTCAAAATCCTTCCGCCAACGCTTAAAGGCGCGCCTGGCCCGATACACCGCCAGGAAATCACCCACGTTCCGTTTCAGGAGCAGCATCTCCCAGGCAGCGAGATAGTCGAGCGCCCATCGCCAGCGCATCACGTACTTAAGCTCCTCGTCGGGCAGACACTTATAGAGCATCGTCAGGTTATTGCGGAAATTCAGGAAAGTCTTCATCGGATTACCCTTCGGCAGCGTACCGCCTCCCACATGATACGCCTGACTGTCAGGCAGGCACACGATGCGACGCCCCATGATTCTCAGTCGCCAGCAGAGGTCTATCTCCTCATTATGGGCGAAGAAGCGGGCATCCAGTCCTCCTGCCTTCCAATAATCCTTCGCCCGAATCATCAGGGCAGCACCCGTTGCCCAGAGGATATCGGTGGACGTGTCATACTGGCCATTGTCAGGCTCCACCGTCTCAAAGATACGACCTCTACAGAAGGGGTAACCTAATCTGTCAAGGAATCCCCCACTCGCCCCTGCGTACTCAAAGCTGTCTCTGTCGAAGATGGAAAGCAACTTCGGCTGGCAGGCTGCCACCTCCTGATGACTGTCCAGATACTCAATCATCGGCGTCAGCCAGTGGTGTGTCACCTCGATATCCGAATTCAGCAACAGGTAGTACTCCGCCTCGATCTGCTTGAGTGCCTGGTTATACCCCTCGGCAAAACCCCAGTTCTTCTCCAGCAGAATCAGCTTCACCTCAGGGAAATGCTCACGGAGCACCGCCAAAGAGTCATCGGTAGAAGCATTGTCAGCCACATACACCGTTGCCTCCTCACGGGAATACTGTATCACCGATGGCAAATACTTCTTCAGCATCCCGCTGCCATTCCAGTTCAAGATTACAATAGCTACTTTCTCCATACGCGCGCGTACATTATTTAATATATACTCTCAACGCTTCCTGTTGTTGTCAAGCGAAGGATCAGCCTGCTGGGCAGGCAGTTCCACACGGATATAGTTGCGTGTAAACCCATGCATCGCCTTCCCGCGCGGTGCCTTCTCAAAGAGCACCTCCGCCTCCTGACCGATATAACGGCGATAGAAAGCCACCGTCTTCTCATCCGACAGTGCCAACAGCCGTTTGGAGCGCAGCTTCTTATCCTTATCACTCACCACATAGGGAATACTCAGCGCCGATGTGCCGGGACGCTCCGAATACGGGAATACATGCAACTGGGTCACGTCGAGCTCCTCCAGGAAGCGATACGTCTCCTCGAAACACTCAGGCATCTCACCCCGACAGCCCACCATCACATCCACGCCGATAAACGCATCGGGCATCACCGCCTTGATCTTGTGGATCTTGTCGGCAAACAGCTGCGCGTCATAATGACGGTGCATCAGCTTCAGCACCGTGTCACTGCCGCTCTGCAAAGGAATATGGAAATGAGGCAT
>CADCBZ010000072.1 GCA_902799765.1 uncultured Prevotellaceae bacterium
TTCCGAAGCATAGCCTCGCAGGATGGCCTTGTTGACATCACCGGCATTCGAGAGGCGCATGATGATATCCCAGCGCACCTTCTCGGCAAACACCTCATACGTACGGGGCTGGTCAACCCTTTCAGCCAGCACCAGGGGATTGCGCCTGTCGGGCACCCGCAACAGCAGGCCGTCCTGATAGCGCTCCAGTCCCCACACCTTCAGATAACCTGCGGAGGGCACGAGCGGACCGTAGTAGTAGTCCACGGTGTCGCCCAAGGTGTAATAGTCGGTATAGACCTGTCCGCTGGTCTCCAGGAGTTTCACCTTATCAGTAAAGCCGCGCTCGCGGAACACACGAATGGCCTCCTCGGTGGTAGATTCCGTGCGGCGGAAGGGCATGTCGGCATCGATGATCTCCTGCATACGGGTGCAGATGCGCTTCACATCGGCATCGGTGAGGGGTTCGCCTGAACGCTTCTTAAAATTACAATAGTACCCGCGCGCGAGGGGATGCTCGATGAAGAGTTTGCTGCCGGGGAAGACATCGCTCACTAGCAGAGCGAGCGCACATAGACACGACGCCCAGAGCCATCGCTGGCATCGATGAACTCCACATCACGGTTGTTGAACAGGCGGAACTTCAGTCCCTGCGACGCATTGTTCACCTTCGCCGACACCACAGGATAAGCCATATGCAACTCATCGGCATAGGCCTGATAGACCTCTACCAGCGAAGTTCCCTCCGAGAAGGACTTGGTGATGCCGTTGTTCTTGCAGCGTATCTGGAGCATAGGCGTCAGCGTTTGTCAGCAATCTTACGGAAGCTCTGCAGTTTCTCACCGAAGCAGAGGTCACCACAGTCACCGAATCCCGGTACGATATACTTATGCTCATTCATACCCTGGTCGATGGAGGCGCACCAGATGGTGGCATCGTCGGGAAGTGCTTCCTTCACCACCTCGATACCCTCGGGGGCAGCGATGATACAGCACACGTGGATCTTCTTCGGTTTGCCTGACATGAGCAGGGCCTCGATGGCTGCTGCCATAGAACCGCCCGTAGCCAGCATCGGATCGGCGATGATGAGCGTCCTACCCTTCACGCTGGGGGCTGCGATATAGTCAGCATGGATGCCCACCTCGGTATGCTCACGGTTGATATACATACGGAAGGCTGACACATAGGCATTGTCGGCACGATCGAAGATGTTGAGAAAACCCTGATGGAAAGGCAGTCCGGCACGAAGTACGGTGCCCAAGATGATATCATCCTTCGGCAGAGGAATGTCCAGTGTGCCAAGGGGTGTCGTCACAGTCTTAGGCTTATACTCGAGCTTCTTAGATACTTCATAAGCCATCAGTTCACCGATGCGCTCCACATTATGACGGAACGTGAGGCGGTTTTTCTGGTAACTCTTATCACGAAGTTCTGACATGTACTGATTGATGATACTGTTCTGTTCTGAGAAATTAATAACTTCCATTTTGTCACATTTTAAGTTTGTTTGGGTGCAAAAATAAGAAAAAAAAACAGAAATCGTGGCAATTTCAAAAAAAATAACGTAACTTTGCACCCGCATAACCAACTAACCAATGATGCGAAGGCTGCTATACCTAACCTTAATTACAGCCCTAATCTGTAGTGCATGCACCAATCGTAAACCCAATTACGTGATTGGTGTATCCCAATGTACTGAGGATATCTGGCGCGACTGGCAGAACTCAGAGATGACGCTTGAGAGCATGCTTCACGACGGTGTGGAGCTGCGGTTCAAGACAGCCCGTGATGACTCCAAACGACAGATCGAGCAGATCGACAGTCTCGTGGAGAGCGGCATCCAGTTGCTCATCGTGGCCCCGAACCAGTTGGCTTCCGTGACCCCTGCCATCAACCGCGCCTACGATAAAGGCATCCCCGTGATTGTGTTTGAGCGTAAGACCGATTCCCCCAAATATACTGCCTTCGTCAGTGCCGACAACTATGAGATCGGCCGCATCATGGGTGAATATGTGGCGATGCGACTGAAGGGGAAGGGACGTGTGCTGGAGATCCTTGGTCTGAAAGGTTCATCGCCTGCCGAGGAGCGTCATAAGGGCTTTACCGACGCCCTGAAGGGTTCAGATATAGAGATTGTGGCATCCCTGCAGAGCGACTGGACGGAGGAGAAAGGTTATGAGACGGTGAAGAACTACACAGGCAGTCTGGAGGACATCGACCTGGTGTTTGCCCACAACGACCGTTCGGCACTCGGTGCCCGCAGGGCCTTCATCGAAGCCAAGATCATCCCGCTGCCCCTCTTCTGCGGCATCGACGGTCTGCCAGGAAAATACGGCGGCATCCAGATGGTGCGCGACGGCATCCTCGACGCCTCGTATATCTACCCCACCCGCGGCGACCAGCTGTTGCAACTGGCGCTCGACATCCTCGATGAAAAGCCTTATCCGAAGGAGATCGTGCTCACCTCAGCCATCGTGACCAGCGAAAACGCCAACGTGCTGATGCTGGAGAGCGACATGGTGTCACGCCAGTCACAGCGTCTGTCACGTCTGAAGGATATGACCGATACCTACATGCAGCAGCTCGGCACCCACAGGGTCATCTCCATCCTGGCTGGCGTCCTGATTTTCCTGCTGCTCCTGATGATCATCGGTATCTATTATCACTTCCTACAAACCGCCCGCCTTAATGATGAACGCAACAAGATGGAGCGTGAGAAACTTGACTTCTATACCCAGGTGAGCCATGAGCTGCGCACCCCGCTGACCTTGATTCAGGCACCGCTGGAGGAGTTGACAGAGACAGAAGAAGGCAAGAAGGCCAGTCCTGAGACCAAGGCTCTCTATAACATGCTGCGCCGCAACACCAACCAGCTGATAGAGCTCATCAACAAGATGCTCGACGTACAGGCTACAGGCAGTCTCGACATCCTGGCCACAGGTCATCAGAACGCGGTGATGGCCCCCACCACACCCGTGTTGCCAACAGCGCCAATAGAAGATGACGGTTCGAAAAGCGATATCCTCATCGTTGACGACAATGCCGACATCCGTACCCTGCTGCGCCGCATCCTGCAAGACCGCTACCAGGTGAACGAAGCCGAAGACGGGCAACAGGGTCTTGAGCTGGCCAATGAGATTGTGCCCGACCTGATTGTGAGCGACGTGATGATGCCTGTGATGAACGGTCTGGAGTTCTGTCAGCGTGTCAAGGATAACATCGCCACCTCGCATATCCCCGTCATCCTGCTCACGGCCCGTGCCCTGAGCAAGCATCAGGTGGAGGGTTATGAGAGCGGGGCCGACGCCTATATCACCAAACCTTTCTCTGCCGACGTGTTGCTCGCCCGCATCGACAATCTGCTGAAGAACCGTCTGCGCTTAAAGGGACTCTTCGCCAATGAGGAAGAGAAAAAGGTGGAACAGGCTGAAACGCCAGCAAAGGAGCCTCAGCAGCCTCAACAAAAAGAAGACAAGTTCATGACCAGATTCCGCGAGTATATCGAACAACATATGAGCGACAGCAACCTGAGTGTGGAGGCTATCGGTGCAGAGCTCGGTCTCTCGCGCGTACAATTATATAGAAAGGTGAAGGCACTCACTGGTCAGTCGCCAGTAGAGCTTCTGCGCACGGTCCGTCTTCACAAGGCCCATCGGCTGTTGCAGGATTCTGTCAAGAGCATCTCTGAAGTAGCCTATGAGGTAGGGTTTACCTCACCCAGCTACTTCACGAAATGTTTCAGGGATGAATTCGGCGCCAGTCCCTCCGAACTTATTTCATAAGATAAGGCGTACATTGCCGGATGACGATGGGCAGTTCCTCGGCAGTAGCATCCTGCTCCGTAATCGTCAGTCTCACCATCGACCCCTGACTATTGAGTTCGTTTCGCGGATCGAAGATGAAGTTGCCTATGCTATAGAAAATCGGTTTCCCCTGATAGGTCTCGCTAGGCTGACGGGTATGCGTATGATGGCATACCAAACAATCGGCCCCGGCATCTATCAGCTGACGCGCCTCATAACGCTGACGCGCCACCACCTCCACATGATTCTCCCACCCCCAGTGCAAACTGACGATGATATAGCACTTCGGATCATCGTGCCTTAACTGGGCGATGCGCTGACAGAGGGCTTCGACGGTCTGCTGACTCACACAGGGCTGATCCGGCAGACGGGCGAAGTTCTCAAGTGCCAACTGCAACGAGGCGATGAGCCACACCTTACGCGGATGGTCGGTGAGCAGCACGGGCTCAGCGGCCTCCGCCTGGTTCTGTCCTGCCCCGATGGGGGTCATGCCTGCCTTGAGAACCTGCGCCTTCGTGTCAATCAGTCCCTTCCGCCCTTGGTCGATGCTGTGGTTGTTCGCCAGATTCAAGTGGGTCACCCCATGCCGCTTCAGGTCATTCAGCCATTCAGGCTCTGCCCTGAAGATATACTGTTTGAACACAGGGGCATGGATCTTGGTAGCCGGGCATTCCAGATTGCCCACCACAGCATCGGAGGTACGGAACACGGAGTCGATCTCCGCTGAGAACAGCTGGTCGATGCCCTTCTGCTCCACCACCTGACGCACCCCACGGTCGAGCAGGATGTCACCCGTCAGTGTGATGACAAACGAGCTAACAGCCAGTACTATAGAAGAAACGTTCATTCGAATGAGGCAGTTCCTTCAGGGGTACGATGATATCCTTCATCCAGACGGGGCGACCCTCCTCAGGATCTGTCTCCATCGTCTTCTGCCATTCCTCGTCAGTCAGTCTCAGCATATCGACAGGACGCCTGGTCTCACGGTAGGAGAGTACAGCACCACGCATCAGCCAGAGGAAGCCATCCACCTCTACAATGCAATAAATCTCGTCGGCCATACCCACACCCACATACATCACACTCTTCTCAGGGTTGTTGTCGGCATTGGCGGTATAGACGTCAGCAATCAGCGCCACCTTACGGTCGGTGCCCTCTACATCATCCCAGCCCATCAGGTACATATCATCATCGCGTACCAGGTCGAGCGAGATATTCTCAAACGTCGCACCGATATGTTTCAGTTCATCGTAGTCGAACTCGTCCAGTTTCTTTCCAGCCAGCTCGCGCTCACTGACACGCAACAGGAATTCAGCCTCCTCTTTCAGGCGGGCGGTGGCATTCTCACCTTTCTCGGTGGTCAGGTCGTAACGCTTCAGCACGTCAGCAGTAGCCTGCAGCAGACTGATGGCCTTGCGCCAGAACTTCACGTTGGGTTCCACGTAACCCGTCACCACTGGCTCTGGGGGACCGCCTCCGCCACACTCTGCTCCGAAGGGCTGCTTGGCATAGAGGATGGCGTCGTGTTTCAGCTCTGCCCATGAAGCCAAAGCGGCATTCAGGTCTTTCTTCTGCCATTCAGGTGTAAGCATGAAGTAAGGATAACCCTTGCAGGTATCGTTCACCGTCTTCAAGGCATCCATCCATTTGGTGCTGATGGTCTGTTGCCAATCAATCTCCTTCATGCGCTGCTTCATCTTACTCAGGGCAGCCACGAAACCATCCCACTGCTGGGCTTCCTGCAACTCTTCCAATAGGATGCGCTCTGCCGACTTCACTCCCATCGAGGCCATCACGTCGAGACCCTTCGGCAAGGCGCGTTGGGTGGGATCATTGTCATAGTCCACCATCTCCTGCAGCACCTCACCATCAGGCATATAGCGCTGGGGCAATAGGTTGATCTTATACGGACTGGTGTATTCGAACTTCGGACGGATACGTGTCTGCTTCTGGGCCAGTGTCTCTATCTCACTACGCAACTGGGCCATCGCCTTCTTGTTCTTCATCAGTTCGCTGGCCTTGCGCCCCTTCATCAACTCATACACCTGCATGATGGTGATATTGTCAGGTGCACCGAAGAGCCATGTCATGGGTTCAAACAGCTGTTGGTACAATTCACGCATCTTGGCGTCTTCCGCTGTGAGCTCAGCTAATACGAGGGCAGTCTGTAACTGTGAGGGATTATCTGTACCGAAGGGTACCGTCTGCAACCACATCATCGCCTTGAAGTAGGTCTTCAGCGTATCGTTGCGGGTGTAGTGACCACGCGGACGGAACAACGGATAAGTGAAAGGTGATTCGATATAGCCGAGGTATTCAGACCTTTCGCTTTTCGCCGCATTCACCTTCTCCACTTCGTCGGCCACAGTACCTGCAGCACCTTTCTCGCCTTTGATCAGGGCATAACCCACATCGAAGTAGGTCTTCAGCCACTGCAGTTCTGGCGTCGTGCCATTGGTCAGCTGACGTCCCCGCTCACACAACTGCAGCACCACGTCATGGAGTTTCTGCTGTTCGATGTCGCGCAGCAGACAGTCAAAGTAGAGATGATACAGTTGCAGATAGAGATCAGTGGTCACGAAGTTGGGGAAGTTCGTATAGTCGTTGGTCTCATACACCTGGAACAGTTGGTTGTGCTGGGCAGGTACGATGGCAAAGCCGTTACGTCCCAGCTTGTCCTTCAGACGGGCATCAAAATCCGTCATCTGCATAGCGTTCACCACATTATCCATATTGACACGGTGACCATTCACACGGGGTTTGAAGTTCTGCAGCTTCAGTTCCTTTTCACGTGCCTGCAACTTGTTGATGAAGGCGTATTCAGGCTTACTGATCTTGAAGGGCACCTTAGCATCGGCCTTGTAATAATCATCACGCTCATAGCCCGTCATCTGATCCTCCACCTTACCCCAGCGCGTCCACATCAGTGAGTCGTACCACGAGGTGCACTGGAACACGCCACGCAGGAACGCGTCGCGGAAGGGGAAGCCCTCACGGGCATAGAAACTGTTACGAAGCACACGCAGTTCAGTCAGACTGAGTTGCGAGATGTCCTGATTCAGGTTCACACGCTTGTTCAACTGCTCTACGTCGATGCCACCTTTGCCAGGCACCATCACGCGTTGTGCTTTCTGTGCCATAGCCGTCATAGCCAACAGACACAACATGGTTACAAAAATCTTCTTCATCTTCATCACACTTATAGTTTACGGTTCAAATATTTGTCTCGCTTCTGCCTCATCGGCATCTCTGATCAGGTAACGTTCAAAGGCCATGCCGAAATCGTCCCAACGGTATTCTGCCACCGTGAATTGTCCTTTGGCATTGGTCTCCAAACTGCGCACCTTTCCATCGCAGAAATGGAAGTCCTGTAGCTTGCCACCCAACTTCGACCCTAACCACATCGGCCTCACCAGCCCCTCGTAGTTCTTGAATATAAACAGTCGCCTACCCTTCTCGGGATAAAAGCGGGTGGCTTTGATCACCCCCACCAGCGCCTCAATGGTTCCATTGCCATCCACATCACCCGTCTCCATCCGATACACAGGATATGGTAACGACCATTGATGGGTCATCGAGTCAGTGGTCAGCGTCAACAGATAGAGGCTATCGTTCTTCTGCACCAGAGAAAAGGTCTGTCCCCAGCACACTACAGTCAGCAAGCTGACCACGATACTCAGCCCCCATCGTCGCATCATAGTGCAAAGATACACATAATATAGATAATGTAGGGAAGCTATTTTCTAAAAAGATGTTAATTATTGGTATCTATCATACCTAGTAATCAAAATTTTAACGATATTTGTATTTAAAATGTACTAAAAACCCAAAGATTATGAAGAAAAGTCTGTTGATCATGGTAATAGGGCTCATGTCAGCTAACATTGTTTTGGCACAGGAAGAGCCGAAGTTATCAGTAAAACCATCAGGACGTATCCTCTTTGATGCGGCCTACATCAATCCACAAAACCAGAAAGACGAACTGAAGAGCGGTGTCGCCATCCCCGACATGCGTGTCGGAGTCGGTTTCTCTTACGGGAAATGGAAGGCTAAGCTCGACATCGGTTATGCCTATGGTAAGGTGGGCTTGAAGGATGTCTTCGTGCAGTATGACTTCGACAAGTTGAACTCCATCCGTGGTGGTTACTTCATCCATCAGTATGGTTTCCAGAGCAGCACCAGTTCTTCTTTCAAGGAGACGATGGAGGAACCCCAGAGCAATGCCGTGTTCAACAACGACCGTACCCTCGGTGTGATGTATGAGTATAATGGCAAGAAGTTCCTCGCCACCGCCAGTGTCATCGTGGAGACAGAAGCCATGAAACGCCCGACGGATGAGATCGGCAACGAAGGCATAGGTGCTCAGACACGACTGCTGTACCGTCCCTTCACCGAACGTGGAAAGATGTTCCAGGTAGGTGTCAGTGGTGGTATCGACGGTGCCCGCTACAGTAGCACCGAGGGGCAGAACCACAAACAGTTTACGTTGAGCAGCAACTGGCCGACACGTGTGGCGAAAGTGAAATCCCAGCAGGTGGTTGTCACCGATGCCAAAACCATGTTTAAGTTTTCCCCTGAGATCATGTACTCCTACGGACGTTTTGCCGTAATCGGACAGTATTTCCTCAACACCATCACCCGCGACAATGGCCTGAACAACTTTACGGGCAGTGGCGCCTATGTCACCCTGCGCGGTCTCATCAAGGGTCGAAACTACGCGCCAAACATGGTTGACGGTGGTATCGCCACCCCCGATCCCGGTAATATGGACATCTGTCTGCAATACAACTACACGTCGCTCTCCGACGCTAAGGCAGACATCCGGGGCGGTTACCTGAGCGACTGGGCCATCTGCTACAACTTCTACATCAACAAGTATATGATCTGGCGTGTGCGTGCCTCCTACACAAAGGTAACCAACCGTAGCGGGTTTGACGACAATGAGGTGAGTATCCTGGAGACCCGATTCCAAGTGAAGTTCTGATACATTAAACATTAAATATTTACGATTATGAAGAAGTTTATGATGATTGCTGCCATGACGATGCTGGCAGTATGTGCTTCGGCACAGAGTGACAAGTCACCCGTTAACGCGTATTTCACCACCAGTGAGATGCCCGACATGCTCAAATGGTGTCCGGCTCCCCCCGATACCGTCGGCGCTGCCTTTGCCTTCGACATCATGCAGTATATGTGGGGCAAGGAGATGCGTAACAACAAGGAGCGTGCTGCCATCGCCATCCGCGACGCCGTCTATGGCCTCGACTGTATTATCCGTGAGTTCAGTGAGCCGTTCGGTCTGCAGATCTCCAAAGAGGAGACCCCAGAGATCTACAAGGTGTTGCGTGAAGGAACGGCTACCTGCGACAGTATCTGCACCATTCCCAAGAGGTATTACATGCGCAAGCGTCCGTTCGTGCGCTTCAACGAGCCGACCCTCTATCCCGAGGATGAGCCTCATCTCCGCAAGAACGGCTCCTATCCCTCTGGTCATACCCTGCTCGGCTGGAGCTCTGCTTTGTTGCTCTCAGAGATCAATCCCGACCGTGCTGACACTCTGCTAGCCCGTGGTTATATGTATGGTGATAGCCGTCTGATCGTCGGTGCCCACTGGCAGAGTGATGTCAACGCTGCCCGCCTGGCCGCCTCAGCCGCCTATGCCCGTCTGCACACCAGTGAGCGTTTCCTTGAGCAGATGCGCCGTGCCCGTCAGGAGTTCCGTGTCAAGAAGGGGCTCGCCACCATCGTTGAGATGAAGACCTACCAGAAAGAACAGAAGAAGCGCGCCCAGGGCAAGTAGTAGCAAAAATCGTTCATTTCTAACTCATATGTTACAATGAACGATTTTTGGCATTCTTTGAAACAAATTTTATCGATTCCATCGAATTTTATGCATAACTTTGCAGCACAGATTAAGTTCATGCATTAAGATTAATGGTTATTGTTATTTTTAATTTAGTTAGTAATAAACACTAAGGTTAGTTAGGTAATGAGTGGAAAATAGCGGCTCGGGAGAGTCGCTATTCCTTTGTAAAGCAAACAATAAAAAACGATATATATGACATGGTAGCTAAAACAAGAGATCTAACGCTCATCCCCGTGATGCTCTGCTTCTTTGCAATGGGCTTCGTGGATCTGGTGGGTATTGCTTCTAACTACGTAAAAGAAGACCTGCAGTTGACCGATTCTGTGGCCAACATCTTCCCTTCCCTCGTTTTCTTCTGGTTTCTGATCTTCAGTGTGCCAACAGGTATGCTGATGAACAAACTCGGGCGGAAGAACACGGTGATGCTCTCACTCATTGTGACCATACTGTCGTTGTTGATTCCACTATTCGGTGAGAACTTTACCACGATGCTGATAGCTTTCTCACTGCTCGGCATCGGTAATGCCCTTATGCAAACCTCGCTCAACCCATTGGTAGCCACTGTGATGGATAGTGGACGTTCGCAAGACAATCATTTAGCCTCTACACTGACTTTCGGACAGTTTATCAAAGCCATCGCCTCATTCCTCGCCCCTTATCTGGCCATGTGGGGTGCGACCCATGTGATTCCAACCTTCGGTTTCGACTGGCGTGTACTCTTCGGCATCTACTTCTTGGTGGGTATCTTAGCCACTGTGATGTTGGGGGTCACACCTATTCAGGAGGACGTGAACCCGCTTACTGGTCCACAAAAGTCTGTCACAGAGCAGTTAACAGACTGTTTCAAACTTTTAGGCACCCCCATCGTATTACTCACGTTTTTCGGCATCATATGTCATGTAGGCATCGACGTGGGTACGAACACCACAGCTCCGAAAATTCTGATGGAGCGCCTCGGCATCAGTCTGAACGATGCTGCCTTTGCCACGAGTCTCTACTTCATCTTCCGCACCATCGGCTGTCTCTCGGGCTCGTTTATCTTACGCATACTGCCCAACCGTACCTTCTTCATTATCAGCGTGTTGATGATGGCACTTTCGATGTGCGGCCTGTTCTTCGGCAGGGAAGCATGGATACTCTATACAGCCATTGCCCTGGTGGGGTTTGGCAACTCAAACATTTTCTCCATCTGCTTTGCCCAGGCACTGACCTCGATGCCAGAGAAACAGAATGAGGTGTCGGGACTGATGATCATGGGTCTTTTCGGCGGCACGATCTTCCCATTGCTCATGGGCTTTGCCAGTGACGCCATCGGACAGGCTGGTGCCGTGATTGTCATGGCCATCGGCGTGGTGTATCTGTTTACCTATATCAAGCAAGTGAATTGATATGTCGGAGTGACAAAAGCACCACTCCGACCTCTATTTTTAAATACTTTAACGCTAAAAGAAACCTATATAAAGTAAAATATTTCTAATTCGCAATTGTCAATTCGCAATAAATTAGTAACTTTGCGCCGTGAAATTAAATTCACGTCGAAATAATAGGGATAATATTCACAATTTAAAACAAATAGTAGTAATATGGCAAAGTTAGATTTGACTCAGTATGGCATCACCGGTTCTACCGTGATTGCTCACAATCCGTCGTATGAGTA
>CADCBZ010000073.1 GCA_902799765.1 uncultured Prevotellaceae bacterium
TAAAAATTTGGCAGAATGGATATTTTGCTGTATCTTTGCAGCACATCTAAATATACTGCTATACGATGAAACTGATCAAAGGAGAATTCAAAGAGAAGCCAACCGCATCGCCGCCCTGAAATGGTTGCCTGTGGAAGATGTCTGGGGCATCGGCAGACGATACGCTGAGAGGCTCCATGCCCTGGGCTGCCGAACAGCTTACGACTTCGCGCAACATCATCGGGATTGGGTTCGATTGACCTTCAATAATATTAACATTGTCCGTACTTGGCAGGAGCTCAACGGTGAGGATGTCGTGCCGAATGAACAGCTGGCAAAGAAGAAATCTATCTGCACCAGTCGCTCCTTCAACGGGATGATTCCCGACAAGGAAACGCTCAGAACCCACATCGCCAACTATGCCAGCCGATGTGCCGAGAAGCTGCGTCGTCAGGATACCGTTGCCTCGATTGTGGGTGTCTTCGTCAGTAGTAATCCCTTCCGCGAAGACCTGCTGCAATACTGGAAGTATGACGAATTGCGTCTTATCACAGCCCCATCCAACAAGACCTCTTCGATGTCACCGCCGAACAGATTGGTAAGATGAAAAGACTTGACGAAGTAATCGACCGCATCAACAAGTGCTATGGCTCCGAAACCATCGTCATCGGCGCCCAGCAATACACCCAAAAGAACGGTAAAGGCCGCGCTGAAGTCTTTGCAAATGCCATCAAACACGACTTCAAGAGTAAGAATCCGACCACAAGATGGAGTGACATTATCCGTTTGAAATAATAAAAGCCGCTAAAAAGCGGCTCTTTAAATGGAGCAGTATCGATCAAGCCTTGCTCCCCGCACTCAGCGGCGTAGTCAAAACGTATGTTCTGACGTTGCAAAGATACGAAGTATTTTTGAAAGTTGCAAGGATTTCGCTTATTTTTTTCAGTTTTTGCCTTTTTTAGCCCAGAAGTTTGGTTGAGTGGATAAAATCCACTATCTTTGCAGATGCTAATCATATTAAACTAAATATGGAATACGGAATAGTATATCTACTGACCAATCCCTATATGCCTGGTCTTGTGAAGATAGGCATGACAAAACAAGAGGATTTAGAGAAGAGAATGAAGGAACTCTACACTACTGGTGTTCCTGTCGCCTTTGAATGCCAATTTGCCTGCAAGGTGAATAATAAGGACTGTGCCAAGATTGAGCGTGCTCTTCATACTGATCAAGGTGAAGAGGTTTCTATCAGTGCTCTTTCTGCCCAATTAAAGGGTTACAAGGTAAAGCACATCCAGCCCACTCCGCATTGGTTATTCAAAGACCGCCTGCTGAGTGATATATATGATGAGACATACCCGTTTGAAGAATAAAACAAGCTCATAGTTATGATGAAGACTAAGAAGATGCGAAAGAAAGAACATGCTAAGCATGTACAAAGCCAATATAATAATTTGGCCAATATCAGACGAGGTGAGATAAGAAAGCATATTCTTAGTTTGAAGGGTAAATTGTTTGAATGGGCTTTTACATGTGATTTATGTGGACATCAACGCACGAAAGGATATCTCTATAAAGTTGAAACAGAAGAATATGAGATCTGCAAATTTTGCAATAATGCGTTATTTCACAAGCATGATTATTTAAAAATACACTATACCCCTATGGGAAATAAACGTTGAGACAAAATAATAGAATCCAATTAGAAAAGATGAAATACGAAAATACATTCAAAGCAATTGATCAAATACTCTGGAAGGAGCAGGGGTGTGGTAGTGAGTTGGACTATCTGGAGCAGAAATCATGGATGCTGTTCCTGAAATACCTCGATGACCTTGAAACAGAGCGCGAGGAAGAAGCCGAATTGGATGGCAAGACCTACAAGCGACTTGTTTCTGGTTTCTATCGTTGGAGCCAGTGGGCAACGCCCAAGAAGAAAGACCCTCAGACGGGTAAGATGGTATTGGATACTGTCAATGCCATGAGTGGTGACGACCTGGTGGAGTTTGTAGATCAGAAGCTCTTCCCATATCTCAAAGACTTCCAGAATACGGCCACTCAGACGGATAGTCTTGAATATAAGATAGGCGAGATTTTTGGCGAACTGCATAACAAGATACGTTCCGGATTCAATATGCGTGAGATCATCAATATGATTGATGAACTCCACTTCCAGAGTGCTGAGGATAAGCACGAAATGACGGTGCTTTATGAAAGCAATATCCAGCGAATGGGTAATGCAGGCCGTAATGGTGGTGAGTATTACACGCCACGTCCATTGATCCGCAGCATCATTAAGGTGGTTGATCCCAAGATAGGCGAAACGGTCTATGACCCTGCTTGTGGTTCGGCTGGTTTTCTCTGTGAGGCTTTCCTCTATATGAAGGATAAGATCAAGAGCGTAAAAGACCATGAGATTTTGCAGCGCGATACCTTCTATGGCAAGGAGAAGAAAGGTCTGCCCTATATCATCGCCACGATGAACATGATATTTCATGGGGTATCAGCCCCCAACATCACGCATGGAAACACGCTGGCTATGAACCTCAGTCAGATTCAGGAGAGCGATCGCAAAAATGTGATTCTTGCCAATCCCCCCTTTGGTGGCAATGAGCGAGGCGAGGTGTTGCAGAACTTTGAGATACGCACCTCTGAGACAGCCTATATGTTTATGCAGCACTTCGTCAAGATGCTGAAGGCTGGAGGTCGTGCGGGTATCGTGATCAAAAACACCTTCCTGAGTAATGGCGATGCAAGTGCTATTAGAAAAATGCTCTTGGAGAATTGCAACCTGCATACTATTCTTGACCTTCCCTCAGGTGTGTTCACAGGTGCTGGTGTAAAGACGGTTGTCTTGTTCTTCACCAAGGGCGAGCCAACAGAAAAGATATGGTACTATCAGGTAGATAAGCACTTCACTAAGACTCAGCCATTGACTGAGGCTGATATGGAAGAGTTCCTTACTTTGCAAAAGACGAAGGGAGAAAGTGAACATTCGTGGACACTCGATGTGAACACCCTCGACGACAGTTGCGACCTAAGTGTGAAAAATCCCAACAAGGTAGAGGAAGTTGACGAGCGCACTCCCAACGAGATTGCGCAGAGCATCTTTGACCTCAATAGCGAGAATCAGACGCTTATTAACGAAATCATGGAGATGGTGAAATGAAAAAGGGGTGGAGACATGGCACAATTAATGATTTCTGTAATGTTAATTATGGAACAAGAGTTGTGCGAAGAAATGTAATTGGTGATAAATATCCTGTCTATGGCGGGGGAGGCGAAACCTTCAGGATGGACGATTATAATCGCGAAGACTGCCTTGTTGTAGCACGTTTTGCGATGTCAAAACAATGCACAAGAATTGTAAAAGGGAAATTCTTCCTAAATGATAGTGGACTTACTGTCTCTCCAAAAGAATCATCAGGTCTTGACCCTAAATTGCTTGATCGATATCTTTTGGCGTCCAATGATTTGATTAATTCTTATGGACGTGGTTCTGCGCAAGTCAACCTAAATGTTGATGCATTTAGAAATATGCCACTATCATATCCTATAGATATAAACGAGCAGCAATCCATCGTTGATTATCTTGACTCTGCTTTTGCAAAGATAGATGCGATGAAGGCTAATGCAGAAAAAGCCCTCGATGAAGCCAAAGCCCTCTTCCAAGCATCACTCAAAGAAATGCTTGAACCAAAAGAAGGGTGGGAGGAGAAAAAATTTGGAAAAATATGCGATTTTGTCAGAGGACCCTTTGGTGGTAGTCTTAAAAAAGAGTGCTTCAAGGAGTCAGGGTATGCTGTATACGAACAACAAAATGCTATATACAACAAATTCACTTTTAGATATTATATTGATGAGGAGAAATATAACTCACTTATAAGATTTAAAGTAAATGCAGGAGATTTGATTATGAGCTGTTCTGGTACTATTGGCAAAGTTGCAATTATACCAGAGGGGGCAAAAGAGGGTATTATAAATCAGGCTTTATTGAAATTAACTCCCCACAAAGAAATTGATGCTCATTTCCTAAAATATCTTATGGAGAGTAAATATTTTGAAGTAATAATCAATGCAAATACAGAAGGTGTCGCAATTAAAAATATAGCATCTGTAGCTGTTTTGAAAGCAATCAAATTACATATTCCCAAGGTAAGTGAACAACTTAAAATCGTTATAGAAATAGACTCTCTCAAATCCAAGGTTGACAAACTCCAAGCGAACTTCGACAAGATTTCTCAGGAGTGCGACGCATTGAAACAAGCCATATTACGACAAGTATTCGAATAAACAAGATATGGACGAACAGCAGAATATCATCATATATCGGACAGCTGACGGACGTGCATCAGTAGCTCTCTTTGCTAAGGATGGCAAGATCTGGCTGAATCAGCAACAGATGGCAGAACTTTTTGCCACCTCGAAGCCTAATATCAGTATGCATATAGCTAACATATTGAAAGAAAAGGAGTTAACAGAAGTTTCAGTTGTTAAGAATTTCTTAACTACTGCCGCTGATGGCAAGAATTACAACGTAGTATTCTACTCATTGGAGATGATTATAGCCGTAGGATATCGTGTACGAGGTGTTCGCGGCACTCAGTTCAGGCAGTGGGCCACAGAGCATCTGACGGAATATCTGGTAAAAGGGTTTACGATGGATGATGAAAGGCTGAAGAATCCTGACGGACGACCCGACTACTTCGATGAATTGCTGCTCCGCATCCGTGATATTCGTGCTTCAGAGAAGCGATTCTATCAGAAGATACGAGATCTGTTTGCGCTTAGCAGCGACTATGACAAGAGCGACAAGGCAACTCAGATGTTCTTTGCAGAGACACAAAACAAACTGCTCTATGCTGTTACTCATCAGACGGCGGCAGAATTGATTGTCAGTCGCGCAGATGCCACACAGCCCAATATGGGGCTCACCACATGGAAAGGCAGCATCGTGAGAAAGGGTGATGTGATCATCGCCAAGAACTACCTGCAGACTGAGGAAATCGACTCCTTGAACCGCTTGGTAGATATCTTTCTGACAAGTGCCGAAGAACGGGTGAAAGGGCGCCGTGATCTCACGCTTGACTATTGGCGCAAGAATGTGGACAGTCTGCTGACATTTCAAGAAAAAGACATCTTGCAAGGTGTTGGTAGTATTACGAACTATGAAGCTGAGGAAAAAGCCAAGCAGGTCTATGATGTTTTCAACACCAAGCGCAAACAGATGGAGGCGCAAACTGCTGATGCCGATGATCTGAAGATGCTGGAGGATTTGGAAAAAAGAATCGTGGAACAAGATAATACAGACAAGGAATAGCCTATGAACGAAGCGCAGACACGATTGAATAAGATTGACCCCAAGCTGAGGGATGCTGGATGGGGGATTGTTCCAGGAAGTAATATTCTGGTGGAACAGAGTGCGTATATTGCGCCTGGACGCATCACGACTACTGGAAATAAGAACCCCAAGAAGGCTGACTACATCCTTGAATACAAGGGCCAGAAACTGGCTGTGATAGAGGCTAAGAGTGACGAGAAAGACGTATCGGAGGGTGTGACCCAAGCCAAACTCTATGCAGATGCCTTGAAGATTCGCTATACCTATAGCACCAATGGTGATGAGATATGGTTCATCGACATGGGTGTCAAGTCTGGCAATGGAGATTATATCATCCCCAGCAAGGAGCATGATATAGACACCTTCCCAACGCCACAAGACTTGTGGCAGATGACCTTCCCTGACGAGAACCCTTGGCGCGACAAGTTCAATCTTTGTGCCCTCAATCGCAGTGGTGGCAGGCAGCCTCGCTACTATCAGGAAATAGCCATCAAGAACGTGTTGGAGGCTGTGGCTAAGCAGCGTAATCGTATTTTGCTGACGATGGCTACAGGAACGGGTAAGACTTATACGGCTTTCCAGATCTGCTGGAAACTGACGCAGACAAAATGGTGTACTAAGGGTGTTGAACGTGCGCCAAGAATCCTGTTTATCGCTGATAGAAACATTCTTGCCAATCAGGCTATCAACGACTTCGATCAGTTCCCTGAAGATGCGATGTGTCGAGTCACCCCCAAGGAACTAAAGAAGAACAATTACAAGGTTCCCACAGCTCGTAATCTTTATTTCACCATCTTCCAGACGATGATGACTTCGCCTAATGCACAAAAGGCAGAGGAGCAGGGCATCACATTGACAGAAGGCGCAAGTGATCAGCCCTATTACATGCAATATGAGCGTAATTTCTTCGACTTTATCATTATTGATGAGTGTCATAGAGGTGGTGCCAATGATGAAAGTGAATGGCGTAAACTGATGGAATATTTTGATTCTGCTTATCAACTGGGTATGACTGCCACACCAAGAAGAAAGGTAAATGTCAATACATACGCTTATTTTGGCGATCCAGTCTATACATACTCTCTTAAACAAGGCATCGAGGATGGTTTCCTTGTTCCATTCCGTGTAGAAGTCTCAACGAGCAACATTGATGACTATCAGTATCGGGAAGGCGATATCGTGAAGAGTGGAGAAATTGACTATGAAAAGATCTACTCAGAGTCGGACTTTTATAATGGCAGGATTCAGATTAAAGAACGTGACGAACATCGCGTACAAGAGTTCCTGAACAAGATTGATCCTGACGAAAAGAGCATCATCTTCTGCGCTACCCAGAAGCATGCCATGATAGTGCGTGATATGGTGAACAAGCATAAGCGGCGCCCTGCCAACAACTATTGTGAAAGAGTGACGGCTGATGATGGCGAAGTGGGAGAGGCGACATTAAGAACCTTCCAGGACAACGAAAAGTTGTTGCCAACCATTCTGACCACATCTTATAAGTTGAGTACTGGTGTTGATGCCCGCAATGTAAGAAACATCGTATTGATGCGCCCCATTCAGAATATGGTGGAGTTTAAGCAGATTATAGGCCGTGGTACACGCCTGTTTGATGGGAAGTATTATTTCACGATCTATGACTTTGTGGGTGCAAGTGAAATGTTCAAGGATCCTGATTGGGATGGTGACCAATATTGCCCTGAATGCGGTAACTGGCCTTGTACGTGTAATAAAAGGAAATTTGACGAGGAAGAGGAAGGCTCCCATAGTGTCAAGGAGGATCTTTTCCCACCACAACCTGACCCTTGTCCTATTTGTGGTCATTTACCTTGTACCTGTGAAGGTCCGAAAAACAATCTGATAGACATTAAGTTGTCTAACGGCAGAAGATTGTCGCTTGAAACCAATTGGGAGCAGAAAATATTCTTTGGTGACGAGTTCATCAGTCTAGACGAATATGTTAAGAAACTCTTTGGAAGAATCCCAGAATTCTTCTCTGATGCAGATGACCTCAGAGAAAAATGGTCGAACCCAGAAACTCGAGAACAACTGCTGAGAACGCTGGATGAAGCTGGTTTTGCAGAAGATAAGCTGAACCTGTTGAGGAACATGCTGAAGCTGCAGAAATGTGACTTGCTCGATGTACTGGAGTATATTGCTTATAACTCGACACCTATCGAAAGGGTTAAAAGAGTGGAACTTGTGAAGAAGCAGTATGTAGATGCTTTGAACAAGGAGCAGCGAGAGTTTGACAATCTGATTCTAGAATACTACGCCAGCAATGGCTTTAAGGAGCTTGGTTCGGATAAGTTGAAGACTTTTATCAATATCAAGTTCAACTCCATGAGGGATGCCAAGGAAAGATTGAATATGTCTGTTGCTGATATACGTGAGCACTATTTTGAATTACAACGAAAATTGTATAGGGCATAGACTCGGCTAAGACACATCCTATTATGTAACGACAGACAAGCAAAAGGGCTCGCTTCTCAGCGAACCCTATATGCGTTACATTACTAACCAATAACCTAAAACAAATATGAAAAATGAACAAACGTATGATTCAAATGACTGATGCAAAGGTACGGGGATTTTGGGCTGATTCCAAGAAATTAGCCAGATTCTTGTCGGAGTTGTTGCGACAAGGGGAGGATATTGCGACAGAGTAGGGGTGTGGGGTTAGAGTGTGTCGTGTACATATATATTTTAGGGGGCATAAGGTTTTTTAAGAGAAATTATTTGTATATGTGATAAAATCCGTATAATTTTGCAAGCCGAATATCAAAAGCGAGTATAAATAGAGTATGAATCAACTATCCCCTGGATCAATTTGTTGGGCGGCATTCCTGAAAATGGGTGCCCTCCAGGAGAACTCACCCACTTTTCCTATTTCCATTTGTGAGAGATGAAATAGGAGAATTTCTATTATTTTTGTTGGGAATAAACAAGTAAGGGTGAAAGCCCTTATGGACTCTTTGTGTAACAAATTTAAAGATCAAAATTAAAAATGGCAAAGTATAACATTCGTGAACTTAAAGAAATGGAGGCTAGCTATAGAAGCCTCATTAGCCCCAGAATGATGGATAAGATGCAGGAGCAGATTATGAACATCATTGTGATGCAGAAGAAGTATCGTGACAAGGACTATTCTGCTCAGAAACTGGCAGATGAGATCGGAACCAACAATCGCTACATCTCTGCTGTTGTGAATACTCGTTTTCACATGAGTTATTCTCTTTTTGTGAATAAGCATCGCATTGACGAGGCAATGTGTCTCCTCGTAGATAAGCGCTATCAGGATCTGAATGTGACGGAAATTGGTGATATGGTGGGCTTTGCAAACCCCCAGTCTTTCTATGCTTCATTCTTCAGGTTTAAGGGCATCACCCCCCGTCAGTACCGCCTGGTTAACTTACAGAAGCATCCTGCAATGGTTGCAAGAAGAAAGGCCAGAGTATAATATTTATATAATAAGGTGAATTGTAGATTATTTGTTTAACCATTTAAAACTATAGGAGGGTAAAGACAATTTAGGAAAAAGAAGTGTAATTATTTGGGCAGATCAAAGATTTAGATTATCTTTGATGCGATGATCTAAGATAGGCTGCATTTCGGAAAAATCCAAATAAATTTGGTTATTCGCTCAATTTGCACTATCTTTGCACTCAAATCTTATTGGAAATAGAGCCAGGTTCTTCGAGATCTCTACGAAATTCCGAAAAAACAAAAGACTCAAGAAAGCCGAAGGCTACCGACTCATACCTCTGCAGAGGCGTGAGCATGGTGGTATTTTGCTTTCGAGGGTTCGGAATTCCCGTAGAGATCGTATCATTTATGGCTCCGTCTCTGCTTCCTTTTAAGATTCATTTCGCCTTCTGCCGGGCATCTGTTAGTTTCAATTTTTGAAAGAACTAAGAACTTTAAAAAATATTATCAACTATCATGGAAGCTTTTGAAGAGATTGAAGGCTCTACTAAAGGGAGAGTTCTGGCAGCAGACAACGGAGCATCTCCTTACTCTCTGACTGACCTGAGTGAAAATATCAGTGACATCAGAACTTTAGTCTGCAATTATAGTGAAAAACCTACCAAAGGCAGAAAGACCAGGAAGAGGATGGTTAATTCCTTGATTGGCATGCTGACGGATGCCAACGAGCAATTGCCTATCTACATCGAAGACCTGAAACAGGCCAAGTGTATTGAGCCCTTCGAAGTGTCATCGAAACAAGACGATGATGACAGACACTTTCTTTTCTGGTTTTTTATCGAGAAGTTGTGTGAAGAGGTAAGACATGAAGAGGCTTATCCTATTTTGAAGCGTCTTATCGTCCAATTCAATTCCTTACTGGCAGAGGCTGAGATTGCCAAGCTAAACTGTGATCCTGTTGTTTACAAGGAGTTTTTTTTCAGAAAGAAGAAAGAGTACTTTGATGAGAATGTGGTGATACGGTTTAACCGGAAACTCCACAGAAAGAAGCCTATTACGCTTGGTAAACTGAAGAAGCTGGAGCTTGAGGCGGTGCTGAAGGCTCTGAATCAGGGTATATTCGACTTTGCTGAAAAACCATCAAGACAGGAAGTGAACATGGTGAGTCCGGAACTTAATACAGACTTCGTGCCCTGCAATTTCGAAATAACAGATGATGTTAAGACGAGATACGCCCAATTCAGACAGTTTGCTGAGAAGCGGGGCCCGATGCTTGTGTTCGACTATGAGAGATACGGTCAGTATGTGGTTGACAATTTCAATCAATTCGACGATGACCAGATTCGTGCCATCTATGAATTGGATGTGAAGTTGCACCTTATCCACATGGAGATGGTGAATCTGAATAAGGAACTGGAAAATGTCCTTAACGGCAAAGTGAGCGGACAGACTGTTTCCTGTCTAAATGAGTATGGTGAGGAGATGTTTCACTTCATTCATCCTTCCTTAGAAGATGAGGAGGGTTGGAAGATTCACAATGAGGTGAAGCGGTTGGTGAAACGACAAAGTATTCCTGATATCTGCCAGTATCTCAAAAAGCTAGCTTCTGAGGAAAAAATCCTGTTGCCACTCATGCCTTCTGTGGCTTATGCGGAATTGGTTCGTATGGGTATGCCAAACGGGGAAGGTTTCAGTGAGAAGTATTTTAGAAATTGCTATATGAAATAACGATTCTATAGTAGCTCTTTTTTAAGCATCAGATTTAGTTCTGGTGCTTTTTTTGTGCTTTGATGTAGGGCGATTACGGGCGATCAAGGGCAATCAAGGGCGATGACGGGCAATCAAGGGCGAGGTACTTCAAAATCCATCCACCTATCATTGATTGTCCCTACTTTTGCACCAGAAAATTTTTAGTATTAACATTTAAACATTTAAAAGTATGAAGAAAAAGAATTTTATGGTGAAAAGAATCGCAAGAAGCGTTCAGGTAGAGAACCAAGACTTGCGCAGTGAGTTCGGACTGAATCCCAGTGCTGAGCGTGAATTGACGGCCTTAGAGAATAAGGTGTCGCCTCAACTTTTTGGGATGTTGGTTCAGCAGCTTATGGGTTTCCATGCTGATATGCAGGTGGAAATGGCTGAAGACTTGGTCATCTTCTCCTATCAGCACATCGCGCACTCGACGGGTTGTCCATCTGTAGATTTCGTTCTGGATATCTGCTATTCCTGGATTGCGGATGAGCACAGAATCCTGAAGCCCGGTTATAGAAGATTTTTGTATAACTATTATAATGTGCGCGAACAATAATAAATAAACAAATAAATAATAAGACAATGAAAGAAATGATTTTAAGAGTGGTGAAGTGCGGTGAGTGCTTTACTGTGAAGAGTGAGAAGAGTGAGGGCGGTGTGCTGAACAAGCGAACGCTGGTGTTGCAGGAACTGGGTGGCAAATACGCGACTTGGTAATCGCCACGCTGAGATTCCAGGCCCGGGAGTACAATGGGCAAGTGTTTATGGACGTAGTTGCAACGGAACTGATTAAAAAGTAATAATGAAAAATAACAACAAGGAAACGATTAAGAAACAAGTAACGCTGGATGGACTGATGACCATCGGCATGTCAGAGAACGGACTACACATGGCAGACTTCGAATGCTGCGAGGATGTGGTGATGGAGGACTTCACGGCCAGATGCAAAGTGCAACTGATGCGCGACGGCAATATGTATATCACGGAGTTGCCGAAGCGCGTGAGGAACAAACCGATCTTCAGGGTTGACAACAGCTCACTGTCGAAAGGACGCGACGGCAAGTATTACTTCGTGTTCATGCTCGATGAAGAGCTGATCAGACTA
>CADCBZ010000074.1 GCA_902799765.1 uncultured Prevotellaceae bacterium
GGATCAATACCCTGTGCCATCTGTCCGAGCGGTGTAGCAGCGGTGAAGCCATCAGGCAGGTTATTACCCAAACCGAAGATAGAATCCTGAGCCACCCATACCTGATCACCTGTCATCTTTGAGGGATAAGCGAAGAACAGGAACATACGGGCTGCAACAGCGGGGTTGAAGATATTCATACCTGTACCACCGAAGATCTCCTTACAGAAAATCACCGAGAAAGCACAGGCCAATGCCAGCATCCAAAGCGGACACCCGATGGGCACGATCAGCGGGATGATAATACCTGAAACAAGGTAACCCTCCTGAATCTCCTCACCCTTCCACTGTGCCCAGGCAAACTCAATACCCAGACCAACGATGTAGCTCACCAGAATCTTCGGCAGTACGGCGAGGAAACCGTAGCAGAAGATCTCGAAGAAACATGCACTTGCGAGTGTGCCTGCTGCGAGATAGTTCTGATAGCCGATATTGTACATACCAAACAGCATAGCAGGCATCAGGGCGATGACCACCATACTCATAATGCGCTTCGAGTCAATAGCGTCGTGAATGTTGACGCCACTCTTTGACGTGTCATTAGGCACAAGCGCAAACGTCTCAAAGCCGTCGAAGACACTGCGGAAAGCATGCAACTTGCCGCCCTCTTCGAAGCTTGGCCTCATTTTATTGAATAAGTTTCTTATAGCACTCATGTCGTTATGCGTTTTCTTTACGTAAAATATTCAGTCCTTCACGCACGATGCGCTGCAATTCCAGCTTTGAGGAATCCACGAACTCTGCCAGTGCAAAGTCCTCAGGACTAACCTCATAGATACCCAAAGCCTCCTGGCGGTCGATATCACCGGCGATGATAGCCTTAATCAGGTACTCACCATAGATATCCATCGGCAGCACCTTGTCGTACTCACCGCTCATAATCATGTGGCGCTCACCACCCTTGATACGGGCATCGAGTGCATACTGCTTCTTACCACACAGCCAAGAGAAGTAGCTGCGGTTCACAGAGAACTGCTTGAAACGAGGCAGGATCCATCCCAGCAACTCGTCGGCATCATTACCCTCAGGAATCACGGTGATCTCAGAGCTATGGGCACCGAGGAAACCTTCCTTGGTAGTAGGTTTGCCTGTCAGCACGTTACCATTGATGATACGGACACTCTTTGAAGCGTCGTAGCTGTTGGAAAGCAGCGTAGAGAGCTCCTCGCCTACCAGCATATCCACATAGGCAGGACTCTTGATCTCACTGCCACAGAGGGCTACCGTACGACGGAGATCCACCTTGCCGCTGTTGAACAGACGTCCGATGAAGAGGACCACAGAAGGATCGCCGATGGTCCAAACCACCTCACCCTTGTTCACTGGGTCGATGTTGTTCACCTGTACTCCGACATTACCTGCAGGGCACTTACCATCGAACACATTCACCTCAACATCCTTCATGTTCTCAAGGGCAGAGCCAACACCCACGCCGAGATAGGTCTTGGCAATCTTAGAGAGGGCTGTGAGACCCGTTTGGAAATCAGCCTCCTGACCTTTCACCTCGTACTCGAAGTCGGCAGCCAATGGCTTGTCGCGCAGGGCAGAGACGAAAATCGCCTTAGGCATCACCGACGGATTAGTCGATACTGCATAAGGCAACTGGTTGATGTAACCGAAGATACCTGCTTCAAGCAGGGCATCGATGACAGCCTTACCGTCAAGCTTGGCAACATCCTTCTTGCCGAAATCCACAAAACTCTGCTGAGCGTCGGCATCCACTTTCACACAGAGCACTTTTCTACGTTCACCACGCACGACGGCACTTACCGTACCACTGACTGGCGAGGCAAACTTCACCTCAGGATACTGTTTGTTTACAAACAAAGCATCCCCAGCCTGAACCTTATCGCCTTCCTTGACGACAACCTTCGGCGTCACACCCTCAAAGTCATCCGGCACCAAAGCGTATTTGCCGTTTGACTTCAACTGGATCTTCTGCTCAGCTGCGCGTCCTTTCAGGTTAATGTCCAAGCCCTTGTGTAGCTTAATTACATTTGCCATTTATATAAAATTTAGTTGAATAGTTGCAAGATGCGAGTGCAAAATTAGTAAAATTCGGGCAGAATAAGAACAAAAAATTAAAAATTTTGTAGAAATCCCGATAAAATGTTGTATTTTTGCCACGTGAAGATACTAAAACGGATTATCAGCATAGTCATCTGGACGGTTATCGCCCTAAATTTGTTGACGGCAGCTGTCCTCCGACTGCCAATTGTCCAGCAGTCTGTGGGTAGCAAGGTATCAGCCGTTTTAAGTGAGGCTCTTGGTACGGAAGTCAGCATCGGACGAGTGGATTTAGGCTTCCTCGACCGTATCATCATTGATGATGTCACGATCCTCGACCAGCATAATCTGCCGATGCTAAACATCACACGTCTGTCTGCCAAAGTCGATATCCTGCCACTCACTAAGGGACGTATCTCCATTTCATCGGCACAACTCTTCGGTGCCCACGCCCGTCTCTGGCAACAGAATGCAGATACAAAACCCAACTTCCAGTTTGTTATCGACTCCTTAGCCCCAAAGGATACGCTGAGCCACACCCCACTCGACCTCCGAATCAACTCACTGATCATCCGACGATCCAGTGTGACGTTCGACCGGAAAGATGTGGCACCGACACCTGGACAATTCAATCCACAGCATCTGCACGTCAACGACATCAGCGCCCATATTAACCTACCAGCCCTTACCGATGACTCCTTGAGTGTGAACGTGAAAAAGCTCTCGCTCCGAGAAGCCTCAGGACTGGACATCAATCGTCTGTCCTTCAGACTGACTGCTGACAAGACGCATGCCATCATCGAGAATTTCGAGTTGCAGATGCCAAGCTCAAACCTTGAGATCGATGCCCTTACAGCCGATTACAAGATGGATAAAAAAGGACTCATTCCTGGATCTCTCGTCTATTCAGGAGAAATTAAAAACACAAACATAACACCCTCAGACCTAAGATGTTTCATTCCATCGTTGAAGAATTTCCAGAGAGGAATTTCTGTCACAACGAAGTTTAATGGCACCGACCAGCAAGCCACGATTCCGGAGCTGCATATCGCCACTTCGGAACAGGATATCGACATCAACGTAAATGGCTGGATTGAGAACTGGAACTCACAGCCTGCCTGGCATCTGGAGATGACACAGGTGGCTTTGGCAGAGACCAGTCTCGACTTCCTTTCCAAACTGATTCCAGGGTTCCCTTCAGAGCTGACACGTATCGGTAATCTGCGTATGACGGGTGACTTCAGTCGTGAGACTAACGGAGATACCTCATTGAAGAGTCTGATTCACTCAGGTGCCGGTGATGTGGATGTCGCCATGGCGATGGATGCCAACAGGAGATTCTCCGGTAATGTTCAGACGAAAGACATCAAGTTGGGACAGATTCTCGCAAACGAACGACTTGGCTCGTTATCAACCAAACTACACCTCAGTGGTCTGTGGCCCAAAGACCGGAAGCCCGATGTCAAGATCGACGGATCCATCAGTCAGTTTGACTACAAGGGTTATACCTATCATGACATCAAGCTCAATGGTGAATACCAGCAAGGTACTATTGCGGGGCTCTTCAATATCGACGATCCTAACCTGACAGTCCAACTGAAAGGCGAAATGACGGAGAATCTGTTTAACACCTCTACGACAAAATCAAAGAAGGCCCAGTTACAAGGTATCATCTCCCATTTCTCACCTGCTGCCACACATCTCTCAGAGCAGTTCGGCTCTTCGGTACTGTCTGCAGAACTCGATGCCGACTTCACTGCCCACAGTGTACACGATGCCCAGGGTAGCATCCGCATCAGTAACCTGAATCTCACGGCTTCGGAGCAGCACGAACCCTATCAGCTCGACAACATGATCATCACTTCCGGCTATGATGAGGGGGTACACTTTATCTCTGTGAAGAGCGACTTTGCCGATGCTGAGGTAAAGGGACATTTCGACTACAAGACATTACCTCAGAGTTTCATCAACCTCGTCGCTTCGAAACTCCCCACCCTGCCAGGTCTGCCTCCCAAGCAGAAAGTTACCGACAACAACTTCAACCTGCGTCTGTTGCTGAGCAAGACCGACTGGCTGAAGCGTTTCTTCAATGTGGATCTCACGCTTAACCAGCCTATCTCACTCTCTGCCCGTGTGAATGACAAGACCGATGATATCTTCCTCGATGGCGAACTGCCCTCGTTTGCCTACAACGGAGCTTGGTATGCCAATGGAAATATCCACATCAGCTCACCTGCCGACACTCTGAACTGCGACCTTAACATCCAGAAGCTGATGGACGACGGACAGCAGATGGGCATCAACCTGATGGCACATGCCGCCAACAACAACATCAACACCTCACTGTCGTGGGATAATAACAATCCAGACCAGCAACAGAGTGGCAATCTGAACACCATCATCCGCCTCTACGAGAATCTGACAGGACAGCCCGAAGCCCAGTTCCGCGTACAGCCTTCCCACATCATCTTGAATAACAGCACTTGGGATATCGAACCCTCGGATATCCTCTACCATAAGAACTACCTGCTGGTGGACCATTTCGCCGTACATCGTGGCACACAGCATATCATTATTGACGGTATCGCCTCCGAGAACCTCTCCGACAGTCTCATCGTCGATCTCAACGAGGTGGAAGTGGCCTATATCCTCGACTTGGTAAACTTCCATTCTGTCGAATTCAGCGGAAAAGCCACAGGCCGCGCTACGGCCCGTTCGCTCTTCCATAATTTCGCCGCCCACGCTAACCTCAGAGTGGGACAGTTCAAGTTTGAGAAGGGACGCATGGGAACCCTTTATGCCGATGCGGACTGGAATCAGGAGAAAGAACAGATAGACATCAGTGCCGTTGCCGACGATGGTCCTGAAGCCCAGACCATCATCAACGGCTATATCTCACCCGTTCACAACACCATCGATCTTGACATCCGCGCCGATGGCACCTACATCGAGTTCATGCACAATTTCACCAAGTCGTTCCTGAGTCATATCACAGGCCACGCTGAGGGCTATGCCCGCCTGGCAGGTACCCTCGACAATATCAACCTCACAGGAAATCTCGTCGTAGATGGTGAGGCTACCGTAACACCTTTGAACACCACCTACCAGCTGAAACGCGACACGGTGGTGATGATTCCTGATGAGATAGAATTGCATAATATGGTAGTCGTTGATCGCGACGGACATCAGGGCATCGTCTCTGGCGGCATCCACCACAAACACCTCACCAAACTCTCCTACGACCTAAATGTCATTGCCGACAATCTGTTGGCTTACGACTTTACCGACTTCGGTGAATCTACGTTCTACGGCACCGTCTATGCCTCAGGCGAAGTCGGCATTCATGGACATGGTAATGAAGTAACCATCGACTGCGACGTGACGCCTCAGAAGAACTCGATATTCGTCTATAACGCTGCGACCCCCGATGCCCTCGCCAGTCAGGAGTTTATCGAGTGGGAAGAGAATGCGAGCGATGTTAGCCCATCAAGTCATGCTAGTTCTGCCAGCAGGGCCACCAACACCGATATCTACATCAACTTCCTTATCAACACCACCCCTGACGCCACACTGAACCTTCTGATGGATGCCAATACCAAGGACTATATCACACTGAACGGTGAGGGTGCCATCCGTGCCACCTATCATAACAAGGGTGCTTTCAATATGTTCGGCACCTATACTGTCGAACAGGGCACCTACGGCATCACCATCCAGAATATCATCAAGAAGAACTTCACCTTCAACCAAGGTGGCACCATCGTCTTCGGAGGCGATCCTTATCAGGCTGCCCTGAACCTGCAGGCTGTCTATACCGTGAATGGTGTGAGTCTCTCCGACCTGAATATCGGCAACTCCTTCAGCAGCAACACCATCCGAGTGAACTGTCTGATGAACATCGGAGGACAGCCCGTAAACCCGCAGGTGAGTTTCGACCTCGAGATGCCCACCGTGAATGCGGATGAGCAGCAGATGATACGTTCCATCATCAACGGACAGCAGGAGATGAACCAGCAGGTGGTCTATCTGCTGGCTATCGGACGTTTCTATAACCAAGGTGCCAACAACGCCAACGACCAGCAGACAGACCGCACCTCTCTGGCTATGCAGAGTTTCCTCTCTGGTACGCTCTCCACCCAAATCAACACCCTGCTAGGACAGCTCATCAAAAACAACAACTGGAACTTCGGTGCCAACATCTCTACAGGTAATGAAGGCTGGCACAATGCAGAATACGAAGGCATCATCAACGGACGCATGCTCAACAACCGTCTGATCTTCAGCGGACAGTTCGGCTATCGCGACAATGCCACGAAAGCTACCCCATCGTTCATCGGCGATTTCGACCTGCAATACCTGCTCTTCCCCAATGGCAATCTAGCCATGAAGGTGTATAATCAGACCAACGACCGCTACTTCACGCGTTCAAGTCTGAACACGCAAGGCATCGGTATCATCATGAAAAAGGACTTCAACAGTCTGCGCGACCTGTTTACTTCGAGCCGACGTAGAGGAAAAGCATCCCAAGCAAAACAAGCGCCAGATCAAAAGCCTTAGCCTTGAGGTTCTTCTCGTGGAAGAACATCGCTCCGAACATAAAGCTCACGATCACACTACCCCTTCGGATCATCGATACGATGGAAATCATCGCACCGGGCAGACTCAGTGAATAGAAATACATGAAGTCGGCTGTGGAGAGGAATACACTCACACCTACGATCGACCAAGACCAATGGAACGGTGTCGTCTGTTCATGCTTCGGCCACCAGAGCAACCAGAGCATCACACCCATCATCGCACACTGGTAGATGTTATACCACGACTGCACCATCATACGGTCCAGTCCCACACCACCGTTCTCCACAGGTGCCATCAGATACTTGTCATAAAGCCCACTCACAGCTCCCAGCATCGCTGCACCCACAATCATATAGATCCAGTGATCATGCTTGAAATCGATACCCTCTTTCTTACCGCTACGACTCAGCAGCAGGAAAGAAGCCACCGCCAGCAGCACACCGACCCACTGCCACACATTTAGTCTTTCACCGAAAAACAGAAGGGCTCCCACCAGCACCATCACCGGACGGGTGGCATTGATAGGTCCCACGATGGTCAGCGGCAGATGTTTCATACCGAAATAACCCAGAATCCAGCTTGAAAGTACGATGACGGCTTTCAGTACGATATACCGATGCATCTCCCATCCGCCGCTTGCCGTATGGAAGACACTGTCATCAAGCAGTGTCGTCGTACCACTCAGTATGATAAACGGCAGGAAAATCAATGAAGAAAACAAGGTATTCAGAAACAACACGGGAATCACGGCGTTCCCCTTCAGTGCCTGTTTCTTCAAAGAGTCATAGCAGCCCAACAACGCTGCCGACATAAATGCCAATATCAGCCACATATCAATATTCTATTTTTTCCAGGAACAGCGCATTGCCAGGCATACTCTCACCTGCATCGCTCCGCTGTTTTCCTTCTATCACCTTCTGAAACTCCTCCAGCGTGAGTCTGCCGCGCCCCACATCGACGAGGGTACCCACCACCGCTCTAACCATGTTTCTCAGGAAGCGGTTGGCAGTAATCTCGAAATACCAGCTCGATGGCGATATCTGATGCCACTCGGCAGCAGTCACCTGGCAGAGTGTCGTCTTCACGTCCGCCCCACTCTTACAAAACGCGCCGAAGTCCTCATACTTCAGCAGCATCCTGGCAGCCTCATTCATCAGTTTGAAGTCCAGCGGATAGTGCAACTCACACGAATAAGCCCTGCTGAAAGGATCCTTCACCGTATGCACGTAATAATGATAGGTACGCGAGGTAGCCGAGAAACGGGCATGCAGGTCGTCAGCCACCTGTTCCACCTGCTGTACGGCGATGTCGTAGGGCAACAGTCTGTTCAGTTTATAACAGAGCTGTTTGCCGTCCAGTTCACCTTCATAGTCAAAATGAGCCACCATCATCCGCGCATGCACCCCCGCATCGGTCCGTCCAGCCCCCGTCACAGCGATCTCTGCACGCAGCAGGGTCGAGAGCGCGCCTTGCAGCCGTTCCTGTATCGAGTCGCCATTCGGCTGTATCTGCCAGCCGTGATAGCGGGTTCCGTCGTAACTCAAAGTGACAAAATATCTCATTGCGGGTGCGAAGGTACAAAAAAAATCTAAGAAATGTAACAAATTTGGGGAATAATCATTATCTTTGCACCAAATTACAACTTAAAGCAAGGACTCATATGAGAAGACAATTTTCGATTGTAGCACTGACACTGGCCGCCATCATCCTCTTGGGTTGTGGAGGCGGTAGTAGTAAAGAACAGAGACAGAAAGCCGAACAGGCGATAGAATCTGCGCAGAAGAACAAAGACCTCAAACAGCTGATGATACTGGCCGACAGTTTTGAGCGCGCCGGCACCCTCTCTCCTGCAAAAGCCTACTACTGGCGAGGCTACGCCAGCGACAGGATGAACAAACGACGTATGGCTGAGTTCTATTGGAAAACCTCCCTCCAGACTGCCGCCAGTTCTAAGGATCCTGACGATGTCGATACCTATGCACGTTCTGCCAGCCGACTGGCTAACCTGCTCACCGTTCGCGGCGAGTATGAGAATGCCCTGAAGGGCGCTATTCCTGCTGCCGAGTTCCTGGAGGCGCATAAGTGCGACACCACCAGCGACTATATGAACCTGCTGATCTACATCGGCTGTTGCCAGATGGGTCTCAACAAGGCCGACAAGGAGACTGAAGAGCACTTCAGCATTGCCTACGAGAAGCATCTTGCCAATATCGAGAGCACCCACAGCGACGAGTCTTACAAAGACGCCATCGCTGGTCTCATCAATATCGCCTATGCCTGTATCACCACCCAGAACTATGATCAGGCCCTGAAGTGGACCGACCGCTTCGGAAAGCTGCTCGCAGAATATGAACAGCGCCAGGGCATCAACACCGACTATATCGACAAGCAGCTGGCCCGTTTCTATATCTATAAGGCCATCGCCCACGAGCGCATGGGACAGGAAGACGAGGCAGAGAAGATCTACCAGCAGTTCCTGGAAACCAATTTCAGCAAGACGCCTGAGGGAAAGATCAATGCCAACGAATTCCTCATTTCTGCAGGCCGTTGGGACGAGGCCGCCTTCAACTACCGCAGTTTGGATGCCATGTTTGAAGGAAAAGATGCCTATACCATCGACAACATCAGGAACTATGCGCTGAAGAAATACAAGACCAACCTCCAGGCAGGCCGTCTTGACTCTGCCTTAGTCGTCAGCCGTCTGATCTGCGACTCTCTGGATCACGCCTTCAACCTGGCTAAAGAGATCGATGCTGAAGAACAGGTAGTCATCATCGACAAGATCGAACAGCTCACCCAGCAGCAGGCCGAGGCAGCCCGCGAGCGACAGATGGGCTTGTTCGTACTCCTCGGCATCCTCTTCCTCTGCTTCGTCGCCTATGCCATCTATCGCGGTTACAGAGGCCATAAGCTGCACAAGGCCCACACCGAACTGAAGGCCGACTACAGCGACCTCGAAGAGCGCACCGCTGAGAAAGAGCGCGCACAGACACTGCAGACCACTGCCCTCGATGCCCAGAAGGCCCTCTTGCCTGCCCCGCTGCCTAAGCGTAAGGATCTCACCGTACTGGTTACCCTCACCTCTGGAACAGCACTGAGCAGCGACCTCTACGACTATCTCATCCGCGACGAGCAGCTCTTCTTCTGCATCGGTACGGCTCATGGCGACACCATCCAGTCGTCGGTACAGATGGCAATGGCCTGGTCGCAGTTCCGTACGGCTGCTGCCATCACCAACACCCCTGCCCTCATCCTCTCTGCCATCAACAGAAGTCTGGCTACCATCCACGGCGAAAAGCCCGTCGTCGATCTCTTCGTAGGTGTGCTCAACCTCACCACTGGTCAGTTAGACTACAGCCAGGCAGGCATCATCAGTCCGCTGCTGATGGAGAACGACGAGGTGACGGTACTGCCCATAGAGACCACACCCGCCGCAGGTGCCGATGAGACAGCTACCTTCTTCAACCTTCAGGCCGAAGTCGCCCCTGGTGCGATGCTTTACCTCTATACGCCCGGCGTTGCCGCCATCACTAATGCCGAAGGCAAGATCTACGGTGAGAAGCGTCTGCGCGGCTCTGTCCTTCAGGCCTTGAAGCTCAACGCAAAGCCTGCAGGCTTCCTCGCCAACATCACCGAGACACTGAAGAACTTTGCAGACACAGAACCGCAGACCAATGATCAGACGATGCTGCTGATACGCCGCAACGGATAAAGCCAAAAGCAAAGAGGCACCCGATCACTCGAGTGCCTCTTATCTTTTTATTAGCTTTCAGAGATTACTTCTTCTCCTCTTTCTTCTCCTCAGCGGCGGGCTTTGCAGCGGGCTTATAACGCTTGTTCAGACCGTTGATCACATCCTGAGTGATATCAAACTTCTTA
>CADCBZ010000075.1 GCA_902799765.1 uncultured Prevotellaceae bacterium
TCGAAGTAGTTCAGCAAAGATATTGGATAAGGCAGGTGTCAGCCGTGACCTGAAGGTCAGCGAGTGGAGTGACGACCAGGCAGCCAAAATCCGTGAAATCATCGGCGCTGAATTCAAAGTAGAAGGTGATCTCCGTAGCGAGATCCAGTTGAATATCAAGCGACTGATGGATATTGGTTGCTATCGTGGCGTCCGTCATCGTAATGGTCTTCCTGTTCGCGGTCAGAGCACAAAGAATAATGCTCGTACTCGTAAGGGAAAGAAGAAGACTGTTGCTAATAAGAAGAAGGCTACGAAGTAATTCTATTAAACATTAAACTTTAAAGATTAAAAGAATTATGGCAAAGAAAACAGTCACTTCAAAGAAAAGAAACGTGAGAGTGAACGCTATCGGTCAGCTCCACGTACACAGTTCTTTCAATAATATCATTGTTCTTGGTCTTCAGCTGGTAAGATGGGCTTCCGTGGCTCAAAAAAGAATACACCGTACGCTGCTCAGATGGCAGCAGAGGATTGCGCAAAGGTCGCTTACGATCTTGGTCTGCGCAAGGTAAAGGCCTATGTAAAGGGTCCTGGTAACGGACGTGAGTCTGCTATCCGTGCCGTGCATGGTGCAGGTATCGAGGTTATGGAGATCGTTGACGTTACTCCGCTGCCCCACAACGGATGCCGTCCTCCGAAGCGTCGTAGAGTTTAATAATCAGATTTTTTTTAGATAATTATGGCAAGATATTTAGGACCGAAATCAAAAATTGCGCGTCGTTTTGGTGAGCCCATCTTCGGCGCAGACAAAGTTTTGTCCCGTAGGAACTTCCCCCCGGGACAGCATGGCAACAACCGTCGTCGTAAGATGTCGGAGTATGCGCCAAGTACACTTATGGCGTACTTGAGCGCCAGTTCCGTAATATGTTTGAGAAGGCTGCAAAGGCCGAGGGTATCACTGGTGAGGTGCTTCTCCAGTTGCTGGAGAGCCGACTCGACAATGTGGTGTTCCGTCTGGGCATTGCTCCTACTCGTGCTGCTGCCCGTCAGCTCGTTGGCCACAAGCACATCACTGTTGACGGTCAGGTAGTGAACATTCCTTCTTTCCAGGTAAAGCCTGGCATGGTTGTAGCTGTTCGTGAGAAGTCAAAGTCTCTCGAGGTTATTGAGGCCGCTCTCGCTGGTTTCAACCACAGCAAGTACCCCTGGATCGAGTGGGATGAGAACGTAAAGGGCGGTAAGTTCCTGCACATGCCGGAGCGCGCTGACATCCCTGAGAACATTAAGGAGCAGTTAATCGTTGAGTTGTACTCTAAGAACTAAAATCATTTAAATTAATGGCGATATTAGCATTTCAAAAACCCGATAAAGTCGTAATGTTGGAGGCCACGGTGTGACCATTGGTAACTCCCTTCGCCGCATTCTTCTTTCATCGCTCGAAGGCTATGCTATCAACACCATCCGTATTGCTGGTGTGGAGCATGAGTTCTCTTCTGTGCCTGGTGTAAAGGAAGACGTGACCAACATTATCTTGAACCTGAAGCAAGTTAGGTTCAAGCAAGTAGTAGAAGAATTCGAGAACGAGAAAGTCAGTATCACGGTCGAGAATTCTACCGAATTCAAAGCCTCTGATATAGGCAAGTATCTGACTGGATTTGAGGTGCTGAATCCCGATTTGGTGATTTGTCATTTAGATTCCAAAGCATCGATGCAGATTGATCTTACAATCAACAAAGGTCGTGGATATGTACCCGCTGAAGAGAATCGCGAGTTCTGCACCGACGTGAATGTAATAGCAATCGATTCTATTTACACTCCGATTCGTAACGTGAAGTACGCTGTGGAGCCGTATCGTGTTGAACAGAAGACCGACTACGACAAACTCGTGCTTGAGGTTACAACGGATGGTTCCATCCACCCGAAGGATGCTCTGAAAGAGGCTGCCAAGATCCTCATTTACCACTTCATGCTGTTCTCTGACGAGAAGATCACCCTTGAGGCATCTGAGACAGAGGGTAACCAGGAGTTTGATGAGGAGATCCTGCACATGCGCCAGTTGCTGAAGACACGTCTCGTTGACATGAACCTCTCTGTTCGTGCCCTCAACTGCTTGAAGGCAGCTGATGTCGAGACCCTTGGCGACCTGGTACAGTACAACAAGACTGACCTCCTGAAGGTAACTTCGGTAAGAAATCGCTCACCGAGCTTGATGATTTGCTCGAGAGTCTGAATCTGTCGTTTGGAACCGATATTTCCAAGTATAAACTGGACAAGGAGTAACTGTAAGCCACAAGCTTATAAGACTCAAAGCCCAATAAAAAGAAACAAGAAAAATGAGACATAATAAGAAATTTAACCATCTCGGTCGTACTGCATCTCACCGCAGTGCCATGCTTGCAAACATGGCTATCTCGCTGATCATGCACAAAAGAATCACTACGACCGTAGCCAAGGCAAAGGCCTTGAAGAAGTATGTGGAGCCCCTGATTACCAAATCAAAGGAGGATTCTACCAACTCTCGTCGTGTTGTATTCAGCTACCTGCAGAATAAGGAAGCTATCAAGGAACTCTTCGGAGAGGTAGCCCAGAAGGTAGGTGACCGTCCCGGTGGATACACTCGTATCATCAAACTTGGTACCCGTCAGGGTGACGCTGCACAGGTTTGCTTCATTGAGCTGGTTGACTTTGATCCTGAAATGGCAAAGGATACCAAGAAGAAGTCAACTCGTCGTTCTCGTAAGTCTGCTCCCAAGGCTGAGGCCGCAGCTCCTGCTGAGGCTCCTGCAGCTGAGGAGGCAAAGGCCGAAGAGGCACCCGCAGCTGAGGCTCCTGCTGAAGAGGCAAAGGCAGAATAAGATTTATCTTCTTATACTACAGACTCCCTGTTCTCATCGAGGACAGGGAGTTTTTTCCTGATAGAAAGTTTGGTGGTTTCGAAAAATATGACTATATTTGTCGCATGATTGCTCATATGATGTGCTGAGAAAGGATTATGGTAGAAGCTCCCAAGTTCGAATACAAGTATGATCTTGCCCTGTGGAAGTCGTTTTCCGCGAGGTTGAGTGTGGCCATCCTCGTGATTGCCGCAGGGGTTTTTCTGATAGCGATGCTTACCTATCTGTATCTCTCAGAGGAGTCGGTGAAGGAGAGCTCGGCCGTTGAAGCACGCATCCAGTTACATGATGCGGTGATGGCCATGCGCATCCAAACGGCCGAATCTGCTCTTAGAGGTGATACCTTGGGGATGGAGGACTATGTGAGCATCCTCCGTACCGTGAAACCATACAAACATGCATTTACACTGATGACAGACCGCTCGGGGCGGCTTGTCTATGTAGGTGACTCTGTCCTGCTGATGAATCAGCGCGACGAGGTGCCCACCATTCTCAGGATGATGGGTAGCGGCGAGGCTGGCATGCAAGAGGTGTTCAAGCATGCTGACATCTCCCTCTTGATTCATGAGCCGATAGGGGAGAGTGGTTACTCGGCAGGTCTTATCTGCTCGAGGAAGGATATTCTTTCGGGCTATCTGCCATTGGTTCTTTATGGTGGTATTGCCTTTGTTGTGGGGCTGTTGGTGTTGTTCTCCTGTTGTGCTTTCGCCATCCATCGCCTCGTAAAGCCTTTACAGCAGTTTACCGACGCTGCCAGAAGTATTGCTGAAGGCAATCTTGACACACCGTTGCCAGAAATCCATTCAGAGGATGAACTGCTGCAGCTACGCAAGTCGTTTGAGTATATGCAGACATCCTTGAAACAGCATATTGAGGACCTGAAGGTAACGACGGCTGGCAAGGAGCGCCTTCAAAGTGAGTTGGTGATTGCCCATGATATCCAGATGGGCATGATTCCTACGACCTTCCCTCAACGTGATGATCTGGAACTGTTTGCCTCCATGACGCCGGCGAAGGAGGTGGGCGGTGATCTGTATGACTTCATCATCGACGACGACGAACTGTTCTTTATCATCGGCGACGTGGCAGGCAAGGGCGTACCGGCATCGCTTTATATGGCTGTTACGAGAACGCTCTTCCGTAATCTGGCAGGTAACTACCAGAGTGCGGCTAATATTGTCAGACAGATGAATCATGCCATCGCCTCGGCCAATGACTCGTATGAATTTGTGACAGCTTTCGTGGGCGTGCTCGACCTGAAGACCCATCACCTGACCTATTGTAACGCAGCTCATAATGCCCCCGTGATACTGACGAACGATGGTACGTGCCGTCTGTTGGAAGCTGAGACCAACTTGCCGATCGGTGTGGAGGATCACTACCACTACGAGGAACAGCAGATAGAGTTTCCTGAGGGGTCAGCCCTGCTGCTCTATACGGATGGCCTGACGGAAGCCGTTTATAAATCGAATACGGGCAACAGGAAACTGTTTGGTGAGGATCGCGTGCTGCATGATGTTGACAAAAACCGCATGGCCTCTGCACCTGAGATCATCGACTACCTGAAACAGCATGTCACCATCTTTGCCGATGGTACGGAACAGGGCGATGACCTGACGCTTATGTTTATCCGTCATGGAAAGACGCAGGACAAGGGAACTTCATCGTCGCGGCGGATCATCATGAAGAACGAGATGGCTGAGGTGAGCCGCATGCGAGGTTTCTTCTTCTCTGTCTGTCGTGAATACGGTATCAGCGATGAGACTGCTAAGATGCTGAACCTCGCTATCGAGGAATGGGTGGCCAACGTGATCAACTATGCCTATCCGAAGGGTACACGTGGCCATGTGGAAATGACGGCTAATGTGTCGCCTTCACGCCTGCTGACGGTCGTCATTAAAGACCACGGCGTACCCTTCGACCCGACGTCGTATGCCGAGGTGGACATTGATGCAGAGTTAGACGAGCGTGCCATCGGCGGATTGGGTATCCATATGGTGCGTGGCATCATGGACTCGATGAGTTACGAACGTACGGCCAATGGCTATAATGTCCTGACGCTGACAAAAGCATTAGACAATCATGATTAAAAATTTAAAATATTGCTTATGGATTTTGTATTTTTAGGATTTAACCTCTATGCTTGGATTACGATAGCCACAGTGCTGTCGATGTTCACAGTACTGCTGCTAACGAAACTCCGCGCTGACTTAGTGTTTCTTGGTGCCATCGCCATCCTCTTCGTCACGGGCGTGTTGAATGCCAAAGAGGCATTCTCGGGATTCAGTTCCACATCGGTGGTGATCATCGGCGTGCTCTTCGTCGTGGTGGCTGGTCTGACGCATACGGGTGTGTTGCAATGGATTGTGAAACACCTGCTGGGACAGCCCGAAAGCTATTCGAAGGCCGTCATTCGTCTGATGTTGCCTGTGGCAGGTCTGAGCTCCTTCCTCAGCAATACTACGGTGGTGGCATTGTTTGTGGGCATCGTAAAGATGTGGTCGAAGAAGCTCGGCGTTTCTCCGTCGAAACTGCTCATCCCGTTGAGCTATGCCTCAGGCATGGGTGGTGTGTGTACGCTGATTGGTACGCCGCCCAACCTGATTATCTCTGGTCTCTATGCAGAGAACACAGGTGTGGCGATGAATGTGCTGACAACCACCATTCCAGGCCTCTTCTGTCTCTTTATCGGCGTGCTTTCCATCATTGCCATGCGCAACTTACTACCCGATCGTAAGGCTCCCGAGTCTGCCTTTGAGTCCACGTCGGAATATACGGTGGAGCTGTTGGTGCCATCCGACAATCCAAATATCGGCATGACCATCAATGAGGCTGGCTTGAACAATGTAAGGGGCGGTAACCTGATTGAGGTTGTACATTTCGATGAGTTTGTTTCGCCTGCAGGTGGCGATGAGATTTTGATGGGTGGCGACCGCCTGATCTACTCCGGACAGATTGATGAGATCCTCGAGCTGAAGAAGAGTCACGGACTGGTCAACGCCGATCATTATGTGTTTACACTGAGTGAGATTGATAAGAATCGTCAACTCCGTACGGCTTATGTCACTTTTGCCAGTAGTCTGATAGGTAAGGCGATAGGCAATACAAATTTTGAGAAGGATTATGGCCTGGTGCTCGTTGCTGTGGCCCGCAGTGGCAAACGTATCGAGCAGTCACCGCGCGAGGTGGTTATTCAGGCTGGTGACACCCTGCTCCTAGACTGTCCGCCAAAACTGAAGATCGACACCTCCAGTTTAGCATCGAAATTACACTTCTTTGATAGCGATCAGGTGCCCAATATCGGCAAGAAGACTTTGATCTCCACTACGATTATGATAGCGATGGTGGTGCTTTCGGCGCTCAATATCATTCCGCTGTTGCAATGTGCTTTCCTGGCGGCCATGGCTATGCTCATCTTCAAGTGCTGTAATGTGGATCAGGCCATGAAATCCATCAATTGGGAGATCCTGATGGTGTTTGCCGGTTCCGTTGTGCTTGGTGTCGCCATCCAGAAGACGGGTATTGCCGAGCGTCTTGCCTTCGGTATCCTCGATGTTTGTGGCGACAATCCGATTGTGGTGATGACGGCCATTTGTTTCGTGGGTACCTTCATCACAGAGTTTATCTCCAACACGGCGGCTGGTGCCATGTTCTTCCCCATCATGTATCAGGCCGCCGAGAAGTTGGGCTATGAGCCCTTCCCCTTCCTTGTTGCCTTGATGGTCAGCGTCAGCTCCAGTTTCGCCACGCCGATTGGTTCACCCACCCACATGCTTGTCTATGGTCCTGGTGGCTATCGCTTCAGCGACTTCATGCGTATCGGTCTGCTGATGAACCTCATCATCCTGGCTGCAAATATCTTTATCGTGAACATTATTTATCCATTAACACCATTACATTAATATGAATATAGAAATCAAAGAATCCAATGGTGGCTATTATGCCATTCTGTCCGGTTGGCTCGACACGAACGTCGCCACGGAATTTCTGGAAGAGTTGAAGACCCTTGAGGAACATGCCGACAAGGCCATCGAACTTGATTGTAGTAAGTTGGAGTATATCTGCAGTCTGGGTCTGCGTGGCCTCTTGAAGTTACAGAAGCTGAGTGTGGCTAAGGGCGGTACCTTGGTGCTCACCCATGTCAATGACGAGATTCAGAAGATTCTTACCTTGACAGGCTTTATCAAACTGTTCAATTTCCGTTAAACAGTATGCTTTAGGGTTTCCCCTATATCATTTTAGGGGAAATCCTTTCCGTTATTGATGGTAGAATGTCTATCTTTGCACCGTGAACAATTAAATAGCAATGGTTATGAAGAAGACTTTGTTAGTATCGGTAAGTGCACTCCTGTTGTTGTCCAGCTGTGGAACTTATACTGGCGTAGGAGCCTATACGGGAGGTACGTTTGGTTCCATCATCGGCTCTGCTATCGGTGGCATCGCTGGCGGACGTCATGGTAGTAATGTGGGTACGCTGATCGGAATGGCAGGTGGTGCGATGGTAGGAGCTGCCGTAGGTGCTGCAGCCGACAATGCCCAGCAGCGCGAGTACGAGCAATATCAGGCTGACCGTCAGCAGCGGATGGCGGAACGCCAGCGTAACTACGGTGGTCAGGTGCAGCAGTCACAGGTCAACTATGATGATCAGGCTGACAGTGGTTTCGATCCGTCAGGTAGTGGCGACGACCGTCTCTATGGCTTCGGTGAGGATTTCAGTACGACTTCTGCCACTAAGGGCGTTACACTGGCAGATCTGGAAATCCGCAATCCAAGAATTCTGGATGCCAGTCGTGACGGTGAACTGACCCGTGGCGAGGAGGCGAGGATGGTCTTTGAGGTCTACAATTGTTCCTCCGAACCTGCCTATCAGGTGCTGCCTTCTGTGATCGAGGTAACAGGTAATAAGCATATCCGTATCTCGGAGAATGTGCTGGTGGAGTGCATCTATCCGGGCAAAGGTATCCGCTATACGGCAGTCATCAAGGCCGACGACCATCTGAAGGATGGTGAGGCTGTGATCCGGATCGGCGTGTTCCAAAGAAACAAGGAGGTCACGTCGCAGACACGGGAGTTCTTCATTAAAACAAGCAAGCGGTAGATGATCTATCGCTTGTTTGTCTTTTTCTCATGTTCACTTAGGATTTGCCAGATTGGCTTGTCATCCGGACCGTCATTGGTACCGAGGTCGAACTCTGGCAGATGAGAGACATCCGCTGGCTTGAAGGGAATGATGGTTGAGTCCCACAGCTCCACTACGACAGGCGCAATGCCTTGTGCAATGATGCCTATCTCCTTAGCGGCCCTGACGGAGAGATCGATGATTCTTCCTCTCACGTAAGGTCCACGATCGGTCACTCTGACGATGACACTTTGCCCGTTGGCAGGATTGGTCACCTTCAGTTGGGTACCGAAGGGGTAGGTGCGATGGGCACAGGTCAGCGAGTCATGATGCAACCGCTCGCCACTCGCCGTCTTGCGACCCGAGAACTTTATTGAGTAGAATGAGGCTTTACCACTCTCGGTCTGTGCCTGTGGAGTGGTAAAGCTTAAAAGCATGGCTAATATCGTGATTACGCTTCGCATCGGATGGGGTTTGGTTACACCACGCCCTGTGCCATCATAGCGTTGGCCACCTTCATGAAGCCGGCAACATTGGCACCCTTCACGTAGTTCACATAGTCGCCTTCCTTGCCGTATTTCACGCACTGGCCATGGATGTTCGACATGATACGATGAAGTTTCTCGTCAACTTCAGCACCTGTCCATGCGATACGTTCGGAGTTCTGCGTCATCTCCAGACCGGAGGTAGCTACACCGCCCGCATTCACCGCCTTACCAGGGGCGAAGAGCTGCTTGGCGGCAATGAACTTGTTCACGGCCTCAGCTGTGCAGCCCATGTTGGATACCTCTGCCACGCACATCGGTTTGTTGGCGAGGATGGCGTCGGCATCGGCACCGTTCAACTCGTTCTGGGTAGCACAGGGCAGATAGATGTCGGCCTTCTGCTCCCATGGCTTCTTGCCTGGGAAGAAGGTGGCACCGTCGAACTCCTCCTCGTAGGGCTGACACACATCATTGCCAGAGGCGCGCAGTTCGAGCATAAACTCGATCTTCTCGGCATCGAGTCCTGCGGGGTCATAGATGTAACCGTCGGGACCGCTGATGGTGATTACCTTGGCACCGAGTTCCGTCGCTTTCTTGGCAGCACCCCATGCCACGTTACCGAAACCGCTGAGTGCAATGGTCTTGCCCTTGATGTCAAGTCCGTGCTCCTCCAGCATCTGATGCACGAAGTAGAGGGCGCCATAGCCTGTGGCCTCTGGACGGAGGATAGAGCCGCCCCATTCCATACCCTTACCGGTGAGCACGCCCTGGAACTGATGGGTGAGCTTCTTATACTGTCCGAACAGGTAGCCGATCTCACGGGCACCCACGCCGATGTCACCTGCCGGCACATCCTCGTCGGGACCGATATGACGGTAGAGCTCGGTCATGAAGGCCTGACAGAACTTCATCACCTCATTGTCGCTCTTGCCACGGATCGAGAAATCCGATCCGCCCTTGCCGCCACCCATGGGTAGGGTAGTGAGGGCATTCTTAAACGTCTGCTCAAAGCCGAGGAACTTCAGGATCGAAAGGTTCACGGATGAGTGGAAGCGCAGGCCACCCTTATAGGGACCGATGGCGCTGTTAAACTGCACACGATAGCCAAGGTTCACCTGTACCTCGCCCTTATCATCTACCCAGGGCACACGGAATGTCACGATGCGCTCAGGCTCTACGATACGTTCGATGATCTTGGCTTTCTCAAACTCGGGATGCTGATTATACACATCCTTGATTGATTCAAGCACTTCTCTCACTGCCTGAAGGTACTCCAGTTCGCCCGGATGCTTCTGCTCCAAGGCTTGCATGATTTTCTCTACTTCCATAGTCTGAAGGTTTTTAGAAAGTTGTCATAATGTTATGAATGATGATGCAAAAATAAAAAAAATATCGGTACCTTCCAAGGAAAATACCGAATATTTTTGTCGTAAAGTTACGGTTTGTTAAATCTTTGCCAGCGCCTGCTTGATATCGTCGAGGATATCCTCTACGTCTTCGATACCTACTGAGAGGCGGATCAGGTCGGGAGCGACACCTGCCTCGCGCAGCTGTTCATCACTGAGCTGACGGTGGGTGTGAGAGGCGGGATGCAGCACGCAGGTGCGGGCATCAGCCACATGGGTCACGATATTAATCATCTCCAGTGAGTCCATCCACTTGATGGCGGTCTCACGCGTACCTTTCAGACCAAAAGCTATGACACCGCACGAACCGTTAGGCAAATATTTTTGTCCCAGGGCGTAGTTGGCATCGTCCTTCAGACCGCAGTAGTGAACCCAGGCCACCTTCTCGTTCTGACTTAGGAACTCTGCCACCTTCTGGGCGTTCTTGCAGTGCTGTGCCATACGCAGGTGGAGGGTCTGCAGACCAAGGTGCAGCAGGAATGCGTTTTGGGGCGCGGGGATGGAGCCGAGGTCACGCATCAGCTGGGCCACGAGTTTCGTAGTGTAGCCCATCTTACCGAAGGCCTTCACGTAGGTCAGTCCGTGATAGCTCTCATCAGGCGTGCAGAGACCTGGGAACTTCTCGGCGTTAGCGAGCCAGTCGAAGTTGCCGCTATCCACTACGACACCACCTACCTGTGTAGCCAGTCCGTCCATATACTTCGTGGTGGAGTGAGTCACGATGTCGGCACCCCATTCGAAAGGACGACAGTTGATTGGTGTGGCGAAGGTGTTGTCCACGATGAGGGGCACCCCGTTCTTATGGGCGATCTTTGCAAAGCGCTCGATGTCGAACACCGCACAGCCAGGGTTCGAGATGGTCTCTCCGAACACCGCTTTCGTGTTCGGACGGAAGGCGGCCTGAATCTCCTCATCCGAGGCCTCCTGAGAGATGAAGGTGGAATCGATGCCCAGTTTTTTCAGCGTCACACCGAAGAGGTTATAGGTGCCGCCATAGATCTCGTTGGAGGTGATGAAATGGTCGCCAGCCTGACAGATATTGAAGATTGCGTAGAAGTTGGCTGCCTGACCGCTCGATGTCAGCACGGCACCTACACCGCCTTCGAGTGTGGCAATCTTGGCTGCCACCGCATCGTTGGTCGGATTCTGCAGACGAGTGTAGAAATAGCCTTCCTTCTCCAGGTCAAACAACTTCGCCATCTCGTCAGAGTCGTCATACTTGAAGGTCGTACTCTGAATGATGGGCAATTCTATCGGTTCTCCGTTTTTGGCTTTGTAGCCAGCTTGTACGCAGAGTGAACCCTGCTTCAGTTTCTTTTCCATTTTTATAATCTTATCCTTTATTTAATATCTGAATGCAAAATCTTCAAGTGTACAGATCGACTTCTCCTTGGTGTCCGATGAGAACACGAAGAAGAGGGCGTGCTTGCCTGTCAGGTCGGCCAGGGCGGGAATCTCTAAAGCCATCTCCGTCGAAGTCTGGGGCATGTCGGCCTTCAGTTCGATCTTGCCAAGCACCTTACCGCCCTGCGACTCCCAAGGTCTGTCGGCCATGATGGTGATCGTGCCGTCGATACCCGCGGGGATCAGGCGTAGTAACAACTGCAGGTAGTCGCCGTCATAGCTCTTGGTGAAGTTGAAGTATTTATAGCCCACAATCGACCCGTCGGTATTGTTCACCACGCGGTTGGTATTGTTCTTCAGATCGTAGGGCGCCTCAAACTTATTATCTGTACCATAAGAAGCCTCAATGTAAGAACCGAAGAAGATGTTGTTGGGCCATTCGTGCTTGTTCACCTTCGGACCAGTGTACCAGCAGGCGATACCGGCTGAGTGGCGCTCAAACGGATCCAGCCCCTCCAGTGCGAAGCCCTCAGAGGTATATTCGCCCTCAGAGATCTCCACCTTACCGCCGGCACCTTCCTCTACCTTTACCGTGATGGGAGCCACCATGGCCTGACGGGCGAACTCGTTGAGGCCGCTCTGACGATGATAAAACACATACCACTGACCGTTAATCTCACAGATCGATCCGTGGGTATTGCCGCTCACGTTGGCTGAGGCGATGGTGTCGCCCTTCTCGTTGATCTCACGGGCACGACCGTCGATGATCGTACCGCCGTAGGTCCAAGGTCCTAAAGGCTTGTCGCTATAGGCATAGGCGAGGGTATAGTTGGTCTCAGGCAGGCCATACTCGCCATTTTTCGTCCAACGGCTGTAGATAAACACATACTTATCTTTGATCTTTCGGATGGATGAGGCCTCGAAGAAGCGGAACTCACCAGGCTCGTTGCGACCTGAGATCATACCGTCCACCACCTTTGTACCAGGCTTCACGGTACACATCGTGGCAGGATCGATCTCGGCACCGTAAGAGTGCTCAAAGCCCCAGTAGCCATAGATGCGTCCGTCGTCATCCACAAACACAGCGGGATCGAAGCCATAGATGCCCTCCACCTGGTTCGGATTCTCCTTGTTCCAGTTGCACACCTCGAAAGGTCCGTCAGGACGGTCGCTCTTCGCGATCAGTCCGTTACGGTAGCCCGTCTGGTCGTTAGGGAAGAGCCAGTAGGTCTTCTTGCCTGTCGAGTCGGTGGTCATCGTCACGTCAGGGGGCTCACCCAAAGCATTCTTGTCCACCTTCAGGATCTCACCGTCGTAACGCCACTTGTAGAGCGTATCGACCGAAGCCGACCACACCACCTGCTCCCGTCCGCAGTAGTCGGTAATGCGACTGTCGTGCGAACCATAGATATACACGCGCTGCTTGCCGGGCTGATCGGGATCCTCAAACACGTAGGGCTCGCCGTCGGGGATGTGTTCCCAGAGTGGGAGATAAGGGTTACCGACGGTGATGAGTCCGGATTCCTGCTTGGTCTCTTGCTTGCTGGCACACGAGGTGCCCAGCATCATGCAGCACACGGCTGCAAGCGTTGTAGTAATGGCTATAGTTCTCATATTGATGATATGTTTAATTGAAATTCATACATTCAGGGTGCAAAGATACAAAAGAATAGCCAACTTAAGACCTTTTGGCTTGCAAAATCTGCAAAAAATGTTTCAGAATCTGCTAAAATTGTATCAAAATGAACAAAATGGGGCCAAAAATATCATGATGTTGCGGGTATTTTCAAAAATATGCTTATCTTTGCACAAAACCTCGAATTATAATTGTATTAAAACAATGAATCAGAACTTTGACAAGATTAGTGCAGACCTTGTAGTCTATGGTAAGATTTTTACATCAGAGAACAATCAGATCGTTGAAGCCTTTGCGGTAAAAGACGGTAAGTATGTGTATGTAGGTGATAAGAAAGGTGCCGAGGCATTTGTTGAAGCTGGCAAAACCGAGGTGGTGGATCACACCGGTAAGGGTCTCGTGATGCCTAGCTGCGGCAACGGTCACGCCC
>CADCBZ010000076.1 GCA_902799765.1 uncultured Prevotellaceae bacterium
GCGCTTGATGCCACTCTTGCGCCAGGCATTGCCAACGCCCTCCTCGTTCTGGTAAGCCTGCGCCGTATCGATGAGCCTGTAGCCCACGTTCAGCGCATCTGTCACGCATCGTTCACACTCGTCAGGACTTACCTGAAACACGCCGTAGCCCAGCAACGGCATCTCCACTCCATTTGATAATCTGATGTACTCCATATTTGTATTGTTTTAATATCCTAATCCTTGCAGCCACTTCTCAACTTTTGCCTTATTCGTGCGCACCTCGTGGCCGTAGATGCTGAAGCCCTTCTGGACGTTGGCCCCTGGGAAGGCTGCCTTCACATCCTCCACACAATTGGCCAAACCCGAGCCTTCGTGGGTGGTGAAAGGGATGACTGTCTTACCCTTCAGGTCGTTAGCATGCTTCTTGAATAAGGTGAACATCACTTGCGGATAGGTGCCCCACCATACAGGTCCACCAATGAACACCGTATCGTACTTTGACAAATCAATGTCGCCCTCATACTCGGGCAGCTCGCCGTTCCTTGCTTCTTCCTGCGCCAGTTTGATGAGCGGGTTGTAGGCCATGCCGTCATACTTGTGGGTAACGATTTCAAACTGCTCTGCACCGGTCAATTCCGTGATGTAGTCGGCCACAATCTTCGTGTTGCCCACCTCAATGTTTCCTACTGCATAGTTGTCTCCCGCATGTGAGAAGAACACTACAATTGCCTTTCCGTCTTTTGCCATAACTGTTTTACCGTTTGTCGTTGTTTGTTCATTCGCAGCAATCTCTTTCTTGCTGTTTCCACCGCATGCAGTGGAAACCAGCATACACAGAGCTGATGCAAGTATCAGTTTCAATGATTTACCCATATTATCCCAGAGTCTGATTCGTTGACCACTCAAAATGCTGCTCACGCTCACTGATCCACCAACGACCGTCAATCTTCTCGTATTTGTCATAGTAGCGTACTGCATGGGTAGTCAGCACATCCTTACCGTCCTGCTCTGTCACCAGCGTAGCCAGTGCATAGCAAGTACCTGTGGCATGAGTCTCGTCAATGAAATCCACACTCTGCTGACCGTTCATGTGGAAAGACACCTTAGCGGCACCGAAAGCCTTGTACTGACGGATCATGTCTTGCACGTCGTTTGCTGCCATGCCCAGCTTACCACCGAAATACACGTTCAGTTTGATGTCAGGACGGAAAATCTCAACGTAGCAGTCCTGATTGTTCTTGTCACTCTCTGTTGCATAGAAGTCTACTAATGCCTTCAACTCCATGCGGTCTTGAATTCTGAAATCCATTATCTTATCGTTTTTAAGTTTCACGGTGCAAAGATACGACGATTTCCTGATACTTTTGTTTCACAAATTACTTCACAATTTTCACTTTTTGCCTAAATCGTTCTTTTATATATAAAATAATGTGTAATTTTGCGCAGTAAAAATCACCTCACAATTTTCACTTTTTTCCAAAATCGTTCGTTTACTTATAAAATAAAGTGTATTTTTGCAGCAAAAAGCAAGATATGAGTACTGATTTTCAATATTCCACAGACTTTTATGGGATGAATTCCCGTGAGTTAAGCCACACCTGCATGCATCTGCTTTGCTTGGCAGGTGAGGCAAGTTTTGTGTTCAACGAGCGATGCTACCATATCGTGAAGAACAACCTGGTGGTGATATACCATATCGTGAAGAACAACCTGGTGGTGATACCGATGCCTGATCGTGTCTGCAACCTTGCGGCACATGCAGACTTGCAGGTAGAATGGTTTGCTGCTGATTATAAGTTCCTTCAGAACCTGCTGCCGTCGAACAACTACAGCATCGGTGGCAGTATCTCGCTGAACCAAGACCCCGTTATCAAACTGACAAATGAACAAGCACGACATCTGCTTGATGACTTCCATCGTCTTCGTGACCGCAAGGACGACAGCCATTTGCAGTTCTATCGCGAACTGATGGGCAGTCTCTGCCTGACGATGATGTACGACATCTTCGAGGCCCATGCCCAACGAGAATCCACAGACTCGCATACAGACCACACAGCCTACATTGTGAAACAACTAATGGCACTGCTGGCTACAGGCATCAGTCGAACAGAGCGTGATGTGAGTTACTATGCTGAGCGACTGAACGTGTCTCCCAAATACCTTTCTGCTACCATCAAACGCATGACAGGACACAGCGTCACCTCATACATCGACCGCCATACCATACCTATATTAAAAGACTATCTGAATGATGAACGCCTGTCCCTCACCCAGATAGCCGACCTGATGAACTTCACGTCACTCTCTTACTTCAGCCGCTACTGCACCAAGCATCTTGGCCAGTCGCCCAGCGAGTACCGTCTGAGTCTTCAACCGAAATAAAGTATATTTAGCAAATACAATAAAAAAGAGACCTGCCCAAACGGACAGATCCCTTTCATTATTGTAAGAGTGATATTTACTCTTCCACTGCTGCCTGGGCGGCGGCGAGACGTGCGATGGGCACACGGAACGGAGAGCAGCTGGCGTAGTTCATGCCGATCTTAGCGCAGAACTTAACTGAGCTGGGCTCACCACCATGCTCACCACAGATACCGCAACGGAGGTCAGGACGTACCTCACGGCCTTCCTTCACAGCGAACTTGATGAGACGGCCAACACCCTTCTGGTCGAGTACCTGGAACGGATCTACCTTCAGGATCTTCTTGTCGAGGTATACAGGCAGGAAGGATGCGATATCGTCGCGGCTGTAACCGAAGGTCATCTGAGTCAGGTCGTTGGTACCGAATGAGAAGTACTGAGCTTCCTCAGCAATACGATCAGCGGTCAGGGCAGCACGTGGGATCTCGATCATCGTACCGATCTCAAACTCAACCTCCATGCCGTACTCCTGGAACACTTCCTTAGCGGCGTACAGGATCACTTCCTTCTGCTGCTTCAACTCGTAGAGTGTACCGATCAGCGGAACCATGATCTCAGGCATCGGGTTCTTACCCTCCTTCTTCAACTCGCAAGCTGCAGAGAGGATAGCCTTGGTCTGCATAGCGGTGATCTCAGGGAAGGTGATACCCAGACGGCAACCACGGTGACCCAGCATCGGGTTGTTCTCTGCGAGAGATGCTACGCGGCGCTGGATTGCCTCCAGAGAAACGCCCATCTCGTCGGCCATCGTCTGCTGACCAGCCAGATCGTGGGGAACGAACTCGTGGAGAGGAGGATCGAGCAGACGGATGTTCACGGGCAGACCGTCCATTGCCTCGAGGATGCCCTTGAAGTCAGCCTTCTGGTAAGGCAGCAGCTTAGCGAGAGCCTTCTCACGTCCAGCAACGCTGTCAGAGAGGATCATTTCACGCATGGCGATGATCTTCTTATCCTCGAAGAACATGTGCTCAGTACGGGTCAGACCGATACCCTTGGCACCGAAGGCGCGAGCCACCTGTGCATCGTGAGGTGTATCAGCGTTGGTACGAACCTGCAACTTGGTGTACTTGTCGCAGAGGTCCATCAGCTCCTTGAAGTCACCAGAGAGCTCAGCAGCCTTGGTGGGCACCTCGCCAGCATAAACCTGACCAGTGGTACCACGGGCCACCACAGCAGCGTGAGAGGTCATACCTCCGCGAGCGGTCAGAATACCCTCGGCAGCAGCCATACCAGCGAGGTCCTCAGGGGAGGTCTCGATACGTACGAGCACCACCTTGTGGCCATCCTCGTGCCAAGCCTTAGCGTCGTCAGCGTGGAATACGATCTGACCACAGGCAGCACCAGGAGATGCGGGCAGACCCTGAGCGATGACCTTAGCGGCAGCCAGAGCCTTCTTGTCGAATACGGGGTGCAGCAGCTCGTCGAGCTTCTGAGGCTCGCAGCGCATGATGGCGGTCTTCTCGTCGATCATACCCTCGTGGAGCAGATCGATGGCGATCTTCACCATAGCAGCACCTGTGCGCTTACCGTTACGGGTCTGGAGGAACCAGAGCTTGCCCTCCTGAACGGTGAACTCCATATCCTGCATATCGTGGTAGTGGTTCTCGAGGTTCTCCTGAATCTGATTCAGCTGAGCATAAGTCTCAGGCATAGCCTCCTCCATTGAAGGATACTTGGCAGCACGTTCCTCCTCAGAGATACCAGCGCGCTCAGCCCAGCGCTGAGAGCCGATCTTGGTGATCTGCTGCGGGGTACGGATACCTGCCACAACGTCCTCACCCTGAGCGTTCACGAGATACTCACCGTTGAAGAGGTTCTCACCATTAGCAGCATCACGGCTGAAGCATACACCAGTAGCAGAGGTGTCGCCCATGTTACCGAATACCATTGCCATCACAGATACGGCTGTACCCCACTCGTCGGGGATACCTTCCATCTTACGATAGAGGATAGCGCGCTCGTTCATCCAAGAACGGAACACTGCGCAGATAGCGCCCCAGAGCTGCTCGATAGGATCGTTGGGGAAGTCCTTACCGGTGCGCTCCTTGATGGCAGCCTTGAACAACTGAACCAGCTTCTTCAACTCGTCAACGTTCAGGTCCTTATCCAGCTTCACGCCACGCTCTTCCTTCACCTTCTCGATGATCTCCTCAAACGGATCGATGTCGGTCTTGTTGACGGGCTTCATCTCCAGCACCACGTCACCGTACATCTGTACGAAACGACGGTAAGAGTCATATACGAAGTGAGGATTCTGGGTCTTCTTCACCATACCCTCAGCCACCTCGTCAATGGTATCCATCATACCAGGCATAGAAGCGCGGGCACCAGAACGAACGGATACAAGCAGCGGATTCTCCTTGTCACCGAACTTAGAGTTCATCAGTACCTCAATGTGCTTCACGGCAGCCATCACATCGTCGTTCAGCAGTTCCATGATCTTCTGCTGACCAACCTGATAGTACTCATTACAGCAATCTGTGGTGATTGTGAAACCTGGAGGAACGGGAACACCAAGCAGGTTCATTTCGGCAAGGTTAGCACCCTTACCACCGAGTTCCTCACGCATTTTTGCATTACCTTCGGCCTTACCATTACCGAAGAGATAGACTCTCTTTTGACTCATAAATTAGTTATTTATTGAATGATTATAAATTGTTTTTTATTTAATTCCGCAAAATTAATGATTTTCGGTGAGAAATCAAAGAAAAAAAGTCGAAAAATAGAGATTTTGATATAATTTTCGTTTTTTTTGCTTTCTAATTCGTACCTTTGCAACCTAAAATTCAGATTATGGGAAGAAAAAAGAAACCATTACCGCTCCTTGAGGGCGTGACGATAGAGGCTGTTGCCGCAGAGGGAAAATGCCTGTTCCACTGGAAGGAGCTGGTGGTGTTTGTGCCGTTCTGCGTGCCGGGTGATGTCTGCGACGTACAGATCCGACGGAAGAAGCACTCCTTTGCCGAGGGCGAAGTGGTGAGGTTTATAGAATATAGTAAGGTACGCGCGATGCCCTTCTGCGAACATTTCGGTGTGTGCGGTGGTTGTAAGTGGCAGAATCTGCCCTACGAGGCGCAGTTGAAGTTCAAGCAGCAGCAGGTCTTCGACCAGTTGACACGTATCGGCAAGGTGGAACTGCCCGAGTTTAATCCGATCTTAGGCAGTGTGAAGACCCAAGAATATCGCAACAAACTCGATTTCGGCTGTGCGAACAAGCGTTGGCTCACCAGCGAACAGTTGAAGGACGAATCGTTAGTGAAGAACACCCCTGCCATCGGCTTCCACATCACTGGGGCCTTCGATAAGATCCTGCCCATCGAGAAGTGTTGGCTGATGGACGACCTGCACAACAAAATCCGCAATGAGGTGCGCGACTACGCCATTAAGAACGGGTTGTCGTTCTTCGACCTAAGGGCTCAGGTGGGTCTGCTGCGCGATGTCATCATCCGCAACTCGGCCACTGGCGAGTGGATGGTGATCTTCCAGTTCCACTACGGCGAGACGGGTGGCGAAAAGGAGGCACTCGGACTGCTGCAGCATATCGCCGACACCTTCCCGGAGATCACGTCGCTGATGTATCTCGACAATCAGAAGTGCAACGACACCATCGGCGATCAGGAGATCCTGGTGTTCAAGGGCAAGGACCATATCTTTGAGACGATGGAGGATCTGAAGTTCAAGGTAGGTCCCAAGAGCTTCTATCAGACGAACACCGAGCAGGCTTATCATCTCTATTGCGTTGCTCGCAATTTCGCTGGGCTCACAGGACAGGAGTTGGTGTATGACCTCTATACGGGAACAGGCACCATTGCCAACTTCGTGGCAAAGAAGGCGCGCCAGGTGATCGGTATCGAGTATGTGCCTGAGGCCATCGAGGACGCCAAGATCAACTCTGAGCTCAACGGCATCGAGAACACCCTCTTCTATGCCGGAGACATGAAGGATATCCTGACTGACGACTTCATCGCCGAACACGGACGACCCGATGTCATCATCACTGATCCCCCACGAGCAGGTATGCACCCCGATGTGGTGAAGACCATTCTGAGGGCTGCCCCCCAGCGCATCGTGTATGTGAGTTGCAATCCAGCCACCCAGGCGCGTGACCTTCAGGACCTCGACGCCCAGTATCGTGTGGTGGCTGTTCAGCCTGTGGATATGTTCCCCCATACACCCCATGTAGAGAACGTGGTATTGCTGGAAAACAGAAATATTTAGGCGAAAAAAAGAAAATAATAAGGGAAAAATTTGGAAAATTCAGATTTTTTCCTTATTTTTGTGCCCATATAACACCTAAAACAAGTATTATTATGCTAAAGAGATCATTGTTATTGATGGCGCTGATGATTGGTTTCACCAGCACATTGTCTGCTGAGGAGCAGGAAGTACAGAACACTCAACAGGAGAAGGAGAAGAAGACCATCGAACTTCCCCAGTGGGTGAAGAACATCAAGTTCAGCGGCTATGGCATGCTGCAGTATATCGGACAAGACCCCGAAGGCAACCACTCCAACACCTTCAATCTGCGTCTGGCCCGTTTCATCCTCGACGGTAAGATCGGTGACTTCGACTGGCGTGCTCAGATTCAGGGTACCAATGCCACTGGTCCTGGTCAGCCCACCGTTCAGCTCGTTGACCTCTATGCAGAATGGAGAAGATATCCAGAGTTCAAGATCCGTGCCGGACAGTTCAAGCGTTGCTTCACATTTGAGAACCCCACCCACCCCATCACACAGGGTTGGAGAGGCTATGCTGACGTGATCAACAAACTTTCTGCCTTCGGTGACCGTACGGGTGAGCGCTCTTCTGGTGGTCGTGATATCGGTATCCAGTTCTCAGGTGACCTCTTCCCCAACGCCAATGGACGTCGTATTCTCCACTATCAGGTGGGTGTCTATAACGGTGAAGGTGTGAACACGAAAGACTATGATAACCGCAAGGATTTCATTGCAGGTATCTGGGTGATGCCTATCAAGGGCCTCCGCATCGGTGCTTTCGGATGGACTGGTTCTCGTGGTCAGATGGTTGATCCGAACCTGACCGACCCTGTGACTGGGGAGGCTAAGACCCGCAGCGTAGAGAAGAACCGTTACTGTCTCTCAATTGAGTACGACCTGAACGACTACACCTTCCGCGGTGAGTATGTACACTCTCAGGGTTGGGGTGCTGCTTCTCCAGGTAACAACGTTCGCGCTATCGACTACTCGAAGGGTGACAAGGCCGATGGTTGGTATGTGTTCGGTATCGTGCCTCTGATCAAGGGTAAGCTCTTCGCAAAGGCCCGTTATCAGTGCTACAGAAACCAGAAGGACTGGGAGACTTCAGTGAATCAGGTTGAGTGCGGTCTGAACTACAAGTTTACGAAGAATCTGGAGATCCACGCAGAGTACTCTCATGTGAACGACCGTACTCTCGCAGACGGCAAGCACAACTACAACCTCGTGGATGTAGAACTTGACTTCCGCTTCTGATTCAGAACCCATAGGGAGAACGACAGGCTGACAATGATCAGCACCCCTCCCAATAGCCAATAGGCCACTTCATCGACCGTCATGGTGAGTATGTAAGCCGAGAGTCCAATCAACAAATGGACAGCGCCATACTTCATGACGGTCGATGATTGTTTATACTGGTATCGCCAACGGGCATAACCGTTGATGATCAGACACTCTGCCAGATGAGCCAGTGTGATGGCTAAGCCTGTGCCCCAGATGCCCCAATGACGATAGCCCAAGACGACAAACACCACCAACGCCACATAGTAAGCCGACTCAAGAACGAGATAGGCGAATGAGTAGCCACGCGCCAAGGTGATATACGCCACAGGCAGGGTCAGCGCCTTGAAGAACATCGCCAAAGCCGCCACCTGTGTCATCGCTACGATGGGCAGGAACTGACTGCTGAGCAACAGGGGGATGAGAACAGGCAGGAAGATGATGAGCGACGTGAGCAAAGGTGCCATCATCAGAATCGACACCTCCGTCTGCTTGTTCACCATCAAATTGGTGGCTTCTATATCCTGATTCACAGCCGAGAGACGTGGGAAATAGTCGCTCTCCATCGCCGCAAACACCAGTCCCGCATAGGTGATGGTGATCATATAGCCTGCATTATAGAGACCCACGACATCAAGCGAATCGGTCACATTCAGGAAAGAGCGGATGAACATCTCTGCCCCACTGCCCACGACACCAGCCAACGTGAAGGCGACACCTAAGCGAAGCATCCCCGAGCCCTTGTGCAGCGAGAGGGATTCCCAGCGAACAGGATAGAGTCTGAGGGAGTGACGAGCCGTGAACAGTAACGTGGCAAAGGCCATCAGATTGATGACGGGCACGATTCCAGCTTCACCGTATATATAATAAATAGGTATAGAGATGAGCAATGCCAACACTGCATTGAGGAGTTGGATAAACGCCAGACTGCCCAACTGTCGGGTGGCTTTCAGAATGGCAGTCTCACCACCCGTCAGCGCGATCATCGCCACAGCAGGACCTAACAACACGAAGTGCAGACTATGGTTACCCCAATCGAAGGTGGTCTGACTGAGCACGGGTCCTAACACCAGCGCTACCAAGAGACCCAACAAAGCCGTAAGCAGACTCCAGCCTCTAACCGTCTGTATCGATCGCTCCAATAGAGCTTTGTCGGAAGTCTCATAATCCTCCGACAACTGGCGCACGGCACTCATGGAGACACCCAAATTAGTGGCTTGGGACAGGAACTGAGACGTAGATTGGAAGAGCGAGGCCAAACCCATGCCTGAGGGCGCCAACAGGATCGCCATCAGCTTGGTGCGCAACAGTCCCAGCACGAGTTGTAACCCCTGCACGCCTCCGAAGATACCCGTGTATTTCAGAATATGCCGATAACCTTGATTCTGTACTGTGGACATATTTGATAATTTTCAAGCGCAAAATTACAGAATTTCTTACGAATCTCCAAATATTTTCGTATCTTTGCAACCAGTATGGATAGCAAGCAACAAGAAATGACTCCGTTGGTGAGCTTTATCATCACCAATTACAACCTGCCCGTGAACCTGCTGAGCAAGTGCATCGACAGCGTGCTGGCACTCTCGTTGCGTCCCAGTGAGCGTGAGATTATCGTGGTGGATGACGGCTCTGACCTCAGTCCGATCAACGATCTGGTGACTTATGGCGACGAGATCATCTACGTGCGTCAGAAGCATGGTGGTGTCAGCATTGCCCGTAACACAGGTATCCAAATGGCGAGAGGACGCTATCTGCAGTTTATCGATGGCGACGACTATCTGATACAGGCCGCCTATGAGCACTGTCTCGACATCGTCCGCTACAGTCAGGATATCGATGTGGTGCTGTTCGACTTCACCCGTTCTGAAGGTCTGCGGGAGGCCACCTATAACGACAGTGAGAAGATGAGAGGTGCCGACTATATGCGCAATCACAATATTCAAGGATCAGTGTGCAGTTGTCTGTTCCGCAAGTCTGCCCGAGGCAGTCTTTTGTTCACCCCAGGCATCCAGTATGGTGAGGACGAGGAGTTTACGCCTCAGTTGCTGTTGCGTGCCGACTGTATCTGCTTCACCGATGCGAAAGCCTACTTCTATCGTACGCATGAGGCATCTTCCACCCATCAGAAGGATGCCAGCAGAAAGCAGCAACGTCTCGACGATGCCCTGACGGTGCTCCTACATTTGAACAAAACCGCCGATACGATGCCCACAGATGAGCGTATGGCACTGCAGAGACGCGTGGCACAACTCACGATGGACTATCTTTATAACACCATCATGCTGACCCGTTCGTCGGAGCAGTTGGAGGCCCGCATCGAGGAACTCAGACAGTATGGGCTCTATCCCCTGCCCGATCGCGACTATACAAAGAAATACCAATGGTTCCGCCGCATGATCGACAACCGTCTTGGAAGGAAGATCATGCTGAATTCGCTCCCCCTCCTTAAGCGCGAGAGATAAATGGAAGAGATGATCTCTGTCGTCGTTGTCACCTATAATCAGGAGAAGACCATCGGCCGCACGCTGGATGCCATCCTGTGTCAGAAGTGTCATCTGCCCATAGAGATCGTGATCGGTGAAGATGGTTCCACCGACGGTACACGTGCCATCTGTGAGGACTATGACAAACGTTACCCGCAAATCAGACTCTTCAGTAACCAACAGAACAAAGGGGTGGTTGACAACTACTTCGACTGTCTGTTGGCATGCAAAGGCAAATACATCGCCGACTGCGCAGGAGATGATTTCTGGGTGGATCCTGAGAAGTTGGAGAAAGAGGTGTGCGTGATGGAGCAGCATCCGCAGGTGACGATGGTGATTACCAACTGGCGTTTCTATAACGAGCTCACCCAGCAGACGGAACCTGGCCATCAGAAGGCACTGGCACCCATCACCCCAGGCCATGAGTTGCTCGAGGCCTTTATCACCCAGACGGGCATGAGTTTCTTCCATCTCTGCAGCTCACTGTATCGAGCTGACATCTTCCGTTCCTGTTATCAGGCTGACCCTCAGTTTTTCCGCTGTTCTGTCACAGAGGATCTGCAGATTGCCTGTGCGATGGCGCAGCATGGAGACATTGCCTATCTGCCTGATGTGACCCTTCATTATAGCATCGGGAACGAATCGGTTTCTGCCCAGAAGGATGAAGTTCGCCAGTTCCGATTCCTGCGTAATGTCACCCAACTCAGCTACGATCTGGCGAAACATTACGATTTGAAGAGCTCGCATACTGAGGCATTCTTCAGTCAACGGGTTTTTACGTTAGGGATGCACGCCTTTCGGGCTCATGATGCTGCCCTGTTTCAGGAGACACTCGACTGCGAAAAAGAATGGCAGCCCAAAAGGACTGCCCAGATGCGTTTATTGTTTTTCGTGATGCGTCACAAGGCGCTTTGGTGCATCGCACTTATCATGCGAAAACTGTTTGTCAATTTGAAGCAAGCACGTCGCTAAACACCTGTTCCAACTGCTTACCTACCACCTCTGGTGAAGCAATCTGCCTGACTTGTTCTGAAAGCTGCTCACCATCTGCTGCAGTTTCTTTCGAGAGGTTCTGCATCGCCTCAGCTAAAGCTGCAGCATCGCCAACAGGTACGATCCTGCAATCTTTCCCCAAGCGTTGACAACGGGGAATACTCATGGTTCCCACTACTGGGATACCTGTACTCATCGCCTCAAACACCACCAGAGGCTGCACCTCACTACGACTGGCCAACACCAGTGCATCACTCTGATAGAGCAGCGTGCGGACACCCTCCCGATCCAGTGGTCCATGAGCAACGACATGCATCAGTCCTCTATCAGTGATCGCCTGCTGACAGGCTTTCCCATCAGTCAGACGACCTGCGATATGCAATTCGATGTCGCAGCCTTGATCCTGTAACAGCCGACAGGCATCCAACAGCACATCGTAACCTTTCCGATAAGCGTAATCAGCCACACAGCAGAATCGGAAGGGTCTGTCGACTCTGCTTTCCCGCTCTGCATAGTAGAAGAAAGCAGTATCAATCACATTCGACAGATGCTTCCAGCTGTAGTCTGTGCCATAATAACAGGCTGTATCGGCCACCAGTTCCTCTGCCACTGGTATTACCATAGCTGCCTGCTCGTATGTCTGTTTCAAGAGAGGAATCTGCCAGGCAGCACTCGGCGCCTTGCCAAACTCTTCCTCCAGACTCATCAACGACAAATGCTCTGTGACGACATATGGAATACGATATTGCTGACTGATCTTCATCGCTGCATATCCAGCCCATTTAGCACAGTGGGCATGCAGGATATCAGGTTTGCCGTAAGTCTGGATATACTCGCGGAACATCGATTCAACGATGCTGACCCAACGCGTCACATTGTAATGGACCAGTTTGGGCAAACCCCTTTGGAACGACTGATAGACCGTGATGCCATCACGCTGATGACTAAAACGAGAAAAGGGAAGAACCCAATAGTCCTTCCCTTTAATGGTTACACCTAATTGCACATTACTGAGAATACGTACCTCATGTCCCAGAGCCTTCAGAGCCTTGGCTTGTTCCAGACAGAACTCACCGCCATAGGGCGTAAAGAATGAAGGTATCTCAAGTATATGCATCGCCTTAAGCCTCAGCAGGAGCAGCCTCCTCAGCAGCGGGAGCCTCTGCAGCAGCTTCCTCAGCAGCCTTAGCGGCCTCAGCCTCTGCCTTAGCAGCAGCCTCAGCAGCCTTCTTGTCGGCTACCTTCTTAGCGATGGCCTCGTTAACGGCCTTCTCTGCCTTCAGTGCATTAGCAGCAGCATCCTTCTTTGCCTTAGCCTCAGCCTCAGCGATCTTTGTCAGACCGTTCTGCTTGTCAGCCTTCCAGGCCTCGAACTTCTTCTGAGCAGCAGCCTCATCGAAAGCGCCCTTCTTCACGCCACCACGCAGGTGCTTCATCAGGTAAACGCCCTCACGACTCAGGATGTTACGTACTGTGTCTGTGGGCTGAGCACCAGTCTCTACCCAATACAGTGCACGCTCGAAATTCAAATCTACTGTGGCAGGATTGGTGTTAGGATTGTAAGTACCAATCTTCTCAGTAAATCTACCATCACGTGGTGCACGAGCGTCAGCGATCACGATGCTGTAGAAAGCATAACCTTTACGACCACCGCGCTGCAATCTGATTTTTGTTGCCATTTTGTTGTAATTTTGTTGTTAAAATTTTGAATTTCATGCCATTATCTCGTAATAGCGGCTGCAAAGGTACTACTTTTTACGCTAACGCGCGCATAAGGCACCGAATATTTTATTGTTTTTTAACAAGTAAGAAGCCTGCCTGTACACCAGGAATGCGCTTTGACAACTTAATCAGCTGCTTATTTGTCTTCGTGTCCTTGATCGCGCCGAGGGCCTTAAAGGCATTCATCAGCTTGTCTATATCAATCAGCAACATCAGTTCGCCGTCCTCATAATGGGTGGTGATATCGGCCGTCATCAGGTTGTTGATACCTAAGACCAGTTTTTCTTCACTCACGATCCAGACGCCACTGGCCTTACGGTCAGCCACGTTTCTGTCGAAATGACCGTCTTTATAGAATGTGAACTGTGTATTGTCAGAGGTGATGTGAGCCTTCTCGATATAGCCGCGCAACAGCTTCTCCAGTTGGTCGGCGACTGCGTTGCCAGCCATTCTGAAAAGGATATTGCCTTTGGTCGTATAGACGGCAGGCTCCTTATAGTCCCATGTACCTATCAGCTTTTCGGCATTCACCCGTTTCAATTCAAACGAGTCTTTGATTTTCGAATAAGCCTCCTTCACATTACCCGACTTCACACCAGACACCACACTGTCAGCAGTCTCTTTGACTGTCTGGGCTTGCATGCCACCAGCCATCAGCATCATCAGGGCCACCCCAAAAATTCTCATTGATTTCATAAGCTATTAATTTAGAATTCTGCCGCAAAGATACAAAAAAATACCTATTACCTCTCTTCTTTTCTCAAATATTTGTAACTTTGCAAGCAAAATTTAATGTCGGAGCACCCTATGCAAAGTCTCTCAGTACTCATACCGACCTACAACGACGTCTGTGTGGCGTTGGTAGAACAGCTGCTGCAGCTCCTGCAAGCGGCTAATATCCAGTATGAGGTGATTGTAGCAGACGATGGTTCTACTGATGAAGATATCATCGCAGCCAACCGAGCCATTAACCAGTTGCCTTCCTGCCGATTCATTGAGCGCCAGATGAACGTCGGCCGTGCCGCTATCCGTAACTTCCTGGCAATGGAAGCCCGTTTCTCGTACATATTATTTATAGATAGCGACATGACAATCATCAGCGACCAATATATCCAACGCTATCTCCAAGTTGGCGACACAACAGTCATTGATGGCGGCGTAACCATCTGTGATACCAACGATGCCAGTAACCTGCGCTATCTTTATGAAAAAGCCGAAGAGCCCCATCATACAGCTACAGAACGGCAGAAGTGCCCCTACCAGCACCTCCATACAGCTAACCTTTTTATGCAACGTGACATTATTCTCGCCCACCCTTTCGACGAGCGTTTCCGCCATTACGGTTATGAAGATGTATTATTGGGCAAGGTTCTTCATCAGCACCACATCCCTATAGAGCATATAGACAATCCCCTAGGTTTCAGCCATTTCGAGACGAATCCCGTCTTTGTGGCTAAGACAGAAGAGGGCCTACGCACCCTCTATCAGTTTCGTAATGATTTGCGCGGCTATTCCCGATTGCTCACCTTTGTGTCGGGCATCCACATTCCATTGATCCTCTCCCTCATCCGTTTCTGGCATCGTCTCTTCAAAAAAGCAGAGAGACGGAACCTCTGTGGATCCCGTCCCTTTTTATGGGTTTTCAAACTTTACCGCTTAGGCTATTACCTCAGCCTCCAGTAACCTTACTTGTTCTTCTGATAATAGTCGAGCGCCATCTGCACGTTCTGCACCTGAAGCGTTCTGGCATCCTTCACCGTCTTCCCGTTCCATTTCTCCAATAAGGCTTTCTTGACTTGGGAGTAGTACTTAGGTGACTCCATCGACTTGAGGAACTCAATGCGCTCCACCTTATTCTTATTGATATACACTTTTAATGGCGTAGGGCCATTATAACCTTCGATATCTTTGCCGATGGTGGTAGTGTTGACTACATACACACCATTTTCTTTCGTCATTGGCTCGTCGCCAACAATAAAGCTCTGAAAACAGAACATACTTGCAATCAGAGCCATATACTTGAATATCTTACCTGAATACATATACTTATTCTACAGGGATAACAGAGAAGGTCAGCTTCTCATACCCCTCGAAGTCGTCAAACTGCACCTGGAAGTTGGCATACTGATAGTAGTTACCACCAGTGTTATGTGTATCCTTGATAGAGTTGCTCTGAGCAAGGGCATTCAGAATCTTATTGTAGATCACCTTATCATTGTTGTCATCTGCAATCTGAATAGCCATTGAAGTCACATAGCCATTCTCCACCTTATAAGTATAGTCGCCGCAGGCATAAAGCTGGAACTCGTCAGTCTCCAGGATCGTCTCCAGCTCACCAACCTTTTCCACCAGCTCCTCATATGTGAGGTTTACGTGGTTGATAGGCTCGCGGTTCTCGTCGAGTTTAATATAAGTGGTATCAATTTCACTGGTGACATTGTTATCCTCTGCATTCATAGTGGTTGTGCCAGCGAGCAACAGTATGCCGGCAAGCATCAATTTCATCATCTTTCTCATCTCTTTCATCTTTAATATTGTTATCTCAAATCCTGATTTGTTTTCAAAACATCTCTTTTCGGGTGCAAAGGTAGTAATTTATCAGTTATTGACCAACTATTTTTGGATAAAATTTCATAAAATAACCATCTGCAGCGTTCTTTTTGACAAAAGTCAACTGCAGATGGTTACAATTTGTCACGTCAGAGGGGAAAATTGACGTTATTTTGTTTGCAAGGGTCTGATGGCAAACGTGAAGTCGTAATCCTGATATGGAACGAGATATTCTTTACGAGGCCATGCCCCCCAGGAGTTCACACAACCTAACCCCATCTGACGCTGTTGGATGAGCACCTGAGTGAACGGACTCGGTTCAAGGTCACCACTGTGGCGTCCCCACACCTTATCCTTCGTCACGCCATCGTCGAGATCAGCCACACTGTAGTTCAGTGCACTGACCTCTATTGGCGCACTGCCATAGAACTCCAGCCCCCTACCCTCTGCATCCTTCACACGGAACCAGCGCACATCGGTGTGGTTGCCACTCTCCTGCGGACGCACATAGGGGAAATACTCATCAGCCACGCTGTTTTGATAGATGCCGATAAACTCAGAGTTGTTGCGATCGATATAGTTTTCTATCGGACCACGACCATAGTATTCCACCTGTGCATACTCGCTGGGCATCTGCAACTGCATGCCGTAACGGAACATCGGTGCTATCTCGGCATCCTTGGTGGTAGATAGTTGCTGGCGCACCACCACCTCTCCATCAGCCTTGAGTGTATAAGTCATCGTCAGCGTCGCCTTCACATCAGGCATCTCGAAGGTGGCGATGGCACCATCGGCTTTCACCTCAACAGTCTGCAGCTTCATCTGAGGCTGACGCCAAACGCCCAGACGCTGCTGGATCCATGCACCGTAGTCATTATCTGTAGGCGCACGCCAGAACTCTGGGGTAACAGACTGGCGATCACGGAGCATCGGACTGCCATTAACATCGAGATAGTCGATCCACCCCGTCTTCTTACCAATGGTGAGTGCTGTACCAGCCGCTTCGAAGCGCACGTAACTGATAGTCTCCTCCACCTTCAGACTGGCGTTGGCAGAAGTCGCTTCAAGCGTTGGGAACTGATAATCCTTCAGCGCGAACTGCTGACGTGCCAGCACCTGTCCCTTGTCGATCAGGGGCTGAGCCTCACGGCTACGGAACTCGAAGTTCACAAACGTCTCGTCATCAGCGTGATGCTTCAACACCTTGGCGATCGTCGCCTTCAGTTCTGCATCGGCAATCACCTTCCGCTGCTGGGGAGCGATGCCGCTGATGTCGATCTTCCCACTATGACGACGGATGGTCCACACCAGTTCCAGGTCGTCGAGGTTCTTGAAGAAGTTCTCATTGTAGATCTCCAATTCGCCATTAGCCAAATCCTTTGGTGTGATCCATGCGCTCTGATAGTAGTAACCCACCTCATGTGCAT
>CADCBZ010000077.1 GCA_902799765.1 uncultured Prevotellaceae bacterium
GACCAACTGGAGCTTACTGAACCATGACGGTGAGGTGGAGTGGCACATGCTGCACTACGGACTGGAGAATGGTGACTCATGGGTGCCAGGTGAGACTAACACCAGCATCCGCCCAGGCTGGTTCTATCATGACACAGAAAACGAGCACGTGAAGAGTCTGTCGAAGTTGATGGATACCTATTATAAATCGGTGGGGCGTAACTCTACGCTGTTGCTTAACTTCCCTATAGCGCCCAATGGACGCATTCACCCCAACGACAGTCTGCGTGGCATCGCCTTTAAGAAGATGATCGACGAGGTGTTTAGGACAAACCTCGCGGAAAAAGCCAAATTGCAAACCAAGGGGGATGAGACAGTGATCGACTTTGGTAAGCCTACCACCTTTAATCGCTTCCTTGTGGAGGAGGATATCCGTTATGGTCAGCGTGTGAAGAAGTTCCTGTTAGAAGCCGAAATCAACGGACAATGGCAACAGCTGAAAGATGCACTCGTGGAAAAAGGTGACGGACTGACCACTATCGGTCACCGCCGCATCATCTGCTTCCCAACGGTTAATGCCACAAAGCTACGCTTTACTGTCGTAAACACTAAATGTGAACCTTTTATCAAGAAACTCGGCGTTTATCTGGCTCCTGAACTGACAGCCGACATCCCTGATGCGGGTGAGAAGAAATCCAGCAATCTGCATCTGTTTTTCAGCAGTCCCACTCAGATGATGATCGATTGGGAAACGGAGCAGACGATCACTTCGTTCCGCTATCTGCCACCACAGGAAAGCAAGGACGGCACAGTGACTCACTACACCCTTTGGGCTTCCACCGACTGGTCGAATTGGACAAAACTGGCCTCTGGTGAGTTCTCGAATGTCGTCAATAATCCCATTTGGCAGACCATCAAGTTTCAGCCTGTCAGGGCTAAGATACTCAAGCTGGATGCCGACCGTTTGGCAACAGGTAATCGTATGGCTTACGGCGATGTAGAAGTCATAACAGCGCAAGCCCCTGACTGGGAGAACCCCGCCGTGCTGGGGATTAATAAATTGCCGTATCACGCAACGTTGCAACTGCCCTCGAAGTGGAAGGCGTGTAAGGAAATCGTCAGTCTTGATGGCGACTGGCAGTTCCGTTGGAGTCGCAATCCAGAGGAAAGGACTGTTGATTTCTACCGTGAGGACTATGACGTGAGCAGTTGGGGGAAGATAAAGGTGCCAGGCAACTGGCAGACGCAGGGTTATGGCACACCTATCTATACGAATATCGACTATCCCTTCCAGCGCAACCGTCCCAGTGTTACCAGTGAACCGCCAAAGGACTGGACGGCTTACGAGAACCGTAATCCTGTGGGACAGTATGTCACTTTCTTCGACGTGACGAAGGAGATGCTTTCGAAAAATCTGATTCTCCACTTCGGCGGTGTTCACTCAGCAATGTACCTTTGGGTGAACGGACAGAAAGTGGGTTATAGCCAGAACTCCATGTCGCCCGCTGAGTTTGATGTGACCAGCTATCTGCGTGAGGGCAAGAACAGACTTGCCGTAGAGGTGTATCGCTGGTGCGACGGCAGCTATCTTGAGGATCAGGACATGTGGCGACTCTCAGGTATCTTCCGTGAGGTGCAGCTATGGGTTCGTCCGTTGGTGCATATAGCCGACTATCATGTGACGGCTGTACCTACCAATGACTTTTCGAAAGCTGAGGTTAAGGCAACCATCAGTATCTGTAACACTGGAAATAACTCGGCGAAGGATCTGCAGGTGGTACTGCAACTTAATGGCCGGGAGGTGAAAGACGGACTGAAGCTGTTGTCTGTTGGCGATACGACAACCATCGAACTGACTACCGCCATTGACAAACCGTTGCTCTGGTCGGCTGAGGCTCCCAACCTCTATCCCTTCAGTGTGGAGCTTCGTGATGCTAACGGCACGGTTGTTGAACACTTCGACTATCACCTGGGCGTGAAGAAGGTGGAGGTTGTCGGTGAGGTGTTTAAGATTAACGGCAGGAACGTGAAGCTGCGCGGTGTGAACCGTCATGACCATCACCCGATCACAGGTCGCTGGGTGGATGATGCGACCTACGAGCAGGATATCCGCCTGATGAAACAAGCCAATATCAACTTCCTGCGTACCAGTCATTATCCCGACCGCGAATATCTGTATGAGCTTTGCGACCGCTGGGGAATCTATGTGATGGACGAGGCTAACCAGGAGAGTCATGGCTATGGCTATGCCAACGAGGAGATGGGACACGATCTGGCATGGCAGCAGGCCCATGTTGACCGTGCCGAATCGTTGGTGAAGCGCGACTTCAACCATCCTTGTGTCATCTTGTGGAGTTTGGGAAATGAGGGAGGTGTTGGCCCCAATATCCAGGCGATGTATGACAAGGTGTGCGAGCTCGACTCAACACGTCCGCCTTTCTACGATTGTCATCCACGTTATTCTGCCTTGCACGACTTTGGTTACCCAGCACCCGACGAACTGCGCAGCGAGGCTATCAAAGAAACCGAAAAACCAATGATAGCCCGTGAGTATGCCCACGCCATGGGTAACTCGATGGGTAACCTGCAGGAGTATTGGGATGTGATCTATGCCGATAGCAGTATTGTCGGTGCAGCCATCTGGGACTGGGTGGATCAGGGACTCTTGAAGAAAGAAGGCAATACGTCGTTTTGGGCGTATGGTGGTGACTATGGCGACAAACCAAACCTTGATGCCTTCTGTATCAATGGATTGTTGGCTCCCGACCGCACACCTCATCCGCACTATTATGAGGTGCAGTATGTGTATCAGCCTTTGCAGTTTGTACAGGAGGGTGACAGCATCCGCGTCATTAACCGTAACTATTTCACCAATATCGATCAGTATGAATACTATTGTGAGGTCTATCATAACGGGGAACTGGTCACAGGCGAACTCGCGAGAATGAATGGCGACAAATTCGGAATACACTATCCATATTACCCCTATAACGAACCAGAACTGCTCCTGAACGTCTATGCCCGTCTGCGTCAAGCCACACCCTGGGCAGAAGAAGGATTTGTGGTTGCCCGCGAACAGTTCATCCTCAAACCTGAAGAGTTCTGGTTTGGCGTTAGCGAAGGGAATGCTAAGCCACAGGAAGCGGCAGGGAACATGGTCTTTCCAACTCAGAATGGCTCCGTCACCATCAATCCTACTGGTGCGCTTACCTCATGGATCGTCGATGGCAGACAGCTGCTACAGGCTCCATTGGAACCCTATTTCTGGAAGCCCGAGAACGACAATCAGCATGCCGCTCATTTTGCAGAACGTACAGCAGCCTGGCGCGATGCTGCAGAGAACCGTACCGTCAAATCCGTTCGTGTTGAGGGTAATCAGGTGATTGCCGACCTGACGCTGTCAGTGGGGGCTGACCTGACGCTGACATATACAGTAAAGAACGATGGACGTATCATGGTGGATATGGACTACCGTCCTACAGCCACCGATATTCCTCTGATTCCCAAATTCGGTATGCGGATGCGTCTGCCTGCCGACATGACCCATATCGCCTATTATGGTCGTGGACCATGGGAAAACTATCCTGACCGTAAGCGCTCGGCGTTCATCGGACGCTATGAAATGCCGCTGTCGGATTATCAGACAGACTATGTGAGACCGCAGGACAATGGCAACCGCTGTGACGTACGCTGGTTCGAAATCGGTTCTGAGAAACAAACAATACACATTGACGGCAAGCAGCCACTCTGCATCCGTGCCTGGGACTATGGAGAAGAAGATCTGGAGGGAGCTCGTCACCCCCAAGATATTACCCGAGGACGTTTTGTCAATCTGAATATTGATCTGAACATCCATGGGGTAGGGGGTATTGACACTTGGGGGCGCCGAACACTACCACAATACACCATTCCTGGCGACCACCCCCATCACCTCAGTTTCGTAATGTATAAGATTAACGCTGACTGAGGTGATACGACTTTTGTGATTTTGCGATTAAAATGTGGAATAATTCAAAAATAATGTTTATCTTTGCGGCTAGAATAAGATTATGATTATTTTAACACTAAAAACATGAAACTACAAAGTAAACAATGGATGCTTGCCGCCATCCTTTTCGCCAGTATCAATGTGTCGGCCCAGACAATCGTTCCCCTCGACGAGAATGCCATGTATTTTACTGCTGACGAGCTGCCCGATGCCACCGTTTGGCTACCGGCACCGCCCGACACACTCTCCACACAATTCGTCTATGATGTCACACAGTATATGTGGGGCAAGACCCAACGTGAGGATCCCCAGCGTGCCCAACAGGCCATCGACAACGTCGTGGTGGATGTCGCAGAGATGGCCGAGCAGTTCAGTGTGCCCTTCGGCATGGAGATTTCCAAGGAGAAGACACCTGCCATTTTCCATGTGCTTTACCGGGGTATGTTCACAGCACGTCTTGCAGCCAGAAAACCCAAGCTTGCCTATCAGCGTATGCGCCCATACGTCCGTTTCCAGGAGCCTACCTTGATACCCGAAGAGGAAGAATCCTTACGTAATAATGGTTCCTATCCCTCTGGCCACTCTATTCGCGGCTGGGCCTTTGCGCTCTTGCTTTGTGAGATCAACCCCGATGCCCAGGATGCCATCCTCAAGCTTGGTTACGAGTGGGGACAGAGTCGTGTGATTGTCGGTTACCACTGGCAGAGCGATGTCGATGCCTCCCGGCTGTTGGGTTCTGCGGTCTATGCCCGTCTGCACACGAATCCCCTGTTCCTGGCCGACATGGCTGCCGCCCGCAAAGAATTTGCCCGTCTCAAAGCCAAGAAATAAACGCCCGCTTCATCACCTCAGTTTCGTATTGTGTAAAATCAATGCTGACTGAGGGGATACGACGGCTTTCTCGCCTTGAAGGATACCCATGCCTTCTTCGTTGATACAGCCATCACTGCACACGATGGTATAGTCTCCGTTGGGGATGGTGACCTCCACATCGGCCTTGTTGGCATTCAGAATCACGATGATGTCGCGCCAGTCGTCTCTGCCTGCATAGTTCTTCAGACGATAGGCCACAATGCCTGCTGGGGCGTCGAGGAATTCGAGGTGCTTGCGCACGAGGTCGGCATTGCCCAGACGGAAGGCGGGGTGATTTTTCCTCAGGGCGATCAGATTCTTGTAATACGCAAACACCTGCGGATACTTCGTCTTATGGCTCCAGTCGAGTTGGTTGATGCTGTCAGGCGACTCAAAGCTATTGTGAACGCCTTTCTTGTCGCGCAACAGTTCCTCACCACTCAGCATGAAGGGCACACCCTGTGAGGTGAAGACGGCTGTCTGTGCCAACAGGTCGAGACGGATCAGTTCCTCTTCCGTGATGCCTGGGATGCTGGCCTTCAGACGGTCCACGAGGCACATGTCGTCGTGACAGGAGACGTAGGAGATCATCTGTGTAGGTTCGAGCGCCCAGGGCGCCTTGCTGTAGTTCACCTTCGTCATATCGATCTGGGGATGCTGGATGGCACCCGCGATGCCGAACTTAATGCTCTCTGTCTCATCCTTACCCCCGATCCAGCCTGTCACAGTATCATCGGAGAAGGGGCCGCGCAGGGCATCGCGGATCTCGTCGCTGAAGGCAGCGATGCCTGGCATCTGGTTGATATGGGCCTTCATGGCGAGCAGCTCTTGCGGATAGGCACAGGTGCCTGCACTCCAGCCCTCACCATAGATGTAGATGGTGGGATCGATGGCATCCACCATCGCGCGGATCTGATTCATCGTCTCGATGTCGTGGATACCCATGAGGTCGAAGCGGAAGCCGTCGATATGGTATTCGTTGATCCAGTATTTCACGCTCTCCAACATGAACTGGCGCATCATAGGCTTGTCTGAGGCAGTCTCGTTGCCACAGCCCGAGCCATTGCTATACTGTCCGTCAGCGGTCTTCCGATAGTAATAGTCGGGATAGGTACGCTGGAAGTTGGAGTGCTCGATATCGTAGGTGTGGTTATACACCACGTCGAGGATCACGCGGATGCCTGCCTCGTGGAGCGCTTTCACCATCTGTTTGAACTCACGGATGCGCACCTCAGGGGCATAGGGATCGGTGGAGTAACCTCCCTCGGGCACGTTGTAGTTCACGGGGTCGTAGCCCCAGTTGTATTTGTTGTCGCTGAGGCGTGTCTCATCCACCGAACCATAGTCGTAACTGGGCAGGATGTGGATCGCATTCACACCAAGTTCCTTCAGGTGGCTGATGGCCCAGGGCTCTGTCAGCGCCATGAACTTACCGGGATACTTCGCATCCTTGCGGTTGATGGAGAAGTCACGATGGTGCATCTCGTAGATCACAAGGTCGGCAGGCGACTTCGTCACGGGATGCTGATCCTGATTCCAGCCCTCCGGGTCAGTCTTCGAGAAATCGATGATAGCCCCTCGCTTACCATTCACGCCAACGGCCTTGGCGAAGACTCCCGGGCACTCGCCCAGTCCCATGTCGAAGGTATAGAACTTACCCATCAGGTCACCTTTCACGGTGGTCTGCCACTGTTCGTTGGCGATGCGTTTCATCTTCACGCTCTTCTTGGCCTTGCCACCAAGTCCTTCGTCATAGATACGCACCACGACCTGTTTGGCATCGTTGGGCGCAAAAAGGGTGAACACGGTCTTCTCAGGTGAATAGATCACCTCTTGAAAAGGCTGTGCTGCTACCTTCTGGGGTAGCAGCATAGACAATATACTGGCGAATACTAACTTGATCTTCATAATTAAAAAGTCCTTAAGTCCTGTAGTCCGTTGCAAATTACTTTGCAATGAGTGAAATCGCGAAACCGCCACCGGGGGCTTCTTTGAGTTTGAGCACGTCCTTGGCTGTCACCACCTTCTTCGTGATGGTATAAGCCTGCGGATTGGTCTCGTAGTGGGCATCGTTGGCATCGGCGTAGATGGTGCAGTCATACTTGCGACCCTTGTCGAGGAAGTTCAGCTTCAATGTGGTCTCATGACCGTTCTCGTCGCACTTACCACCCACGAACCAGTTGTCGGTACCCTTTGCCTTACGGGCCACGGTGATATAGTCGCCAGGCTCAGCCTCCAGATACTTCGAGTCGTCCCAGTCGCAAGCCACGTCGCGGATGAACTGGAAGGCATCGTCGAACTTCTCATAGTTCTCAGGCAGGTCAGCAGCCATCTGCAGGGGCGAATACATCGTCAGATAGAGGGCCAGTGAACCCACGAGGGTGATACGTGCCCAAGAGGTATTGTTGCTCCATTCAGAGAGCTTCGTGACGAAGATACCGGGGGTGTAGTCCATCGGACCGCCCTGCAGGCGGGTGAACGGCAGAATACAGGTATGATCGGGGTTAGAGCCTCCGAAAGCCTCATACTCTGTACCACGGGCACTCTCACCACCCACGAGGTTCGGCCAGGTGCGACAGAGACCTGTCGGACGGGTAGCCTCGTGTGAGTTTACCATGATATGGTGCTTGGCAGCCTCCTTGATTACATAGAGGTAGTGGTTGTTCATCGACTGCGAATAGTGGTGGTCGCCACGTGGGATGATATCTCCCACGTAACCCGTCTTCACCGCGTCGTAGCCGTATTTGTTCATCAGCTCATAAGCGGCCTTGATATGGCGCTCGTAATTCTGTGTCGAACTCGAGGTCTCGTGGTGCATCAGGATCTTCACACCCTTCGAGTGGGCATAGTCGTTCAGCATCTTGATATCGAAGTCGGGGTAGGGCGTCACGAAGTCGAACACGTCGCGCTTCCACATGTTGGCCCAGTCTTCCCAACCCACGTTCCAGCCTTCCACCAACACCTGGTCGAGACCGTTCTTGGCAGCGAAGTCGATGTAGCGCTTCACGTTCTCATTGTTGGCCTTGTGCGTGCCGTTGGGCTTCACCTTGCTCCAGTCGATCTGGTCGAGTTTGATCGAGGGGAAGTCGTTGGTGTAATGCCAGGAGCCACGTCCTACGATCATCTCCCACCACACACCGCAGTACTTCGTGGGATGGATCCAAGAGGTATCCTCAATCTTACAGGGCTCGTTCAGGTTCAGGATGAGGTTGTTCGAGAGCATGTCGCGGGCATCGTCCGATACCATCACCGTGCGCCAAGGTGTCTCACAAGGTGTCTGCATCGCACCCTTCAGACCTGTGGCGTCAGGGGTGAGATGACTCACAAACGTAAAGACCTCCGGCAGGGGATAAGGTGTGGGCTTCGGATCGGGGGTATAGGCATTGCTGCCACCCATCAGCTTCTCGGAGAGATTCTTGGTCTCGGCATCCACGAGCTCCAGATGCATCGTGGCATAATCCTGACAGGCAGCCTCATGGATGTTGATATACAGGCCGTCGTCGCTCTTCATCTGGAGGGAGGTCTGTACACCAGTGGGTGAGAACACAGCCACAGAGGAGTTGCTCCAGTTCACGGCCTCGCTGAAGCGTTTACGGATCTCAGAGAGCTTTGTCTCCTGTGTCTCTTGCTCCTGGGTGTCATAGTCGCCGGGGAGCCACCATGCCTTGTGGTCGCCAGCCATCGCGAACTCCGAACGCTCCTCTTTGATGAGGAAATAGTTGAGGTCCTGCTGTTGCGGGAACTCGTAACGGAAACCGATACCGTCGTCATAGACGCGGAAGCGGATGATGATCTGACGCTGATGAGGTTCCAGGAACGTACCCGGTGCAGTACCATCGCCCGTATATTTCGGTATGGAAAACTCCTTGGCCAGTGTGACAGCCAACTCGTTGTAGTGGTTACGGATGTCCTTGGTCTCGCCCCAGACAGGTTGCCAAGTCTCATCGAAGGTCGAAGTCTCTTCCTTCGCGATGACAAAGCCGTCCATCAGGTCGTCTTCGTTCAATCCCATCGAGGCGTGCTTGTCCTTGGCCAGTTCGAGTCCCAGGTGCGAGGGCTTCACCACCGCCCGTCCTTTGTAGGTCATCTCATAGACGGGACGGCCCGTGTTATCCACTGAAAACTTCACCTCAATATTCCCATTGGGTGATTTGATGCTGCCTGCCATTGCCATCATCGGCAAAAGCATCAGACTTAAGAATAGCTTTTTCATTTTCTTCCGCTTTGAATAATTAATGTGCTGATTTCATTATTGAGTTCGTCGGCTGCCAGCAGCTGCTCGATGCTCAGGTGCATGCGATAGCGCCAGTAGTGACGGGGATTAGCCGGGATGTTGATACGCTCTGCATTCTCATCAGGCAGGCGCAGCTGCTCGTTGATACTCATCCAGTCTTGGAAGGAGATCAGACAGAGCATCGAGGGCGATGTGAGGTGACGGCTCACGATGTCCTTTGCCAGCCAACCGGGCAGCGGACGGGGTGCAGGACCGCCACGACGCAGCGTCGTGTTGAAGTAGCTCTGTGAACGTTCTTCGTCCTCGTCCCACCACTGACGCAGCGTGGCCATGTCGTGGGTAGAGATGGTATCCACCGAACGGTAGGGGTTATGTGAGAGTCTGCCGAAACGGGTGGTCGGATCCTTCGGCATCGACTGGATCTCCAGTGAGAGGATGCGCAGTTCGTTCATCACCCAGGGCACGCACTCAGGCACCATGCCCAGGTCTTCCGCACACACCAGCATACGGGTGGCCTGTGTCAGCTTCGGCAGCTTCTTCATCGCCTCCTGATACCAGAACTGGTTGTTGCGACGGTAGAAGTAGTCGTTGTAAAGACGGTTGAAGACGAACTTGTCGTTGTCCCACAATGCCTGATAGATGAAGTCGTTTTGTACACCGATGCGTGGGTGGAACTTATCCTTATTCTTACGGTCGCGCACGAAGAGCACATCGCTGATCAGGGCATAGAGACCGTCGCGGAGGTTGGCTAACTCTGCGGGCTTCATCTCCCAGATGTCGTCATGCAGGTTGTTGAGGAAAGTATCTTTCACGTACTGCGCCTTTTCGCCGAAGATCTTCTCCAGCGTCCAGTCGGCAATGAAAGGCTTGGTGAAGAGTTCCTCCTGGAATTGCAGACCGTAGGCCTCAATCTCCTCACGCGTCATGCCGAGTGAAGGCGAGAATAGGCCGAGCAGACCGTGAACGGCATCAAAGGGAATCTCCCAGATACGGAAGAAGCCGAGTACGTGGTCGATGCGATAGGCATCAAAATATTCAGCCATCTTGCGGAAGCGGCGTACCCACCAGCTGCAGCCGTCTTCGAGCATTGCATCCCAGTTGTAGGTGGGGAAGCCCCAGTTCTGTCCGTTTACGGAGAAGGCATCGGGCGGCGCGCCAGCCTGACCGTTCAGGTTGAAGTACTTCGGCTCCACCCAAGCCTCCACACCGTCACGGCTGATGCCGATGGGGATGTCACCCTTCAGGATCACACGGTTCTTACGGGCGTGGGCGTGGGCGGCGCGCATCTGCTGGTCGAGGTTGAACTGCACGAAATACCAGAAGGCCACCTCCTTATAGATCTTGGTGGTAGGCTTCGTCATCGCCTCGCGCTCGTTCTCAGGCAGTTCGTGGTGGTCGGGCCACTCTTGGAAGGTGGCAGTGCCGTAGAGGTCGCGGTAATGGCAGAAGGCAGCGTAGGGCACCAGCCAAGCCTCGTTCTGCTCGAAGAACTTCTTGAAGGCCTCGCTCTTCAGGATGGTCTTTCCCTCCTGGGCATAGAGTGCCCGCAGATACTCCAGCTTCGCATTGTTCATCCGCTCGTAGTCGATCTGCGGCAGGGCGTTCAGTTCCAGTCTGAGTGCCTCGAACTTCGCCTTCAATGCCTCGTCCTTCAGGGCGGGCAACTGGCGGAAGTCGGTATATTGGGGATGGAGCGCATAGATGCTGATCGAGTTATAGGGATAGGAGTCCTGCCAGGTGTAGGTCATGTTCGTATCGTTGATGGGCAACACCTGCAGCACGCGCTGCTTCGTCTTCGCACACCAGTCTACCATCAGCTTCAGGTCACCGAAGTCACCCACGCCGAAGCTCCCCTCACTGCGCAGTGAGAAGATGGGAATCACCGTACCTGCACCTTTCCACGGGTAGATGGGGAAGTAAGCCTGTGGCAGCTCATACACGATCACATCGCCCGACTTCAGCACGGGCAGTTCGATGGTGCGGTTCGCACCCTCCTCCCAAAGCGGAGTCACGTCGATGGCCTCGTCGAGTCCCACGAACTTAAACTCAAAGATCTTGGGCAGGTTGTCGCCGTCGAGGCTGATCACCCACTCATTGCTGGCGTGTTCCGTCATATCCACCGCGCGCTTCGCCTCCCAGTTGCCCAGGATACCGCAGTCGCCGAGGATCGCCAGTCGCTCGAAGTTACGCAGCTGTGGGGCACGCACCTTCAGACGTACGGTCTTGTCGTAGTGGCTCTCCTCACTGGGTTTCTTCTCACGGGCAGCCACGCACTCCGTAAATGCCGAAGAATAAAGGAAGGCATCCTCGGGGATGTCGATCCAGTGGTCATACACCGTATAGCGGGCACCCTTGGCGGCTACCAGCTCCAGACGATGAGGCTCTGTCAACCACTCCGTGCGTGCCAGCTGCTCGCCGCGTACCACACTGTAGAAATAGTCGATACACTTGTCGGCCTTCACGGTCTTACTCAACTCGCACATCCAATGGAGTCCGTCGAGCGTCCCCATCTTGTGCTGTTCGGTTTTCCCCTCAGCGAGGATGTTCAGCATCAGCTCCTCTCCGAAGGTAGTCTGATACTCAAGATTGAATCCGATTCTCATACGCGTTTTTAGCTATTTATATCACTTTGGTGCAAATATACGAAGAAATCCCAATGTGTGGGTCGCAAATACCTGAGTTATTGCCCCAAAACAAATGCAAACGTTTGCATGGTTGCGTCCTATATATATAAATAGGTGTAAAAACAAAAATGCAAAAAGAAACTAATTTTTCTTTCTATTGCCATATGTTACAAGCTTTTTCTGTATCTTTGCAAGCCGAAAATTAAATAAGGTTATAACAACATATTATTAATAAAGTATTATGGATCAAATACACAATCATTATTCAGGACCGATTACGGTTCAGGGAGCAAATTATCAAAGTCATTACGTACCCGCGGAGAAACCCTATGCGGTCTATGCCTTCGTATGGGAAGGACCGATAGCAGAAATTGCACAACTGATAGGCACGATGCTGGTAGGCAAGGTGAATGAGGAAGGGGATATGGTGTTCGATGGCAAGCCCGTGTATCGTATGCTTGATAAAAACGGGATGCTCGATTTTCAGCACTGTTTTATCCCTGATGACATGGGCGAGTTGGAAAACGACCCTATCCATCTTGGTTTTGTAGGCGACACCGTTGGAAAAGACGAACTGGTCGAGGTGGTATGGATGGGGCAGAAAGACGGTGACGATATTAATGTGAAACGCTTTCTCGACAACATACAGATGGCTGGTCTGAAGGTGGAACTTGGCGACGATCTTAAGATGCAGGAAGTTACCGGCTGTATCGATGTTGGAATTAACCATACCAATGGGAAGAGAGAATTTTTCTTGGGAGCCAATGATGAGATAGCTCTGAGAGTGATGATATGGAACAGTGATGATAAAAGTGAGAATTCGCTAGATGCTGTGAGCAATTTGTGGCACCAGATTGAGAAATGGCAGGAGGTGGGGGCTACCTTCGAGCGCATAAAGATGAAAGACGGTGATGCCGACTATCAAAATCTGGTGGACGAACTGGTGGAATTGGCTAAACTCTACGGCGAGTATGAGAAGAAGCAGACGTCGAATGGTCAACTTTACAAACTGCTGAAATGTCGTGATGTCATAGGCACAGGCCGCTGTCTCTACGATGACTTTGTGATGGGTTTGAAAAAGTTTTATTGGGATAGCTATTCTGACTATGACGAGGATATAGAAGAGGCGATCAGTGCCGGTCTGGTATCTCGAGATGGCAATATCATACAGTTCACACCAGATCTCGAGCGTATGGCGACATGGCAATGGAAGTGGAAAAGAAACGAAAAATGAGATCTCGATGATTGATCCCTCTGGGCATGCCCAGAGGGATCTTCTTTAAATTTCCATGCAGGAAGTTGCTCCCAGTGCAGTCAGGATTGCCGAAGCAATCGACACGATAATCTGCACAATAAACTTAGTAGTCTCTTTCTTCGTCATAGCTTCTCAGAATTTTAATGATTAATGTTTCATGTTAAGCGTTGGGGCCGAAGCCCCAAAACGCTAATCTTTGTCGAGGTCTTCGCCGCCGTCGTTGCTGCCGCCAGTGTTTCCACCAGTATTGCCACCGTTGGTGTTACCACTCTCTGAACCGCTGCCTGAGCCGCTGTTGGTGCTGCCACCGTTCTCGTTCTCATTATCCTCGATGTCGCCCGAGTCACCGCTGGTCACACGCTTCAGCACGTTGCCATCCTCATCGAGACAGGTAATCTGGATAGAGGTGTTCTTCAGCTCGTCCTTCACGTCCACATTCGGGGTGAAAATGATGCGGCGTACGCTGATCAGGTTCGCCTTCACGTCCTCCAGC
>CADCBZ010000078.1 GCA_902799765.1 uncultured Prevotellaceae bacterium
TGTGGACAAGACGTTGGAGAAAGCCAGCGCCACCAAGAAATATGAGTCTGCTCACATCCGCACCAACTGGCTCAAGATGTTTATGGACGGCACGGTGGAGAGCGGCACGGGATTTGTGGAGCCGCTCTACCCCGGTGGTAAGCAGGGCATTCCCAACTGGTCGGAGGAGGAACTGACCGACATCACGCGCAAGGCGAATGAGAAGGGCATCACCATGCACGTTCATGTGATGGGCAACAAGGGCGTGGAGCGTATCGTCAACGCATACGTCAATGCCGGAAAGAAAGAGATGCGCAATACGCTGGTACACGTGTATGGTGTCAACGAGCCAGACTACCAGCGCATGGCCGACAACAACATCTATGTCACTTCGGGTATGCTCTGGCATCATGCCGACAATGAATTGCAGGCTGAGCTGATGCAAATCCTTCCTGAAGGCCTGAAGGATAAGGGTTATCCTATGAAGTCCTTCTTCGACCACGGCGTCAATCTGTCCTCGCACTCCGACTTCCCTGCGCTTTGCGGTGCTCCTGACGATCCTTTCGGCATCATGGAGATTGTAGTCACGGGTGTTTATTATCCCGAGCAGGCCAAGCCCTGGTGGGCGGAAGAATGCCTCACCCGCGAGCAGGCTCTTACGGCCCTGACCATCAACGTGGCCAGACAGATGTTCCTGGAGAACGAGCGTGGCAGCATCAAGGAGGGCAAGTATGCCGACTTCCTGCTGGTCACCAAGGACGTGCTGACCTGCCCAGTGACAGAGATTCATGAGGCAAAGCCCGCTGCCACGTATTTCGAAGGAAAGAAGGTCTTCCCAATGTAAAATTATAAACATAGGTTGCAATGAAAAAGAGCAGATTATGGATGTTTGCTGCCATCCTTATTTTCAGCACCATGGCTGTTATGGCGGCAAGTACAAAAGATAATATGGCAAACGACGTAGGAAATGAGATGGAACAGTATAAAGAAACCATCAGATCCTGGTACGGTGAGAACAAGACAATAGTGGATGGCAACTACGACAAGTCACTTGCCGTGAAATGCATCAACGGCACCTTCGTTGGTAAGAAGGTGGATAACACCATTGTCTTCAAAGGCATTCCTTACGTAGGACAGCAGCCTATAGGCAGCCTGCGTTGGAAAGCGCCAGTAGATGCCACGCCTAATGATGGCGTGTATGAGGCATACTACAACGCCAAAGCAGCCCCACAGCCAGAGGTGGAACTTTCTTCTATCTACTATCAAGGCGAGGATTGTCTGTACCTCAACATCTGGAAGCCAGCTACGACAGCAGCCGAAAAGAAGCCTGCCATTGTATGGGTTCATGGTGGAGCCTACTCCTAAGGAGTGGCCGCTTTACGACATGAAGGACAGGCAGGTGATGGTGCTCGACGAGTTCGACATCCATACGGCTAAGGAGTCTGAGCTAAAGATTGTGGATTGGGAGAGGACCTATTTCCTGACCAACTATTATATGCCTTGATAGGTCAAGCAATAATAAATCACACCAATTGGGCTCGCTTTTTATAGATGCGGGCCTCTTTCTTTTGTTTCGAGTTTAGGTTTTCCCATGGACCAGTTGATGGCCCATCATGTTGGCCTTCGGGCGGTTAAATGCAATGTGAGACTTTCATAATTAGCAAAAATTGCTTTAAAATTAGCAAAATCACTTTAATGAGATAATTGAGATAATGCTTTTTGGCAGAATTTATTTACCTTTGCATAAACTTCAAATTATAAATATACTATGCTTAGATTTAAGAAGAAAATCAAAATCGCAGACGTCGGCATCACTGCCATTGCAGGCATCTTGTCGGTATGCGTCATGTACTATGCGGTTTACAAATTCGGAATGCAAGAGGCAGGGGAAGAGCTGATCCTCAACATGTTCTACTTGGCCTGTCTGACCATGATTGGGCTGTACTTCTTCAACCGTATGGATACCAATCAGTTCAACTACAGGTGCTCGTTATGTGTAGGCATGACGATCCTGCTGCGCGACATCCTCTTTCCGCCGCCGCTGGCCATTTACGCCCTGCATGTGATTTGTCTTTTCCTCTCGGTCTGGTTGCTTCTCATGTTGACATTCTTCTATGCCCGTAAGGAATGGAAGACTTACACAAAGCGTGATCTGTGGATGATATTCTTGGTGGATGTGGTTATTGCCGCACTCTACAACTACGACATCTATATTGAGCCCACCGGAATATACACCGATTATTTCTTGATTGAAATTTGGATACGGCCTACCATCACTTATGGCCTGGTGGCCTGTTTCGTAACGGAAGTAGAAGAGAATACATTGACTGATGACAAAAAAAATTAAAAATAAGGAAAGAGATAGTATTGACTTTGGAAAGTCGAAGATAGCGCCACTGTTTAACAGCATTTTCTATCCTACGTTGTTGTCAATGGTGTTTGCATCGCTATTTACGGTTGCAGACGGCATATTCGTTGGACAGGGTGTGGGTAGCAATGCATTGGCAGCTATCAATATAGTCTCGCCCTTGTTTTTAATCACGACGGGCATTGCGCTGATGTTTGGTGTGGGCGTGTCAGTTGTGGCAAGTATCCATCTGGCACAAAACAACAACAAAGCCGCTAATATCAATATCACCCAAGCCTTCGATGTAGCAGCCCTGCTGATGGTCATGATTGCGATTGCTGTTTTTCTCTTCCGCATCCCATTCTTGCGACTTTTGGGAAGCAGTGATGCACTATTGCCATTATGTCAGGCTTATCTTCTCTCCATTCTTCCTGGCTGTGTTTGCATCGTCATCCAGATGATTGGTACCTTCGTCATCCGACTTGACGGGTCTCCCAAGTTTGCAGCTTCATTAGAGATTTTTCCTGGCTTACTGAACATCTTCTTGGATTGGCTATTTGTATTTCCGATGCAGATGGGTGTTGCGGGCAGCGGCATCGCATCATCGATTAGCTGTGCTGCTGCCGCAGTAATGGTTGTCTGGTACATGTTCTTCCGCGCACAGACCGTCAAGATCTTCAGACTAAAGCTCACTCGTACCAGTTTTTATCTGACAGCCCGCAATGTCGGCTATATGGCTCGTAGTGGTTTTTCCTCTATGCTGGGAGAACTGGCCATGTCCATGATGTTGCTTACCGGAAACTACGTGTTTATCCGCGAGTTGGGCGAAGATGGTGTAGCTGCCTTCTGTGTAGCCTGTTATCTTTATCCTATCGTATTTATGGTCAACAATGCGGTTGCACAGTCAGCCCAGCCTATCATCAGTTTCAATTATGGTGCAGGCAATCGCTATCGTGTGCAAAGAGCTTTCAGGGTTAGCTTCAGTACCGCTACCATCTGTGGCGTATTGGCAACAATGTTTCTCACCTTGGGTACCAAACCACTTGTCGGCCTTTTCCTGCAAGCAGGCACTAAAGCCTATGAGATTGCTATAAGTGGACTTCCTTTGTTTGCTTATTCTGCCATATTCTTTGCTATGAATGTGGCCATCATCGGCTATTATCAAGCCACTGAGCAGAACACTCGGGCTACGTTATGTATGCTGTTCCGAGGTCTGATATTCCTTGTACCGGCATTTATTCTGATGCCTATGTTCATTTTCCCACAAGGCATGTGGCTCGCCGTTCCTATTACAGAATGCATGACGCTGGGTGTGATATTATTAACAAATAAGGGCATTATTAGTCGTTAATTGACTGATCTGTCAAGTCTTTCAGCAGCAGGGTACAGCCTTCGATAACATCGCGCCAGGTGGCTTCAAAATTGCCTGTGTACCAGGGGTCAGCGACATCATCAGGACGGTTCGTATGGTCGAGTAACAAGTGACAGACAAATAGTATGTTATGTTTCATTGGCTTATTGCCTCATTTTCAGTATTCGGCGCACGCTCTGGTTGATGCGCTCCTCACTGATGGAACCCTTGTTGACGGCGTCGATCACAGCATCAAAAGCCTCCACAAGATTCTTCGGACCCAACACAATGTCAACACCCGCCTGGATGCTCTTCACGGCAGCCTCGGCACTGGAGTACTGCTGAGTAATGGCTCCCATCTCCATACCGTCGGTGATGATGATGTTCTGGTAACCCAGTTCGCCGCGCAGCTTGTCTTGCAAGATGACTGACGACATCGTGCTGGGGATATCTGAGCCCGTGACATTCGGTGCACCGATATGAGCCGTCATAATCAGCTGGCAGCCCCATTTGATACCAGCCTTGAAGGTCACCATCTCACAATCCATCATCTCCTCCCATGTCTTCTGAGTCGATGCGTAACCGAAATGTGTGTCGGTCTTCGTGTCACCGTGACCGGGGAAGTGCTTGATACAGCCTATGATACCAGCATCCTTCAGGCCTTGCAGATAGTTGGTCACCATCGGCGCAGCCACCTGAGGGTCGTCGCTGAAGGCACGGGGGCCGATAATGATGTTGTCAGGATTGGTGTTCACATCGGCAACAGGTGCAAAGTCGATATCAAAGCCGTAGTACTTCAGATAAGTGCCGATGGTGTTGCCACACTCGTAGGCATTGTTCGGGTCTCCCGTAGCACCGATGGCTGCCATCGACTCATACTTCTTGACGTTGAATTTGGGGTTGTTGGCGAGGCGTGACACACGGCCACCCTCCTCGTCGATACAGAGTAGGGGATTACCGTTCAGTGCCCGTATCTGAGGGATTAACTTCGCCAGTTGTGCCTCGTCGTCGATATTCCATGCATAGAGGATGAGTCCGCCGATGGGATAGTTTGCGTTCACATCGCGCATGGTCTTGTTCACCTCATGGATAGGATTCTCCTGAAGGTCAGAATAGGCATTCCAGTGAATGGTGGTATCAAGTGTTTCCATGCGTACGAAGAACATCTGTCCCACTTTCTCACGCAGTGTCATCTTTGAGAGTTGGGCTTCCACCTCATCCTGCGGTAAACTTGGCGCGTCATTGTTCGAGCAGGAGGTTATCGTCAGACCGCAAGTCAAGATGGCGGTCAGCATCCATAAAAGTCTTTTTTCCATATCAGTTAATTTTAAATTGTGCAAATTTACGGTTTTTATTTGAATTAATCGTTGAAATTGCTTTTTTTTGCTTTTTATTTGGGAAATAATGCCTAATTTTGCATCATCATATTCAGTTTTTTTAAGGATGAAACAGATGGAGATACATTCTTGTCCGGAACTGATGGCACTAGAGCGACAGATACGAAAACTAATTTGAATTCTATTCCGTCAAGTCTTTCAACAGTTGGGTACAGCCTTCGATGACATCACGCCAGGTGGCTTCAAAATTGCCTGTGTACCAGGGGTCAGCGACATCACCTGGTCGTTTTGTATGGTCGAGTAACAAGTGGATCTTGCCTTCTGGGTCGCCACCACAGATGCGGTTCATGTTACGCAGGTTCCATGTGTCCATACCTATCAGCAGGTCGAAGTGCTGATAGTCGTTACGCGTCATCTGGCGCGCCGTCTTGCCCTTGCACGAGATACCGTGTTCGGCGAGCTTCCGCTTGGCTGGCGGATAGACCTCGTTGCCGATCTCCTCCGTCGAGGTGGCTGCCGATTCGATATAGAACTGATCGTCGAGACCTGCCTTGCTCACCAGATCCTTCATGACAAACTCTGCCATCGGACTGCGACAGATATTACCATGACAGACAAAAAGTATGCGATGTTTCATGTTTATACGACGTTCTGTGGTTTGGCGTTCAGGAAGGCTTGGACGTTGCTGATGGCTACTTGCAGCAGACGGCTGCGGGCTTCCTCGGTGGCCCAGGCGATATGAGGTGTGATGAAGGCGTTCGGTTGACTGAGTAGCGGGTTGTCAGCCTTGGGCGGTTCCTCTGTGAGCACATCGGCACAGAAAGCAGCCAGCTGTCCTTTTGCCAAAGCAGAAGCTACTGCCTGATCATCCACCAGCGGGCCTCGTCCTGTGTTGACGAGGATGGCGGAGGGCTTCATCCGTTGCAGCGTCTCGCGATTAATCAGGTGACGGGTGGTGTCTGTGAGTGGACAATGCAGTGAGATGACATCCGATGTCGCCAAGAGTGCTTCCAGATCTGCTTTCTCGATGCCAGCGGGAAGGGTGTCGGCTGACTTGCTGGTCAGCGCTTTTACCTGCATACCAAAGGCAAGGGCGATCTCTGCGACACGTCGTCCGATATTCCCTAATCCTACGATGCCGAAGGTCTTACCAGCCAACTCCAAGTGTGGAAAGTCCCAGTAACAGAAGTCGGAATTTTTGCTCCAGCGGCCTTGGCGGTTCTGGAGGGCATAGTGCTCCGTACGGTTCGTCACCGTCAACAGATGGGCGAACACCATCTGCGCCACACTCTCTGTGCTGTAGGCGGGTACGTTGGTCACGATGATGCCGCGTTCGTGGGCTGCCTCGATATCCACCACGTTGTAGCCTGTGGCCAGCACACCGATATATTTCAGTTGAGGCAGTTGCGCCATCACCTCACGGTTGATGATGACCTTGTTGGTAAGCACGATGTCGGCTTCGGCAGCCCTTGCTATTGTCTCCTCTGGTTTGGTGCGGTCATAGACCGTCAGCATGCCCAATTCCTCCAATCCCTTCCACGACAGGTCGCCAGGATTGGCCGTAAAGCCGTCGAGTATTACGATCTTCATGCTTCTCTACTTAAGTCTGTAAAAAACTCCTATTCTACCATAAATGGGATATAGTGTCTGCTCTACGGTCTTAAAGTCGCTGGGGAAGATGCCCGTCAGGCCCCAGTTCAGGTCGGCAGACACACCAAGGCACTTGTACACCTGCCAGTCAACACCAACACCGATACCAAACTGCACGGAACGCATGTCGTCATCGAATTCGTATGTAGCCCACTCGCCTTCCTCGTCGCCCATCAGTATCTTGGCACCAGTAGGATTGCCCTCACGCAGATAACCATCGGAAGCAATACCGCTGAACCCCTTGCTCAGGAGGAATGACACGTATGGTCCGCCTTTGAGCATGACTTTTTTACCCAGTCCCAATGTGGCCTGGACAGGGACGGTCAGCATCCACTGCGTAATCTTCTGGCTAACATGACCTGTAAAGACTCCCGATAGATGTGAGTCTCCTTTAATGACCTCCATGTGGTATGACTTGGTGGTCACTTCTGCCTTCATCCCCTTATTCTCGAAGTGCAGCCCGGCGGTGATGCCCCATTTCTCATTCAGTGGCAACATGGCATCAATGCCTACCATGAACGATGGTGTCAGACTGTAGCTGTCGATGCTACGGATGGTTTCTGGTAGCGGGATGGGGGATGTTCCTCCAATATTGTATCCTGCACGAACCTTGAGTTGCAGGCTGTCGATTCCGCCTGCTTTCGCGGTGGCTGCCATCCCGAAGGTCAGCACCGTCATTCCTATTGCGATAATAATATTCTTCATCTTCATTCTTCTATCTTAACAACTTTGCCGATTCTTTACTTATCACTTTTCATACGATACTTCCACTTCATCTATGTAGAGTGTACTGCCAATGGCTCCCTCGAACTGTGCACCGTTCTTGCTCGACGAGAATACGATTGCCAAGTTACAGTTCTTGTTAGCCACCAATTCCTCTGGCGCATCTCTGCCCTCGAAGAACATTTCAAAGCGTGTCCACTGGTCCGTAGGTGGTAAAGAGGACACACGAGCGACCTTATACACCTGTGGATTGTCTATGATTTTGTCGAGATCAGCGAGTTCCTCACCATAGAGGAAGTATTGGCTACCGTTAGGGTCGATATTGTTATAGAACACGGCGTAGATGCTGGCCTCGTCAATACGGTCAGGAATGACTTCCATTTTGACATTGGTGAATTCTGGACCTGGCTTGTATTTGTAATAACCTGTGATGCGTACCGGATCCCTGTCCCATTGCACACCAAACTCTGTAGCTTTCAGCGGATCCATCGCAGCATACTCCACCATAAACCTGCCTAAGTAGAGGTTGCCGGCAGCAATAGGTTTGCCCATACCTTTTCCAAGATCTCCTGCGTACATCGTCTTCAGGCGGACGCCATTACCCTCGAATCCATTTTCAGACATATAGGTGGGGAACTGTTTTGGACCAGCTCCGGAAAACAAAGACAATGCGAAACCGGCATTGCCAGATGCCCAAAATCTTTGTTTCTCTCCATTCTGGTTAAGTTCGTAGAATTGATGATACTTGTTCAGTACTAAGAAACCACCTTCCAGCGTATCAACATTCTCATACGAGAACTTGCTTTTGGGCAGTATGGGCTCTGTAAATGCGACCTTGTATGTACGGTTCCACTGTCCGTCCTCAGAGGTGACGGTGTAAGTGACTGGGCCTTTCGTGAAGTCCTGCAGCGAGCCACTTGCCGGTTCGATGCAGGCTTTATCAGTGATCTTGAAGTTCACTGGGATTTCTGTCGGCACCATAGCCATCGAGCGCACAATAAATGTGATGCTCGTCTCTGTGGAACTGATGTTCTCTTTACGCATATCTGCCGGCTTGTAGAATAACTTCTCCAATTCCGCGCCTTCTACCCAGGCACTCTCGATGTCGCACTCATTGTTCGGGGCCTCGTCCTTGATGCACGAAATCATACAGCAACACAGGACGAAAGTAATCATTGCCTTATTCATTTTTTTCGTTATTTATGTCCTAATAGTGCACAAAGATACGAAAAAAAAGTAAATGGACAAAGGAAAATGATTTATTTTTCACTCCCATAAAGGTAGGTTAACCTCACTCAGATTTCTGAAATCCCTTTCTACAAAGGGCTGGAGGCAAGTGAGGTTGAGTGATTTTAACCTCACTCAATCCTCACCTGAACCTCACTTTAACCTCACGCAACTGCGAGCATTCTTTTTCTCCCCAAAGACACGCATATAACAAGTCAAATGAGGTTCGAGTGAGGTAGAAGTGAGGTTCAGGTGAGATTAAAACTTCCAATCTCACTCGCTAAAATTCCTTTATACAAAGGGCTTTCGATCCTCAAAGTGAGGTTAACCCCAAAATCGCAAAAATTTATCTAAAACTCGCATTCGCCTCATCAAGGGCGTGCGTTCCGTTTGATTAATGGAAACTCTCAGTCCGTCGTGTTTGGACTCCCCGTCCGTAACCAGCGAACTCGCAGTCCGACGCGACGGACTAACTAAAGCACATACTTTAGAAGAAAGGAAAAGGCACCAAGTTCACTGATAATGAGCGCAAATGGTTTTACAAGCTTAACAAGATTGCTCAAACACACAATGGATCTCCTTTATGGGAGCGTAATAGTCATGGAGAGATAGTGCGTCCCAAATAAATCTCTAAGGCGTTTTCAACTGTCAACGAGAATAAAACAAGCATTTTAATGGCAAATTACGTGAAAATGTTACGAAATAATGAAATAAAATTGATGATATGCGTATTTTAGTTAGCTGTATATAGAAAATTGTACGTTAATCTTTACTCTCCTTCACAGACGATAAGGAAGGTCTGTTTCACCAGCTTTAGGCTGCTTGTTCTTTTGAGTGTGCGCTCAATTTTGGGGTTCTGTCTGCGTGCCATCACTCTGCCCTCCTTAATACTGACTCCAGATTACCGATAATGGGTGTGGCTCCATATTTTCCACTGAGATAATCCTTTTCGAAAG
>CADCBZ010000079.1 GCA_902799765.1 uncultured Prevotellaceae bacterium
CTGGGCTATCCAGTACTCTAAGAACGATGGTACCGTATATGGTAACCTGAACTTCTCTAACCGTCTGATAGTGCCATGTATTCCTAAGGTACACGATTCTGGTTGTGATTTCTATAAGCCGTCTCATAATCTGGTAAACGCCTATCGTACCAACAGCAATGGACTGCCTCTGCTCGACAACTTTGATGATGTCGATTACACGGTAGGTTCAAATCAGACCGTCGATCCTCGTCTGTTCGAGACCGTAGGTGTTCCTGGCACTCCCTATATGTACAACCCCAACTTCATGATGAGTGAGTCTAACGCATGGAGTCGCTCTGGTGGAACATTTGGGTACTTTGTATCACTGAAGCAGAATGTTGATCCCGCACTGACCGACCTCTATCTGTTCCTGTGCGACTCACAGTGGGCTAGTTCGATGAACCGTATCGTATTCCGCTTTGCTGACGTGCTGCTGATGCGTGCTGAGGCTCTGGCTCAGTTGGGACAGACCACAGAAGCAATCGCACTGGTTAATCAGATTCGCGACCGTGCTGCCAAGCTGGCAAATAGTAGTGCAGTCTCTGGCTATCCAAACAAATACAATGTTCACTATGCTGTGGGCAAGTATAATGGCTCATTCTCAAAGGAGGAGACCATGAAGATTATTAAGATGGAGCGTCGCCTTGAGCTGGCTATGGAGAGTGAGCGTTTCCTCGACCTCGTACGTTGGGGCGATGCTGCCACAGTGCTGAACAGGTTCTATACCACAGAGAGTGAGAAGATGAACTTCCTCGATGGTGCACAGTTTACTGCCAATAAGAATGAGTACCTTCCTATTCCTTGGGAGCAAATGGCTGCATCAAACGGACACTATACGCAGAACTGCGGAGAGTGGTAATGAAGAATTGAAGAATTGAAAAATTGAAAAATTAAAGTTATGAAAACGATATATAGCATTATCTGCGCATTATGCGTAATATGCGGGTTAGCTGCCTGCAGCAAAGATCATACGGGCAGCATCGATGTGAGCGGTTCATGCCTTGTTGAGAAGTTCGTGCTGAACGGACAGTATGAAGGCATCATCAACACAGAGAAACGACTAGTGAAGGTGAAAGTTCCTGTTGACTTTGACCAGAAAAGAGATATGGAAGTTACCGGTATTACAGTTTCTCCAGGTGCTCAGTCAAGTATGAATGTAGGCGATTGCTGGACTACCAGGTAAGCGTACGTAATGATGAGGCACTGATGAAGAACTTCATTCTGGAAGGTGTAAGAGGTGCCATCAACCAGCAGGATAAGACTGTCAATGTCAGTGTGATGGCTAATAGCGGTATCGACCTGACCAATGCCACCTTTGAGGTTGAGCATAGCGAAGATGCTATCTGCTCGCCAGCCAGTGGTACGAAGGGTAACTTCACAGAGCCTTTCCAGATTACCCTGAATGATAATACAGCTACATCAGTCTATACCGTATATGTAACTATGATATCCGATCCTGTAGCTATCTTTGTTGGCGAAGCAGAAAATATTGAACTGCTGAATGATGAGGAGAAGGCTGCAGCCAAGTGGCTCACGGGTAATATCGAAAGTGCGGCTTATGCTTCATGGAACGATATTGCCAGTGGTAATATCTCGCTGGAGAAGTGTAAGCTCGTATTCTTCCATCGTCATTGCTCATCATACGGCAATTATAATGGCTTTGTTGAGGCTGAACAGGGTGCTATGACAGCACTGCCGAAGATGAAGGAGCTCTGGCAGAATGGTGTCGGCTTCGTACTCGGACGTTCGGCTGTGAATTACGCTATAGCCCTGGGCGCTATGCCTGAGGATGCTTATCCCAACAATGTCTGGGGTGGCGGAGGCGGCGAAGGCTCCGACCAGATGGGCGATGATCCTTGGCACTTCGGATTCTGGGATACCTATCAGGATGGTAAGGATGCTGTTGAGGCTAAGACTGGCGGTCGCGCACTGGGTGGCGACAACAGCGTGTCATCATGGGAACTGAAGGGTGCTAACGGTGAGTTTGGTAAGGGTGGTGTCATCTGCCTCGGTTCTGGACTCTTCGATTGGAACTCGCCCACACCTTATGTGTCGAACTACCACGACAACATGGGAACCATCCTGCTCAATGCATTCGATTACTTGACGAAGTAGAATTGGAAATAAAGATAATTTGTAAAATAGATAGTTTATGAAGACAATGATATATTCAGTATTCGCATTCATGCTGTCAGCCTCTGCGCTGACGGCGTGCAGCGACGAAAAGTTCAGCGGAGACCCTTCTAAGGATTGGGAAGGCACTACCACATTCTTCGCTTCTACAGATGCACCAGATTTTGGCACATATTATATGCCTTATGTAGGACGCGTTGGCGACCCCATGCCTTACTACGATCAGAAGGATGGCCTATTCAAAGTGCTTTACCTACAGGAGTACATCAACAATATGCCCTTCCGTTTCCACCCCATTTGGGCTGTCGCAACAAAGGACTGTGCCAGCTACGAGTCGCTCGGTGAGCTGTTGCCTTATGGCGGTAACGACTTTGAACAGGACGCTGCGCTTGGTACAGGCTGTGCCTATGAGAAAGATGGTACATATTATATCTATTATACAGGTCATAATGGCAACTGCAAGAACCGAGAGGTGGTGATGCGTGCTACTTCGACTGATTTCAAAAATTGGACCAAGGATGAACTGTGGGCGCTCTACGGCACCGACTTTGGCTATTCTGCCAACGATTTCCGTGATCCGCAGATCTTCGTAGCTGATGATAACCTTTACCACATGGTAATCTCTACATATCCTCAGCACGGGGGTGATCCAGTGTTTGCTGAGTTCAAGTCAAGCGATCTGAAGAATTGGGAGCATGTCGGTCGTATCAGGATGATCTGGGATCGTATGCTGGAGTGCCCCGACATCTTCAAGATGGGCAACTACTGGTATATCGTGTTCAGTGAGAGCTATCGCGCCAGCTGGAGCCGTAAGGTGAAGTATATGGTAGCTTCTACCTATGAAGAGCTCAAGAGCTGTCTGAATGATGGTCCGAAGTGGGCACCTGATGGTCATGAGGGCATCCTCGACAGTCGCTCTCTCTATGCGGCAAAGACTGCCTCTAACGGCACAGACCGTTACATCTGGGGCTGGTGCCCGTTCCGTTCTGGTGCTGACATCCATGAGAAGAATACCAACGTAGGTGCTGGTGACGGCAACGAGCCCAACTGGAGTGGGCTGATGGCACCCTCACTCTTGGTGCTGTGCCTGCACTGGCAGGGAAGTATGACAAGGCTGTTGAGGCAACGGTAATGGATTCTAACGGCTATAGTAATGGTACGTTGAGTGGCGACGGAGCTTATGTGCTCTTCAATCGTCTTGATGTTGCCAACCACATCTCGTTCACCGTCAAGACATCTAATAACTGGGATAAGTTCGGCGTTTCATTCGTTCGTGGTACCGACTCGAAGAAGTACTACACCATGGTGGTGAATCCCGAGTGGGAAGATGGCCGCAAAGTGAACTTCGAGCAGGAGGGCGAAGAAGGCAAGGGCTTCATCGAGGCAGCCGACGGCTATGTGTTCCAGCGTCCGGCCGACAATGTCTGACAATTCAGTTCTTACCATGTATATCAACGATGTATGTGCCTACACGCAGCGCATCTATGGTATCCAGAAGAACTGCTGGAGCATCAATAACTACGGTGGCTCCATCACCGTCTCCGATGTAAAAGTCAGTCAACAGTAAACCATCTGCCCCCTAATGAAAGAAAAATCCCCGCCATCAGCGGGGATTTTTTAGCGCCCTCATGGCATTGAGCACGGCGAGCACGGTCACACCCACGTCGGCAAACATGGCGAGCCACATCGTGGCGAAGTGCAAAAGAAATACTGATAATTTGTTGTACTGCTTCCGCCCTGTCGATAGGACGTTTTCTCGTTCTGTGTTTCTCGTGGTTTGTGAAAAATGATTAAATAGCATGCTTTAGGACGAGAAAATGTTGCAAAGTTTAGATGAATTATGTAATTTTGCATTATGTAATTTTGCATAATCGTCTTAATTGCCAGGAAATGAAGTTGTTAAGCAATCCCTTTGTAATAGGAAAATATGTGGACAAGGACTATTTCTGCGACAGGGAGAAGGAATCAGAAATGCTCGTCCACCACATTGTAAACGGACGTCATGTCGCCATCATGTCGGAGAGGCGTTTGGGTAAGACAGGCTTGATAGAACATGTGTCTGCCAACAGCCTGCCTGATGGCTACGAGCCTTTCTTGATAGACATTTACACTTGTAAGAATCTGCGTGAGATGGTTTATCTGCTTGCCAGCGAGGTATTTAAGAAGATTGCCAGGAAACAGTCGATGTTGGAACGGTTAATGCGGATGGTGCGTTCGCTGAAAACAACGATCTCGTATGAGGTCGTGACAGGATTTCCGGAGATCAGCTTTGGTCTTGGTGAGATACAGCAGCCCGAAGTGACACTCGATGAGATTCTTGGCTATCTCGAGTCTTCCGATGCGGTGTGTATCGTGGCCATCGATGAGTTCCAGAAGATAGCCAGCTTTGAGGAAGAGAACGTGGAGGCACTCTTGCGAACAAAGATTCAGCACTTGAAGAAGACGCAGTTTATCTTTGCCGGCAGTGAGCGCCATCTGCTGGAGGGCATCTTTAGTAATCCTGCACGGCCCTTTTACAACAGTGTCGTGTTTATGCAACTGTTGCCTATAGAAGTAGGCGTGTATGTCAAGTTCTGTCAGCAGTTGTTCCTTAAATATGAAAAAAGTGTTTCCCCTGCACTGGTGGAGCGGCTCTACGAATGCTTCCAAGGCATCACCTGGTATCTGCAGCTCTCGATGAACGAGGCTTTCACGATGGCTGAACGCGGTGGCTGTGTTGATGAAGAGGCTTACGACCAAATCCTGAATCATCTGGTCGATTCCAAACGCTTCACATTTGAAGACCGTTATGCCTCACTCACAGAAAAGCAGAAGACGGTATTAATGGCTATTGCCTCTGAATTTCCGAATCAGGTGACGCTTACCAGTCAGAACTTCATAACAAGGTATAATCTGAAGACGTCCAGCAGCGTCCAGACTGCAGTCAAGGGGTTGGTGGAAAAGGGTATCCTCAGTGATAATCATGGTGTCAGACGCCCTACAGACTTGTTATTCATGCTTTGGCTGAAAGATTTCTGAAAAAAGCAAGGGTTTAAAAATGAGGGCAAACACAATAAACAGGCGGCAATACACGTTTTTCCATTAAAAAAACATGTGTTGTTATGATTGAGTATATCAAAGGAGAACTGACCGAGCTGACGCCTGCACTGGCGACGATCGAGACTGGCGGCGTCGGCTACGGACTGAACATTTCGCTGAACACCTTCAGTGCGATTCAGGGGAAGAAGGAGGTGAAACTCTATGTGTATGAGGCCATTCGCGAAGATGCCCATCTGCTTTACGGTTTCGTGAACAAGAAGGAACGGGAGATGTTTCTCTTGCTGATCACGGTGAGTGGGGTAGGTGCTAACACGGCGCGGATGATGCTCTCGGGCATGAGTGTCGCCGAGTTGTGTAACGCCATCTCGACGGGCAACGCCAAACAGATACAGGGTATCAAGGGCATCGGAAAGATGACGGCGCAGCGTATCATCGTGGATCTGAGGGATAAGATTGTGGCCTTGGGCATTGCCGAGGAGATACCTGCGGGCGGTGCTACGGCGACACCTGTAAACAACGAGGTGAAGGATGAGGCCGTTTCTGCCCTGACGATGCTGGGATTCGCACCCGCACCGAGTCAGAAGGTGGTCGTTCAGATCCTGCAGGAGCAGCCCAATGCCCCTGTAGAGACCGTCGTGAAGCTTGCTCTCAAGCAAATCAAATAATATAAATTTTAGCAACGGACTACAGGACTGAAGGACTTTTATTGAGAGTCCTGTTAGTCGTGTAGTCCGTTGCCATGAAAATGATGCGCAGGATAGTCGGGATAGTGATGGGCGCAAGAGGCTGATTCGCTGCAGGCACGCTGGCGTATCCAGAAGACGGCACCTATGCTGGTGGCTGATCTCGACTCTTCCGCCATTGACCTGAAGCGTCCTGACAACATCCGTCAGACGGTGGAGTATGACGACTCTGCCAATGTGTATTATCTCGGCTCGAAGATCGGCGACACTTATCTGAACGCCCCCATCTTGATGACCCCTGACGAGTATCGTCATTGGAGTGAGAAAAAGGCCATGTACAACTTCTTCCGCAAGAAGAACAAGGAGAACGTGAAGAACAAGGGCAAGGACAAATTCTCGTTTGCAGACATGCACTTCGACCTCGGACCTGCAGAGAAGATCTTCGGTCCCGGTGGTGTGCGCATCAAGACCCAGGGAACGGCAGAACTGAAGATCGGTGTGAACATGAAGAACATCGACAACCCCTCACTGCCGATCCGAAACCGTAAGACTACCGCCTTTGACTTCGACGAGAAGATCAACCTCTCCGTGAACGGTAAGGTGGGCGACAAAGTGAACATGAACCTGAACTACAACACCGATGCCACTTTCGACTTTGATACGCAGAACCTGAAGCTGAAATACGAAGGTAAAGAAGACGAGATCATCAAATTGGTGGAGGCAGGTAACGTGTCGTTCCCCTCGAACAACTCGTTGGTGAAGGGCGCGTCGAACCTCTTCGGTGTGAGGGCTGATATGCAGTTCGGACGACTGAAGCTGCAGACGGTGCTCTCGCAGAAGAAGTCATCCACAAAGAGCGTCTCGACGAAAGGCGGCACGCAGACCACTCCCTTTGAGCTCGATGCAGCCGACTACGAGGAAAACCGCCACTTCTTCCTGGCACATTACTTCCGTCAGCACTACGACGATGCGATGGCAAACCTGCCCAACCTTATGACGGGTATCGAGATCAACCGTGTGGAGATCTGGGTGACCAATAAGTCGGGCTTGACCACCAACACCCGTAACATCGTAGCACTAACCGACTTGGGCGATACACAGGTGAGCAATCCCATCTGGATGCTGAGTGGTCAGCCTGTGCCAGGCAACGATGCCAATACGGAGTATGCCACAATAACCAGCCAGTATGAGGCTGCCCGTGACATCGATAAGGCCAATGATGTTCTCTCCAGTATCCCTGGTTTCAAAGCTGATCTTGACTTCGAGGTGCTGTCGAGTGCCCGTCTATTGTCGAGTTCGGAATATACTGTGAACAAAGCCTTGGGTTATGTGTCGCTAAAGGCAGGCTTGCAGACGGATCAGGTGCTGGCGATAGCCTATGAGTTCACCTATGGTGGTGTGACCTTTCAGGTGGGTGAGTTTGCCAGCGACCTGACAGATCCCACGAAATCGCTCTTCGTGAGATCGCTGAAGAATACCGCAAACCATCCTGAGCAGGGTAACTGGCGCCTGATGATGAAAAACGTGTATTACCTCGCCTCGACGGTGGAGCGGACCAAGTTCCGTCTCGACATCAAGTTCCAGAGCGACACCGTCGGCGTGTATCTTACCTATATCCCTGAGCCTCAGGTGAAGAACCGTACGCTGTTACGACTGTTGGGGGCTGACCATCTGGATCAGAACAACAAACCCAACCCTGACGGCTACTTCGACTTCGTGGAAGGCTATACCGTGAGTAACGGACGTGTGTTCCTGCCTTCGGCAGAACCTTTCGGCGGTTATCTGCGTGAGCAGTTGAGGCGTGCCGGCATCGATGCGGCGACAGCCGAGAAATACGTGTTCAGTCAGCTTTACGACTCCACGAAGACCACCGCCAAACAAGTCGCAGAGAAGGATAAGTACATCATGACGGGACGGTATAAAGGCTCTGCGGGTAGTGTGATCTCCCTCGGCGCCTATAACGTGCCGCAAGGATCAGTGGTGGTGACGGCAGGTGGTGTGACGCTGACAGAGGGTACCGACTATAGCGTGGACTATTCGGCAGGTGAGGTGACCATCCTCAACCAGAGCATCATTGATGCAGGTACGAACGTAAACGTGTCGTTGGAGTCGAACACCGATTACGGCTTGCAGCGCAAATCGATGGTGGGTATCAACTGGGAATATGAGTTCTCGAAGAACTTCCAGATCGGCGGTACGCTGATGCACCTCTCCGAACAAGCCCTTACCTCGAAGGTGACATTGGGACAGGAGCCGTTGAACAACACGCTATGGGGCCTGAATGTGAACTGGAAGCAGGAGAGTCAGTGGCTCACCTCGATGCTCGACAAGATTCCCTTCCTCCACGTGAAGGAGCCGTCGCACATCAACTTTACGGGTGAGTTTGCCCATCTCATCGCAGGTACGGCCGGCGGTGTACAGGATAATGCCTCGTATATCGACGATTTCGAGAACTCCAAGAACTATATCGACGTGAGTAATCCGAAGGCTTGGCAACTCTCGAGTGTGCCCTCTTCCTTACCGGAGGCGCATGACAAGACTGATGTGACAAGCGGCTACAACCGTGCACTCCTGGCCTGGTATAACATCGACCCGCTTTTCACCCGTCGTTCCTCAACCCTCACGCCAGCTCATATCAAGAGCGATCTGGAGCAGTTGTCGAACCACTATGTGCGTGAGGTCTATGTGAAGGAGCTCTATCCCAACCGTCAGCAGAGCACCTATAACGGCGCCACCTCTACGCTGCCCATCCTGAATCTCGCCTACTATCCCGAGGAGCGCGGTCCTTACAACCTGACGCATGACGTGAATACCGACGGAACGCTGCGCCAGCCTGAGACAAAGTGGGGCGGCATGATGCGCAAACTTGATGTCAACGACTTCGAACAGGCCAACATCGAATATATCGAGTTCTGGTTGCTCGATCCCTTCATCTACACCCGTCAGGACGGTACGGCCTCCGAATATGCGGGTGATCTCTATTTCGACCTCGGTGAGATCAGCGAGGATATCTTGCGTGATGGAAAGAAGTTCTATGAGAGCGGCATGCCTGTAGATGGCTCCAACGCCTTCACCACCACCCAGTGGGGTAAAATTCCTGTACAGGCCACGCAGACCACCGCCTTTGCCACTACCGAAGGCTCAAGAAAACTGCAGGATGTGGGTTTCAACGGTCTGAACGATGACGAGGAGCGCAGCTACGGCGCCTATAAGGAGTGGCTCGATGAGGTTGTCAACAGTGGGGCGGTGACGAAGGACAGTATCATCCAGGCATGGCGTACTGACCCTGCAGGTGACGACTACCACTACTTCCGAGGCACTGATTTCGACGAAGAGAAGAAGAGTATCCTGGACCGCTATAAGCGGATCAACAACCCGCAGGGCAACTCGCCTGATACCGACAGCCAGACAGAGTCGTACGACACCAGCTATAAGAGCAGCCCGGATGTGGAGGATATTAACCAGGACTTCACGCTGAATGAGTTTGAACACTACTTCCGCTACAAGGTACGCATCAGTGACGAGATACTCGAAGCCTACCGTAACGGTACAGCCCCGGAAGACTGCTTCATCTCCGACATGCGTACCAGCGGTGTGAAACTGCGTAATGGCGATACCACGACGGTGAACTGGTTCCAGTTTCGTGTGCCCCTTGTGGAGTATAAGGACAAGAAAGGCAGCATCAGCGACTTCACCAGTATCCGTTTCATGCGTATGTTCATGACGAGTTTCCAGAAGCCCATCGTACTCCGTTTCGGCAGTCTCGACCTCGTACGCGGTGAATGGCGTGTCTATAAGCAGAGTCTTGGCACAAGCGGTGCTGAGACGGGATCGTTGATTGTGAATGCCGTAAACATCGAGGAGAACACCGACAAGAAACCCGTGAACTATGTCTTGCCGCCAGGAATCAGTCGTGTGACGGATCCGGGACAGCCCCAATTGGTGGAGAGTAACGAACAGGCGTTGCAGATGATTGTGAACAACCTGCAGCAGAACGAGTCGAAGGCGGTGTATAAGAAGACCACCATCGACCTGCGCCAGTATAAGCGGATGCAGATGTTCGTGCATGCCAACCACCTCCTGCCGGATCCTACCGCCTTGGAAGATAAACAGCTGGCGGTGTTCATCCGTTTGGGTAATGACTATAAAAACAACTACTACGAATACCAGATACCGCTCGTGCTGACACCTGACCGCAGCGACTATAACCAATACTCCAATGCCGATCGCCAGCTGGTGTGGCCGTTAGATAATATGCTTGACATCAACCTCGACGTGTTTACGAACCTGAAGAAACAGCGTAACGTGTTGAAATCCAAAGGGCAGGCAGCCTATAACCAGCTCTATTCCTCTTACGACCCGGAAAAACCAGGCAACAAGATTAGTATCTTGGGTAACCCGACACTCGGTGAGGTGAAGGTGATGATGATTGGTGTGAGAAACATCTCCAATGAGGTGAAGTCGGGTGAGGTGTGGGTCAATGAGCTCCGTCTGATGGAATCCAACAACGAGGGTGGTTGGGCGGTCTCAGGTACGATGAACGTCCAACTTTCCGACTTCGGTATGGTGAACTTCTCAGGTCGTTATATCAGCGACGGCTTCGGCGGTTTGGAGGAGGGCGTGATGCAGCGTTCCACTGATACGGAGAAGCAGTACAGCATCACCACTTCTCTCGAACTCGGCAAGTTCTTCCCTGATAAGGCGAAGGTGTCGGTGCCTCTCTATTATTCCTACACCAAGGAGATCGTCAAACCGCGTTACAACCCGTTGGACAGTGACCTGCGTCTCGATGAGGCTTTGGATGCAACTACCGACCAACAGGAGCGCGACAGTATCGAAAACATCGCGGTGACGCGTACCATCAACTCTAACTTCTCCATCTCTAATATGCGTTGGGGACTGAAGACGAAGCGCCATCCGATGCCTTACGATCCTGCCAACTTCTCGTTCAGCTATAGCCATTCCCACCGTTACACCTCAGGTAAAACCACCGTTTATGAAAAGGAAGACCAGTGGCGCGGTGCCTTGAACTATGCCTATTCGCCCGTGTATAAGACGTGGGAGCCCTTCAAGAAGATAAAAGGTGGCCAGAAATGGCAGAACTTCTACAAGGCCTTCGGACTGAACTACCTGCCTCAGAGCATCGCCCTGAACTCTGAAATCACCCGCAGCTACTATGAGCTGCAGGAGCGCGATATGGAGAACCTCAACAACCACAGTCTGCCCCTCACCTTCAACTCGCAGTTCCTCTGGAACCGTGACTTCGCCCTGCGCTGGGACTTCACGAAGAACCTGCACTTCAACTTCCAGTCGGCTACTCATGCCGAGATCGAAGAGCCCTATACCCCTGTGAACAAAGACCTCTATCCAGATCAGTATTCGGCTTGGAAAGACTCTGTGTGGCACAGCATCAAGAACCTGGGTACGCCCCTCGACTACCAGCAGCAGGTCACCGCCAGTTACCAGCTGCCCCTGAACAAGTTGCCTTATATGGAGTGGGTGAATAGCGACGCCACCTATAATGCCCGTTATACCTGGGTGCGCGGAACGAAACGTAACGATGGCACTTCATTGGGCAATACCATCAACAGCAATCGAAATCTGAACATCAACGGTTCCTTCAATCTGGAGACCGTCTATCATTACTTCCCCTTCCTCAAAAAGGCTGACGAGCGCTACAGAAAGGCCAGTCGAACGAGCCTGTCCAGCCGTACCATCAAATCTAGCAGATCTCGGGCAAATCAAGCCAGGAATGCGGGTCAGGCTAAGAATGCAAGTTCGACCAGCCCTGCAAATCCCGACGAAGAGAAACTCCCTCTCCATAAGAACGCCTATCAGCGCGAGGTCACCTTGCGCCCTGATACCACCATCACCGTTGCCCACAACAAGAATTCCCGTCGCCTTGATGTTACGGCACGTACGAAGGACGGCCAGCCCTATCGCATTAAGTATAAGGTGATTGACGCCAATAAGATCTTGATCAAGAATCTTGATACCGTACAGGTTAAACTCAGCATCGTGGCGAAGCCTTCCCGCGAGAACGAGTGGTGGTACAAACCCACCCAGGCGGCTGCCAGCTTCCTGATGATGGTGCGCTCGATCAACGTCAGCTATCGCAATCAGTACTCGATGCTGCTCCCAGGCTTCCTGCCGATGGTTGGCGATATCTTCGGACAGAATTCCGACGGCCTGTTGAAGCCGGGTCTCGACTTCGCCTTCGGATGGATTGGTGACAACTACATCGACAAAGCCCTGGAGAATGGTTGGCTGATCAAGAACGAAAGTGTCTCCACGCCAGCCACCGTCAACAGCGTTAATGACCTGCAGATACGGGCGGTGCTCGAACCCATCCGCGATCTGAAGATTGACCTCAATGCCTCGTGGACCGACAACCGTGCCCGTAGCATCCAGTATATGTATGCTGGCAAGCCTACCACCCATAGTGGCTCGTTCAATATGACCACTATCTCACTGAAGGGCTCGCTGGCACCGATAGGCGATGCCACCAACGATTACGCTTCCAGCACCTTCGACAACTTCCGTTCGCTCATTCCCGAGTTCCGTGACAGGGTGCAGGCACAGTATGCCGATGCCCCGCAGAAGCATCAGGATGTCAATCCCTATAGTGCCGATGTGATGGTGCCCGCCTTCCTCTCGGCTTACACGATGGGAGCTGGCAAGTCGCTCAGCATCTTCCCTGCCATCACCCGCATGCTGCCTAACTGGAGCGTGCGCTATACGGGTCTCTCCAGAATCCAGTGGGTGAGCGACCACCTAAAGAGTCTCACCCTGAGCCATGCCTACAAGAGCGTGTATAGTGTGGGTGGCTATGCCTCTTACAGTGCTTGGCAGGAATACATGAACGGACTGGGCTTTATCAAGGATCAGATGACGGGTGGCCTCACGCCCTCGTCGATGTACAATGTCTCCACCGTGAGTATCAACGAGGCCTTCTCGCCCTTGCTTGGTGTCGATGCCACCTTCCAGAACAATCTCTCGGCGAAGATCGAATATCGCACCACGCGTGTGCTCAGCCTCTCTATGACGAGTGTCCAGATCAACGAGGCCCTGAGTCGCGACTGGGTATTAGGCATGGGTTACAAGATTCAGGATTTCCGCCTCTTTACCGACGGTTTCAGCCGCAAGGTCAGTAAGACCCAGAAACGCTCTAAGTCGTCGAGTAAATCTAGCTCTACAAGTAAGGCTAGTTCGGCTAACAATGCAAACTCAAGCTCCTCCCGCTCCAAATCCGGTGTCAACCACGACCTGAACCTGCGCCTCGACATCTCTTTCCGCAAGCAGGCTGCCATTACCCGTGATATCGCCTCGGGCATGTCGTCAGCCTCCAGTGGCAACAGCGCCTTCAAACTTTCCTTTATGGCTGACTATACCCTGAGCCGCCTGATGACCATCACCGCCTACTACGATCAGCAGACGAACACCCCTTTGCTAGCTAACAGCTCTTATCCCACCACCACCCGCGACTTCGGCCTCTCGCTGAAATTCTCTTTAACCCGATAATAAGAAAGGCTCCCTTTGTGTGAAGGAAGCCTTTTTGGTTATTTTTTGTCGTAAGCGTGGACGGGATAGTCGGTGGTGAAGTGGAGACCGCGACACTCTTTGCGTTCCAAGGCCCATCGGGTGATGAGATAACCCACGTTGATCATGTTACGCAGTTCGCAGATATCCTTCGATGCCTTCACACGCTTAAAGAGGCGTTCGGTCTCCTCATAGAGCATGTCGAGACGGTCCCAGGCACGGTGCAGGCGCAGGTCGGAGCGCACAATACCGACGTAGTTTGCCATGATCTGGTTGACCTCCTTCACACTTTGTGTGATAAGTACCTTCTCCTCGTTGGTCATCGTACCCTCATCGTTCCATTTGGGCACCTCGTTGTTGAAGTCGTAGAGATCGACATGTGCCACAGAGTCCTTCGCAGCCGCGTCGGCATAGACCACTGCCTCAATGAGTGAGTTGGATGCCAGACGGTTGCCGCCATGCAGACCCGTACACGAACATTCGCCGAGGGCATAGAGGCGTTCAATGCTTGATTGACCGTTGAGATCAACCTTGATACCACCACACATGTAGTGGGCAGCAGGGCGCACGGGGATATAATCGGTGGTGATATCAATGCCAATGGAGAGACATTTCTGATAGATGTTCGGGAAGTGATGACGAGTCTCCTCGGGATCCTTATGGGTGACGTCGAGACAGACATGGTCCAGACCATGGATCTTCATCTCCTTATCGATGGCACGTGCCACAATGTCACGTGGTGCCAGTGACAGACGCTCGTCGTATTTCTGCATAAACTCCTCACCGTTGGGCAGTTTCAGGATGCCACCATAGCCGCGCATAGCCTCGGTGATGAGGTAGGCGGGGTGGGTCTCCTTCGGATTATGGAGCACCGTGGGGTGGAACTGTACGAACTCCATATCAGCAACTGTTCCCTTGGCTCGATACACCATGGCGATACCATCGCCAGTGGCAATGACGGGATTTGAGGTGGTGAGATATACGGCACCGCAGCCACCCGTACACATCACCGTGATTTTAGAAAGATAGGTGTCCACCTTCTGCGTCTTGGGATCGAGCACATAGGCTCCGTAGCACTGGATATTAGGTGAGCGGCGGGTGACGCGAACGCCTAAGTGGTGCTGGGTGATGATCTCCACGGCGAAGTGGTTCTCCTTGATGTCGATATTGGGATCATTTCTGACGGCTTCCATCAGTCCGCGCTGGATCTCCGCACCCGTATCGTCGGCATGGTGGAGAATACGGAACTCGGAGTGACCGCCCTCACGGTGCAGATCGAAACTGCCGTCGTCCTTCTTGTCGAAGTTCACACCCCATTTCACCAGTTCCTGGATTTGCTCCGGGGCATTGCGTACCACTTGTTCCACCGCCTTACGGTCAGAAATGTAGTCGCCTGCGATGATGGTATCGGCAATGTGTTTGTCGAAGGTATCCACTTTCATGTTGGTGACTGAGGCTACACCGCCCTGTGCAAACGAGGTATTTGCCTCGTCGAGAGAGGTCTTGCAGATCATACAGACGCGTCCTTTTCCAGACTTTGCCACCTTCAAAGCGTAGCTCATTCCGGCTACACCGGCACCGATTACAAGGAAATCGTACTTATAAACCATAATTGACGTATTTTGATTATTTGCTGCAAAGGTAGTGATTTTTTAGACAAAAGAACAAAAGAAACATAAAAAAATTGTGTTCTTATGTACTTATGTCTAAATTATTTCGTATCTTTGCACCAAAACCAACGACGAAGATGAATGGTCAGTGGCAACGTGGTAGATGATAAGACCGGAGAGGCACTGGGACAGGTGAGTGTCTCCGCTGGTCGGATATCGGTTGTGACGAACGAAGATGGTGACTTTACCCTCAAGCTGACAGAGGCACCAGGGAAGATTGCCATTTCACATGTGGGTTATAAGACCCGTTACCTGGATGTCAAACTAGGACAGTCGGAGAACCTGAAAGTGAGACTCCGTCCTGCAACCATCCAGTTGCGTGAGATCGTGGTCATGAACGAAAACCCGCGGGAGTTGGTGGAAACTGCCATCAGTAAGATTCCCGACAACTACAGTATGGTGCCTGAGATGCTGAAGGGCTTCTATCGTGAGACCGCTATGAAGCGTAAGCACTATATCTATGTGGCAGAAGGTGTGGAGGATATGTATAAGACACCTTATAACCGCAGTGTCCATCGCGATAAGGTGGCTATCGTTAAAGGACGTCGGCTACTCAGTCAGAAGTCGAGCGACACCTTAGGCATCAAGGTGATGGGCGGTCCGGTGCAGGCCGTAATCCTGGATCTGGTGAAGAACCGTGAATTCTTGTTCAACAAGGAGAACATGGATGAATACCGCTTCACGATGGCTGCGCCTGAGTTTATCAACGACCGCCAGCAGTTTGTAGTCAAGATGGAACCGGCTCTGAATACGGACTATGCGCTCTATCACGGCAAGATATACATCGACTGCGAACGGCTTGCCTTTACACGTATCGAGCTCCATCTTGACATGAGGGACAAGGACAAGGCGACGCGGACGATGCTGGTGAAAAAACCCTTCGGCGTAAAGTTCAAGCCGAGGGAATTGTCGAGTGTGGTCGATTACCGCTATGAAGACGGTGTGACGCGGATCAGTTATCTGAAGAATACGTTCCGCTTCAATTGCGACTGGAAGAAACGGCTCTTTGCGACCTCGTTCACGGCAACCTGTGAGATGGTGGTGACCGACAGCAGCTCGTCGGATATCCGTCCGATCGGCACTCGCAGCTCATTTGACTCGCGTGATTCGTATTATGATAAGGTGGAATACTTTTTGGACCCAGATTACTGGAGCTCCTATAATATTATAGAACCTTCGGAGTCGCTGGACAAGGCCATTCAGAAGCTCGTGTCCAAGTACCGGAGAAATTAAAGAATTAAAAGTGAAAAGTTTAAGATATTTTGTAACTCTCTTTGTGGCAACCTCCTTTATCGGTCTGCAGGCGCAGACGGATCAGGTGGTTGTTGATTCTGTGACAACTGATATGGTCGTGGTGCTCCCATGGCCGCAGAACGTACAGGCACGTTTAGATACCCTCATGCTGGATCCGCTGTTGGAGTCCACACAGTTAGGCCTGATGGTGTATGACCTTACCGCTGATTCCCTGTTGTATAGCCACGGGGCAAAGCAGACGCTGCGCCCTGCCTCGACAATGAAATTACTTACTGCTGTGACAGCCATCGACCTTTTGGGCGGTGACTATAAGTTGAACACTTCGTTGCGTTATAAGGGTACGGTGAAGGATAGTGTGTTGACGGGTGACTTGATCTGTGTGGGAAGCTTGGACCCGATGTTCGATGCCAATGATATGCGCGCCTTTGTGGAAAGCGTAAAGGGACTGGGTGTGGATACGATCCGCGGTCGTTTGGTGGCAGCCCCATCGTTCAAGGAGGAGGATTTGTTTGGCGAAGGCTGGTGTTGGGATGATGAGAACCCCCAGCTGTCGTCGTTGCTCGTGGAACGGAAGGATGAATTTATGACGGTCTTCGCCAACAGGTTGCGTGATGCCGGTATCGTGGTAGAGGCGCCTATCACCACAGCACCTTATGAGAAGGATGCGCTGATGCTCTGCTTACGTAGTCATAAGCTCAAAGAGATTCTGGTGCCGATGCTGAAAGAGAGCGATAATCTCTATGCCGAGGCGGTGTTCTTTCAGATTGCCGGTTCTCAGACGGCACGTCCTGCCAAGGCAGCACATGCTCGTCAACTGATCAAGCGAGAGCTCTCGAAAGCTAGTGTCACGGGTATTGCCTACAGAATTGCCGACGGCAGTGGTTTGTCGCTCTACAATTACGTTACACCAGAGTTGATGGTGAAGCTGCTGTGTTATGCCTATAAGAATACGAAACTCTTCATGCAGCTCTATCCTGCCTTGCCTATCGCGGGCCAGGACGGTACGTTGAAGAAACGCATGACGGGACCTTACACTAACGGCAGGGTGAAGGCGAAGACGGGTACGCTGACGGGAATCTCGTCGTTGGCGGGTTATCTCACAACAGCCAATAATCATGTGCTGGCTTTCAGTATCATCAATCAGGGTGTGCTCAAGAATGCCGACGGCAGGGGTTTCCAGGATAAGGTGTGTACGGCATTATGTGAACCGTGATACATGATACATTAAACATTAAATTTCAGATACATTAAATTCAGAGATATCATGGAAAGGGAGATCAGACAAGAGCAGATATTAGTTAGAATAACGGGACAGGACCGTCCGGGACTCACGGCATCGATTATGGGCATCCTGGCCAAGTATGACGCACAGATTCTCGACATCGGTCAGGCCGATATCCACTCCACACTCTCGTTGGGTATTCTCATCCGTATGGACGAGACCAATTCTGGACAGGTGATGAAGGAACTGCTCTTCAAAGCCACGGAACTAAATGTGAACATCGGTTTCTCACCTATCACGGATGATGAGTATGAGGACTGGGTGGGGCATCAGGGCAAGAACCGTTACATTCTCATGGTGCTGGGGCGTCAGTTGGAGGCCCGTCAGATTGAAGGGGCCACACGTATCCTGGCCGATCAGGGCCTGAATATCGACTCTATCTTGCGACTAACAGGTCGTAAGAGTATCAAGACCCCTGGCAAGCACATCCGTGCCTGTATCCAGTTCTCGTTGCGTGGTGAGCCGATAGACCGTCAGGAGATGCAGTCGAAGTTGATGAAACTCTCGCAGGAGATGGAGATCGACTTCTCTTTCCAGCGCGATGATATGTTTCGTCGTATGCGTCGTCTGATCTGTTTTGATATGGACTCTACACTGATCCAGACCGAGTGCATCGACGAGTTGGCAGAACGTAATGGAGTAGGGGCAGAGGTGCGTGCCATCACCGAGAGTGCCATGCGTGGAGAGATCGACTTCAAGGAGAGCTTTACCCGAAGGGTGGCTCTATTGAAGGGACTCGATGTGAGTGTGATGCGGGAGATAGCCGAGAATCTTCCTATTACCGAGGGTGTGGACCGACTGATGTCTATCCTGAAGACCTGTGGTTATAAGATTGCCATCCTTTCTGGTGGATTCACCTATTTTGGTGAATATCTGCAGCGTCGTTATGGCATCGACTATGTGTATGCCAACGAACTTGAGATCGGTGAGGACGGAAAGCTCACAGGCCGATATGTCGGTGAGATTGTGGATGGTCACCGTAAGGCAGAACTTCTGAAGCTCATTGCCCAGGTGGAGAAAGTGAATCTCGCCCAGACAATTGCAGTGGGTGACGGTGCTAATGACCTGCCGATGATCTCCGAGGCGGGCTTGGGTATCGCCTTCCATGCGAAGCCCCGTGTGGTGGCTAATGCCGAGCAGAGTATTAATACCATTGGCCTCGACGGTGTGCTCTACTTCCTTGGCTTCAAAGATAGTTATTTAGGGGACCAAGGTAAGCTATAATGTTTAATGTAGCCCTTCTGGAGTGGTTTCGGGAGAACGGTCGTGATCTGCCTTGGCGGCAGACCCGCGATCCGTATGCGATATGGCTCTCAGAGATCATCCTTCAACAGACCCAGGTAAAACAGGGTTGGGAATATTGGGAGCGATTTATGCACCGTTGGCCCACCGTAGAGGCATTAGCGGCTGCCACAGAAGACGAGGTGTTACGTGAGTGGCAGGGCTTGGGCTATTACAGTCGGGCACGGAACCTCCACTATGCAGCCAAACAGATTGTGACACTCGGTCATTTCCCTGATACGTTGGAAGATATCAAACAAATGAAGGGCGTGGGCGACTATACCGCTGCCGCTATCGGGAGCATTGCCTTCGGACTGCCTGCGGCTGTAGTTGATGGGAATGTGTATCGGGTGCTGGCGCGTCATTTCGGCATCGATACGCCGATTAATACCACTGAAGGGAAGAAACTTTTCGCCGCTCTCGCCCAAGAGTTATTACCTCCCAATGAGGCAGCAGCATATAACCAGGCGATCATGGACTTCGGCGCGGTGCAGTGTACACCGCAATCCCCCAAATGCATGGAGTGTATGCTGGCAGAGAGTTGTGAGGCTTTGCGTTCGGGTAGGGTGAATGAGTTGCCTGTTAAGTTGAAAACCCTCAAAGTCACCGAGCGACACCTTATTTATATTTATATACGCTGTCAGGGACAGACAGCCATCCGTCGTCGCGGACCTGGTGACATCTGGCAAGGACTGTGGGAACCCATGCTGGTGGATGCAGAGTCGGCAGTGCCGCCGACAGCAAGTTTATTGCGTCAGAATGTGAAACATGTGCTAACCCATCGGGTGCTCTATGCCGACTTCTATCTGCTCGAAACCGATAAAAGGCCCAAGCTCCCCTCAGACTACATCTGGATCGCTGAAAGTGCCCTCGATAACTATGCCCTTCCTCGTCTGATTGAAGTCCTCCTTTCTTTTTTGCCTAAATAGTGCAAGTTTTTCGTGGGAAATTTGTGGGAATGGAAAAAATGCATTACTTTTGCAGGGCAAAACGAGTAATTTGAG
>CADCBZ010000080.1 GCA_902799765.1 uncultured Prevotellaceae bacterium
TCGTGTTCGACGGGGAGATAGAATTGGCAAAACTTCAAACGACATAACTATGGCTTTAGTAAACGTACATTTCTTAAACTTACAGAACAACTACTTGTTCGCCGACATCGCCAAGAAGGTGAATGCCTTCAAGGTGATGCACCCCAAGGCAGATGTCATCTCCCTCGGCATCGGCGACGTCACACAGCCGTTGGCACCTGCTGTCATCGAGGCGATGCACAGAGCCACTGACGAGATGGCTACGCGCGAAGGGTTCCACGGCTATGGACCTGAACAGGGTTACGCCTTCCTTCGTGAGGCGATCCTCAAGAACGACTTCCTGCCGCGTGGCATCCATCTCGACGTGGATGAGGTGTTTATCAACGACGGTGCGAAATCAGACACAGGTAACATCCAGGAGCTGCTGCACTGGGACAACTTCATTGGTGTCACTGATCCCATCTATCCCGTCTATATCGACTCGAATGTGATGATCGGACGTTGCGGTACCTTCGAAGACGGACGCTGGACCAATGTGGTCTATATGCCCTGTACGGCTGAGAACGGCTTCACGCCCAGCATCCCCAAGGACCGTCACATGGATGTGATCTACCTGTGTTACCCCAACAACCCCACAGGTACCGTTATCACCAAACAAGAGCTGCGTAAGTGGGTGAACTACGCGCTGAAGAACGATGCCCTGATCCTCTACGATGCCGCCTATCAGGCTTACATCCGCGATCCGGAGATTCCTCATAGTATCTACGAGATCAGAGGGGCCCGCAAATGTGCCATCGAGTTCCACTCCTACTCCAAGACTGCAGGATTCACTGGTGTGCGCTGTGGCTATACCATCGTTCCCAAGGATCTGACAGTAGCCGATTTCGAAGGCAATCGCCACTCCGTCCATCAGCTCTGGAACCGTCGTCAGTGTACGAAGTTCAATGGCGCCAGCTACATCAGTCAGCGCGCCGCAGAGGCCATCTACACCCCAGAAGGCAAGGTGCAGATTCAGGCCACCATCGATTACTATATGGCGAACGCCCGCCTGATGCTCGACACCCTGCGCAGTCTGGGTTACGAGGTCTATGGCGGAGAAAACGCGCCCTATATCTGGATGAGGACCCCCGACGGCACCACCTCATGGCAGTTTTTCGAGGAATTGCTCTATGGCGCCAATGTGGTCTGCACGCCAGGTGTCGGCTTCGGCCCCAGCGGTGAAGGATATGTCCGCTTTACCGCCTTCGGCAGCCGTGAGACGACAGAAGAAGCATTAAAAAGAATAGAGAACTGGACTAAAAAATCAATTTAATCACAAACACATTATGGAAGCATTAAGATTTCAGGTGGTCGGTGAGGCATTCAAGAAGAAGGCCCTCGACGTAAAAACTCCAAGTGAACGACCCGCTCAGTACTTTGGCAAGAAAGTCTTCAACCGTGAGAAGATGTACAAGTATCTGCCGAAGGATGTCTTTGAGAAGATGATCGACGTGATGGACAACGGTGCCCGTCTGGATCGTCAGATTGCCGATGTTGTCGCTGCCGGCATGAAGCAGTGGGCCACAGAGAATGGTGTCACCCACTACACCCACTGGTTCCAGCCGCTGACGGAGGGAACAGCCGAGAAGCACGACTCTTTCATCGAGCACGACGGTAAGGGTGGTATGGTGGAAGAGTTCACAGGCAAGCTGCTCGTTCAGCAGGAGCCCGATGCCTCTTCATTCCCCTCAGGTGGTATCCGTTCTACCTTCGAGGCCCGTGGTTACTCTGCATGGGATCCCACATCGCCTGTGTTCATCATCGACGATACCCTGTGTATCCCCACCGTCTTCATCTCTTACAGCGGTGAGGCACTCGACTACAAGGCTCCCCTCCTCCGTGCCCTGCACGCTGTGAACGTGGCTGCCGTAGATGTTTGCCATTATTTTGATCCCGCTGTGAAGAAGGTTACCTCTAACCTCGGTTGGGAGCAGGAGTACTTCCTCGTGGATGAGGGCCTCTATGCAGCCCGTCCTGACCTGCTGCTCACTGGTCGTACCCTGATGGGACACGACTCTGCCAAGAACCAGCAGATGGACGACCACTACTTCGGCTCTATCCCTGAGCGCGTCGCTGCCTTCATGCGTGAGCTCGAGATCGAAGCCCTGGAACTGGGCATCCCCTGTAAGACCCGTCACAACGAGGTGGCACCCAACCAGTTTGAGCTCGCCCCGATCTTCGAGGAGACCAACCTCGCCGTCGATCACAACATGCTGCTGATGTCAGTCATGAAGAAGGTGGCTCGTAAGCACGGTTTCCGCGTGCTGTTGCACGAGAAGCCCTTCGCAGGCATCAACGGTTCAGGTAAGCACAACAACTGGAGCTTGAGCACTGATAACGGTATCCTGCTGCACGCCCCTGGTAAGACTCCTGAGGCTAACCTGCGCTTCGCTACCTTCATCGTAGAGACCCTGATGGGTGTCTATAAGCACAACGGACTGCTGAAGGCCTCTATCATGAGTGCCACCAATGCCCATCGTCTGGGCGCCAACGAGGCACCTCCTGCCATCGTCAGCTCGTTCCTGGGCAAGCAGGTAAGCGAACTCCTCGATCATATCGAGAAGGCCGACGTGGACGACATCCTCGCTATAGCTGGCAAGCAGGGCTTGAAGATGGATATCCCTGAGATTCCTGAACTGCTGATCGATAACACTGATCGTAACCGTACCTCTCCCTTCGCCTTCACAGGTAACCGTTTCGAGTTCCGTGCCGTAGGTTCTGAGGCCAACTGCGCCAGTGCAATGATTGCCCTGAACTCTGCTGTTGCTGAGGCACTCGTCAGCTTCAAGAAGCGTGTGGATGCCAAGATTCCTGAGTACGAGAAGAAGCTCGCTGGCACAGGCCACAGCGCCACCTTCCACGCCATCATCGACGTGCTGCGCGAGGATATCAAGACCTGTAAGCCCATCCGCTTCGACGGCAACGGCTACAGCGACGAGTGGGTCATCGAGGCTACCAAGCGCGGACTCGACGTCGAGAAGTCCTGTCCCGTCATCTTCGAGCGCTACCTTGACAAGGAGAGCATCGAGATGTTCGAGAGCCTGGGTGTGATGACGAAGAAGGAGCTCGAAGCCCGTAACGAGGTGAAATGGGAGACCTACACCAAGAAGATCCAGATCGAGGCTCGCGTACTGGGCGACCTCTCAATGAACCACATCATCCCTGTGGCCACCCGTTATCAGAGTGCGCTGCTGAAGAATGTGGATAGCGTCGCAGGTGCCTTCCCCGTTGACAAGGCTGAGAAGCTGAACGCCCGTAACCTCAAGATCATCGAGGAGATTGCCGAGCGCACCAGTGCCATCGAGAAGGGTGTAGAGGAGCTCGTCAATGCCCGTAAGCTGGCAAATAAGATCGAGGATGAGCACGAGAAGGCCATCGCCTACCACGACAAGGTAGAGCCGAAGCTCGACACCATCCGTTATGAGATCGACAAACTTGAACTCATCGTTGATGATTCACTCTGGCCGCTGCCAAAGTATAGAGAATTACTATTTATTCGATAACCTTTATGGTTGTTTGAAGTTTGCCGGGGGCTCGACACTGTGACAGTTTCGAGTCCCTAATTTTTTACTTGGGGACAGACCCTATTTGAAATTCTTGCGAAAAAGCGATGGTTTTCGCTCAGAATTGCTTAATTTTGCACCCAAAAACTAGATGAACGGTCAGCAAACCATATTGACGATAACAGGTTCCGACGGCTCAGGCGGCTCAGGCTTGCAGGCCGATATCCGCTGTATCAGCGAACTTGGCGGTACGGCAACATCAGCCGTCACCTCAATCACCGTACAGAACACCCTCGGTATCCAGGAGTTCTACGACCTCCCCGCCTCCACCGTCCGTACACAGATAGAGGCCATCCTCAACGACCTGCAGCCGCAGGTGGTGAAGATCGGTCTGCTGCGTCGCATCGACGTGGTGCAGGTGGTGGCAGAGCTCATGCGGAAGTATCGTCCGAAGTATATCGTCTATGCCCCTGTGCTCCACTCCACCCGTGGCGACCTGCTGGTGGCACCTCAGGTGTATTCGGCCATCAAGGAACAGCTCATCCCTCTCTGCACCATCGTACTCGAGCCCTCCGACCTGCCTTCAGGCACCCGTCAGCACGGACATGCCAACCAGATGGCTGCAGCCCTCGCCTACTATCTCAGCAGTGGCGAATCCGTCAACGAGGCGATGCTCCATGCCCGCAGTTACGTCAGCATGAAACCCAAGGGCTATACCGAGGACAACAGTCGCAGCGGAGAGCTCTATAACCTCTTTCTCTCCGCCATCGACCGTTTCTACAACCGTTATAGTGATGTGGCCTTCTACGCCGAGCAACTCGGTGTCAGTGCCCGCTATCTGGGACAGGTCACGCGCAGCATCGCCCACCGTTCCCCCAAAGCGATGATCGACGAGCGCATCACTACAGAGATCACCACGTTGCTCACCTCTACCAACAAACCCCTCAAGGAGATCGCCCGCCTGCTGGGTTTCTCCTCACAAGCCCATCTGTCGCGTTATTATAAGAAGCAGAAAGGCCTCGCCCCCAGCGAAGTCAGGAAATAAAAGGACGGTCCCTGAGCCTGCCGATGGGCATTTATCAAAAATGACGATTCTTTTACCATAACGCGAACCCGATTTCCTGTTGTCCAGGAAAACCCATTACTTTGCACCCAGTTTTTTAATCAACTCTAAAATTTAGCAAAGTAATGGAAACAAACAGACAAGACTTGAACCGCCAGTTGGCTCAGATGCTTAAAGGCGGTGTGATTATGGACGTGACAACCCCCGAACAGGCTCGTATCGCCGAGGCCGCAGGTGCCTGCGCCGTGATGGCCCTCGAACGCATCCCAGCCGATATCCGTGCCGCTGGTGGTGTCTCCCGCATGAGCGATCCTAAGATGATCCGTGGCATTCAGGAAGCCGTCAGCATCCCCGTGATGGCAAAGTGCCGCATCGGGCACATCGCAGAGGCCCAGATCCTGCAGGCCATCGAGATCGACTATATCGACGAGAGCGAGGTACTCTCACCAGCCGACAACATCTACCACATCGACAAGACCAAGTTCGACGTGCCTTTCGTCTGCGGTGCCAAGAACCTCGGAGAAGCCCTGCGCCGTATTGCCGAGGGTGCCACGATGATCCGCACGAAGGGTGAGCCTGGCACGGGAGATGTCGTACAGGCCGTGAGTCATATGCGTCTCATGCAGAGTGAGATCCGCCGCCTCGTCAGCATGAGTGAGGATGAACTCTATGAGGCCGCCAAACAACTGCAGGCACCCTACGAACTCGTGAAGTTCGTGCATGAGAACGGCAAACTGCCCGTGGTCAACTTCGCCGCTGGTGGTGTGGCAACGCCTGCCGATGCCGCCCTGATGATGCAACTCGGTGCCGAGGGTGTGTTTGTGGGTAGCGGTATCTTCAAGAGTGGCAATCCCGCCAAGCGCGCTGCAGCCATCGTACAGGCCGTCACCAACTACAACGACGCCAAACTGCTCGCAGAACTCTCAGAGGATCTCGGCGAGGCGATGGTAGGTATCAACGAACAGGAAATCGAACTCTTAATGGCAGAACGCGGCAAATGAGAATCGCAGTACTCGCCCTACAAGGGGCCTTTATCGAACATGAACAGGTGCTCCAGCGCCTTGGAGTCGAGACTTTCGAGTTGCGCCAGTTGAAAGACTGGCAGCAACCGAAAGACGGCCTTATCCTCCCTGGCGGAGAGAGTACCGTCCAGATGCGCCTCCTCAACGAACTCGGTCTCTTCTCTCCCATCCGTCAGGCTATTCTCGACGGCATGCCCGTCTTCGGCACCTGTGCCGGTATGATCCTACTCTCAGAAGGACGTCTGGGCACGATGCACATCCAGGTGCGTCGTAATGCCTACGGTCGTCAGTTGGGCAGTTTTCACACCACAGGCCCCGTCGCTGGCATTGGTGAGGAGATACCCATGACCTTCATCCGTGCCCCTTACATCGAGACGATCACCTCCGACGATTGCCAAGCACTTTCCACCGTTGATGGCCACATCGTTGCCGCACGCCAAGGCAACCAGCTCGCTACCGCTTTCCATCCCGAGCTCGACAACGATCCCCGCCTCCATCAGTACTTCCTCAATAGCATCAAATCTCCTACTAGGGACAGACCCCAGTAGGAGACCCCAGTAGGAGATTTTTTCTACTCTCTTGCCAATGCCCACCCCCTCAGCATCGCGAAGTAATCTAAGGACTCTGTCCCATTTTCCTGAATCGCCATGGCAACCCCTACCGCCATCCAACGGGCGGGCTGATCTGATGGGATGCCTATGGGTTCATCAAATAATTTCTCTTAAAAAACCTTATGCCCCTAAAAATACATGTACACGACACACTTTAACCCCTCTACCCCTACTTTGTCGCAAATCCTCTATATTGTCGCAACAACTTCGACAAGAATCAGACTATTTTCTTGGAATCAGCCCAAAATCCATGTACCTTTGCATCAGTTATTTGATTCATACGTTAGTAGTTTTCTCATAATGATATTTGGTTTTTGGTTAGTAATGGAAAAAGGTTCGCAAGTGATGCGAACCTTATTTCTTTTCAATACACTTACAGCTACTGCAATCCAGAGGATTGTTCTTCATCATTATCGTCCTCAGGCTGAATGAATCCTATTGGCTTTCGTTTGGGCAGTTGACGATGTTCTGCCTGAAGTTCTGCTAAAGCAGCACTGATAGCATCAAGTTGCAAACGGGTACTTTCGTTGATATCATTTTGGTCATGAAGGATATCTTCAATATCAAGTTTCAGCTCTTCAAAGTCCTTGCGTAGTTGAACCACATCGGCAGGTTGAGAGGGTAATGATAAAGTATTTGCAATCTTGCGAAACTCAGTAAAAGCACGCATAATACCAATATTTACCTGTATAGCAAGAGGTGATCTTAGGACACTGCTTAGCATAGCAACACCGTTTTCTGTGAAAGCATAAGGTGGCTTTTGTGTTCCTCCGCGTCTCTCTACAGCTTTTGATGTCGCAATTTGCGATATCAAAATACTATCATGCTGATTATCAGCAATATTGGATGTCGCATTTTGCGATTTCCATTTCTCTTCTACCTGATTCACAGGCATTTTTGATATCACAATTTGTGATCGCAAAATCTCCAGTTCACCTTTTGTCAGTTGGAACATAAAGTCCTCAGGGAAACGTTCTATGTTACGTTTAACTTGTTCATTCAGTCTTCCTGTTTTCACTCCATACATAGCTGCAAGATCAAAATCAAGCATCACTTTCTGCCCTCTGATGGTGTAGATTTTACTCTTCACCAAGGCCAACAAATCTTCTTTTTGGATATTGTTCTCCATACTCTTAAATTTAATAGTTACACAAATTTTTATGCAAAGATAGTGGTTTCTAACAAAACTACCAAATCTTTGCATCATTATTTTGGAAAAATACTGCTCTTTCAGGCCTAATCCTACCCCTCTTCATCGTTATTTAATTAGTAATGTAGCATACGGGGTTCGCTGAGACAGCGAGCCCTTTTGCTATATAATGGATCATATGTGCAGATTTTGCCAAAAATCCTTGGTTGTTTCAAAAATAAACATTACCTTTGCACTGTGTTTTTCTTTTATTCTAAATTCTCTATCACAACCATTTTCTATTCCACAATCCCTGAAGGAATTGTGTTACTGGCCAAACCTCAATCCCATTAAGCATTCTTGGCCTTTCCTCCATTGACAACAAAATCAGTTTTGCGTCAGGATGCTCCTCGCTGAAGGCTTTCAAACCCTTTGTATCACTCGAGACAACATGGTCAGCCGATTTTACCTCGATTGCAACTTCCACTTGATGAGTCAGCGCATCGCAAATCAAAACATCAACCTCATATTTGTTATCAAGTGTACGCCAATAGCTCATGATCTTATCCTCACCAAAAGTATATGAAACAAAAGCTCTCAACTCCTGTACAACAAAATGCTCCAAAGCATGACCATATATATCAGTGCCAGGCTGTAGTATCTTGCGATGCAAAAGATGGTTGGGGATGGCCACATCAAAATAATAGAATTTAGGTGATTGTATCAGTTTTCGCTTAATCACCTTAGTATATGCTGGTAAATAGAATCCAAGCATCGTCTCTTCCAATATAGCGAAATACTCTTTCACCGTCTTTGCAGAAACGCCACAATCCTGTGCTATATTGGTATAATTTACAATCTCAGTATTACTCAATGCTGCCACCTGCAGAAAACGGGTAAAGGCATCCAACTGACGCACGATAGCCTCTTCTACAATTTCCTGCTGCAGATAGTCACCAATATATGCCTGAATACGCTTCGATGGGTCTGCCACCAAATAATGACGAGGCAACATACCATTGTTTAATGCACGATGAAGGTCAAAGTCTGGAATCTCAGCACTTACAAATGGGAACAACGTAAATCTTAATGCTCTCCCACCCAATAGATTGGCACCACTACGGCGAAGTTTACGGGCACTGGAGCCACTAAGTATAAACCGCAAACCACGATTCTCCATTAACCAATGTACTTCGTCAAGTAGTGCAGGGACCTTCTGAACCTCGTCTATGATGACTAATTCACCCTCATCCAGCAATTCACACTCTTCACGAAGTAATGCAGGACGGAGCTGAAATGACATACGAACATCCGTCTTCAGGAGATCATATAGACGAGCTTTGGGGAATAGTGCCTTCAGCAAGGTACTCTTTCCCGTCTGACGACTACCCCATAGAAACAGGCTGTCATCCTCTATTTCTTGCAGTTTTAATAATCTATCTAGCATATATAAACTTATTGATGCCGCAAAGATAATAAAAAGTACTCAATCATGCAAGAAAAATGCAGAAAATCCGAAGTACAACTCCTAAAATTCTCTAAAAATCAGAAGTAAGACTATCGTTTTTCTGATAATTACATGTCATTTACATGCAGTATATTTAGATGTGCTGCAAAGATAATGTAAATACGTCAATCCTCCAAATTTATGTTTCATAAAAAAGATAAATGGATAATAAATAAAATCCATTTTTTATTATATTATATCATTAGTGTCCACTAAATAAAATTAAGAGTCAATTGACCATCATCAGCAACATATTCAGGTTCCTTGGTAAAAAGTTCCTTGATAGGAGTCTTATCCA
>CADCBZ010000081.1 GCA_902799765.1 uncultured Prevotellaceae bacterium
TGGTTGTGATGGTTTCCATTTCACTTTCGTGCCGAACGGCCAGATGGCCAGCATACCCAGTTTCAGGCTCTGCAAGCCAAAGGGGATGCCGATGATGGTTATCATCAGTATCAGTCCTGCGATGAAATACTCCAAGGCTATGTGCAAGCCTCCGAATATGACCCAGATGATGTTTCCTAACGTCTTCATTAATATGATTTAGATGACTACAGCTGTTCCACTGGTGGCTACCATGAGCATTGAGCCATTGGCTCCGACAGTCTCATAGTCGATGTCGATGCCTACGATGGCATTGGCTCCAAGAGCCTGAGCACGTTGTATCATCTCCTGCATGGAGGTCTCCTTGGCTTCGGAAAGCACCTTCTCGTAAGCGCCAGCTCGACCGCCTACGATGTCGCGGATGCCTGCAAAGAGATCTTTGAACATGTTGGCACCAATAATGGTTTCACCTGTCACAATACCCCTATATTCGCGGATGGTGTGACCTTCAATCTGTGGGGTTGTTGAGAGTATCATAATCGTTTCTTTAAAAGTTTCTATCTGTTAGACGTAAGGAGGAAGGAAAAAGTTCTTGCTTAGGCAAGCGGCAAAGCCGAGCGGCATCATTACAAATGTTCTCCTATTATTTTCTCCATCCAAATCATATCATACCAGCGTCCGAACTTCTTTCCGCATAGGTGGAAATGTGCCACCTTCTTGTAGCCAAGCTGCTCATGGAAGCGGACGCTGTCCTGCGTCAGATATTCATCCTCTGTCTCGATGAACGAGATACAGGCGTTCATGTTAAGGATGCCCTGAGCCTTCAACCGTTGTTCGAGAACTTCATGGAGCTGGCGGCCTATTCCGCATCGCTTCATGCTGCCTTCAACATAGATGGATGTCTCGACTGCCCATTGATAGGCATCCCTCGGCTTGAATGCACTGGCGTAAGCGTAACCAACGATTTTCCCATCTGCCTCGGCCACAATCCAGGGATATTTCTGCTTGACGGTCTCGATACGTTTGCGAAACTCCTCTTCCGACGGCACATTATATTCAAACGTCACCGCCGTCAGTTCCACGTATGGAGCATAAATGGCCCGAATAGCCTTTGCATCAGCTATCACAGCTTCTCTTATATTCATATTTATCATTCTTCTTTCCTTATCTTCAGAAAAAGTTTGCACCTCGAATAGTCTATGACGGCTTCGTACTTATCCAGAAAATCTGTTCCCAGGACACCGTCCACCTGTCTGGCATGGTTCTTCCTGAACTCGGAGTTGATGTAGGATATGTCAATCAGATACAGGTTTTTCTCTTCGATCTCATATCCGTTTATCTGGAGTGTTGCCGAAGTCTTGGTCAAAGCGGAAACGGAGCCAATTCCTGCTGCGTAGTCGCCTGTCTTCGATGCCTCCAAGCATCTTGGCTTTTCCTCGCAAACTCGAATAAAGATAGAGGCAAATGACAGTAGCCGCCAGGATTCTTGTCGAGGTAGTCCTGGTGATACTCCTCGGCTGTATAGAAGTTCTGCAAGGGCAGCTTTTCTACGACTAAAGGCTGCTGATAGTTCTTCTGCTCTTCGGCAAACACTTTTTCGATGACGGGCAAATCCGTTGGATCAGTATAGTAGACACCAGTACGATAGCGCGTACCCTCGTCATGTCCCTGTTTGTTAAGACTGGTCGGGTCGATGGCCTTGAAGAACATCTGCAACAGGAATTCAAGGCTGACCACATCAGGATAGAACCTCACAAAGACCGTTTCTGCAAAGCCTGTCTGGTCGGTGTAAACCTCCTTGTACGTCGGGTTTTCCGTGTGTCCGTTGGCGAATCCCACTTCCGTTAGGGCCACACCCTCAATCTGCTTGAAGTAGTGCTCCGTTCCCCAGAAGCAGCCACCGGCCAGATAGATATCCTTTGTGGGCTTCGTTTCCAGAATTCCGTCCACCTCATGCTCAACGAATGGTCCGGCCTTGCACTCCAGCAGGACGCTCGGTTCCAGGCACTCCAACCCGTGCCAGACATTTTGGGGAATATCCACACCATAGCGGCCACTCTCCTGACTGATGACGCAGGACTCCACGATCTCGCCCTCGTCATTGTAGGTTGACACGCGAACCTTTCCTTTCAGAATCACAAAGGTCTCGTCCTTGTCAGGATGGTGATGCACGGGGATAAACGTGCCTGGCTCTAAGGCATTGAGGAATCGGTGGCACTTGTCCTGAAGGCTCTGGTGGAAGTTATAGTTCATCCTCAATCTTGGCGACTTTTTGGCTTCTTCTGCCAAATCGTTCATTAACTTATCATCTATTATCTTCATAGTCTCGTTATTCTCATTTTACCCAACATTTCAAAAAACATATTAAATCTGCGTGTAAAGGTACGAATAATCAATGGAAATTTACTATCTTTACACCCGCCCCCTGGAGATTGCCCGTGAGGCAGGCTGTCCTATGCCGAAACTGGAGATGCTGGAGGCAGAGCTGCGTTTCCTGGAAGAATCTTATTTCTTTTCTTTACCGTGAACGCTTTTGATCTTCATGCCTAACTTACCAGGCAGGATGGCATTGAGCGTGACACCAACGATGGCTGAGAGCGCTAGACCGGAGAAGTGGATAGGACCGATGCTCACGTTATCGTCGGCACCATATTTCACACCGATGGCAATCACCAGGATCAAGGCTGCCACAAACACATTGCGCGACGAATTGAAATCAACACTATCCTCCACCAGATTGCGAACACCCACAGCCGAGATCATACCGTAGAGAATCAGACTCACACCACCAATCGTAGCAGCTGGCATCAGGCCAATCAAACAGGCAAACTTAGGACAGAACGACAACAGGATGGCAAAGCAGGCTGCCAAACGGATGACAGCTGGGTCAAACACCTTTGTTAGATTCAAAACACCAGTATTCTCTCCATACGTGGTATTGGCAGGGGCACCAAAGAGCGATGCCAGAGCCGTAGCCAGTCCGTCGCCCATCAGCGTGCGATGCAGACCGGGCTCCTTCAGGAAGTCCTTGCCTACAGTAGAAGAGATGGCGCACATATCACCGATATGCTCCATGATGGTAGCGATAGCGATGGGCATGATGGCTATGATGGTAGAGATGAGGAATGTGGTGTCCAGATTGTCAAAGACAGCCAATGCGGTCTGCTCTCTGCTGAATGGCAGTCCAATCCATGCGGCCTCGCTTAATGATGAGAAATCCACCTCGCCCATTACCACGGCCGTCGTATAGCTGACCACCACACCCAACAGGATAGGAATAATTCTGATGATGCCCTTACCACACACACTGGCAAGGATGACCGTTGCCAGTGCCACGATGGCTAATGGCCAGTTGGTGGTACAATTCTGGATCGCACTACCCGAGAGCACCAGACCAATGGCGATAATCATAGGTCCTGTCACCAAAGGAGGGAAGAATCGCAGCATCTTCTCGATGCCGAACGACTTGATGAGACCCGCCATCAGGAAATAGCATAGTCCGGCAAAGAACACACCGATGCAGGCATAGTCCAAGGCCAGTGTCTCAGTCATTCCCTGCTCTACGCCCAGGGCCTTCACAGACATATAGCCGCCCAGGAAGGCAAATGAGGACCCTAGGAATGCAGGCACCTGCAACTTGCTGACTAAATGAAAGACCAGTGTGCCAATACCTGCAAACAGCAAGGTTGACGACACAGAAAGACCAGTTAGCACAGGCACCAATACGGTGGCACCAAACATGGCAAACAAATGTTGGACACCCAAGATGATGTACTTTGGCATGCCCAGTTCTCTGGCATCGGTGATACCTTCTTTCTCTTCAATTTGATTCATCTGTTATTTTATTTATATTCAATAATTCTTCTTAAATCTTGGTGCAAAAATACGAAAAAACGGAGAATTATTACTATATTTGTCCCAAGTTTATGATTAATTAATAAGGAACATTTAACGATGAAGCACTATCTGAAGACTTTGGAGGAAACCATCCGCCGGCAATGGGACCAGAAGTCGCTATGTGACTATGAGGGCGACTCATTTACCTATGCAGATGTGGCAACAAGCATTGAGCAGTTCCGGATCTTTCTTGTTGAGGCTGGTATTACTAAGCGCAGTAAGATCGCCATCTGTGCGCGGAACTGCGCCCGTTGGGCCATGACGTTCTGGGACATCAATGTCAATGAATGTGTGGCGGTGCCGCTCCTGGCCGATTTCCACCCCAACAGCATCTCCACCTTCACCCATCACTCCGACAGTGTGTTGCTTTTCACCGACAAGGAGATCTGGGAAGGGCTTAATCCTGGGCAGATGCCTAACCTCAGGGCTGCCATCAATGTGAAGGACCGATCGATGCTCTGGCATCGTGATGAAAAAGTGGCTGAGGCATGGGAGAACCGCGAGAAGGCTTTCGCACAGAAATATCCTGCAGGTCTGACGAAGGAACAGATTTCCTATCCCTCGGACAATATGGACAAGCTGGCCATCATCAACTATACTTCTGGAACGACTGGCAATCCCAAAGGTGTCATGCTTACCTACGGTGCCATTTCAGATACCGATGCGTTCAGCAACAGTCATTTCCCCAATCAGCCCGGTGAGACCGTCGTATCTATGCTCCCCATGGCCCACATGTACGGCCTGGCCATCGAGTTCATCCATCCTAATGTCGATGGCGTGACGGTTTATTTCCTTGGAAAGACGCCCTCACCCACCACATTGCTGAAAGCCATGCAGGAGGTGAAGCCCTATATGGTGGTCACGGTGCCGCTGGTAATGGAGAAGGTGTACACCAATTCCATCAAGCCTGCCCTCGACAAGATGAAATGGCTGACGGCCATCCCCCAGGCCCGCAAGGCGATTTATAAGCTCGTGCGTAAGAAGGTGTTGACAGCCTTTGGCGGTCAGGTGCGCGGCTTCATCATGGGTGGTGCAGCCCTGAAGTCTGAAGCGGAGGACTGTTTCTCCAAGATACGCCTGCCTTATACGGTGGGCTATGGCATGACCGAAGCCTGCCCGTTGTTGGGTTTTGAATGGTGTACGGAGTTCGTGCCTGGTTCCTGTGGCAAACCCGTTCACGAACTTCGCATCAATTCCGATGATCCAAGGAACGTCCCAGGGGAAATACAGGTTCGGGGCGCCAACCTTACCATCGGCTATTACAAGAATCCCGAGGCCAATGCCGCTGCGTTTACCGACGACGGATGGTTCCGTACAGGCGACCTGGGCCTGTTGGATGAAGAAAACAATATCTTCATCCGTGGCCGCATCAAGTCGATGATCCTCAACTCTTCCGGTCAGAATATCTATCCCGAGGAATTGGAGGCTGTGTTGTCTGGCTGCCCATACGTGAGCGAATCGCTGGTCGTAGAGCGAAAGGGTAGGTTAGTGGCTTTGGTATATCCCGAGATACCCGAAGACCTGGATATCAGCAAACGTTCGGAGATTCCCGAGCTCATCCGCACTACCGCCAACAAGTCGCTTCCCGTCTATAGTAAGATCAACGAAGTGGAATTTGTTGACGAGCCCTTCGAAAAGACCCCGAAGATGAGTATCAAACGCTATTTGTACCGGTAATGATGCAAACTACAGTAAAACTAATGACAGCGCTGTTGCTGTTGATGATTCCCAACAACATTCAGGCAGAGCAAAAACCTTGGGAGCATGGGCGGTTACAAGTGTCGGACAATCAGCGTTTCTTGCAGCATGCTGACGGCACACCCTTTTTCTGGTTGGGTGAGACAGCTTGGCTGATGCCTGAAAGACTGAACCGTGAGGAAGTATCGTATTATTTGGATAAGGCACGTGACGCCGGCTATAATATGATCCAGGTGCAGGTGCTCAATGATGTCCCCTCGATAAACGCCTATGGGCAACCCTCTCATGATCAACAGGGCAATCTGCTGACCAAGGCCGACTATGGTTACTGGGACCACATGGACTACATCGTCAGCCAGGCCGAGCAGCGCGGTATCTATATCGGCATGGTGTGCATCTGGGGCGGTGTGGTAAAGGCTGGCAAACTCTCTGTAGAGCAGGCGAAGACCTACGGCAGTTTTCTGGCTAACCGCTACAAGAACCATCCGAATATCATCTGGATCATCGGTGGCGATATTCAGGGCGATATCAAGGCCGATGTATGGGAGACACTTGCCACCACCATCAAGTCGATAGACAATAATCACCTGATGACCTATCATCCCCGTGGACGCTATACATCCGCCAAATGGTGGAGTCGGGCAGCGTGGATAGACTTCCATACCTTCCAGAGTGGGCATCGCAAGTACGGTCAGCGCATGAACGACAGGACCTATCCCATACCCGACAATACGGAAGAGGACAACTGGATGTATGTGGATTCCACTTGGGCCTACAAACCCACGAAACCTGTCATTGACGATGAACCTATTTATGAGGGCATACCTAAAGGGCTCCACGATCCTAATGAAGGTTTATGGCAGTCATGTGATGTGCGTCGTTATGCCTATTGGAGTGTGTTTGCAGGCAGTTGTGGGCACACCTATGGCCATAATGCCATCATGCAGTTCTACAAGCCTGGCTATCCTTCGGCTTATTTTAATGAAAAAGTGTGGACGGAGGCACTTGAAGATCCTGGGTTCAATCAGATGAAGCATTTGAAACGACTGATACTCTCATTCCCTTATTTCGAGCGTGTGCCTGATCAAAGTGTCATTCTGGATAACGGCACCCAATACGATCGTCTGATTGCCACCCGAGGCAACGACTACTTGTTGGTATATAACTACACAAGCCGCGACATGAAGATCGACTTACGTAAGATTTCTGGTCATCAAAAGAAAGTCTGGTGGATGGATGCCAGTACAGGCCAGCGAACTTATCTCGGCCATTATGACAACAAGGTGCTTACCTACCGCCCACAAAAGATTGGAGACGGTATCGAGGATGGTGTCCTCATTGCCATAGACGCATCGAAAAACTATCTGACGTCCAGTATTGTTAAGATGCTGCCTGAGAATGGGGCGACGGAGGTGAATATCGACACGCACCTAACGCTGGTGATGAGCGATGATGCCACTATCGGTCAGAAAGGGTTCGTATCAGTGTATGATAAACAAACGGGAGAGTTGGTTGACCGTCTGGATATGAGCATCCCTGCAGGCCCTACGGAGAGTCAGCCGAAAAACCCTGCGGCACAATACACGCCTGTACCTTATATCTACAAGTCGCAGCATATCACCAATCGCAACACCAAGGCTGGCACTCCGTCTGGCATAAACGGATGGGACACAGGGCGCTATCAGCTCGATATCATAGGCGGTTTCTCGGATGGCTTTCACTTCTATCCCATGATCGCTAAGGGGAAACAGGTTACCATCTATCTGCATCACAACGTGCTGGAGTATGGTCACGAGTATGATGTCACCATCGATGAAGGTGTCATTAGCGGCTTCGATGGTATCAAAGGCAAAAAGGGCTGGACGTTCCGCACGAAAGAGAAAGCTCCACATGTTCATCAGCGACTGCTGACGGTCTCGACTGACGGCAAGGGCGACTTCTCTACCGTTCAGGGGGCCATGGACTATATACCTGACTCTGTTGCCTCGGCACAGGACGGCTACAAAGTATTGGTGAAGAATGGCGATTACGAAGAACTGGTGTACTTCCGCAACAAACGGTTTGTCACCATCGAGGGAGAGAGTCGCGAGGGTGTGGTGATCCATTATAGGAATAATGAGGTCTTTAACCCTCATCCTGCCGACATCAAGACCAACGAGGTTCGTGGTACGTTCCCCTCGCGACGTGCCGCCTTTGCTGCCGATAACTGTAGCGACCTGACATTCCGCAATCTGACCATCAAGACGGATTGCAAGGGACAAGCCGAGGGACTGTTGGTGAACGGTGAGCGCAACTATTTTGAGAACATCCACATTATCGGCGATGGTGATGCCTTACAGGCCAATGGCAGCTGTTACTGGCAGAACTGTCGCATTGACGGTGGCGGTGATACGATATTAGGGCGCGGTCCGTCGTTCTTCAACCACTGCACCATCACCAGCTATGGCGCTTTCATGTGGATTCGTAACACGGAGGAGAATCATGGCAACATCTTCTTAGACTGCCATTTCAAGGGCCTCAGCGACAATGCCGAACTTGGCCGACTGCCAGACAATAATGGCAAGAACTATCCTCATGCAGAATGTGTCCTTCTAAACTGCACCTTGGAAAACATTCCTGCATTCGGTTGGGGCAAGATTGATGACAGCGCCAAGACGGCAACTATCCTTGAGTTCAATAGTCGCGATACGGAGGGCAAGCTGATTGACACATCCAAGAGAAATCCACTGATGCGTCAACTCGACCCCATCCGCGATGCAGAACTCATCGGCCGTTACTCTGACAGTCATTGGGTCCTAGATTGGTAGAGTACATCGAATTCTGTTTGGAAGTTAAAGTCACCTTCTGATGTCTGCCATACCTCGTATGGAACTCGCTCGTTAATACGAGCAATGTTTAATGCGTTCATAGAAAATTAGATTTTTGTGGCAGTATAGCGATGGAGGGCAGACAAGATATGATAGCAAACATTAGATAATATAAGAGAAGAAATGAAAGAACTGTATTTTTTTGATGAGACATTCTACTGGGGCCGCTCTGGCAGGCGGGCCACGGTGGCAGAGGCCGAATGCGAACTGACGCAGAGCGTGCGGCCCGATGAACTGCGGAAGGCAGTAGTGAGCGCCCTGAGGGTACACCGCAATTTCAGGGCACGCCCCGTCATCGTGGGGCGGCGATTCTTCGTGGAGGACTCCGAGGCTGAGCAGGTCATGGTGGTAAGTGAAGCCGACGGACTACCGCGGAACGTTGGCACCAAGGAGACCGGGGGCCTGATGCTCTATGTCAGTTACGGCGAGCGTCGCTTCACGCTCCATGTGTTCCACGGTTGCCACGTGGATGATGACAGCCTGCCTGCTGCCGACAGCATGGACACCTTCCCCTGCCACGAGCACATCCTCGGTGGAGGCGCACCGGGAGCGTCTGAGGGCAAGTTCGTCCCCCAGGAGCACGACATCTTCCATCTGCCCGAAAGGCTGTTCAGCACGAGGACCACGCGGCAGCACATCATCGACATCGACGTGCCGCTGGCCCCGCTGCTGGTCTTCGCCCGCGAGAGCGGCAGTTCGGTGGTGCCGGCCCTGAATGCCGTCATTGGCCGGGCCATCCGCCAGCGCTACGACGTGGGGCAGAAGGAGATAGTATGCTACACGCCCAAGGACCTGCGCCCAGTGTTCCACTTCGAGACCGGCGGCAATGGCGCCATCCCCTTCTCGCTTCCCTATACGGCAGAGACCGACCGCCTGTCGGCAGGCGAGAGGGCCCGGCGG
>CADCBZ010000082.1 GCA_902799765.1 uncultured Prevotellaceae bacterium
TATTTTGTATCTTTGCCACATTAATTAATGATTTATGCACACAAAAGAGGAAAAAATGCAGGCTTTTGGTCGATTTCTCGATGTCTTGGATGCATTGAGAGCAAATTGTCCGTGGGATAAGAAACAGACCAACGAGAGCCTCCGTCCCAATACCATCGAAGAGACGTATGAACTCTGCGATGCCTTGATCAAGAACGACATACCCGATATCTGTAAGGAGTTGGGTGATGTGCTGCTCCATATCTGTTTCTATGCGAAGATCGCAGAGGAGCAGGCGCAGTTTGATATGGCTGATGTCTGTAATGCCCTGACGCGGAAGATGATCACCCGTCATCCCCATGTCTATCATCCTTCACAAATCGATGCCGAGGATCCCAAACCATTACCATATGTCCCTGAAGAAGTGAGAAATGGAGAAGTGAAAAGTGAATCCACCAAGGTGACGACAGTGGGACAAGTCTTAGAGAACTGGGAGCAGATCAAACTCAAAGAGAAAGACGGTAATCAATCGGTGCTCTCTGGGGTGCCTGAGGCTCTGCCCAGTCTCATCAAGGCTTACCGCATTCAGGACAAGGCACGAAATGTGGGTTTCGATTGGGAGGATCGTCAGGATGTGTGGAGTAAAGTGCGCGAGGAACTCGATGAACTGGAGACAGAACTCAACAAGGACGATAAGGAACGCTCAACGGCTGAACTGGGTGACTTCCTCTTTGCAGTTATCAATGCGGCACGTCTTTATAAGCTGAACCCCGATAACGCCTTGGAGAAGACCAACCGTAAGTTTATCGATCGCTTCAACTACATCGAGGCCCACAGCATCAAGATGGGGAAACCCCTCAAGGATATGACGCTGGCGGAGATGGATCAGCTATGGAATGAAGCGAAACAACAGGAGAATAATAAACCATAAATAATAATAAGGTATGAAGAAAAGCGTATTTTTAGGCGTGTTTGTGGCTGGCGTCGTACTCTTCGGCAGCTGTGGTGGTAATAAACAGCAACAGTATGTGGAGGAAGATGACAATTCAACATCCATGGAGGATAAGGAGGTTACTGACCGTACGATCTATGGCATCTGTACAGCAGGTACGGCGATGAACACATTGGAAATGATTACTGATAGTGGTGACACGCTGAAACTGAACATCTCTGGTGCAAACTCTTTAGGTAAGGTGTTTGGTGGTCTGCAACCCTCTGATCGTTTGGCTGTCGTTCCTGACAGTTCAGGTCGTATGGCATTGCAGGTTATCAACCTCAACACCCTGATGGGCGACTGGGTGATGCCTGACCCCATCGACGGCAGTGCCGAAGTAGGCATCCGCATCAAGGAAGGTGGTATCGCCGAGAGTATCGACCAGAGTGTAATCGTCTATCGTACCTGGAAGATCTTCAATGGCGAGTTGGAGATCAATCTGGTACGAGAGGGTGGTGGCGACGAACAGGAGGATAACCGCTATGAACTCCTGATTCTTGGTCCGGACACCTTAGCTTATCGTACCCTTGGCAAGGCACGCGACGAGACGGAGACCTTCGAGTATAACCGTTGGAAGGAGAAACCGAAAGTTGATCTTCACGGACTCGAACTGGAGGATACCGGCGACGAATTCAATAAGATCTAACCCCCTTTGCAGGTGGAACCGTTCAAGGTACATATCTTAGGGTGTGGAAGTGCGCTTCCCACCCTTCGCCATTACGCATCCTCACAGGTTGTCGAGGTGCGTGATAAGGTGTTGATGCTCGATTGTGCTGAGGGCACACAGATGCAGTTGCGTAAATGCAGGGTACGCTTTACGAAGCTCAGTCATGTGTTTATCACCCATCTGCATGGTGATCACTGTTTCGGACTCATCGGCATGATCTCCACCTTCGGACTGCTGGGGCGCACGGCCCGTTTGCATGTGCATGCACCTGCGGCATTGGGCCCTGAACTCGAACGCCAGATTCAGTTTTTTACCCACGACCTGGGTTTCGAGGTGGTGTTCTATCCTGTCGATACCACCGTCCGAGGTGTAGTGTATGAAGATCGTAGCATCACAGTGGAAAGCATTCCTTTGGAACATCGGGTGCCCTGTTGTGGCTATCTGATCAGCGAGAAACCCACCTTGCCCCATATCCGTCGTGAGATGATGGACTGCTATCAGATTCCTGCCAGTCAGGTGGGGAATATCAAGAACGGTGCCGACTGGACGATGCCTGATGGTGAGGTCATCCCTAACAGCAAACTCGTCATCCCAGCCGATCCGCCTCGTAGCTATGCCTATATCAGCGATACGCGATATATGCCCCAGCTCCACGAGCAGCTTCAGGGGGTCAACACACTCTATCATGAAAGTACCTATGGCGAGGATCATCTGCCGCAGTCGGAGAAATATTTCCATTCTACAGCCCGTCAGGCCGCTACCGTAGCCCTCGATGCCGGGGTAGGGCGTCTGTTGTTGGGCCATTACAGCTCCCGTTACGAAGACGAGAATGTGTTGCTTAATGAAGCCAAAGAAGTGTTCCCAAAGACGTTTTTGACCAACGAAATGGAAGTTTTCGACATCTGAAAGGGGTAAAATGTCAATTTTTGCCTTAAAAATTTGGAAGTATCGGAGATAATCCATACATTTGCACCAGACAATTGATGCTTATGGTAAGAATTCTACTCTTGACAATGACCATCCTGACACTCAGTTTCACTGCGCCGGCTACTGCCAGTGCAGCCACTGGATATGCGTTGGAACTGATGGCGCTGCCTGAGGGTGAGATTACCATCAACTATTCACAAGGTGTCCTTTATATCAATGGCGGCGAGGGCAAGATGCTTGAGGTTGTATCGCTCACAGGTCGCCGCCTGCTTGAACAACAGATTGACAGTCCTGCACAAAAAATTGAACTGAATATCCCTAAAGGCTGCTACATCGTAAAAGTAGGGTCGGTAGTCCGTAAGATTGCGGTACGCTGATGACAGATGAACGCGAACTCTTTACTCAGTTAAAGGATCCGAAGCAGCAACATGCTGCCTTCGGACTGATTGTGCGCCAGTATAGCGAACAGCTCTATTGGCAGATCCGCCGTATCGTCCTCACCCATGAAGATGCCAATGATGTCATGCAGAACACCTTTCTGAAAGCCTGGAACCGTCTCGACAGTTTTCAGGGCGAGTCGAAGATCCTCACTTGGCTCTCACGTATCGCTATCAACGAGAGTCTTGACTTCCTGCGCCGTAACAATCATCCCACCGTCAGCACAGAGGATGAAAGCTCCATCTCCCAGATGCTTCAGGCTGATCCTTATTTCGATGGCTCCGAGGTGGAGGCGATGTTGCAGGAAGCCATTGCCACCTTGCCCGATGTGCAGCGTTCCGTCTTCCTGTTGCGTTATTACGATGAAATGAAATACAGTGAGATTTCCCAGATTCTCAACACCTCCGAGGGTGCCCTCAAGGCCAGCTATCATATTGCGGTGAAGAAAATCGCAGAATTTTTTAAGTCGCGTGATTAAACTTTTTGAATATTGATACGTCATATATACGATGAACGAAGAAAAGTACATAGAAGAACAGGTAGGACGCAGGAATCCGTTTACGGTTCCTGAAGGTTATTTCGATACCTTTGCCGATCAGTTGATGGCCTCTTTGCCAGAGCGTCAGCCGCGTACCAAGTATGTCTGGCTGCGCCCGTTGCGTTATGCTGCTGCTGTGGTTTGTATATTGGCGATGGGTGCTATGACCTGGTTCGCCTTGTCGTCATCCCCTGATGTCCGTCAGCCTATCCAGGCAGAAGCTATTCAGGTGTCGAGTGATGTCGCCTTCGATGAGGCTGCCGATTATGCCATGATCGACAACTATGATATTTACGCATGTTTGTCAGAAGAATAAGGAAGAGATATGAAAAGACTGTTGTTTTCCCTGAGTGTTGTGTTGTTCCTGAGTGTATCGGCCTTTGCTGATGAGCCTCAGAAATTCTCCCCTGAGAAATTCCAGGCAGAGATGGAGCAGTTTATCACCCAGGAAGCCTGTTTGACGCCAGAGGAGGCAGCCAAGTTCTTCCCGTTGCTTCGTGAGATGCACCAGAAGCAGCGTGCCATTCAAATGCAGATTAAGAAGGAATGTAAGATCAAGCCTGTCGATGAGGCGGAGTGTAAGAAATGTGTGCAGAAGCGCGATGTTTATGAGTTGGAGCTGAAGAACATCCAGCAGACCTATCACAATAAGTTCTTCTGTGTGCTACCCGCCTCGAAGGTCTATGATGTCATCAAGGCCGAAGACCAGTTCCACCGACGTGCTTTTAAGAACTGGAGTCAGAACAAAGACAATAAAGACCATCATCACAAGCATCAGCCCAAGAAATAGGCTGATGTTTTTTTGTCTCAGTGATCTAACTTTGAGCCTTCGATCTGTTTGGGGCAGAGGTTTTCGATTTCGCATTTCTCGCAGTGAGGCTTTCTGGCGGTGCAGACGTAGCGCCCGTGCAGCAATAGCCAGTGATGGGCGTTGGGGATATCCGTTTCTGGGATATGTTTCACGAGTTCCTGTTCTACTTTATAAGGCGTGTTGGCACGCTTACTCACAAGTCCGAGCCTGTGGGCCACGCGATACACATGGGTATCCACGGCCAAGGTTGATTTGCCGAAAGCCACACTCTGAATCACGTTGGCTGTCTTACGACCTACACCAGGCAAGTCGAGTAGGGCGTTCATGTCCGAAGGCACCTCACCGTCATGATGCTCAACCAGTGCCCTCGCCATCTTCACCAGATGGTCTGCCTTGGCGTTAGGGTACGACACGCTGCTGATATATTCCAACACCTCTTCCGGCTCTGCCTGCGCCATCGTCTTGGCATCAGGATAGTGACGGAACAATTCTGGTGTCACCTGATTGATGCGCTTGTCGGTACACTGCGCACTTAAGATTACTGCCACCAACAACTGAAACACGCTGCCAAACTCCAGTTCGGTAGTCACTTCAGGCATCTGCGTCCTGAAATGCGCCAAAATCAGCTTATATCTTTCTTCTTTTCTCATTCTGTCGCAAAGTTACAGAAAAATAAGCGAAAAGCAAAAAGAAAACAAGTTTTTCCGTTTTTTTGTTGTTTTATGATTAATTTTCACTATTTTTGCAACCAGAAACAGTCTGAATAGAAGTAGTAAAAATGAAAGTGAAATATGCGTTATTGTCGCTGGTCCTGATTGCGACGCAGATTCAGGCGCAGGGCATTAGTTACAATGAGGAGTCTGTAGATCTTGACGCCCTCTATGAGCAAATCGACGATGCGATCACTCAGTCGCCTCATTACGTGGCTGAGCGGGAACGGAAGATTGCTGTTTGTCGTGATAGTCTGCAGTTGGATGATAATCTGGAAAAGCGTGTTAAGATGGCTGAGAATCTCTTCCGGCTCTATAAGTCCTACAAGAACGACTCGGCTCAATATTATGCTGAGTTATGTATCGGCTTTTCGGAGACGATGGGACGTCCTGACCTCGCTGGGCGTTATCGTTCGTTGCTTGCCTTACAGTGCTCGAACACGGATATGGTGGCAGAGTCGTTAGAGCTGCTTCGACTTGTTAACAGGTCGGCACTTGACAAGCGGGGACTCGTGGACTATTACAACGCTTGGATGCACGCTTATGGTGAGTTGGCTTCTTTTACCCAGCGTCAAGACATGCACCAGTTTTATCTGGACAAACAGAACACCTACCGCGACTCCGTGATGATGGTAGCCGATGAGGGTAGCGAAGAATGGTGCCACCTGAAAATGGATATCCTCACTGCCAAGCGTCATTTCCAGGATGCTTTAAAAGTGAGTAACCAATGGCTTAAAAAGGTTTATAATGGAACGCATGAGAAAGCCTATGCCGCCTTCTATCGTTCAATGGTCTATGAGAATCTTCATAATCATGACCTGACCTGCTATTGGTTTGGCATCTCTGCCATCGAAGATATCCGCAGTGGTGTGATGAGCCAAGCCTCGCTTCTCTTTCTGGCAGAGCGGCTTGTCGAGGATGGCGACTACGAGCGTGCCATGCGGTATATGGAGTTTTGCAGGACGTGTAACCTCACTTTCAATTCTCATTTGCGTGCCTATCAGCTTAATTCAATCATCCATGTCATTGAGAAGAATGGAAAGGCTGCTCAACAACAGGTGTATCAGATCCTTATCGGAGCCGGCATCGCGGTGCTCGTACTGCTGCTTGCCCTGATATTCGTTATTGTCAGGAAACGGAAAAGTAACTAACCAATCATAAAAAATAATGAGAAAACTATTACTGTCAGCTGCCCTATTGGCTTCACTGACGACCTATGCTGCCGACACGACTCCCGTGTGGTGTGACCCTAGTGTGAATCAACAGAACCGTGAACCAAGACGTGCCGATTTCTTTGCCTTTGAGAACATTGACAAGGCCAAGGGCGACAAGTCGGCTTCTGCCCGTTATCAGTCGATGGAGGGTATGTGGAAATTCTGTTTCGTGAAAAATCATCAGGATGCGCCGAAGAATTTCTTCGCACTGAAGTACGACGACTCCAAGTGGGTGGATTTCCCCGTACCAGGACTCTTCGAACTGAATGGATATGGCGACAAGATCTATAAGAACATCGGCTATGCCTGGTGTACGACCTTTGAGAGTGATCCCCCATATATCGGTGAGACGAACAACTATACGGGTTCTTATCGTCGCAGTTTCGAGCTGCCTGCCGACTGGAAAGGGATGGAGGTGTTCTTCCACGTAGGTTCTGCCACCAGCAACCTCTCACTCTGGGTGAATGGCAAGTATGTGGGCTATTCGGAGGATTCGAAGGTGGCTGCTGAGTTTAATATCACTAAGTATCTGAAGCCTGGCAAGAACCTCATCGCGATGCAGGTGATGCGTTGGTGCGACGGCTCGTATCTTGAGGATCAGGACTTCTGGCGCTTTACGGGTATCGCCCGTGAGGTGTATCTCTATGCCACACCGAAGACACATCTGCAGGATATCACCATCGGACAAGATTATCAGAATGGAAACGGTCTGTTGCAGGTGGAGGCTAAGGTGGCGAACGACAAGGGGACGACCCTTGAGGCCCGACTGCTGGATGCGGAGGGCAAACAGGTGGCTGAGGGTCTCAGCGCCACCATCCTTAACGTGAAGCCTTGGACGGCTGAGACACCTTATTTATATATAGTAGAGTTGCAACTGAAGAAAGGCGACGAGGTGTTGGAGGCAGTACGCAAGCAGGTGGGCTTCCGCCATATTGAGATCAAAGGAGGTCAGTTGCTTGTGAACGGGCAGCCTATCTTAATCAAAGGTGCCGATCGCCATGAGCTCGATCCTGACGGCGGCTACAACGTGAGTGTAGAGCGTATGATTCAGGATATCAAGATCATGAAACAGTTGAATATCAACGCGGTACGTACCTGTCACTATCCTGACGATCCCCGCTGGTACGACCTCTGCGACCAGTATGGTATCTATCTCACGGCGGAGTCGAACCTCGAGAGTCATGGTATGGGCTATGGCGAGAAGACGTTGGCGAAGAATCCTGCCTTCGAGCAGATGCACATCGAGCGTCAGCAAGGTAACATGATCAGTTTCAAGAACCATCCGAGTATCATCGTGTGGAGTCTGGGTAATGAGGCAGGCTATGGTCCAAACTTCGAGAAGGCTTACGACTGGGTGAAAGCCTTCGATAATACACGCCCCGTGCAGTATGAGCAGGCACATCAGAACGGGAAGACCGATATCTTCTGTCCGATGTATTTCGGCTATGAGGATTGCGAGAAGTATGCACAGGGTGATAATCCGCGTCCGTTGATCCAGTGTGAGTATGCCCATGCGATGGGTAACTCGATGGGTGGCTTCAAGGAGTATTGGGAGATTATCCGCAAATATCCGAAGTATCAGGGTGGTTACATCTGGGACTTCGTGGATCAGGGGCTGCGCGACAAGAGCAAGCTGACTGGTAAGGAGATCTTTACTTATGGAGGTGACTATGGACGCTATCCTGCCAGCGATCATAACTTCAACTGCAACGGTATCATCGCTCCAGACCGCCGGCTGAACCCTCATGCACATGAGGTGGGTTACTACTATCAGAGCGCATGGATCACACCAAAGGATTTGGCTAATGGCGAATTGGAGATCTACAATGAGAACTTCTTCAAGA
>CADCBZ010000083.1 GCA_902799765.1 uncultured Prevotellaceae bacterium
TGTTTCCGTGAACTCACAGAAACAAGAGAGGCACCCCAATCGGATGCCTCTCTCTTCTTTTTGTCATCTCGAGCGTAGTCGAGAGATCTAATGACTCATACACGACGTAGCCCCAAGGGCCGTCAGTATCGCCGATGCAATCGACACGATGATCTGCACGATAAATTTTGTAGTTTCCTTTTTCGTCATAATCGCTGAAATTTAGAACGCTAATTCTTGTCGAGATCATCGCCTCCGTCGCCACCGCCGCCGGTGTTTCCACCGTTGTTGTCGCCAGTCTGAGAACCGCTACCCGAGCCGTTCTCGGTGTTGCCACCGTTCTCATTGTCCTCAATCTCACCTGAGTCCCCAGAGGTCACGCGCTTCAGCACGTTACCATCCTCATCGAGGCAAGTGATCTGGATAGAGGTGTTCTTCAGCTCGTCCTTCACATCCACATTGGGGGTGAAGATGATACGACGTACGCTGATCAGGTTCGCCTTCACGTCCTCCAGCTTCTCGACAGCCTTCGAACGCACGCCGAAGCGCATGGTGCCAAGTCCGGGCAGGGGGATAGAGTGACCTTCGGTCGCCCACGTCCGGATCACCTCACCAGCTGCATCCCAAGCAGCCTTGATCACACCGGATGAGATACCTGAGTGGGTAGCTGCCTCCTGGAACACCTTCTTCTCGGTGATGGGCACGTAGAGGTCTGGACGCATCACAAACTTCATACCCGGGTTCTTACCAATTTTTACTTCACGACGCTGTGCAATTACTTTAATAGCCATAATTCAATCTAATTTAGTTTTTGTGTGTTGTTAAATAATTTATTAGTTCTCTCGTTGCCGCCTGATTGAGCCGCTTTCGACCACCATTAAAGGAAAATCTTGCTACCATTAATGCGCGCAATTTCTAGATTTAAATCTCGCAATTTCTATCCTTAATAGCCGCCTCTGCAACATCTTTCATTTGACATTGCAAAGGTACAAAAATTTCAAGTACCTTGCAAATAAATTGCCAAAAAAGACACGCTAAAAAGCACGTTTTGAAAAACAGGTGCTGACTTGTTGACAGTTGACAGTTGACAGTTTTCTTGTGAGCACGTGTAAATATCCGAATTGAAAATTTACTATATATATAATATATATATTATATATATAGTAATATCATTATTAGAAATAATTAGCTTTTCAAATCTCATACCTCTCTCTACAAAACTGTCAACTGTCAACTGTCAACACAAGGAACTTTTACTGATGCAAAGGTACGGTGATTTTGGGCTGATTCCAAGTAATTAGCCAGATTCTTGTCGGAGTTGTTGCGACAAGTGAAAGGATCTGCGACAGAGTAGGGGAAAAGAGTTAGATCGTGTCGTAAAAGGGCAAAAAAATGGGCTCCGCTGAGCACGTGTACTCTCATTGATGTCGTTCTGATCATGCAGAATGTCTTCAATATCAAGTTTGAGCTCTTCGAAGTCTTTTCGAAGTTGGATCACATCAGCTGTCACATCGGGTTTGGGTAAAGCAGAAATCATTTGGCGAATTGCAACGAAAGCTCGCATAATAGAGATGTTCACATTTATGGCGATATCGCTATTGAGAACACCAGAAAGCATAGCTAATCCTTGTTCAGTGAATGCATAAGGAAGTTTTCGAGTACCTCCCCAATTTGAAATTCCATTTTGGAATATCAAGTTTTCTTTTAGTTTCAGAAACTCTTCATTGGTAAGCTGAAACATGAAATCCGGAGGAAATCTTTTAATGTTACGCTTTACGGCTTTGTTGAGATTTCCTGTTGTTACATGATAAAGCTCTGCAAGGTCTTTGTCAAGCATTTGACGGTACAAAGGTAATAATTGTTTTTGAATTATCCATATTTATGGTTTTTTTTTAACGAAATGATTTAATTTTTTGGATTTCTTGTTGCATTTTGAGAGAAATGTATTATTTTTGTAGCCGATATCGCAAGATATCATCGACATTGAGTTTACAGTCATTCTTTTAGGAAAGCGAAACACCAAATCACGTAATATCACTGGAAGGATTAGACTGCCAAAGCTTATGTCCCCATTATCGCGGGACATGGGCAATGGCAGTTATCACCGGTGGTATAGGCATTGGTGTGCCTGCTTTCCGTGTTTCTGCCTTGCCCATCCCGTGTATGGATGGTAGTTACCGAGATCTATGAGCTGTGAAAGGCTCTAATGTTTAATTTTTAACTTTATATCAAAATGATGAAAACATTTTTGAAAGAAAAAGATGCTGCTGAAATGCTCGGCAGTCAATCCGGGGTTGCAAAGATGCTTTGCGACCTTAAGTTCACCACAAGTTTTTTAAACCTCTACAGAAAACTCCTTTGCCAGAGGAATCTTCGAGTAACCAATCTGAATGTTAACCTTTATCTCACGATTGAAGAAGAGAGGATTGGAGAATTGCGTATTGAGGAGGTTTCTGAGGTAAGTATTAAAAGCCCAGGTAATCAGATTGTGCAGGAACAACACAACTATGGAGGATAGGCACATGGAAAGTGAAAAACTAAACGGCTTCGTGGTTCATATCTACAGCCCAGGCAATCAGATTATTCAAACCCAAAACAATAACTATTACGGCACCGTGTATCAGACCAAAAACGAAAACGGCCAGAATGGCTTTTCCGATGAACAAGTGGCTAAGGCTCTACAGGCTTGTGTCGGCAAAGATAAGGTGATTAACACAAAATGGAAATGGGCTGGGGCTTATTGGTGCCTCAGATGGAAATGTTATTATCCTGTTGATGCCAAAGAATTCTGTAAAAAGATCGAGAGTTTGGATCTTGGCTTGTCTGATGATCTGGATTGCAACTACGAAAGCATCAGGAAGTATTGTACGCTGTCGTTTATGGATTATGATCCTTTCGGTAAGACAGAAATCAGAGTCAGCAATATGGATAAAGGTGTTTATTCTGTTTGCAGGCAGATAGCATTGAATCTGGGCGAAGAATTAGGTAAAATGACCCTTTTGAAGGGGTGAGTTTCCCAAATCTTTCCCAAATCCTTCCCAAACCGCTCCAGCTATTCTGGGGCGTTTTTTTTGTGCCTAATTTTGCAATCGGAAATCAGAAATGAGGACCAACGAACAAACATTTATTCATTTAATTAAAAAACAAAATTATGGCAAAAAGAAAAGTGAAAGTAAAAGTGAAAGTGAAACGGAACAAGTTTCGTATCCTGGTGAAGAAGTGCTGCATGTCGTGTGTCTATAAAGACCTGACACGATGCTCGGGTAAACGCTTCTGCCTCAAACAGGAGATGGATGTGAAAAAGGACTTCTATTGCACCAAATGGCGGATGAGTCATACCCAGAGGATGGCAGGATTCGCTCGAGGCAAGGTGAAGTGCAGAGAGTATCTGATGTACGTGCTGGCGGTTCGGGAGGATGAGGCTCTGGCCATCGAGAGAGGCGAGGAGATTGAGATCAAGACCGTCGAGGAGCTCAGAGCAGATTTTTTGGAGAATCATGGAGAAATCTATGAGATAATTTAAACATCAAACATTTAACATTAAAAATTTAAAAGTTATGGAAGCAAGAATTTTAAGAGTAGTGAAGTGCGGTGAGTGCTTGACAGTGAAGAGTGAGAAATCTGAGAACGGTGTGCTGAATAAGCGGACGCTGGTGCTTCAGGAGTTGGGAGGCAAGTATGAGCCGACCTACGTGGTGTCAGTCTTAGGCAATATGGCTACGCTGCAGTACAATGAGGGTGACATCGTGATTGCCACGCTGAGATTTCAGGCCCGAGAGTACAACGGACAGATGTATATGGACGTAGTAGCTATAGAACTGATTAAGAAGTAACAATTTCAAATTTAGAGATCACAAATTTAATTATCAATTTGAGTTGAAGTGAGGAGGATGTTCCCGGGTAAATGCGCAAAGATTCTGACCTTCTGCTCACAAAAACTCAAAAACAATGAAAAAGAACAATAACAACATTATTAAGACAACAACATTGAGTGCCCAGGTGGCAATCAGCAAGACTGAGAGTGGAATGGATTATGTGCAGGTGCTGCCTGATAATCCGAGAGTGGGAATCGCGAAGCCGTTTAATGGCTGGGGTAAAGCTCAGCTGCTGAGTAACGGTGTGTTCGACTTTATCCGCAAGGCGCGCACACGCGTAAAACCAATACTAAAACTACTGCATAGCAGCCTATCGTATGGCAGAGACGGGTATGATAGATATGTGTTCGTACTGCCAAGTGACCAGCGGGATGAATTTGCCAAGTTGCTTGCAAGGGATGTGGCAAAACTGATGAAGTTTTTGAAGGAAAAGAAGAATACCATTAGATAATTGTAGGCTGTATGATAAATCTGATTTATAAAGACGGTCGCGGGCATAAGATGGCCCGCCCCGTCACTTCAAGAGAGGAATATGTCGCCCTGCGTAATGCTCCAGAGAACGCCAAGTGTTTCTATGATGCGCGAGGTGGTCAACAGGCGCAAAAAATGCGACAGTTGCAGTTTAACTACAACGACCTGTTGCCTGATGGCGTGTTGAAGGGTTGTTGTCACCCTGCATCGACGTTTGCCCACGATATTGATTGCCAGTCGGCTGAACAGCAGGCTGCCATTAAGCAGCGCATCTTGGAAAAGAAAGATGAGATCGGACTGTTGGAACTGTCGGGCTCGGCTAATTTCGGCCTGCATGCGGTGTGTCGCAGAGAGAAGGGGAAGACCATTCTGGAATCGCAGGTAAGGGTTAGCCTGGTGACCCAGACCGAAATGGACACCAATACCCACGACCAGGCAAGGGTTATGTTCACGGGCCCTGCTACCGAAGACAACTTGTTTTATCTCGATGATGCGATCTTTGAGGAAGTGATGTCGATTGAAGAGTCGGCAGCAGAGTTTGAGGTGCTGAAAGAAAGGGAAAAGAAAGGGCTGGAGGAAGTGCCTTCAGAAGCAAAGAAGGCTATCAAGCATTTTAAGCCTTGGGAAGAGAAAGAAGTGAGAAGTGGAGAAGTGAAAAGTGAAAAGCCAGCCCCCAACCAACACAATTCAGAGACAGCCCCAGCCGATGAGCGCGTGAGGTATATTGCCGAAGGGGTGATGAAAGAAAAGGGTCTTGAAAAGAGTGATTTCCTGAATGAAGGCGGTCGGCATACAACGGTAAAGGTATTCCTGAGTGGTGCCACGCAGTTATTGACTAAGGAAGAGGCTAATGGTATGTTGGCAGAACTGATGCCCGAACATTGGAAGGATGAGAACATCCAAGAGTTGGTGGAAGCCTTCTATGCCAACTACTATAACCCCACGCAGCGACTTCCCAAATGGCAGGAAACCTTGTTTACAGGGAGTCAACGGTTAAAGTCATTTGGCGATCAGACGGATACACCAGCCGTACTCTCGCCACCACCGATGCCGAAGAAGATGCCGAAGCTGATAGAGCTGCTGACCTCCCGATCACCGGAGATCTACAAGCCCGCTGTGGCTAATGCCGCCTTCCCGCCATTGGGAACGCACCTCTGCGATGTGCGCTTCTGCTATACGGACAATGTGGAGCATGAGGCCACGCTGATGAACTGCCTGATGGCTGGCACTGGTGCCGGTAAAGGTTGTATCGACGAGCCTATCAACCACATCATGGCCGACATCAAACGACGCGATGAGGAGAACACCCGTCGGGAGGATGCGTGGAAGAAGGACTGTCAGAAGAAGGGCGCCAACAAGGATAAGATGATGCGCCCAGAGGGGCTGGTGATCCAGCAGATAGACCCTGATATGACGAAGCCCGCGCTCGTGACCCGTATGGATGAGGCAGAAGGTCATTTCGTGTATGTGAAGCTGAATGAGCTTGACCTCTTTGAACAGCTGAAAGGTCAGACGGGTAAGCAGCATTTCCAGCTGATGTGTCTCGCCTTCGACCCGGGAGCCGAATACGGACAAACCCGAGTAGGCACGCAAAGCGTGACCGCCCGTCCGAAGTGCCGCTTCAACTGGAACGCCTGTACCACGATCCAGAAAGGTCGCAGGTTCTTCAGCCGCGTGCTCACCGACGGGCCAATCAGCCGTATCAACTTCTGCACGATCCCCGAAGTGGAGATAGGAGCCGAACAGCCCATCTACGGCAAGTATGATGCTGAATTTGATGAGCAGCTGAAACCTTACATCGACAATCTGACCAATGCCCGAGGACTGATCGACTGTCCGCAAGCCTTTAAGTTGGCGAAGAAGATGCAGGAAGAATGTGCCGAGTTTGCCCGATTGTCGCAGGACAATATTTATTGGAACCTGTCGCATCGTGCCATCGTGATCGCTTGGCTGAAAGCCTGTGTGCTGTATGTCGCCAACGGGCAGAAGTGGGAGAAGTCGATCGAGGATTTCATCAAGTGGAGTCTGGACTACGATATGTACTGCAAGATGGCTTTCTTCGGTGAGGATATCGAACGCGCCAACTATGACGGAGAACGTATCGGCACCCGAGGCCCGAGAAACCTGCTGGAGCTGTTGCCTGATGAATTCACCATCGAGGATGCCAAGCGCGCACGACTGAAGCAAGGTATGGAAGCCGCAAAAACGGGGAAAATGGTTTCCCAGTGGAAATCGAGAGGGTATATTCTTCAGTTGACAGTTGACAGTTTTAAGAAAGCCCCAAAGTTTATAAATAAGTAGAAAGAATTAAGTTTTTTATCATTATGTTACCAAGAGGAATTAGAAACAATAATCCACTGAATATTAGACGTTCTAAAGATCAGTGGCAGGGCTTACGAGCCCAGCAGACAGATGCGAGTTTTTGTCAGTTTGAGAGTTTGGAGTATGGTTGGCGGGCTGCCTTCTACCTACTCACGCGTACGTATTATCATAAGTATCGGCTCTATACGATCAGGATGATTATCAACAAGTGGGCACCGCCCAATGAGAATCTCACTGAGACGTATATCCAGAACGTGAGTCGGCTGACGGGGATTCCGCCTGATGAGCCTATAGGCATCCCATCAGACCAGCCCCAGCGCTGGATGATGCTTGGCGTGGCGATGGCGATTCAGGAATGTGGTACGGACTCGTTAGATTTCTTTGCCATGCTGCGAGGGTGGGGATTAGCAAGAGAGGGCTATAGCCCTCTCTTTTTTTTCGCCAACGTGATCAGGGGTCGGTTCCGCTGATCCCATAAAAAGAACCCCTGCTCATCACTGAGCAGGGATCCCCGTTGATTTACAAATATGTTGCACTTATTAAGATACGACTTAGTAGCGTTTCTCTATAATCGCCATGTAATACTCGTACTGGGAATTATAGGAAGCCCACTGGCAAGTATTATTTGAGAATTTGGTTTGGCCCAAAACCTCCGTAATCTGCTTTCCATAGTCCGCCCATACAGGGGATATATCCAATGCTCCACTTTCGCCCATCTCATGTGTTCCAGCATACCACATGCGGTCACGATTAACAATCACCAGATCTGGTGTATTATTGGGCGAGGCCAGTGGCTTGGCAAGGACTGCACCGCCTGGCTGTTTGCTGGCGTCATCTCCTACCAACATTTTCGTCCACCAGATCTTATCCTGGTTAGAATAGAAAGCTGATTTATAATAGTTGTAGAGGGTCTTCATCTCAACATCATATATCAACTTCGATTTCAGTTCCTTAGGATTCTCAATCTTGATGGAACCAGCTTCATGCCACTCAGGTCTGAAAACAATTTCAAAATAATCGAGAACTTTATAATTAGGAGCCTTGCTGTCACCATATTTATGGTAGTTATACTTCTGTATCTCCTTGTGCATGATGAAGTGGGCATCCTTGATCTGGCAGACACGGAACTTGTCGGGGTCTGAAATCTTAAACTCACTGAACGCCTTGAGCTTGGGCTTGTAGTCTTTGTAGCTGTTGTAGAGCCCTTTCTGCTCTATATTGTTCAGTCCGCCATAGGTTGAGTAGAGGCTGATCATGAAGAGGCTCTTGGCAATCATCGTCAAGTCGTAGGCACGATAGTTCCCGTCGTAGATGCGATCCATGCCCTTGCCGAAACCAGTATGCTCCACAGTGGTAAGGTACTCTATGTACTCCCAAGTCAGGTTGGCAAATTCTTCGTTCTTGCCCACCCATGCCTTGGCATAATTGGCTAACTCTGGATCATTCTTGTTCGCCTTATATGCTTTGTAGGCATCGTTGAAGTATTTGGTGTTCTGCACCTTCAGCTTATTGTAGTATTTTTCGTTGCGGTTGTTAAACATATTCACGATCTCGGTCTTGTCCATCCTTTGGGCGATTTCGATGAGGCGTCCGTTTATCTCGTCGAGCTTCGCCATCATTATCTGCTGGTTTTGCAGCACGTTGTCGAGTTTGCCGAGAACGGCATCCAGCTTGGCGTTGATCTCTTCAGTAGGATCTTCCTCAAAGAGGGTTGTGAATACTTCCAGCCCCGTGGAGATGGCTGAAGCAATGGCCATTCTGGTACCAGCTCTGGCAGATGACACTTCATCGTTCCACTCCAGCGGCTTGTCGAGGTCAGTCACTGTCACATCCTTCTCCACAGGATTACCCTCATC
>CADCBZ010000084.1 GCA_902799765.1 uncultured Prevotellaceae bacterium
GGCAGACATAAGGGTAATACATGGCACGGGTGCAGCTGCAATACATAAAAACACAGCAATCCATTCGGCAATGCTCTTTCTTTTGTTCTTCTTATTCTCTTCCATAATTGTTACTTATCTTGTGATTTGCTTTCTACTCCTCCTAATTTCACAATACTGTCGTCTGAGCAACTCTGCACAATAAATCCCAGCAATACTCCATCCAATTGGGCCTGCAAAGATAGTCAGTCCCCTAAGTGCTTTTTCTCTATTCATACTTATTTTTTTTTTAATTCTACAATAATCGATATCGGCAGCGAAATTAGTATAGTGGTATGCGAAATTCCCGCATACCTGAAAGAAAAAAATAGCAAGGCTAGGCAGAATATATAAATTTGTATTTAAATACTTATGGATTTAGCCTGTAATAACATACATGCCTACATGAAATAGCATAAATTGCCTATAAATACTGAGTATAAGTTAAATTATAATCTACATATAATGCCACAAAAGCCTACATGAAGCATACATGTTTTTTGTGGCTTCCACGTAGGGCAGCAATATTTAGAACGAGGGTTTGCAACTTTTTTCCTTTAAGATGTGTATAAAATTCTCTAGAGAATTTTGGAGCTTCCTTACTAGAGAGAATTAGCTAGCACGTTAGGCGTCATAAAATTCTCTAGAGAATTTCTCAACGAAGATTAATGAGAAACATTGCGAGTGCCTGATTTGATTTCTGCGAGCACGTTAGAGCGTAACTTTTATGTAAGCAATATGTAGCTTTTTGTGGTGCAATATGTATGCTTTTAGTATGTAAAAAGTAACTAAATACAAGCTAATTCATTACTTATTATGTAGGCATGTAGGCTATTTTAGAAAATTTAGTAGAAGATTTGAAATTATGTCGATGATTTGTATTACCTTTGTAGGCGATTTTGGAACGAGAACAGACATCTAATTAACGATATGAAGGTTACATTACTTAGAAAAGAAGGAAAAAAAGAAGTCATCAACCGTGTAGAACTGACCGATCTGGCGGCTGCCATCAAAAACGGAATGATAGAGAAGACGGTCAGGAAGACGCGCGAGGTGTATCATCTGATGAACCCTCATCGACAGGAAGACGGACAAGTGGCAGTTCAGTGGGAAGGTGGTATTAAGTTACCACGAATCTGTTTTGTGGCCGATTATCAGAATCGGAAGGGCGATTGGCGGATGCTTTCCTATAACGGGCTGGTAGTATTGGAGGTGAACGACTTACAGACATACGAGAAAGCGGTGGAAGTCAGAGAGTTGGCCAAGAAACTGCCTGAGACCATGATGTGCTTTCTGGGAGGTTCTGGAAGGAGTGTGAAGATTGTATGCCGAGGAGAGTTGTTTGGTGGTAATTTGCCTAAAGGCGAGGATAACATCAAGCAGTTCCACCTCAATCTGTATAACACGGCGCGAAGGGCTTATCAGAACCAGTTTGGTTTTGACATTCAGTTCTTGGAACCTCGATTGGACCGTACCGTTTATATGAGTGCCGATCCAGAGATGTGGTTTAATGTTGCGGCTCGCCCCTTCTATGCAGATACGGAGAACCACGAACTGCCCCAGCCAGTGGTGATCAGTCGTGAAGAGGACCATCTGATGCCTGGTAGAACGGTAACGAGGACCTATCATCTCAACTGGACTTTTATTGTTGAGACGGTGATGGGGCATTATTTTGACCTGCCTGATGAGAATAAGGAGGCGACACTATTGATGCAAATAGCCTCCATGTGTCTCGACCAAGGTATCCCACAGGCACACGCCAAGGGACTGACACTGCTCCATCCCGTTTTGAATCGCGACAAACAACTGGTTGAGAAAATCTTCCAGGCTGTCTATAGTGTAGCTGAACAGCAAGCGTATAGGGAGAAGCATAAGATCCACCCGCTTAGGAGCGTACCTGAAGATACCATCCAAGCGATGAAAACGGAGATTTTCCTCAACTCGAATTTCGATTTGCGTAAGAATCTCCTGACGGGCGTAGCAGAATATCGTGAGAAGTTCAGCGACGATCAGCGTTTCAAGCCTCTGACAGAAGAGGTGAGAAACGATATGACGCTGAGAGCCACAGAGTTGGGACTGAAGGGATGGGATCGGAATGTGAACCGTTTCATCGACTCCACACGTATTGAACAGTTCGACCCTGTGAACACTTGGCTCGACAAACTGCCCCAATGGGATGGGCATGATTATATTGCAGAACTCGCTGCCCGTGTGCCCACCTCACAGCCACATTGGCGGAAGTACCTGCAATATTGGCTCGTTGGTATGGTGGCCCAATGGCGCGAAAGTGATAAACAGCTCACAGGCAATGCGTTAACGCCACTTCTGATTGGTCGTCAGGGATGTGGAAAGACTCGATTCTGCAAAATTATCCTGCCCCCAGAGCTGCGCGATTACTATAACGACAAACTGAACTTCAAAAACGAGTTCGATTTGAATATCGCCTTGACCTCATTTGCACTGATCAACATCGACGAGTTCGACAAGACCACCAACTCGCAACAGATTGTGTTGAAGTACCTGTTGTCGTCAAGCGATGTCAAATTCCGTCCGCCCTACGGCAAGACCATCAAGTTCTATCGTCGTTACACTTCCTTTATCGGCACCACGAATCAGATGAAACCACTGGTGGATCCTACTGGAAGCCGTCGTTTCGTGTGTGTGGGCGTGGAGGGTAACATCAATTTCGAAGATAACCTCTACCACGAACAGCTTTTTGCCCAAGCTCTATACCTATTTAATAAAGGTGAACGTTTCTGGTTGGATGATGATGAAATCAAGACGCTGATAGCAGAGAATGAGCCCTTCCAGAAGTTGAATGACTTAGTAGAGATGATTGGCGAGACCTTCCGCAGACCTAAAGAGACGGAATTAGCCAAATGGTGGAGTTTAGGTGACATCAGCCAACTGCTGACCTCCCGTTATCCCAATTTCGATCCTGAAACGCCTTTCCAGAAGATTGGTAACGCCTTGAATAATATCCAATTCAATTTTAAGAGCAAGCGCAAGACCAATCACATGGAATATTGGTTAATTGAGAAACATTAAAAAGACAAAACAATGAAGATATGTGTATTTTGTTCTGCGAATCAGCAGATTGACCCCGACTTCTTCGCTATGACAGAAGAGTTGGGTGTGTGGGCTGCAGAGAACGGCCATTCCATCGTGTATGGTGGTGTGAATCAAGGGCTGATGGAGTGTTTGGGAAAGGCCGCCAAGGAGCATGGTGCGATGACCATCGGTGTGGTGCCGATGATTGTGGAGAAGTCTGGTCGCCTGAGTGATTTTGTAGAAGTGGAGATCCCTTGCGATAACCTGACAGACCGCAAACAGCTGATGATGGATCAGGCTGATGTGTTTATCGCCCTGCCTGGTGGTATCGGAACCATCGATGAGGTGTTTACCGTTGCAGCCTCTGGTACTATCGGCTATCATGATAAACAGGTGATCCTCTATAACATGAAAGGCTTCTGGAATCCGTTGATTGCGATGCTCGATGAGCTGCAGGGCAAAGGGATGATCCGTGGGAGTTGGCGAGATTACATTAAAACGGCCGATTCCATCGAAGAAATCAGCCGTTTGATATAATTTAAAAGCCTCGCATTTGGCGAGGCTTTATTAATGTAGGAAGGATCTATCTTATGCCAGCAGGCTTTCAGCCAACTGCTCCAGCTGCGCCTCATCAGCCGCCTTCATGCGAGAGCGGATGGTAACCATTGGCTCAACGATCTCACAGTCCTTCAGGCCCTCAATCATCGAGCGCATCACTTTTCCTGCGGAAGGAGCCCAACTGCCGTTCTCGATGATGCCGAAACGACGCTTCTGGTAGTTCTTGATCTGCAGGTGATAGAGGAAGTCGTGCATCACAGGGAACACACCGCCGTCATAGCTTGATGCAGCCACCACAACCGTTGGATAACGGAAAGCATCCTCGATGACCTCAGCCAAATCTGAGCGACTTAAATCGCTCACTACCACTTTCTTGGCACCCTTCTTGTTGAGCATCTCGGCCAGACGCTCTGCAGTAGCAGCCGTTCCACCGTGAATGCTGGCATAGGCAATGAGAATGCCCTCGCTCTCGGGATCGTATTTGCTCCATGTGTCGTAGAGCTTCACAGCCTCAGCCAGCGCCTCGCCCTTGAGCACAGGACCATGCAGCGGACAGATGGCTTGAACATCCAGCGCAGCCAACTTCTTCATGACGCTCTGCACCTGTATGCCATACTTGCCACAGATATTAAAATAGTAGCGGCGCGCCTCGCAAGCCCAATCGTCGGTCTCATTGACCAATGCACCAAATTTGCCGAATCCATCGGCAGAAAAGAGCACTTTATCAAAGCTGTCGTAGCTCATGATGACCTCTGGCCAGTGCACCATTGCAGCCGTGATAAACTTCAGCTCATGCTTGCCTAATGAGAGCGTATCACCCTCCTTGACAGTCATCACACGTCCCTCGAAGTTGAAGCCTTCAAAGAAGTTGGCCAGCATCTTCGCTGCCTGGGCGCTACACACCAGTTGCAATCCTGGATAAGTCTCCAGCATCCAGGCAATCAGTGCCGAGTGATCAGGTTCCATGTGGTGAGCCACCAGATAATCAGGCTGGCGATTGCCTAAAGCGGCCTTCAGGTTTACCTTCCATTCCTCACCCTTACGACGATCGGCTGTATCCAATACCGCAATCTTCTCATCGTCAATGAGATAGGAATTATAACTCATGCCCTCAGGCACCACATACTGACTCTCAAACAAGTCGATGTCAAGATCATCAACACCGATGTACTTAATCGTATCACTCATCATATTCTAAATTTTTTAATTCTTGTTTCTTCTTGTCTGCAAAGGTCAGATCCACACTGTTGTTGATACTCTGGCACACATTGGCAGAGAACTGCTGGGCCTCAGCAATCACCTGATCCCAAAGTTCCTCAGACACCCCATTCTCCAACATCTCACGGGTGATACCATACTTCACCAGACCATAGACAAAGCCTGCATTAAAGTTATCACCAGCGCCAATGGTACTAACTGTTTCCATTTTCTCAATGGCGTATGATTTGCTCACACCACCCTGGGCTCTCAGTTCCAATGGCTCAGCCCCTCTTGTATAGACGAAGTTCTTGCAATAGAACGAGATCTGTGAGCGATAGATGCTGTCGGCATCCGACTTATTGAACATCACCTCAAAATCTTCCTTGCTACCTCTGATGACGTCGGCAAACTCCAGATTCTCCAGGATGTTTGGCGTGACTTTCATCACCTCATTGGCATGAGAGGAACGGAAGTTCACATCATAATAAAGGATGGCTCCCCTACTACGGGCGAAATCCAAGAAGGCAAAGACCTGTGGACGAATCACTGGATTCACCGCATAAAATGAGCCGAACATCACAATATCATCAGGCTGGATATCAGGGAAGTTGAAGTCAAGTCGGTCATGCGGATGATCCTTATAGAAGATATACTCTGCATCGTTCTGTTCATTCAGGAAGGCCAAAGAGACAGGTGATTTTGACTCCGGATAGACACTGATACAGCTGGCATCCACATGGTTATCCTCCAGAAAACGGATAATCTTCTGGCCCACACGGTCATTTCCCGTCTCACTGATAAACGCCGCATTCACGCCGACGCGACCTAATGAGATCAGTCCGTTGAACACCGATCCGCCTGGCACAGCACCTATCGGCTGGTCGTTTTTGAAGATAATATCGAGAATCGTCTCGCCAATACCAATAACCTTTCGCATATACCTTTTTTTAGTTATCGCTGCAAAGATACGATTTTTTTTCTTAACTTTGCACACGAAATGACAAAATATAACACATATACCCTCGAAAATGGTCTCCGCATCATCCATCTGCCCTCCAACTCGCAGGTGGTCTATTGTGGTTACGACGTTGCTGCAGGCACACGCAATGAATTGTCTGGTGAGGAAGGAATGGCCCATTTCTGCGAGCACATGAGTTTCAAAGGTACGGCTCGTCGCAATGCCATCCAGATCATCAACGCCATTGAGGGATTAGGAGGCGAACTCAACGCCTTCACCAACAAGGAAGATACCGTCTATTACGCAGCTATCTCCAAGGAACACTTCTCCGAGGCTGTCAACGTGTTGACAGACATCGTGTTCCATAGCCAGTATCCGCAACACGAGATCGACAAGGAGGTAGAGGTCATCTGCGATGAAATCGAGAGTTATAACGACTCACCAGCCGAACTGATCTATGATGAGTTCGAAAATCTGCTGTTCGAAGGTCATCCCCTCGGTCATAACATCCTTGGCAATGCGGAGCAATTGCGTACCTATACCACTGCCGATGCCCTTCGTTTTGTGAATCGTAACTATCGTCCTGAAAAGATGGTGTTCTTCGTCTATGGCGACATCGACTTCAAGCGACTCTGCAAGAATCTGGAGCGTCTGACGCCTGAAGACAGTCACACATCCGCTTCTGAACCTGCTTCTGCAGCCCACGTTAGGCGGAAAAACGCCCAATTCATCGAACAAAACCGCTCCACCCATCAGGCACATGTGATGACGGGCTGTCAGGCATACGCCTATACCGACCCTCGTCGTATGACGCTCTATCTCCTTAATAATATATTAGGTGGCCCAGGCATGAACGCCCGTCTGAACCTCTCTCTACGAGAGCGTCACGGACTAGTCTATACCGTTGAGAGTACAATGGCAACCTATGGTGATACAGGTATCTGGAGCATCTACTTCGGCTGCGATCATCATGATATCAACCGTTGTTGCAAACTGGTGCGTCATGAACTGGACCGCCTGATGCAGAAGCCCCTCACTTCGCAACAGCTCATCGCTGCCAAGCGTCAGTTGAAAGGTCAGCTTGCCATCGCCTGTGACAATCATGAGCAGTTTGCCCTCGACTTCGGCAGAAGCTACTTGCATCATGGTCATGAACGGGACCTCGAAACCCTCTACCAACGCATCGACGCCATCACTGCCGAGGAACTTCAGACCGTCGCCTGCGACCTTTTCGCTCCAGACCACATGACCACGCTGATCATTAAATAAGCAAATTATTTTGAGATAAATGCTCTGATTTCAAAATAATTGCTTATCTTTGTAGCCGTAGATCATTTTTAAACAAAAACAATTATGAATAACGCTGTATGGTTTGATAACATCCGAATCTATCATCTGCTGATCGACAGATTCAACGGAGGTTGGCAGACGCCACCAAAGAGTGAGAACGTTTTTTGCGGAGGAAATCTGCAAGGAGTCATCGACAAGCTTGACTACATCAAGGAACTTGGTTTCAACGCCATCATGCTCTCGCCTATCTTCAAGACAGCGAACTATCACGGCTATCACACGTTGAATTTCGACGAGGTGGATCCACATTATGGCACGTGGGAGGACTATCAGCAACTGCTCGACCTGGCACATGACAAAGGTATGCGGATTATCTGCGACTTTGTGCCCAACCACTGCTGGTATCAGGCACCGATCTTTGAGGCATCACTGCTGAAGAACGGTGGTAAGCATCGCGACTGGTTCTGGTACAAGAATGACGACAGCGATGAGTTCAGAGGTGGCGAGCTTCATGATTGAAACGGCAGAAAAGCTTGTCCGTATGGGTGTAGATGCTTTCCGCATCGACCATGCTTTAGGTCAGCCGCACAGTTTCCTGAAACAATTCCGTGAGCGTATGCAGGCCATCCGCAGCGATATCGTCGTATTCGGCGAGGTGTGGGCATTCGGCATTGGTCCGCAGTTGGCCAGTCAGCTGTACTTCAAGACAGACGGCAGATTACAGGAGTTCCTTGCGCAGGAAACGAAACCGTTCTCCCAGGATGACCTGCAAGCCGACTACGTGGATACGTTGGATGGCGTCTTGGACTTTGCCTATCGCGACATCCTGTTGGAAGAAGTACATGCAGGGCGCGGCATCAAGGGTAATGCGACGCTCAAGAGCAAGGTGGAGGAACACTTCGCCAAGTACCCCAAGGACTTCAAGCTGGTGCTCTTCCTCGATAACCACGACACTGACAGGTTCCTGTTCGATTGTCACGATGATGTGAACCTGTTGCAGGAAGCCCTTGAGTTTACGAAAGGACTGCCCAGACCGTTCTCTTTCCTCTATGGAACAGAGCAGCTGATGACTAACAATCCTTCGATTTTCAATGCAGAACCCTATGCCGACCTCCGTGTGCGCAACTGCATGGACTGGACAAAGAAGTGAGAAGTGAATAGTGAAAAGTGGATAAGACTATGAATACGGAAACTTACAAATTAGGCGAAGAGCTGGACTCTTTCAACCACGAGCAAGTACAGAAAGAGATTCTGACCATATTAGAGAAAGGTTGCGATGCGGTACTCGATATGACTGCCTGCAAATACATCTCCAGTACAGGTCTGCGCGTGTTGCTCTATTCCAAGAAAGTGGCAGCCTCTAAAGGACTGAAACTCTATCTGAAAGGGGTGAGCGACGAGGTCAAGGACATTATGGATGTCACGGGGTTCAATAATTTCTTCGATTATGCATAGAGTCGATTTATTTCCCACCCATGAGTACCAAGGATTGAAGTTGCGCCCAGGCAGGCCCTATCCTTTTGGAGCCATGGTCATTGGCAACGCCGTCAACTTTTCGGTGTATTCCCGCTATGCCACCGACTGCACGCTGGTACTCTTCCACAACCGCGAGGAGAAACCCTTCATCGAGATTCCCTTCTTCAAGGAGTTCCGGCTGGGTAATGTGTTCTCGATGATGGTCTTCGACCTCGATTACGAGAACATCGAATACGGCTATCGCATGGACGGCCCCTTCCTTCCGGCAGAAGGTCATCGCTTCGACAAGACAAAGATTCTGCTCGACCCCTATGCGAAACTGATCGTGGGTCGCGACGTGTGGGGAAAGCAACCCAATTTGGACAATATCTATCAGTATCGTGCCCGTGTGGTGTTCGACGACTTCGACTGGGAGAACGACCTGCCGTTGGAGACGCCTGTCAACGACCTCATCGTCTATGAGATGCATGTGCGTAACTTCACATGTGGCGCAGGCTCTGCCGTGAAACACAAAGGTACGTTTGCCGGCATCGTCGAGAAGATACCCTACCTGAAGGAGTTGGGTGTCAACTGTGTCGAACTGATGCCTATCCATGAGTTCGACGAGTTTGAGAACTACCGCCCCTCACCTGTCGATGGTCATCCGCTCTACAACCTGTGGGGCTACAGCAACGTGGGCTTCTTTGCGCCTAAGGCCGCCTACGCCTCGTCAGGACGATTCTCGATGCAGGTGGATGAGTTGAAGAACCTCGTGAAACGACTGCATGCCAACGGCATCGAGGTGATGCTCGACGTGGTGTTCAACCACACCGCCGAGGGTGACCAGCGAGGCCCTTACATTTCCTATCGCGGCATCGATAACAAGACCTACTATATGCTGACTCCCGATGGCGGTTACTTCAACTTCAGCGGTTGTGGCAACACGCTGAACTGCAACAACCCCAATGTGCGCGACATGATTGTAGAGAGCCTCCGCTACTGGGTCACCGACTATCATATCGACGGTTTCCGCTTCGATCTTGCCGCCATTCTCGGACGCGATCAGAACGGTAATCCTATGTCGAACCCGCCGCTGCTCGAGTCGCTGGCCCATGATCCCGTACTTGGCAAGACAAAACTCATCGCCGAGGCTTGGGATGCAGGTGGACTTTATCAGGTAGGTTCCTTCCCCTCATGGGGACGTTGGGCCGAGTGGAACGGTAAGTTCCGCGACAGCATCCGTCGCTTCCTGAAGAGCGACGAAGGGGTACTTGGCGACGTCAAGGAGCGTATTATCGGCTCACCAGACCTCTACGCCTCACAAGGACGCGGCGTCAAGGCCAGTGTGAACTTCGTCACAGCCCACGACGGCTTCACGCTGATGGACCTTGTGTCATATAACGACAAGCACAATGAGGCCAATGGTGAGGACAACCGCGATGGCGAGAACCACAACAACAGCTGGAACTGTGGCTGCGAGGGGCCGACGGACGATGCCGACATCAACGCCCTGCGTCACCGTCAGGTGAAGAACGCCATCACACTGCTAATGGTCAGTCAGGGTATCCCGATGGTGCTCTCTGGCGATGAGATGGGCAACTCCCAGCAAGGCAATAACAACGCCTACTGTCAGGACAATGAGATCGCGTGGCTCGACTGGAATGATCTGGAGAAGAATGCCGACATCTTCCGCTATTTCAAGCAAATCATCCAGTTCCGTCGCCAGCATAAGGTGTTGCGCTACGACGAGCATCTGACTCATAGCGACTATCGCAACCTCGGTTACCCCGATTTCTCATGGCACGGCGTGAAAGCCTGGCAACCAGAGAGCGGCCATCATAACCTCACGGCAGCTTTCATGTTGAACGGACGGTATGCAGAGACTGACGGCATGCCTGACGACTTCATCTATGTGGCAATGAACATGCATTGGGAGATGCACGGCTTTGAACTGCCACAGTTGCCCGAAGGTATGGCTTGGCACGTTTTTGCCAATACTGGGATGGAGGCTCCTGCCGATATTGCCGAACCAGGAAAGGAACCCCTGATCGACAGTCAGAAGGAGATCTTGGTTGGCCCACGTTCCATCATCATCTTGGTGGGAAGAAGTGATAAGTGATGAGTGAATTCCATTTCCAACCCATCAAAGGGAAGGCCCGCGAGATACTCAAAGCCATCCTACAGACGCCCGAGGTCTCCTCGTGCAGTCTGAAGGTCGGCTTTGTACTCCGTCTGGCATGTGAGGAAATCGTCATGAATGTGACATCCTACGCCTATCCCAATGATGTAGAGGGTTTTCTCGACGTGGAGATAGAAAAGTCAGACCACCGCATCGTGATCCGTTTCAAGGATGGCGGCATACCTTTCAACCCCTTGGAACGACCAAAGCCCGACACCAAGTTACATTGGAAACAACGCCGCATCGGCGGACTTGGCATCTTCCTCGTCATCAAGAAGATGGATGCCGTCCGCTATGCATACGAGGACAATCACAATATATTGACCATCGAGAAAAACATCTAATTACAGAACCTGATTTGGTTCTTGTCAGGCATACCTACGAAGATAATGGCGCATGGCTTTGCGGGCAGCACCAAGGCGATGCTCCACGCTTTTATATCCCTCACCCAACTGTTGGGAGATCTCACTGACCTTCATACCGTCATAGATATGCATGCGGTAGATCTCACGACAGTTCTCTGGCAGACGAGCCAGTCCGCGCTCCATCTGCTCCATCACCTCACGGGCTGAAAGGATGGATTCTTCTGTCGTCTGTTCGCTACATACCCCTTTGATATAGTGCTCATACTGTTCAACGGCGGTATGATGACGGAAATAATCATAGATTAGATGGCGTGTCATAGCAAAGACCAACGCCGGCAAGGTGACCTCAGAGATCAGCTTGTCGGAAGTCAATAATCGGAGGAAGACATTCTGAACGATGTCTTCCGCCTGACAACTGTCACCAAGACGGCTACTGGCAAAAGCCAGCAGCTCGTCACGGTGAGCGATGTAATAGTTGGTAATAAGTGTATGATCAGTCATTCATAACCTTTTGAATCGTGCCATCCTCATTGTAGAACAGACGCTGCACCTTCAGTGAGCGCAGATGCGTAATGTCATTAGAGGGCACACAGTCATGATAGCACAGATACCACTGACCCTTGAACTCCACGATAGAGTGGTGAGTCGTCCAACCTACCACCGGATCGAGGATCACGCCCTGATAACGGAACGGTCCGTAAGGAGAATCGCCAATGGCATAGCACAGATAGTGGCTGTCACCGGTAGAGTAAGAGAAGTAGTACTTGCCATTATACTTGTGCATCCAAGAGGCCTCGAAGAAACGGTGAGGATTGCCAGCCTTCATGGGCTCGCCGTTCTCGTCGAGCACCACCACGTTACGAGGAGCCTCAGCAAACTGCTGAACATCGTCGCTCAAGCGGACCACGCAGCTGTTAATGGCAGGAGAATCGGCAGTGGTGAAGAGCTCACCCTTGTGGTCAGGCGCTGCACCCAGGTCGATGAGTCCATTCTGGTCGCCATACTTGCCATAGACAGGTGCCAAACCATTGGGCAGCGGGTGCCACCACTGAAGCTGTCCGCCCCAGAGTCCGCCGAAATAGACATAGATCTGTCCGTCGTCATCCTTAAAGGCACAGGGATCGATAGAGAATGAGCCACGGATGGGCTTCTCCATAGGCTTGAATGGGCCTTCGGGCTTGTCAGCCACAGCGACTCCCAGACGGAACACGCCATCATAAGCCTTGGCGGAGAAGATAAGGTAGTACTTACCATCCTTCTCGACACAGTCGTTGTCCCACATCTGCTTCTCAGCCCAGGGCACATCCTTCACGTCGAGGATCACACCATGATCTGTGACTTCACCATTCTCGATGTCGTCCCAAGAGAGCACATGATAGTCCTTCATCTGGAAGTGACCGCCATCATCGTCGAAGCACTCACCGGCATCCCAGTCATGAGAGGGATAGATGTACAGACGACCGTTAAACACATTGGCTGAAGGGTCAGCCATATAATCACTCGGGAACAAATAACGTGGTAGTTTTGCCATAATCGTTTATCTTTTTAGATTGTTACTATACGTCGGGCGGCCAGTTCTGCCTGCATGTTCTCATTATATTCTTTGGTGATCGGATAGAAGTGAAGCGCCACCACACCAACGGCAAACAGGAGGGCAGGAATAATGCTCGATACCAGACGGATACCCTCCAGCGCACTGTCGTTCTGCACGAACACATCACCAGAGACATAGCCGAACATCGAGATGATAATACCGGCGATGGCACCACCGAAGCCAAGACCCAACTTCAGGGCCAGCACAATACCTGAGAAACAGAAACCCGTCGCACGACGATGGTTCTCATATTCGATATGATCGGCCACATCACCAATCATCGCCCACAGCAACGGAATAGTAGGAGCATAGGCCAAAGAACGCAGGAAGTTGAGCATGAACAGCAGACTGACATCCGTTGGTGACGGGATATAGAACAGCGCCGTAAAGAAGGCTGTCAGCGACAGACAGACCACAAAAGTATTCTTCTTACCATATTTGTTCGCCAGATAACGCGACAGGGTGATCACACCCACGAACTGCACGATGGCTCCCATCATGTTGAATACAGAGAAGCCCATAGAGTAAGCCTGATCCTGTTCGATCGACAATCCGAAAAACGACAGAAACTCATAGAGTGCCCGCTGATCAACATTATGCTGGAAATAGAAGTTCATGGCGGAGCCCCACATCGCCAACGTGATAAAGATGGCAAAGGTCAGCAAGGCCATCGAGTTCCAAGAGATATTGGAGACGGTATCCTTGATATCCTCAGCGATGTTCACTTTCTGAGCTGGCGGCGGCTGGATACGCTCTTTGGTGGAGAAGAACGTCACAGCAAACAAAACCAAGGCGACAACAGAATACAATATAACAGTAGCCGTCCAACCTTTAGGCTTGTCACCACCTCCCAACTGATCGACCAAAGGAAGGGTCAGACCCTGTACCACGAACTGGGCAATGGTCACCAGGATAAATCGGATGGTAGTGATACTGGTGCGCTCACGGATATCACTTGTCATCACACCACCCAAAGAGGTATAAGGTATATTATTAAAGGAATAGACGGTCATCAGTAGCACATAGGAGATCGTGGCATAGGTAGCTACCATACCTTTCTCCTCAATGCCGGGATTATAGAAAGCAAGTAAATAGAAAATACAGAAAGGGATAGCCGTCCAGAGCACCCAGGGGCGGAACTTACCCCAACGGGTCTTCGTATGGTCGGAAAGAATACCGACAAGCGGATCGACCACAATAGCCGACAAACTACCGATCATCAGGATACTACCTGCCACAGCGCCATCCAGTCCGAAAACGTCCGTATAGAACTTCAACTGGAAAATCATCATCATCTGGAACACCAGATTGGCGGCGGCA
>CADCBZ010000085.1 GCA_902799765.1 uncultured Prevotellaceae bacterium
TGCCTGCGTGCCAGCATCAGCGATGTGTTCCAGCGTAGCGTACAGGATATGGCTCATGATTGTGGTTTCTTCTACACTGTGCAGAAAACACGAAGCCGTAGCCACCGTCTGGACATCTCTATCCGTTACACCTTCAATGCCCAGAAGAGCAAGTATAAGGGAACAGGCGCAGGTAAAGCCGAGCAGCAGCGAATGGGCAGTAATTAATGTCCATTTATCAAAAAACCATATAGAATATCATAGATATTTGGTAGTCTCGGCAATTATGCGTAATTTTGCAAATAAGTTTGCGTGAAACATATAAATATATGATGAAAATTAGACCATTCAATGTCAACGATGCCTCGACGATTCTGAGTTGGTGTAAGGATAAGCATGCTTTCCGGCTTTGGAGTGCCGACAGGTATAAAGAATTCCCTGCTCAGCCAGAGGAAATGATGGAACAATACGAGGGCGATAATATGTATCCGCTCACAGCTATTGCTGATGATGAGATAGTCGGGCATATTCTATTGAGATTCCCATCAGAGGATAAAAGTCTTATTCGCTTCGGCTTCGTCATCGTGGATGATTCGAAACGCGGCAAAGGCTATGGCAAGCAGTTGCTACGCCTTGCCATCGATTATGCACAGCGGGAACTGGGTGCGCAGAAAATTACCCTTGGCGTGTTTTGCGACAACCACTCCGCCATCGAATGCTACAAGTCCGTCGGCTTCCGCATCACAGGCGAAGATGCCTATTCGATTGACGGGGAGGAATGGAAAGAATACGAAATGGAATTAGAAAAGATATGAAAATACTAATCATAAACGGAAGTCCGCGAAAGAAAGGACTGATTTCGCAGATGCTCGGCATCATGCAAGAGGAGGCGGAGAAGAGAGGCGACACGGTGGAGATGGTCTATACCAACGACCTGACCGTGAAGCCCTGTACGGGCTGTATGGCCTGCCGCACGAAAGGGAAATGCGTACTCGCCGAAGACGATTCGCAGCGGGTGCTGAAGATGATGCAGCAGGCTGATGCCATCATCATGGGTGCGCCCTGCTACTGGGGCAACATCCCTGGACAGATGAAACTGATGTTCGATCGTCAAGTCTATGGCATGATGCGCGACACACCACGATTCCCTGAGCCGCTGATGAAAGGCAAGAAGTGCATCCTCATCAGCACCTGCACTACGCCCTGGCCCTGGAACATTCTGTTCAAACAATCGCGAGGCGCCATCCGTGCCATGAGAGAGATTGCCCGCTATGCAGGTTTCAAAATAGTGAAGACTATTGAGCGTGGTGGCACAGCAATGCATCCGGAACTGACAGAGAAAGACAAACAGAAGTGTCATAAAGCATTTGAAAGACTGTATATATAAACGACCAACCATTCGTCACAAAAATAACGCTCGGCGTGCAGCGCGACTTTAACCTCCGCCGCTTGGGTACGCTGACGCTCGATGTGCGCTGCGTCGATGTTCTGAACACCAATAAGACCGCTGCCGTCGTCTATGGCATTCGCGAACTGTCGACTGACAACCCTGCCCGCCGAACCTTCCTCATCAACCTCAATTGGAAGTTCAACGAGGCCCGTTCAAATTATCGCGGAAGTGGCGCCGGAGAGAAGCAGAAAGCGCGTATGTGATGTCGTTTGTCACAGAATGATGCAAATTATCCCAGATATTTGGTAATTCCTGCAACAATTTGTAACTTTGCGGTCGATAAGATAAATATAAAAATTGATGAGTAAGAAACGGCTTTTATATTTGGACAATCTGAAAGTGTGCCTGACGGTGCTGGTGATATTTCACCACGCTGGTCAGGCATACGGCGATGGGGGTGACTGGGCTTACCATCCCAGCAATCCTGCCGAGTTTATGCCTTGGATATGGCACTTCTTCTCTGTCAATGCGGCCTTTTTTATGGGACTCTTCTTCCTGATTTCAGGTTACTTCGTGCCTACGAGTTTCGATAAACAGGGGGCTAAGGTGTTCGTGCAGAAGAAACTGATGCGACTGGGTATTCCGCTTTTGCTGATGGGTGGACTGATATCTGTTTTGTCAGGCAAGCCGGAGATTGGGCACATGTGGTATATCGAGAGTCTGCTGGTGTTCTGTCTGATTTACGCCTTGATACGACAGATATGCAAACCTATCAATGGCGAGTGCTCATCGAGACCCACCATCATCGGCCTGCTGATATTTGGCGGTGTGATGGGTATTGGCAGTTATCTGATCCGTCAGGTCAGTCCACAGGATCATTGGATCTGGCCCTTTGGCATCATCCCGTTGCCGATGGAGCCTGCCCACTATCTTCAGTATGTGATGATGTTCGTCATCGGCATTTTGGCACGTAGGTTGGGTTGGCTCGAAAAGATGGGTAACACCACTGGAGCACTATCGTTATCGATCGGTTGTCTTTTGGCATTAGGCATCTATCTTCGCAATGGTGGGACTTGGAATGACTTCGTTACAGAGTGGTTTGGCATCTACGAATCGCTTCTCTGCATATTTATCTGTTTCGGACTGCTCTGGCTATTCCGCGAATGTGGAAACTGGGACAGTCAGTTCTGGCAGTGGTGTGCCAGCCAGTCATATGGTGCTTACATCTTCCATCTGTTGCTGATGATAGTTCTGCAATATGCCACCGACGGCATCTGGATGGGAGCCTTCGGTAAGTTCATGTTTATCGGCATCGTTACCACCATCTGTTCGTTTATGCTCACTTGGTTGGTAAGGATGATTCCAGGAGCAAAGAAAGTATTATAATTGAATAATGAACGATGTATAAAACCCGCAATTTACCCAACACCCGAATCGATGTGGCCGATGCCCTAAGAGGTATCGCTGTGGCCGGCATCATCCTGTATCACTCCGTAGAGCACTTCAACATCTTCACCCAGGAGCCGATAACTTATTCGCTGGCGAGTGACCAGACAGTTGCTGATGTGCTGGCCTGGTTGCTCTCAGGCAAGATGTACGGCATCTTCGCCATGCTCTTCGGACTGAGCTTTTTTATTATGAACGATAATCAGCAGCAGAAAGGCAAGAACTTCTCGGGCCGCTTTGCCTGGCGTATGTGCCTATTGTTTATGTTTGGCATCATCAACGTGGCCTTCTACGATGGCGACATCCTGATGCTCTATGCGTGCTATGGTCTGCTGCTCATCCCCATCAGCTATCTACCATCGAAGTGGGTGTGGTGCATCATCGCCTTGCTGGCTATCCAGCCTGTTGAGCTTTACTGTCTGCTGACGGGTTACGAGATCGACCATACCAGGTTCTATGAAGTCTCTGGTATTATCAACAGCGCACACGAGCACGCTACGTTCTGGGAGAACACCCTCACCAACCTGCGATACGGCTTTGAGGTGAATCTGAGATTCAATGTTTTCAGCGGACGACTCACGCAGCTGCTCTGCCTCTTTATCCTCGGCATGCAGTTAGGCCGCCAGCGACTTTTCTATAATGAGGGACGTAATCTGAAGATATGGCATCGCATCCTCATCTGCTCAGCCATCGTTGTCATCGCGTTGAGTTTTGTGGGTTTCGGTTCATTAGAATCTTGGCTAAAACCTATCTACAATTTCATCATCCTGCTGATGATCGTTTCGGCAATAGTCTCTGCCTGGTATGCTTTCGAGGGCGTTCGCCGAGTACTCCATCATCTCTGCATCTTTGGTCGCATGAGTCTCACCAACTACCTGCTGCAGTCCATCATCGGCTGCGCCATCTTCTGCGGCTATGGCTTGGCCTGCTATCACCATTTAGGCATCACCTACGCCGTGATGATTGGATGCGGAATGGTCATCTGCCAGTATCTTTTCGCACGTTATTGGTTTAGCAGCCATCCTCGCGGACCGTTAGAGGGTCTGTGGAGAAAACTGACATGGATTTAATTTCTAACATTAAAAATATGAACAAGACTGTATTGATAACAGGAGCAACAAGCGGGATAGGACTCGCCTGTGCAAGAAAGTTCGCCGAAAATGGCGACAGGCTGATTCTGACGGGAAGAAACGAACAACGCCTGAACGAAATCAGAAAGGAACTGACGGAAAAAGGTGCGGACGTGTTGACATTGGCTTTCGACGTGAGAGACCGTGAGAAAGCAGCGAACTACATCCAGGAATTGCCTACCGATTGGCAAGTAATTGATGTGCTGGTGAACAATGCCGGGCTGGCGCTAGGTCTGGAACCCGAGTATGAGGGCAATCCCGACGACTGGGAGACAATGATCGACACAAACATCAAGGGTCTGCTCACGATGACACGCCTCATCGTCCCAGGTATGGTAGAGCGTAATCGCGGGCACATCATCAACATCGGCTCTGTGGCTGGAGATGCTGCCTACGCCGGCGGTAACGTCTATTGCGCCACTAAGGCTGCCGTTAAAGCACTCTCTGACGGTCTGCGCATCGATGTAGCCAATACCGCCATCCGTGTGACCAACCTGAAGCCTGGACTTGTGGAAACCAACTTCAGTAACGTTCGCTTCCACGGTGACAACGATCGTGCTGCCAATGTCTATAAGGGTATCAAACCCCTGACGGGTGACGACATTGCCGATGTGGCTGTTTTTGCTGCCAATGCCCCTGAGCACGTACAGATTGCCGAAGTGCTGATACTGGCTACCCATCAGGCCAGTGGCAGCGTAATCGTCAGAACAATATGATCATGGTTAGAACTCTTATCACAATCGCACTGACACTGCTCTCATCGACGGCGAGCGCTCAAGGTTTCAAGAATCCTGTGCTGCCAGGGTTCCATGCCGACCCGAGCGTGTGCCGAGCAGGCAATGACTTCTATCTCGTGAACAGCACGTTCCAATATTTCCCAGGCGTGCCAGTGTTCCACTCGAAGGACTTGGTGAATTGGGAACAAGTGGGCAACTGTCTGACACGACCCTCACAGGTCGATCTGACAGGCACCGACGGCAACAGCGGCATCTATGCGCCGACCATCCGTTACCACGAAGGGCGGTTCTATATGGTGACGACGGTTTTCCCCTCGCGCCGTCACTTCTATGTGTGGACGGACAATCCGGCAGGAGAATGGTCGGAGCCCATCGTGATAGACTTCGCCATCGGGAGCTGCGATCCAACGCTATTCTTCGATAATGGCAAGTGCTATTTCCTATGGAAGGAGGGTGATATCAAGATATGCGAGATCGACGTAGAGACTGGTAAGCAACTGGGCGAGATTCACCATTTGGGAACGGGGCTTGGCGGACGTTATCCCGAAGGGCCGCACATCTATAAAAAGGATGGTTGGTACTATCTGCTACTAGCAGAGGGTGGCACAGAGCATGGGCATCATGTGAACATCCTGCGCAGCAAGAGTCTCTTCGGTCCCTATGAGCCAAACCTAGCGAACCCCATCCTTTCGCACTTCAATATGAAGATGCAGAACAGCCCTATTCAGGGTCTGGGACATGCTGATCTAGTGCAGGCGCCAGACGGTTCGTGGTGGATGATTTGTCTTGGCTACCGTACCAGCGGCTACCTACAACATGTGATGGGACGCGAGACAATGCTAGCTCCTGTGGAATGGGCTGATGGCGACTGGCCTGTGGTGAACGGCGACGGTACGTTGCAGATAGACATGCAGTCCAAGACGCTGCCCTTGGTTCAGATGGCACAAGACCCTGTGCGCGAAGAATTTGATTTCTTCAAGCGCAATGTACCTGCCGACAGTTATCATTCGTTAGGCTTGCCGATGGGATGGATGAGTCTGTGCAACCCTGACTATAGCAAATACTCGCTGACGGAGCGAAAAGGCTTCCTGCGCCTCCATCCTAGCACAACCGATCTCAGTGAGACAGCCTCACCTACGTTCGTTGCCCGCCGTCAAACGGAGTTGAACTTCTCAACAACGGCACTGTTCGACCTCTCCCATCTCACTGAGGGCATGCAGACCGGCATTACCGCCTATGCCGCACCGCTGAACCACTACGATGTGGTGGCAGAACGTCGCGATGGAAAGCTTTTCGTCAAGTCCGTCGTTCGTCTCGGACAGATCAGCCACTGTGAAAAAGAACTTCCGCTGAATGGCGACCAGGCCTACTTACGCATCACCTCCGACAAGGACTTCTATTATATGCAGGTATCCTCCAATGGTACGAACTTCACCACGCTTGCCAAGATGGAATACCGTTTCCTCAGTACTGAGACCATCGGCGGTTTCACGGGTGTCATGCTCGGTCTCTTTGCACAGAGCAAAGAACAGACGAACGGATATGTGGATATTGATTGGTTTGAATATAAATCAACACAATTTGTAGCTTAAAAATAATAGAGTAATACCGTTTTATTTAATAATTATCTCATATTTCGACATGAACGAAGCCCCTGGCTGAAGATGGTTCATCAGAGGTTTGTCCTTGAATTCTCCTTTGAAGCCACGCGGATCACCGATTCCATACCAAGGTTCAATGCAGACGAAAGGCGCCTGTTTGTCGTAAGGACTCCAGAACGCAATCACAGGTGTGCGGAAAGTAACTGTCACCTCAGGCTCTCCTGCCTTATTAAGCAGCTCTGCACGATGTAACTGACATTTGTGTATCTTGATAGAATCATTGCGCCAGGTATTGTTTGAGAATTCCATCAGTCCGTTCTCAGCCTCAACGAAAGGCACCTCATCCATATCATGCGAACCATCGAGGTAACTATGAAGTGCATCCATCGGTTCTTCGTTATCAAGGCGAATGCGACCACTCTGACTCTCACCAGGTTTCATGTCTGGGATGTTGAAAGCCGGATGCCCACCGATCTGGAAGTGGATCTCACGAGTATCAGTGTTTTGGACGTGCCAGATGACACCAATCTTGTTTTCATCTAGCACATAACTGACACTGAGGGTGAAGTCATAAGGATAGACCTTCTTCGTCTCCTCAGAAGACTCAAGCACAAAGGTCACCTTACGCTGGCTCTGGGCAATCAGCTTAAACTCTGTGTCACGGGCAAATCCATGACGAGGCAGATGATACTCCTTACCATCCACACGATATGTCTCATCATTGACACTGCAGACAATAGGAAATAGGATGGGTGAACGGCGGTTCCAATACTTCGGGTCAGCTTGCCACAGATATTCCTTACCAGTAGCATCTTTGATGCTCTGGAGCTCAGCTCCTTTCTCCGATACGACGATGGAGAGTTTTTCGTTTTTCAGTTCTACCATAAATACAATCCTTAATCTGCACTTAATTATTTCGTTTCGATATTAATCTTGGGTACGCGACCGTCTTTCATACGCTGAAACTCGCGGAAGGCGGTAGTGCGACGGAAACCGTTACCACCAGAGGGAATACCGTCGTGATAGAAGAGGTATGACTTGCCCTTGAAGTCGATGGTGCCGCCGTGGATGGTAAAAGAGCCCGGCGACTCGTCGGTGATACGACCCTCATAATGCCACGGGCCATGGATGCTCTTGGCCGTCGAGTAGGCCCAGTGCTCAGGTACGCCACCTGCTGCATACTCCAAGAAGTAAGTATCGCCAATCTTATAAATCCACGGAGCT
>CADCBZ010000086.1 GCA_902799765.1 uncultured Prevotellaceae bacterium
ACTGTTAATCAGGGGGTCGTTGGTTCAAGCCCATCCTGAAGCGCCTTAAAAAGAGCCCTGTAAGTCAATGACTTACGGGACTCTTCTTTTTCTCGCATTTCAAATTTGCACCCAATTTGTTGCACCATATAGGGCTTGCACCCACTCCTTTGCAGAATTAACAATTAGAAATCCTGCAAAAGATAATATTTGCAGAGTGTTGTCAAGTTCTAGCGTTGACAAGTTGAAAATGCTTATGTGATTTCAACTGTCAACCACAGATAATTTGAAGTTTGTTTTGCATTTTGCCAGGATTTCACTACCTTTGCACCCGAAAGCATCAAGAGCAGTAACCTTTCGAGGTTAACTCGCCAACCGAGTTTTGGAAACCACGGTGGTCAGTACGATGCGGAAGTTATGACGAAAGTCAAGCAACATTTACAAACTTCAAAAAATTCCAAATTATGCAACAACACATTTATTACATTCGTTATGCTCTGCGTTTCGCAGACATGCAAATTCCAGAGTTAGTCAACACGTTCAATCAGCAGGTTCAAAGCCGTGCTTGGTCGTCCATGCGAGCCTATCACGATAAAGCACTATTGGATGAGTTCCAGCGTCGAGGCATTGATACCTCTGCCGTCAGTAATGGTAAGGCCATCAGCTTCGCCCATCCCATCTGCTACGACCTGCCCAACAACAAGTTAATTACTATCAGGTAACACTATTCATGTACTCCATCCCTGCCGTCTGCTCTTGGCTGGGGATGATTTTCTCACTCACCTTATTGTCTCGCTCTTCACTCGCCCTACCCATAGTGTTGGCAAGGTGTTGGCATACCCCTACAGCCTATTTGAGTATGGCTGCTCTTTGGGTAGAATTTGCCAAGGGCTTGCCTGAGCTATGCCTCTGCCGTTATTGTCTTTCTTTCTTAATGACAGTTTTGAATATGCCAACGATATAATGACGTTCAGGCTCATCCTTGTCCAATAGTATCGGTTCGTACCCGTCAGTATTTAGAGGTAGCAACTCTATCTTACTATGTTCCTTCTCTCCATCCTCATTATATGCCCATTCACTGGTATATTTCTTGATGGTAAACTTGCCTTGATAGTCATTGTCGTCTGCAGGTGTTCTGGCTAAGACAATCTCCCCGTTACGAGACCCACCATAATATCTGCCCCATTCAAAAACACACAAGTCGCCATCGTGAATTTTGGGAACCATTGAGTTGCCCTTGGCATAGACTACAAAATACTTCTGAGGGTCGGGGGTAAATCCATTCCCGGACACGTCTACCCATCTGTCTGCATCTTCCTTGGGATTAGCCTGCTCTTCATTGATTCCGCAGGCTACATGGAACGAATAAAGCGGTAAGCAACCATCGTGATATTCGTTGTAGATTGGTATGGTCAGCGTCCCCTTGTCTTCTTGGGGCTTGTCTTCTTGGGCCTCGGATTCTTGGTCTATATATCCTAAAACTTCATCATCCATAGTCGCCACGAAATCTGTGTTCGTCTTTTCATTGAAGAAAGGAACACCCCAAACACAGAAATCATCGTTTTGGGTACACCAGGATATTTCTGCCATCGCCTTTATCTGCTTCAAGAAATCATTTTTCCATTTGTCAGTTACAAGCAGATGATCTCCCTTGGGTTCTATGAAGAGTTGAAGGTTGTCATACTTGTCTTTCGAACCTTTTACGCGGAGGAACAGGACAAAGTCTGGCTCAAAAGGACGGCCTTCTGCGAAGTCATATATCCTCAAGTCCTTTTCATTGCGCACAAGATATATCTCGTCGTACTTCTCTTCGAACTTCTCCATCTTGCTCTCGATATATTTGACAAGAGCCTTCTCCTCGGATGTGCCGTAGTTGTCATTATAGGCATACCATTTGACTTTCAGCAGGTCGAGTGCATATTCTGGATTGCTCGGTGTCTTCATCGATTTTCCGAACTCTTGATTTCCGTTGGCCGGTATCGAGATGTTCAGCGATATCTTGTCTCTGAATATCGTGTTGAACTCTGATGGCTTGAATTCTTTTGTTCCCCGATAACTTCTGCCTCTGGTCCGTAGCATGGGTTCCAACTCTTTCAGCACCATTCTGGCAATATACAGCTTGTCTTCCTGTGTGTAGCCTGCAAGCGATGTTTGGCTACCGTTCACTTTGACTGCAAGTTTTGCCAGATAGTTGTCGCTCTCGATAAACTCCTTACACGACTTGAGTTGCGGATAGAGTTGTTTCAGCGAATTGAAATTGTATGTTGAAAAACTGTTTAGAGCCGTTCGTATAATATGCTTGCCCAATTCTTCTAGTTTTATGCTAATGATGACACTCGTCAGTACTTCACTGGGTGCAGCATCGCCAAAGATAAGACCAGAACGCATCTTACCTGTAGGCATAACTACCTTGAATGTCTTTTTCAGTATGGCACAGCCTATGGTTCCATCGTCTTCCAATTGTGCGAGCGGTTTTCGTTCGTTGGTAAACACGATACCTTTTTGGTAAAGGCGACTTCCCTTGAAATCGTCTTTCAGGAAAAGGTCGAGTTGCACTCTTGATTCGGGTATGATTCCTTTCTCTCTGAGTACAGTCTTGAGTTCCTGAATATAACGTGGATTGTGGGCACTATGATAATGCAGTTTCTCTATCACGCGAAGCGGATTCGATGCGTCGCCGTCGTATTTTCGTTTGTCGGTTTCAAACTCAGGATGGCTAGGGTCGGCGAAAGGCATATATCGTGCTCCACGCCCTATCAACTGGGCTTCCTGAATAGTCGTTTTGCCCGGTTTTCCGTTCTCCACTACACGTGAATCATATAGCCTGACAATATCATACAGGTTCAGCACATCCCAGCCTTCGTTGAGCATATCTACGGCAAAGATAGCACGGATACCATTCGATGGGTCTTCAAGCGTATTGAGCAATTGTTGCTTTTCCGCAGAAATGTTATTCCCATCTACAAGTAGGAGACGTTCTTCTGCGAATTCCTCTTTTAGCTCAAGTATCAAATTCTCAGCAGAGATGGCATGTGCGTCAAAGTAGTCAAAAGCTGCCTTCAAATCATCCTTGGCCCTTTCCCGTATCCTATTCACTCCGTTTATGTCAAGCCTTGAAACGGCACTTATGAACTCAGTATATATTTCTTTGTTGTCTGGGATGGTCTTGGATTTCAATAGCACAACGGGCTTGATGTTCAGCCTTATGCTAGCAAACAATTTACGCTTATACTGACTTAGAATCATTGCCTGAAGCGCTCTGTCAAGTGGGGCGAGGTCGGTCTCTACCACCTCCACATCTTTCGAGTATCGGTCCTCGCGAAACTTCTTGAGTTGGTAGTCAAAGATGATTTTATCTTCGTATTTCTGGGCAATGGCAGAATCTGAAAGATCAGCAGTAGCAGTAAACTCCAGCAAGATGTTGGGCAAAGCACCGTTATCCTTGTTGAAAATGTTCGTTATAGTCTGTTCCCAGTTCTTGATGTGCTGTTCCTCTTCTTTCGTCTTAGAACCGCGTTTGGTCCAGGCATTCATGTGGTGAGCTTCATCTGAAATCAAGACAACAGGCTGGTCTGTGAAATCATCATAAGTCAGCGCATTTTCCTTTTCAGAGTTCAAGTCTGAGTGAAGCCCTTGAATAGTGCAAAGACAGAGGTTTATACAGTCTGTTGCCGCACCCTGGAAGTTGTCAACATTTCTGATTTCCACCCGATTCCCATTGATTGCTATCTGTGGTGCAAAGAGATATTTACTTGATGCAGCGTTGAGAAAGTTATCCTTTGTTTTCTCTACGATATTAGTGCTATCTACAAAGAACAGAAAGTTGCGGTAACCCTGTTCGTAGAGATAAAGCATTGCACCAGCCATTATCAATGTTTTGCCAGAACCTGTTGCCATGTGAAACAGCAGATGAGGGTGAGCCTGCTTGCCATCGAAGTCGTTAGCAATATACATCAAGAAGTTCCGAAAACACTCTACTTGATATGGCCTGAGTTTTCTTGAAAGACTCGTTTCAAAATAGTCGGGCAGTGGTACGCGATTTATCGTACCATTCATCAGCCCATTGTAGAACAATTCCTTTATTGCCATCGTTATGCCTTTTTGTAGAATTCACGAGTTAAACGCTTGTCCTCTTCGCTGATAGCATATTCCTCACTATCAATATCGCTGAAGGGTACGTAGAGCATGTTCTTGTCAAGGCACTCTATAAGGAAACGCCTCTGGTCTTCAATAGAGAGAGCTTCAAAGTCAGAAGCATTAGCATCGATTGTAGCAATATTTATCTTGTAACTGAGATATCCGGTTTCCTTCATTTGCGTCCAAATTGTCTTCAACTCATCAGTAGTAGTTGCAGTCTGTATCATGTCCACAAATATATCATTTGCTTTGGCTAACTCACAATAAATGAAAGAACCGCCACCTTGCCAGTTGACAAGTTTGCTGATTCCCGATTGTTCGCCAACAGAAACATTCTTTAGGCGTTTCATGGACATTTCTATTTGAGAGTCAAGCTGATCGCAAGTTATAAACTGACGCCCCATTTTGTATGCTACAGAAGCTGTAGTCCCGCTACCAGAAAAGAAATCCAAAACAATATCGCCAGGATTGGATGCCATGTTTATGATTCTTCTAATCAACCTTTCTGGCTTCTTGCCACCTTTTAACTTCACACCCCCTTCTTTTGCAATACCTTCATATGAAATATCCGTCCACATGTTCGTTAATTGCATGCTAGGAGTTGTCTCACCGTCTATTTCTCTAACTTTCTTTGAGTAGAATGCGATTTCTTGCGCTTTCGTTACATACAAGGTGTAATTGTTTGGCCTTTCAAGGCTATAGATAGCCTCAGGGTTTAATCGCGATTGTTCTCTTAGAGCTACGGCTTCAGCTGCTGCATCATCATTAATTGCTGTCAAACGGAATACACGTTCTTTATTCTTCAAGGCAAAATCACCTACGAGTTGCATGAAAAGATGCTCGTTGACTTTCTTTAGAGCTGCTTTTTTGTCAGAATATCCCAGTTCCTTTGCAACAAGAGAATCAACTCTTTCAAACACCCAATCAGAGCAAGGCTGGTCTGGGTTGGTTATATAAAATGCATAGTTTGCATCATATTCTGATTTCACATACTGCTGATTGAATTTCCATTGAGACTTGTGCTTTGCAAAAGCAAGAATATATTCTGCCGTCTCAAAAACTCCAGGATTCACACTGGCAAATCCTGAAGGCGATTTTGTCTTGACAGTTATCTTGTTAATGAAATTGTTCTCTCCATCATTATTGAATACATCTTTCAAAATGAGATGCAGTTCACCAACGCCGTCATCGCTGATTTGCACAAAGATGGCCCCATCGTCACTAAGTAATTCTCTGGCTATCTCCAATCGGTTCTTCATAAAAGTACACCAAGTGGAAAGTTTGAAGTTCGAATTGTAGTTAAAGGTATCCTCCTTCTTATTTGCTACAAAATAATATGGAGGATCTATGTATATCAGTTTTATTCTACCAGCAAATTTTTTGCGGAGAGAATAGAGGGCCAGAAGATTATTCCCTTTGATGATAAGATTGTCAGTAGAGAGCAAATGTTCTACATCATGCTCTCCATCCTTATCAAACCTCTTGAATTCCGTAAAAACCTTAGGCTCAGTCAGTCGATTGATGGCATCAGGTGCAAGTATTTCGCTCCAGAAGATTTCGTCACGCCTGGCATCTTCTTTTGTCTGTCCTCCTTCAAGCATGCAATCTTTGTATGGCCAGGAAAGAACCACCTCACGGCTCTCACTAACGTATCTACCATCCTCATCTGTAAGCCCAATTTTATTCTTATATGAGGTATAGCTGTCAGCCAAGAAAGACTTGTTCATCACGAAGCGTTGGAACTTCACTTTGTCAAAAACCTTCACGCCTTCTACATCAGTAAAAAAACAAGCAGCGAGCTCTTCGTTAGCCAGTAGTAGTCTTATCAAATTCGGTTGAAGTGAAAGCGCTGCTTCAACGATGCTGTTCTTTATCAATTGCCCATCAGCGGCACAGAATTGATCTTCCATTCTAAGTGCCCCTTCCAACACGTGGTATAAATGCAGATTGTCCATGTATCTCTTATGTCATGCGCCTACAGATACCCACAATAAGCAGACTTTTATATGATTGCCCGTCTTGTTTGACTACATACCAGAAAAGAACGAGGGTATCTCCTTCTGCCCGTTCCGACATTTAGGCCGTAGGAAGTGCCTTCTCAATAGAACGAACAGATTCGATACCCTCAGACGGTATATATACAATGCACCCAAAAGTGTGCGTGAGGGCATACTGTTAGCCCTCGGCACACTCCGGCTGCGCATGATATACACATCCGTAGGCGTCACCTCTGCGTTTGTCTTTGATTGAGATTTGAGTTTCCTACGTTCAAATGTCCAAAAACAAAGCGTACAGTGTCGCTTTTCCAATATGTAGTGCTCCGCCCACCGGCTCCGTCACCCTCAGATGACATCACAGCCCTACGGGCAGATAGCATTTGCAAAGATACAAATTATTTTCCGAGTTTATAACGGTTTACCACAAATTTACACATTATTTAATAGAAAGAACGTCTTCATGGTAATTATGCTATCAAAAGAGAGCATCAATTGCATTAATTGTTCTCACATTTTCATTTTTATGCCATCAAGGTTTAACATTTTTGCTTTTTGTATACATAATTAAGAAATAAAAGGTAATTTTGCAATAAAAATGAAACGTATGGAAGAGAACAACCATTTATTGTTAATACTATCGGTGCATACTGCGCTGCTTTTTGCGACGTACACCATATTCATCAATATATTCATCATCAGCGAGATCTTCTGAACTGTTGTTTCCGCCACCTCCACTGGAGGAGATACTTGGAGAAGAAGGTGTTGTAGCCATTGCATTTGCTATACCAGAAGCTATAGCATGCTAATCAGTAGTGATTCCCTAAAAAACATGAAATAATCCAAGATTTTGGAGTTTTCTCTTGGAATTTCGAAAGAAAACTCGTATTTTTGCAGAAATTTCACAAATAAGCGAGTTATCTTTATGATTATCCAATTTTCTGTTGAGAATTTCCGCTCTATTATGGAGCCTGCCACCCTGTCGTTGGTAGCATCACCACTTAAAGATGCTCGCGTTGCGGCAGAGGATGTGATGTTCGATATTGAAGGAATGGATGTCAGTCTCTTAAAGAGTGCTGTCATTTTAGGTGCCAATGCTTCAGGCAAGAGCAATGTGATAAAGGCCCTCGATTTCTTCAAGAGCTATATTATTGATTCATTTAAGAATCTGCAAGCTGGGGAGGAGATTGGCGTTGAAGCGTTTAAACTGAATACAGATAGTGCCAAGGCACCCAGCTCTTTTGAGATGATATTCATTCTGGATGGGTACCAATATCGTTATGGCATGGATGTCAGCCGTGAGTCTGTGCATGGCGAATGGCTGTATAGGAAAGCCTGTCGTAAGAGAGCTAAGGAGGTGGAACTGTTTTACCGTGAAATGATTCGCAACAATGCCCTCCTGCTTTCTGCCGCAGCTCAGTTTAACGACCCTACTGCGGTTCAGATTATCAACTGGCTTGCGGAAACAACAATCCTTACATGCTCTGACGAAGAAAGGATGTGGAATATGGCCGTAAACCATCTTGACGATGTAGAGATGCGGTCAAGAATCGTGGAGTTTTCCAAGTTTGCCGACCTTGGTATTGAGGATATAGAGAAAAGTGACAATCACATCCTTAGCCGACATCTGCAGTATGACACAAATGGAGCGGAAAAAGGTGAAACCAGCTTCCCATTCCTAAGCATGGAATCAGAAGGAACCATCAAGTATTTCTCTATGGCTTACCCTATCATCAAGGCTCTTGACAACGGATCGAGACTTGTCATTGATGAGTTCGACTCCAAACTGCATCCGGTTCTGACAAATCGGATTATCTCTCTGTTTAATTCTCGCGAAACCAATCCACGAAACGCTCAGTTGATACTAACAGCACACGACACCAACATCCTCAGTTCTGGTTTATTCCGTCGTGATCAAATCTGGTTCACCCAGAAGGATCGATTTGGAGCCACCTCACTCTATTCCTTGTCAGACTATAAAGTCAGGAGTGATGCTCCTTTCGAAAAGGATTATCTCAGTGGAAAATATGGAGCCACACCCATTATCGGTAATCTGGAGTCAGTATTAAGGAGGGCAGAGTGATGGCACGCAGACA
>CADCBZ010000087.1 GCA_902799765.1 uncultured Prevotellaceae bacterium
AACCGCGACTGAATTTTTGTTTTCCCATAATCTTAAATGAATTTAATTATTTAACATTTAAGGCTTTGTGGAAGTCAACCTATTTCAGGCCGAGACAAAAACTGAAAACTGAATCCGCAACGCGCACCATTGCAACATGCAACTTTTGTGGAAAGCTAATTGACTGAGGAGAAGGATTATTAGTATTTATATATTAATATTTATATATATTATAATATATATAAATATTATAATAATATACTCCTTTTTGCTGATTCTGACATTTCGAAAAGTTGCGCGTTGCTTTGTTGCGCGTTGCGCCCTTCGAATTGGGCCAAAAATAATTCAAAAATAATTCGAAAAATATTTGGTTTGACAATGAATTTTTTATACCTTTGCACAGTCATTATGAAAAACGCAGAGATGCATGATTAAAGAGAAAAATTGCTAGATTTAAATCAAAAAATTGCGCGCATTAATGGTAGCAATATTTCCCCTTAATACCACTCTTTCGAAGCGTTATCAGACGATAAAAGCGTTCTGCTAAATTTATTGACACAACATTTTTTTACCACCCACGCGGGAGGATGATATTGGCGATGCCGTGGGCGGCTTTGAACAGCGGGCTGATCTCGGCCTCAGAGAAACCAGCGATGCCACAGCCGATCTTCGTGACGAAGAACGTCAGTTCGGGATGAGCCTCTGCAAACGCAATAAACTCATCAACATAGGGGGCGATGGTCTCCACCCCACCCTGCATCGTCGGGATGCCGTAGCTCTGCCCCTGAAGGCCCACTCCCTGCCCCCAAATGGCGCCAAACTTGCGATAAGCCAGGAGGGCTGCGCCGCCACCATGTGCGCCAGCCAGATTGCTGCCAAATACGAAAATCTCATTTTCACCGAGTTCGGTGATACGGTCTGGTGTAAATCGTTCTGCCATAGTTGTAGAAATTAAAAGGGGCTCGCCGATAGCAGCGAACCCCTTGATATAACGTTGAATGGATTACTCCTCAACAGCAGCCTGTGCGGCGGCTAACGGGAACTGATTATCAGCACATTACGGCGAATCTGGGAAACATTTGGGAAACATTATGAGCATGAACTGCACATTCTGCACCCGATTTCCTCATAATATCCGACCATTTTTGCCACTTCGGCTACTTATTTCGATATTTTAGTTGTTAAACACTAATTGTTAGAACACTCATCGCATTACGACTTTTACGCACGTTCTGCAAATTTTGCCTGCAAAATTAATGTTTTCTCATGACATTACGGTCGTTTTGCACGTTTTTCTTGCAGAACGTGTTTGTTTTAATATAAATTAAGGCATAAACCACATCTTGTTACCAAAATCTTCTTTCGATTAAAAGAAAAATGGATGGAATTCAATGCCATAAGTTTAGGTTTAAGTTTAGAGGTTCATGTATATATACATGAGTAAACGTAAACCTAAACTTTGCCGAATGAAACGACTAGATGTTTCCCCAAAATTGCATTTTTCTTTTTACTGAAGATGAACCGATTTATTCTCTCCCCTTCTCATTCCCCTTTCCTTTTGACTGAAAAACGTTTTCATGAAAAACATTTCATTTTGAGTTAACTTCTGTGGTATAGAAAGAAAACTCGCCTAAATGTAAGTTTTCTGCAAATCGACGGAGTTTTTCTAAATTTTCGCACTTCGTTTCTCATTTTCGTAGAAACTCGCTGGGAGTGAGGCCGAAGTGTTTTTTGAATACACGAGTAAAATGTTGCGGATATTCAAAGCCGAGGATTTCAGAAGTTTCTGAGATGGTTTTTCCGTCGTGAAGATAGGCGGTGGCTCGTTGCATCACGAAGTTGCGGATGATGGCTGTGGCTGTCTCGCCTGTAGCCTGACGGATAAGGTCGCCGAAGTAGTTAGGCGAAAGGAACAGCTCCTGAGCACAATAGCGGACGGTGGGCAGGCCGAGCTTGCGCTGCCGTCCTTCGCTGTAATAGTGTTTCAGTAAATCATCGAAGCGTTTCAGAAGGTCGTTGTCAGCTGTAATTTCAGTCTTGAATTGACGCTCATAGAATCCTGCGCAATACTCCAGTATCAGTTCGAGGTAGGCGATGATGATGCGGCGCAGATGCTCGTTGTCTGGTTTAGAACGCAGTTCATTGCGAATCATCTTGAAGCAAACTTCTATCGTTCTTTGTTCTTCTGGCGTAGGATGCAACGACTCGCTTTCATAGTAGGAGAAGAAATGATAGTCATCTATGCGTCGTCTGAGGTCTGTGCCGTGAAGCAGTTCAGGCGAGAACAGTAGTACCCATCCTTTAATATGTATAATCTCACCATTGTCGCTCACACCTCCCGTCTGCCCTGGAGCCACGCAGAGCAACGAACCAGAACTGTGGCTATAGTGCCCCTGCCCGTATGTAATGGTGTAAGGGCTTTCCTGCAACAAGAACACACCGTACACCTGATAGTTGTTCAGCGAATGGCGACAGTGCTCCAGCTCGTCGTAATGTATAATCGAGACGAGCGGATGCAACTCCTCTGCTCCGACGTAGCGGGCGTAGTCGTTAACTGATTCAACATTCAAACTTTGCTTCATTTCGGGTACAAAGGTACACATTTTTTGCGAGACAAAGATGTAAAATTGGTAGAATCCGTAATTTGGGTTGATTTATCAGTAAATCAGTTAAGTAGAAGTTGCAAAAATCCCCGTACCTTTGCGCCCTGTAAACAGGTCGCGAAACTCGGCGGCGCCTCGGCATAGCTCAAGCAAGCTTGGCTCTGCTCTCGGCTTGCACGAGCTTTGCACCATCAAATCAAAACAATTAGAAAATTATGGCAAAGATCGCATTAGGAACCTGGGCCTGGGGCGCAGGAGCATTTGGAGGAGACGCAGTATTCGGCAGCAAGACCGACGTAGAGAACTTGAAGCCCGTATTCGACGCGGCTATGAAGAACGGACTAAACCTCTGGGACACGGCTACCGTCTATGGCATGGGTGAGTCGGAGAAGATTCTTGGCTCGTTTGTGGCTGGCGAGAAGCGCGAGGATGTGGAGGTTTCAACTAAGTTTACCCCGCAGCTGGCAGAGGTTTATGAAAATAGCGTTGAGAAAATGGCTCTCGCTTCAATTGATCGCATGGGCATCGACTATATCGACATGTATTGGATTCACAACCCGATGGACGTGGAGCGTTGGACACCAGGACTGATTCCCCTGCTGCAGTCAGGCAAGGTGAAGCGCGTAGGCGTGTCGAACCATAACATCGCTGAGATACGTCGTGCCAACGAGATTCTGGGCGAGGCAGGTTTTAAGGTGAGTGCCGTGCAGAACCACTTCTCACTGCTCTACCGTTCGAGTGAGAAAGGTGGTGTGCTGGACTACTGCAAGGAGAACGGTATCGAGTTCTGGGCCTATATGGTGCTGGAGCAGGGAGCACTCTCTGGTAAATATAATAAGGAGAATCCGCTGCCTGCAGAGAGCGATCGCGGTAAGAAGTACAACCCCGTATTGTCGCAGCTGGAGGCGCTGACCAACGAGATGACCGCCATCGGACAGAAGTATGGTGCCTCATGCTCACAAATAGGTATTGCCTGGGCTATCGCCAAGGGAACACAGCCCATTATCGGAGCCACGAAGGAACGTCACGTCATCGAGGCTGCCGAGGCCGCTAAGATTCAGTTGACCTCCGAGGAAGTTGCACGCCTCGAAGCTCTCGCAGATGCTACAGGTATCGATACACGTGGCGGTTGGGAACACTCAATGGAATAGCCTCCCCCCAACCCCTCCATAGGGAGATGAGAAATAAAAAAAGATAGTACTTTTATGAGAATAAGGACAACGATTATAGCAACGCTGTTTGCAACGATGATGCAGGCTCAGGGCGTGATTGATATGCACTCGCATATCATCACACCTGAGTTTATGTCTGCCCTCGACAAGGAGGGAAGGCTGTTGGACGAGGGCTTTCCTCTTCCGAAGTGGGATGCAGAGGCGCAACTAAAGTGGATGGACGAAGCGGGTATTCATACATCAGTCTTGACATTAGCGGCTCCTCAGCCGACATCTGCGAAGGTTGTACGTGCCACCAACGAGGCCGCAGCCAAACTGAAATACGAGCACCCTGACAGATTCCGCTTCTGTGCAGCTCTGCCACTACCCGATGTAGATGCAGCCATCGAGGAAGCCCGCTATGCTCTGGATGTACTGAGTGCCGACGGTATCAAACTGGCCACTAACGTCAATGGTCAGTATTTGGGTGCCCCAGAACTCGACACCCTCTTCTCGTTCCTCAATGAACGTAAGGCAGTCGTCATCCTGCATCCACATCGTCCAGACCCCGTCAACAAACAGGTGATGCAGCAGACACCCCTCGCCATGCAGGAATATCTCTCAGAGACCACCCGTGCCGTGTCGAATATGATCAGTCGTAATGTGCTGGCTCGCTATAATAACATCAAGGTAGTCGTTCCCCATTGCGGTGCTTATCTGCCTTTGGCTATCCCTCGCATGAAGTCATTGACTCCCGTGATGCAGGCCAACAAGATGGTGGGCGAGATTGACTACGAGGCCAACCTCCGAACCCTCTACTACGACCTTGCAGGGACACACTCTCCCGAGGTCATCCGCATGCTGCTCACCATCACCACGCCCGACCATCTGCTCTACGGCTCCGACTATCCCTACGTCGCTCCACAGGTGCTCAAGCAGAGTCTGGCGAGGATGAAAGACTATCTCTCGAAAGAGCCGGACCTGACACCATACCACGAGATGATACTCTACAAAAACGCCCATCAACTTTTTTATTAATAAATGATTATGAAAAGATTGACTTTTATTTTAATGGCAACGCTTTGGGGTATAGTTACCCATGCGCAAACCATTTTCCCTACGCAGTTCATAGCTCCTGCAGAGTTTAACACGGGAACCGTTCGCATCTCTGTGCTCAGCCGTAGTGAACGACAGATGACTACTAACTTCCTTTTCGAACGCGGAAGTCATAATTCGTGGCACTATCACCCCAATGCCACTCAAGTACTGATGATTCTTAGTGGTGAGGCGTATTATCAAGAAGAAGGAAAGCCAAAACAATTGCTCCGTAAAGGTGATGTAGTAACCACAGCACCTAATGTACATCATTGGAATGGTGCTACGCCCTGGAGTGACTGCGAATGTATGACCGTCAGTGAGATTGCTCCTAATGAGCAACATGCCATGCAGTTACGAAAAGTGACAGATGAAGAATTTACAAATCCTATAACATATGAGCATATGATTGTACGAATTGCTGAAATAGAGGTTTTCCCACAGTATTTGAAGGAATACTTAGCCTTTGCCAACGAAGTAGATCGCCTCAGTATAGAGCGCGAACCAGGTGTCATCTGTCTCTTTCCTATGCAGAGTGCCGAGGACTCATGTCAGATTCGCATCCTTGAGATCTATGCATCAGAGGAAGCTTATCAGAGTCACTTGAAGACTGAACACTTCCTGAAGTACAAACAGGGTACGCTCCACATGGTGAAAGACCTGAAACTGCCCACGATGAAACCACTCGACCCAGAGACGATGAAACTAATATTCAAAAAACAGAGATAAATGAAAAGAATCGTTTTATTTTTAATCGCAATATTGACGATGTCTACAATAGATGCAAAGACGCTGACAGAGCGTCAAAAGGGATTGGCGGCGTGTGCCTGCCTGATGGCACAGGGTGATATGAATCGTTTGGAGCCTGCCGTGCGCATGGCACTTGACAAGGGCGTAACCATCAACGAACTGAAGGAGGCTTTCTCACAACTCTATGCCTACACGGGGTTCCCACGTTCACTGAACGCACTTGGAGTATTGAATAAGGTGTTGGAGGACAAACAGCCTAACTGGCAGGAAGGCAAGCCCTGGAAGCGCCCTGCTGAGTGGGATGATGCCAAAAAGGCCTACGAACTGGGCACCAAAAACCAGACTCAACTTTCAGGAAAGCCTTTCAACTATGAGTTCTGTCCGCAGGATGACTACTATCTGAAGTCTCACCTCTTTGGTGACATCTTCGCTGGCGACCAGCTCTCTGCTGCCGACCGCGAGATAGTTACCGTAGCAGCCTTGAGCGGTCTCGAAGGCGTTGCTCCACAACTCGCCGCCCACAAGCAGGGTGCCGTGAACATGGGCAACTCGAAGCAACTGGTGGATGAACTCTGTGCTTGGCTCTGCAACGAGGGTTACACCCTCAGCACCAAGTGGCCTAAGGGCGAGCCTAATCCTTACGGCAAGTACTTCATTGGTCAGAGTTATCTGGCAGATGTCGGCGGTGGTGTGATGAACGTAACATTCGAGCCCCGTTGCCGTAACAACTGGCACATCCATCACAAGCAGGTGCAGGTGTTGATATGCGTGGCTGGTCGTGGTTGGTATCAGGAATGGGGCAAGGCTCCTGTTGAACTGACTCCCGGCACCGTCATCGCCGTTCCTGCCGAGGTGAAGCACTGGCACGGAGCACAGAAAGACTCATGGTTCCAGCACCTCACCTATCATAAAGATGTCCAGGAAGGTGCCAGCAATGAGTGGTGCGAGCCTGTGGCGGATGAAGTGTATGACACGCTTAAGTAATGAAGGATATGGATATCAACAAGAACATGAACAGAAGAGATGCCCTGAAATGCATGGGAACTCTGATTGCAGGAGCAGCGATTGCAACTACCCCTCTTGCAGCAAAAGTCGTAACTCCCAAACCAGCAAGAATCAAGAGACTCGTCTTTTTCTTCTCGGCAACAGGCAACAGCCTTTACGTCGCCAGGCAACTGGGCTGCGACAAGGCTGAATTGCGCAGTATCTCACAGGAAATCCACAATGAGAATCCCGTCTATGAAGCGGAAGAAATAGGTTTTGTCTGCCCGGTCTATTGCTTCATACTGCCGGCAATCGTCCAGGACTTTATCGCCCGTTCCACTTTCAAGGCCGATTATTTCTTCACCGTCGGCACTTTTGGTGCGCATAGTACCATCTTTCCTGAGTTTGTTGACAAGTTTGCAAAGGAGCACGGGGTGCAGATGAACTATATTTCCACCATTCAGATGGTCGATACATACCTACCGTATTTTGATGCAGAAAAGGAAAAGGCAGACCCGAAGAATCAGCGTGTTCCAGAGCGGATTGCCGCCGTCCTCGCGTCCATTAACAGTCGTGAGAACTATATTCAGGCGGTCACCCAGGAGGACCGTATGATCTGCGAAGGCTATTACCGCCACTCCGGCAGGGATCGTCAAAGACCTACGGTCACCCGTTCCGAGAAGATTGTCTTTTCGACGGATGCATGTGTTGGATGCGGTGTCTGTACCTCCGTCTGTCCGCACGGCTCTTGGAAGGTAGTCGCCGAAAAGGGTGTTCCTGAAGGCGATTGCGAGAACTGTCTGGCCTGCGTTCATAACTGCCCGCAGAAAGCCATTTCTATCATCCCCACGCCTCCA
>CADCBZ010000088.1 GCA_902799765.1 uncultured Prevotellaceae bacterium
CTATGAGATCCGTAGCCCGTTGCAGTCGGTGATGAAGTTGGCTGAGATGGTGGGCAGGAAGGACCTGTATCTCTCGAAGGAGGAGAAGAAGCATGTGGCTGACCAGATCAGCTATCACGCCAGTCTGATGGCGACGCTGCTCGACGAGGTGGAGATCTATGCCGACAGCAATAAGAAAGGGCATGAGATCACGGACGAGCGTTTCAGTCCGAACCGTGTGTGTGAGCGTTGTATCGATGCCAATCTCCACAATGTGCCTGAGGGCGTGAAGATGACCTTCCGTCAGGAGACGGGGCACGGCGTGTTTGTGTCGGCCGACCGTCATCTGGTGGAGCTGGTGCTGAATAAGCTCGTGGTGCTGGCCTGCAGGTTTACCAAGAAGGGTGAGATCAGCGTGGGATGCCGTTACGAAGAGGACAGCCACAGGCTGACCTATGCCCTGTTTAACTGGTATAATGATCCCGATGACGTGTTTGATGAGACGGAGATCGACCTGAGTGTGCTACAGAAACTTGCCTCGAAGGTAGGCGGTCTCCTGCACTGGGACGAGACCTATAAGAACGGTACACGTATCGAGTTTATCCTACCCGTGAGATAATCAATCTGATTTGTCCAGACGATTGCGCCAGAGGAATTTGCGCGTCTCGTGAACGATGATGCCACTGAGGAAGATCAGTGACAGCAGATTCGGTATGGCCATCAGGGCATTCATGCAGTCGGCGAGGTTCCATACCAATGCGAGGTTCATCACGCTGCCGATGAACAGGGCGATGATGAAACACACACGGTAGCCCATGACCCAGCTTTTACCCCTGAGATATTCCATAGCACGTTCGCCATAGTAACACCAGCCGAGGATGGTGGAGAAGGCAAACGTGAGCAGACCGAAGGAGAGCAGGAGATGACCTACGACGGGAATCTTGGCGAAGGCATCCTTCGTGAGGGTGGCACCGTTGGTGAACTCGATGTCAGGGTAGGCGATGACGGAGCTGACAATCACCAGACCCGTGAGGGCACAGATGACTACCGTGTCCCAGAACGTGCCACTGGAGGATACGAGGGCCTGGCGCACAGGATTGCGCGTCTGGGCAGCTGCAGCCACGATGGGGGCGGAACCCATACCGCTCTCGTTGGAGAATAGACCTCGGGCGATACCGAAGCGCGCTGCCATCATCACCGAGGCACCCACGAAGCCGCCACCGGCTGCAGCGGGAGAGAAAGCTGCTTTGACGATGAGTAAGATGGCAGGCCAGAGGTAGGCTGCATTGACGATGAGAATATAGATGCAGCCGAGAATATAGAAACAGGCCATGAAGGGCACCAGCATACTACATACACGGGCAATGCTTTTAACACCACCTAAGACGACAGCACCTGCCAGCAGACAGACGACAACACCCGTGATGTAAGGGGAGATGCCGTAGGACTCATGGAGCACCGTCGCCATGGCGTTGGCCTGTACCGTGTTGCCGATGCCGAAAGCAGCCAAGGCGGTGAACAAGGCAAAGAGCACTGCCATCCACTTCCATCCGAGACCGCGCTCCAAGGCATACATCGGACCACCCAGCATCCTGCCGTCGGCGCCTTGTACACGGTATTTGATCGCCAAGAGCCCTTCTGCATATTTCGTGGAGATGCCGAACACGCCTGTGATCCAGCACCAGAACACGGCACCAGGGCCTCCTAAGGCGATGGCGGTGGCTACACCGATGATGTTACCTGTTCCGATGGTGGCGGCTAAGGCAGTGGCTAAGGAACCGAACTGCGAGACGTCGCCTGAGGCTTCGGGATCCCGATGCACTGACAGCTTGATGGCCTTGAAGATATAACGTTGCGGAAACCGCAGGCAGATCGTCAGATAGATGTGGGTTCCTAAGAGTAGGATGATCATCGGCCATCCCCAGAGGAAACCGCTCACTTCAGTCAGGATGCTGTTTAGTTCTTCCATGTTATCTTGATGTTTTTAAATCCCATTGAGCGCATCATGTTACGCATTTGTTCCTCACCGTTGGCCTCGGCTGCCTGCAGGTTCTCCTTCGTCAGACAGTGGGCCTTCATCTGGTTGTAGGCTTTCTTATACATCGCCTCCTTATCCTCGGGGCTCCATTTGCCGCTCTCGAAGAATGACTTGGTGCGGGCCTCGTCGATGAAGGCGGCATCGAGCAGTCCGACCTTCGGCAAGAGGAGCATCACGGAATCGTCCTTAGCATCTATCCAGCCTGGTTCCAGCTGGCTCATGTCGATGCCTAAGCGCAGCGTGCCGTAATAGATGCGGGCGAGTTCGTCGTCAGAGAAGAAACCCTTGCGGACGGTATCAACCAGTTCTTCGGCATTGACGGAGAGGAACTCCCATTCGCCAATGGCCTTGATGCTCATGATCTGTGTGGGGGTGACCTCGATCTGAGGATCGCTTCCGAAGCTGAAATGGTCGTCCTTGGTGAGATCGCGCAGCCAGAAGAAACCTGCCAGCAGCAGGACGATGACAAGGATGGCGACAGCCAGTTTGAGAGAGGTGCTAATCTTCATAACGCAATAGTTTCATGATGTCGTTGGGCCCATAGTGCTTGCGGAAGGCGATGGTGATGTCGGCTTCGTCGTAGCCCAGTTCCATCAGCATGGGTACCAGCACTTTTGCTGCATTCGCCTGGGCGGTCTCGATGATGCCCATCTGAGGGATATCGGCGATGATGGCCTCGCGCCCCTGTTGCTGGAAGTCGGCGAGTTCGGCATCGCTGAAGTGGGCACGCGTGAGCGATACATATTCCTTCACATTCTTCTGGTCGATCTTGGAACTTGTCATCGTTACCTGAGGGTCGGGCAGTACGATGGTGATCTTCTTGCCCTGACGCTCGATGTTGTCTTCGGAGAAGGAACTGAAGTCGATATACGCCTTGAGCTTCGCATCGATGGGGATGGCTACCTTACGGTCGCCGAAGGGCATCTTGATATCGAAGCCACGTTTCAGCACCGTGCCCTTCAGGCGCAACACGTCGTCGTGGGTTACAATCTTGTGGACATGATATTCGGCTGTGTAGAGCTTGGCGCATTTCTGCACCTGGGTGATGAGCAGGGGAACGGTATCAACCCCCTGCACTGCGGGAGTGGGCTGTGAGCCATCGCTGTGCTCCACACGGCTGTTGCACATCACAACCACCAGACCTATGACCACCACAGCCAGTAATAAAAGAAGGTATTTCTTAGTCTGCATATAGATGCTTTATTCGGTTTGATTGTAATTTGTTGGCAAAGATAGTAAAAAAAAAGCAATTAACTGAAAAAAAACATCGTTTTTCAGAAAAACTTCGTATCTTTGCAAAAATTTAATCAAGACAATGAAGAAAATACAACTGCTTGCTGCCCTTAGCTGTGGCAAGAAGAAAGAGAGTAAGGATATCATCGTTCCGACTGTCGAGGTGGTGAAGCCGAAGGCCCCTATCAGTATGCAGCCCTACAACCAGCAACAGGAGGTGAAGTGGCTCGACAAGAGCTATCAGGTGTTTATTGACCGTGTGGCTGACGACAGCTTGCGTATGGTGCAGGACGAGACAGGGCAGAAGTTCGTTGATAACCGTATTACCCTTCGAGTGGTCCGCGCCGATGGCAGTGTGTTTTTCAAGAAAGTGTTTACGAAGAGCAGCTTTGATGCACAGCTCGACGATGACTATCGTCAGACCGGTATCCTGGAAGGTCTGGTGTTTGATAAGGTGGACGGCAACAATCTGATATTTGCGGGTAGTGTGAGCCATCCCCAGACCGATGAATATATCCCCTTGGTGGTGACTGTCAGCAATTTTGGAAACGTGACCATCAAGCGCGACGATCAGATGGATACCAACAGCACCCAAGAGCAACAGCCTCAGGAGAATCAGGTCACCGACGAAGACGGTGTATAATGTTTAAAGGGTGGGGATCAGTCGCTGGCACTGACGATTGAGTTCTTCCATCGACGGGAAGATCAGGTCGGCACCAGCACCGAGGAGTTCCTCATTAGGCAGAGGACCTGTGTTGACAGCAACGGTAAAGATATGGGCTGCATGGCCTGAACGTACACCAAGGGGGGCATTCTCTATCACAATCGCTTCGTTAGGTTGAAGGTCGCCTGCCTTCTGGAGTCCCATCAGATAAGGATCGGGTGCAGGCTTCCCACGTTTCACGTCATAGGCTGTGGTGATGTGGGCTTCATCGACATAAGCGCCGAAATCTTTTTTCAGACGCTCAATCAACGGCAGTTGTCCACTACCCGTGACGATGCCACACTGGATGCCGACGGCCTGTATCTGACGCATCAGATCGAGAACACCTGGCATGATCGGTGCCTCAGGAAGACTATGGAAAATACGACTCTTCTCATCATACATACGTTGGGCTTCGGCTTCGTCGATCTCACGTCGCAGCTGTTGGAGTACCATCAGACGGATGGTATCCACACCACGGGCTCCCTCGGTGGCATAGGCATCGTCGGCTGTCATGTGGATGCCGAACTTTGCCATGCTCTCCTGCCAGGCGATGGCATGATTGGGCATGGAGTCGTAGAGCACGCCGTCCATATCGAAAAGCACGGCTTTGGGGCGGAAAGCCTCAAAGCCGTGTTCTTCTAAGTATTTGATGATAGCTATCTTATACATCTTAAGCTTCTTTTGCCAGACGCTCCTTGATGGCCTTTGAGTCAGCCTCGTAGCCAGGTTTGTCGAGCAGGGCAAACATATTCTTCTTGTAAGCCTCTACACCAGGCTGGTTGAACGGAAGTAGATGAGCTGGCCGAGATAACGCTCTGTAAGACGCGGCATCGTGATGCGGATGTTGGGCACGCCACCGTCAACGTGAGCCAGACGGGTGCCGAGCTCTGCCATCTTGTTCACCTCATCCACACGCTTGCCAGCGAGGAAGTTCAGACCGTCGAGGTTCTCCTCATCGTTGGGGAAGAGCAGTTTCTTCTCAGGCTCCTCAATGCTGATCACCGTCTCGAAGATCGTGCGCTCGCCATCCTGGATCCACTGTCCCATAGAGTGAAGATCGGTAGTGAAGTCAACGCTGGCAGGGAAGATACCCTTCTTGTCCTTACCCTCAGACTCGCCGTAGAGCTGCTTCCACCACTCACTCATGAAGTGAAGCTTCGGCTGGTAGTTGACCATGATCTCAATCTTCTTACCGTTCTGGTAGAGACCGTTACGGAGAGCTGCATACTGGGCTGCAGGGTTCTCGGCGAATGGTACATCCTTACCGCAGGCCTTCTCCATTTCCTGGGCACCGGCTACGAGTTCGCGGATGTTGAGACCTGCACAAGCGATTGGCAGCAGACCTACTGGTGTAAGCACTGAGAAACGACCACCCACGTTGTCAGGGATGATGAATGAGGTGTAACCCTCCTTGTCGGCACAGGTGCGTGCAGCACCACGCTTAGCATCAGTAACGGCTACGATGACCTTCTTGGCCTCTGCCTTACCACGCTGAGCCTCACACTGCTTCTTCAGCAGACGGAAGGTGAGGGCTGTCTCGGTGGTGGTACCACTCTTAGAGATGTTGATCACACCAAACTTCTTGTCCTTCAGGTACTCGGTCAGCTCGAAGAGATAATCCTCACCGATGTTATTACCTGCGAAGAGGATGGTGGGGTTCTTCTTGTCCTGTACGAGCCATGCGAAACTGTTACTGAGGGCCTCGATTACAGCACGGGCACCGAGGTAAGAACCACCGATACCAGCTACGACGATAGCCTCGCAGTTCTCGCGGAGCACATTGGCACAAGCCTGCAGCTCATCGAGGAACGCAGGGGTGATGCTTGACGGCAGATGGAGCCAGCCAAGGAAATCATTACCAGGGCAGGTGCCCTCTTCAAGTGCCTTCTGAGCGGCCTTTACCTGAGGCTCAAAAGCCTCTACTGCGCCAGCCTCAAGGAAGCAGGCGGCTTTCGAAATGTCTAATCTGATGTTGCTCATAGATCTGTTTTTTTTGTTTATCTAAATGAATCTGTTAGTAACTTAATTTCAATCTGTGGTGCGATACGCTCATAGAGGATGTTATACACAGCGTCGAGGATAGGCATATTCACATGACAATGGCGATTGATCTCCTTCATACACTTCGTGCCGAAGTATCCCTCAGCAATCATCTCCATCTCTATCTGAGCTGATTTTACGCTATATCCCTTACCGATCATCGAACCAAACGTGCGATTGCGGGAGAAGTTGGAGTAGCCCGTTACCAAGAGGTCACCCAGATAGACGGAGTCGTAGATGTTACGCTCCAAGGGATAGACTGCCGTGAGGAAACGGTTCATCTCCTGTACGGCGTTGGCCATGAGTACGGACTGAAAATTGTCGCCATATTTCAAACCGCTGCAGATACCTGCTGCGATGGCATAGACATTCTTCAATACAGAGGAATACTCGATGCCCACCACATCGGTAGAGGTCTTGGTCTTGATAAAGTCGCTGGAGAGCACATCGCAGAAAGCCTGTGCCTTGTCGCGATCGCTACAGCCCACCGTGAGGTAGGAGAGACGTTCCAGGGCCACCTCCTCAGCATGTGAGGGACCACCGATACAGGCTAAGTTCTCGTAAGGAACATCATATACCTGATGGAAGTACTCCGAACAGACCAGATTCTCGTCAGGTACGATACCCTTAATAGCCGTGAGGATGAACTTGTCGCGGATGCGTGACTTGAGTTTCTTCAGGTGGCTCTTCAGATAGGGTGAGGGTGTGACGAACACCAGCGTGTCATACTGCTGTACGATACGGTTCAGGTCGCTGTCGAAATTGATTTCGTCGATATTGAAATGGACACTGGTAAGATAGGCAGGGTTATGGCCTAGACGACGGAAATCCTCGATTCTGTCGTCGCGACGCATATACCAGCCGATGTGGTGAGTATGCCCCACCACAATCTTGGCTATAGCTGTTGCCCAGCTGCCGCCACCGATGATTGCTATCTTACCACAGTCGTACATGGTTCATTGAACTTTGAGGTTTAGGCTTGCGCCTTCTCAATCCAAGCTGCGACTTCATCGACGCTGGGCTTGGCGATTTCGAGCTTGTACTTCTTGAAGATCTCACCAATCTTCTGTTGGAGACCTTGGGGCTTCTCGTCCTTGATATTTGAAATCAGGTTGAAACCAGCCTTGCGGAGTACTGGAACAATGTCCTCTGGAACACCGATCTCTGCCCACTCAGCTACTGATGACTGAGGAATCTTCTTCTCAGGCTTCATCTGGGGGAAGAACAGTACTTCCTGGATGAAGGTCTTGCCAGTCATCAGCATCACCAGACGGTCGATGCCGATACCGATACCACTGGTAGGAGGCATACCATACTGGAGCGCACGGAGGAAGTCCTGATCGATGATCATAGCCTCGTCATCACCCTTATCGGCGAGTTTCATCTGCTCTACGAAACGCTCCTCCTGATCGATCGGATCGTTGAGCTCAGAGTAGGCATTGGCCAACTCCTTACCATTCACCATCAATTCGAAACGCTCGGTGAGGCCGGGCTTAGAGCGATGCATCTTGGTAAGCGGTGACATCTCAACGGGATAATCAGTGATGAAGGTAGGCTGGATGAAGGTTCCCTCGCAGAACTCACCAAAAAGCTCATCGATGAGCTTACCCTTACCCATCGTCTCATCGACATCCATACCCTTAGAGAGACAGAAGGCTCGAATCTCTTCCTCAGTCTTGCCGTTACAGTCGAAACCTGTCTTCTCCTGAATAGCCTCGAGGATAGGCAGACGACGATAAGGCGCCTTGAATGATACGATATTACCATCAATCTCGCGCTCGGGCTTGCCGTTGACAGCGATACAGATGGTCTCGAGCAGTTTCTCAGTGAACGACATCATCCAGTTGTAGTCCTTATACTGTACATAGAGCTCCATACAGGTGAACTCAGGGTTGTGGTTGCGATCCATACCCTCGTTACGGAAGTTCTTGCCAATCTCATACACACCCTCGAAACCACCTACGATGAGGCGCTTCAGATAGAGCTCGGTGGCGATACGCATGTACATATCCTGATCGAGCGCATTGAAGTGGGTGATGAATGGACGGGCTGAAGCACCACCGGCAATCATCTGCAGGGTCGGCGTCTCAACCTCAGTATAGCCTGCCTCGTCGAGAACCTTACGGAGTGTGCGAATAACTGTTGCACGCTGTAGGAAGGTATCTTTCACACCCTCATTGACCACCAGGTCGACATAACGCTGGCGATAGCGCAACTCGGGATCGTCGAACTTGTCGTAGGCCACACCGTCCTTGTATTTCACAATGGGCAGAGGCTTCAAGCTCTTGGATAGCAGCTTCAGTTCTGAAGCATGCACGGAGATCTCACCTGTCTGGGTGCGGAACACCTTACCCTTGACACCGATAAAGTCGCCTATGTCAAGCAGACGCTTAAATACATTATTATATAAGTCCTTGTTCTCACCAGGACAGATGTCGTCGCGGGTGATATAAACCTGGATTCTTCCTTTTGAGTCCTGCAGCTCCGCAAAGCTGGCCTTACCCATCACACGACGGCTCATCATTCGGCCTGCGATGACAACCTCACGGTCCTCGTCATCCTTAAAATCTGCTTTGATATCGGTGCTGAATGCATTGGTAGGATATTCTGCTGCGGGATAGGGGTCGATTCCCATATTTCGCAGTTCCTGGAGGCTCTGACGCCTTCCGATTTCCTGTTCACTAAGTTCTAAAACGTTCATCTTTTTCTTTGTTCTTTTTGCTTTTATGGCTGCAAAGTTACGAAATTCTTGCGAAAAAAGCAAGGTTAGGGTAAATATTTGCAAAAAAAATGTGCAAAGATTTGCATAGTATCGAAAATATGTATATATTTGCGACATGTTACCAATAAAACAAAATGGAACAAGCTATAATTAAGAAGTGGGTTGTTGGTGTAGATATTAGTCTGGAGGAGACTACTTATGCCGTTGTCAACGCAAAAGGCGAGATCCTTGTGAAGGATAGTTTTCCGACAGAGAGCTATCCTAATGCCAATGATTATATAGCAACTCTGAGCGAACGGATCCTTATGATGATCGAGTCTAACGGTGGTTATGAGTCCATTCGCTCGGTGGGCGTGAGTTGTCCCAGTGCCAATTTTGCCACAGGCTGTATGGAGAACTCGCCCAATATGCCTTGGAAAGGTGTGATTCCCATTGGCCCTATGATGCGCGACCGTCTGGGAATGGCGGTGGCAGTAGCCAATAATGCCCAGGTGATAGCACTTGGTGAACATGCTTTCGGCTGTGCGAGAGGTATGCGTAATTTTGTGGTGATCACTTTGGGATCGGGTCTGGGCAGCTGTATCTTCTCCAATGGCTTGATCCATAAAGGCTCTGATGGCTATGCTGGTGAGGTGGGACATACCTGTATCGTCAGAAACGGTCGTCTCTGTGGCTGTGGTCATCATGGTTGTCTGGAGGCATATACAGCAGCCAAGGGTATTGTTATGACAGCTCAGGAGGTGTTGGCGGAGAGCGACGCACCCTCGTTGATGCGTTCTGTAGAAAAACTATCGCCGAAGCTCATCTCTAAGTTCTGTGATGAGGGAGACGAACTGGCCATTGAGGTATATCGTCGTACAGGTTTTATGCTCGGTCTCGGCTTGGCTAACTATGCCTCTGTGGTGAATCCTGAAGCTTTCGTCTTTACTGGTGGTATTGCCAAGGCTGGCGACTGGCTTCTGGATCCTATGCAGGAAACTTTCGAGAAGCATGTCTATAAGAACATGCAAGGTAAGACAAAGTTCCTTGTGTCTGAGTTGGATGAAGACAATCATGATGTGTTAGGAGCCAGTGTACTTGCCTGGGAAGTGAAGGAGTATTCATTATTTAAATAATCCGTGAGATATGGAAAATATGGAAGCTGTTGAAAGTGTAGATAAGATCAAGACCCGTGTCGTAGGTGTTGATATCCGTATAGACAAAACCACGATAGCTGTGGTAGATATCAGAGGTGAGATCGTGGCGCAGGATCATTTTCCAACGACAGATTATCCTGATGTGAATGATTACGTGACAGCCTTGAGCGAAAATATCTTTGCCTTATTGGAAGAGAATGGTGGCTATGAGAGTGTGCGTTCCATCGGTGTCAGTGCTCCCAGTGCCAGTTCTATATCCGGCTGTATCGAGAATGCGGCCAATCTTCCTTGGAAGGGTGTCATCCCCCTGTCAGCGATGCTGCGCGACCGTTTAGGTCTGGCTGTGGCTGTGGCCAATGATGCCCATATCACGGCATTAGGTGAGAAAACCTATGGTAGTGCTCACGGCATGAAGGACTTTGTGGTGGTAACGATAAGTCATGGTGGTCTGGGCAGCTGTTTCTTCTCTAACGGACAACCCCATCTGGGTAATGACGGTTTCGCTGGTGAGATCGGACATACCTGTGTGGAGATCAATGGTCGCGAGTGCGGTTGTGGCAAACATGGTTGCCTGGAGACCTACTGTTCCCAAAAGGGATTAGTGAGAACAGCTCAGGAGTTAATGACAGAAGCCAAAGAACCCACCTTGCTGAGCGATCTTCCAGAACTCAGCATCGCGGGTATTACCAACTGTTGTGACAAGGGTGACAAAGTGGCTATCGAAGCCTTCCGCAGGGTGGGTGAGATGCTGGGTCTTGGTTTGGCCAACTATGCCTCTATCATAAATCCTGAGGCAATCATCCTCACAGGCGATATGACTGCTGGTGGAAAATGGTTACTGAAGCCTATGCGACAGGCGTTTGATGAACATGTGTTCCGTAACATCCGTAATAAGACGCGTATCCTGGTGTCTATTCTCAAGGAGGGCGAGCGCGATGTGCTCGGTGCCAGTGCCTTGGCCTGGGATGTAAAGGAATACTCCCTGTTCAAATGATTACACGAATAACTAACAATATTTTTTCTAAAAGATGGAAGAGTACAATCTTAAAACAAAAGTCGTCGGAGTAGATATCAGCAATGAGCTGACGACCTATGCCATCGTTGATGTGCGAGGAAACATTCTTGCTGAAGATTCCTTTCCTACTACTGACTATCCTGATGTCAACAATTTCGTGACGGCTCTGAGTGAGAAGGTCGTGATGTTAGTGGAAAACAATGGTGGCTATGAGACCGTCCGTTCCATTGGTGTCAGCAGTCCGAGTGCCAGCTCCGTTTCCGGTTGTATCGAGAATGCCGCCAACCTGCCTTGGAAGGGGATCGTGCCTCTGGCAGCGATGCTGCGTGACCGCATGGGACTGGCTGTGGGTCTTTCCAACGATGCGCATATCTCTGCTTTAGGTGAATTCACCTTCGGTAGTGCGCATGGTATGAAGAACTTCATCATCCTCAGTCTGGGTGTAGGCTTAGGCAGCTGTTTCTTCACAGACGGAAAGGAACATCAGGGCAATCTGGGCTTTGCTGGTGAGTTTGGTCATACCTGTGTGGTAGTTAATGGACGTAAGTGTGGCTGTGGTCATGAAGGTTGTCTGGAGGCCTATGCTGGTGCCAATGGTATTATACAAACGGCTCGTGAGCTGATGGCAGAGTCGGATAAACCGTCTCTAATGCGCAGTCTTGAGAAACTGTCGCCACGAACCATCAAGGAGTGTTGTGATCAAGGTGATGAGTTGGCCATAGAGGTGTTCCGTCGTACAGGCTATTACCTGGGATTGGGCTTGGCTAACTATGCTTCCATCGTTGATCCTGAGGCCATCATCTTAACGGGTGGCATCTCCCATGCCGGCAAGTGGTTGGTTGATCCAGTCATTGAGGCTTTCGAGGCCCATGTGTTTGGCAACCTTCGTGGAAGGGTAAAGATACTCTGTTCAAAGTTGAATGATCGTGAGCGCGATGTGCTGGGTGCGAGCGCCTTGGCTTGGAGCGTTCCAGAATATTCCCTGTTTAAATGAATGTAGATAGAATACGAGAGATAATTAACGAGAAGCCAAATCTGAGTACCGCCCTCGGGAT
>CADCBZ010000089.1 GCA_902799765.1 uncultured Prevotellaceae bacterium
ACCAGGGATGAGCGGCTTTCCGATAGGGTCAGCCCAAGGCCCTTCCGGACGGTCGGCTACGGCTACGCCGATTCCGTGAAGGTGCTTGGTGGTGTCCTCTGCGGCCACGTACCAATACCACTTGCCGTTGCGCTCGATGGCCTGCGAGGCCCAGGCATTGTCGCCCTGCTTGGTCCACTTGAAGTTGGCTGTAGTCAATACGATACCATGATCCGTCCAGTGCTCCATGTCAGTAGTGGAAAACACCTGCCAGTCAGGCATGCGGAAGTAAGTTGCCGTGTCTAGATCATGTCCTGTGAACACATAGAGACGGTCTCCCGATACCACAGGAGCCGGATCGGGGTTGTACAGACGATTATTCACGCGTTTTTGTGCTTGCAATGTGATGGTCAACAACAGCGTAATGGCTGCAAAGATGATTCTTTTCATCATAGTTCTACGTTTTATTATTTGGGTGCAAATATACAAATGAAAGTTTAAAATCCATCATTTATACATCAAATGTGGAAAAATATATGTAATTTTGCACTCGCAAAAACTGTGGCTGCATGAAACAGCATGAACAAGATTACTCACGCTCATGGCAAACCAATCTCTAAAACGACAGCTGAAAGTGCTTAGTGTACCGGTGTTTATCGAAATAGCACTGGTCATGCTACTAGGTGCCGTTGATACAGTGATGCTAAGCCGTTACAGCGATAACAGTGTAGCAGCTGTAGGACTTGATAACCAACTTATATCGCTCGTTTTCCTGGTCTATCAGTTCTTCTCGATGGGAGCAGCCATCCTTTGTGCGCAATATATTGGAGCGGGACTGAGAAAACGACTGGTGCAGGTAGTAGGCATGGCACTGGTGGTAAACCTGATGCTGGGACTCACCGTGAGCGCTCTCCTCTTTCTCTATGCCGAACAACTGCTGCGGCTGATGGGGCTGCGCCCAGAACTGATGAACGACGGACTGATATACCTGCGATTAACCGGTGCTCTATCGTTCTTTCAGGCCTTGTCGCTCACATTCTCAGCCTCGTTGCGCAGTGCTGATAAAGTCGTATATCCAATGATGGTCACGGGTATCGTAAACGTCCTGAACATTATAGGAAACTACGCGCTCATCTTCGGTCATTGGGGGTTCCCGCAGATGGGAGTTGAAGGTGCCGCCATATCTACTGCAACGTGCCGAGCCGTATCTATGGTTTTATTGGCTGCTATCCATTTCAGGGTTCATATCCCCCAATTCCCGCTTAGCTATTTCCACCCCATGCCCTGGCAGGAGCTGCGTAATCTGATGAAAATCGGTATTCCAGCCATGAGCGAGAACATCAGCTACAGTCTCTCACAAGTAGCCATCACCTACTTTATTAATAAGATCAGTAACGAAGCGCTGGCCACACGTACTTATTGCTACAACATGATTATGTTCGTATATCTGTTCTGTGTCAGCATCACCCAGGGTGGCGATATTCTTGTGGGACACCTTGTTGGGCAACAACGGCATCAGGCAGCATTCGTATTGGGCAACTATTTTTTCCGTTGGGCGATGATCATCACACTCACTGGCTCTGCCCTCCTCGCAATTACAGGGCGGAGCATTCTTAGTGCCTTCACCGACAATCAGGAAATTATATCCATGGGTATATGGATTCTCGTCATCGACTGGTTCTTAGAGATAGGCCGAACTTCAAATATCTTTGCCGGTAGCACACTACGTGCCACTGGTGACACCATCTATCCATTCGTAATAGGTGTCATCTTTCAATGGAGCATCGCTGTGGGCCTTAGTTACGTCATTGGTATTCCTTTAGGCTATGGCCTGGTAGGAATGTGGGTAGGCTTTGCTATCGATGAGAATATCCGTGGCATTATTCTGATGCGACGTTGGAGGTCAGGCAAATGGAGAACTAAGGGATTTGTACACAAACAATAGCAGAGTTTTTTCGACTTTGTGACTGAATTGTGAAAACTATTATGTACCTTTGCAGCCGTGATTATGATTAGGAGAAAAATATCAGCTTACGTTTTGTTGGCAGTATTCCTGCCGATACTGGTATTCTCGTCAATCCATATTCACGCGACTCCAGAGACAACTGAAGTGGAATGTAGCGGTTGTGTGCATCATAACTGTCACGGTCACTTGACGGCTACGGCACCATGGGCGCACGATTGTGTGCTGTGTCAGTTCCTCACGCTTTCTATGTTGACAGCCGCTGTGGTTGCTGTCACTGTATATTTTCATGTATATCAGCAACATCACGCCCAGCCTTCGTGTGGCTATCATGCTACCAGCTGTGGCATCATCGTTACGCGTGGTCCTCCTTCAGTATGATTTCTGAAGGAGGCTTTAACACTACATATTATATACAATTATTCAATCACAGAATGAAAACAAGATATATCATTCTGCCTTTGCTGTGTATATGCATGGCAACGGCAGCACAGGATAAGACGATGGTGAGTGACAACCGTCAAAAACATCATCATGCGGAGGATTCGACTGATGTCTTCTTTCGCCACCTACAACTGAATGAACTGACGGTAACTGGTATGACTGGCGATACAAAACTGAAACATGCCACAACTCCCGTTAGCATCGTAACGCCTCAGATGTTGCGGGCTACGGCATCTACTAACATCATCGATGCTATCGCCCATCAGCCAGGTGTCAGTCAACTGACCACGGGCAGCAGCATCTCGAAACCGATTATCCGCGGACTGGGCTATAACCGCGTAGTGGTCATGAGTGAAGGTGTGCGCCAGGAAGGACAACAATGGGGCGACGAGCACGGCGTAGAGGTTGATGGCAGTAGCGTGAACAGTGTCGAGATACTGAAAGGTCCTGCCTCGTTGATGTACGGCTCTGACGCAATGGCGGGTGTAGTTATTCTGCATGCTCAGCCCACACTGGCTGAGGGTGAGATGAGAGCTCATGTCAGTTCGGAATATCAGACCAACAACGGACTCTTCCATTACTCGCTACAGATGGCCGGCAATCAGAAGGGCTTTGTGTGGGATGCCCGCTACAGCGACAAGATGGCACATGCGTATAAGAACAAGTATGACGGTTACGTGCCTGGCTCGCAATTCCGTGAACGGGCCGGACGACTGATGCTTGGATTAAATCAATCTTGGGGACACTCGCGACTCACGTGGACGGCTTATCACCTGACTCCAAGCATCATAGAGGGAGAGCGTGACCCTGAGACTGGTGAACTGGAACATGAAGAGGGATGGACGGGATGTCAATACTCCAAGTCCCTACCCTTCCAACAGGTGAAGCACTACAAACTGGTGTGGGACAATTCACTGAATCTCTCATCAGGTTACCTCAAGGCTATCATCGGCTACCAGCAGAACCGACGTCAGGAGTTTGAAGAGAGTGCTGATGAATATGAATTGTATTTCAAACTGCACACCCTGACCTACGATCTGCGTTACATTACCAATGAGTGGAATGGCTGGAAACTTTCTACAGGCATCGGCGGTATGTACCAAAAGTCGGGCAATGAGGGCGAGGAATATTTGATTCCTGACTATCGTCTCTTCGACTTCGGTATCTATGCCACCGCCACGAAAAGCCTTGGCGAACGCTGGACGTTGAATGGTGGTGTGCGCTATGACCACCGCCGACTGCATGGATATGCTCTGGAGGAGGATGGCGAACAGCGTTTTGTGGATTTTACACGTCATTTCAATGGCGTGACAGGTAGCATCGGGGCTGTCTGCAATATCAACGATCACTTCAATCTGCGCCTGAACCTCGCCCGCGGTTTCCGCACACCTAATATGAGTGAATTGGCTTCGAATGGTGTGCATGAGGGCTCTCTCCGCTATGAGATAGGAAACCAGCAACTTAAGGCTGAATATAGTCTGCAGGCCGACCTTGGACTCGATTTCACCTCACGCTATGTCTCTGCACAGTTGGCATTCTTTGCCAACCGTATCAACAATTACATTTTTACGCATCGTGTGGCAGAAGAAATTGAGGAAGGTTACCTTACCTATGTGTATACACAGGGTGATGCCCGATTGCTGGGCTTCGAGGCCGGTGTCGATTTCCATCCCATCCATAGCGTCCATTTCTCCAACACCTTCTCGTATGTCGATGCCCAGCTATTGAATGCTACGCCCGATACAAAATACCTCCCATTTACGCCCGCTCCCAAATGGACGTCTGAACTGAAGTGGGAATTGCTGCACCATTCGCATAGCACGCTCAATCATCACCACACCTCAGAGACAATCCATCGTTCGTTACTCAACAACCTCTATATCGCTGCTGGTCTTGACTGCTATCTGAAACAGACGCACATCTACAGTGCCGATGATACTGAGACACCAACGCCCGGCTATGCCCTGCTCAGTCTTTCGGCAGGCACAGATGTACAGATAAAGGGCAAGAAAATAGCAGAATTCTATATCACCGCCGACAACCTCCTGAACAAAGCCTACCAGAACCACCTGAGTCGTTTGAAATATACCGACGAAAACGTAGTCACTGGTCGTCGTGGTGTCTACAATATGGGGCGCAATATCACCTTCAAAATCGTGGTGCCCATAGCGTTGTAAAATAACAGATTAACAATTATTATGTCCTAAAAGTGAAACAATATTTGGAGCTTTGGAATAATTATCGTATATTTGCGACATTAATGACGTAACGGATGATGTGGACTAAACCCTGGAATATGAAAGAAGGCTTCCTCATCGGAGGAGGCCTTATCATTGCAGGTCTGGCACTCGAATTGAGTGTCGGACCTATAATATGGGAGGCGTTTTCGTGGCCTACCAATGGTATGGTACTGGCAGGATTCCTATTAATGATAGCCATGATGTTCCTACTTAGAAAGAAGGTTTATGCCTTCCAGTTTGTCGGTACCTATCAGGCAGCTATTCCGGCGATGGTGTATGCTGTGGTTCTGACGATCATCATGGGACTCATAAGACAGAAGGTCGGTGGCACGTGGCTGAACGATATGCTGTCGTTCTGGCCATTCGTGCTTATCTATGTGTATATCACCGTGATTCTGGGTGTCATCATCCTACGTCGAGTGACGCACTTAAGTTCATGGAAGCGAGACCTGCCCTTTCTATTGAATCATCTCGGTCTTTTCATTGCGTTAACCACAGCCACACTCGGCAATGCCGACATGCAGCGGGTAAAGATGATCTGTGGGGTCGATGAACCAGAATGGCGCGCTATGACTACCGATGGTCGCATTATAGAGATGCCTATTGCCATCGAACTGAAGAAGTTTATTATGGAGACTTACGACGATGGCTCTCCCAAACGTTTTGCCTCAGAGATTCAGATCGTGACGAAGACGTTCAAATACATCGAGACCACCGTGGATGTGAACAAACCCTACGAGGTGGATGGCTGGAAGATCTATCAGTATGGTTACGACACACAGATGGGTGCTCAGAGTCAGATATCCATCTTCGAACTGGTGAGTGACCCATGGCTACCATGGGTTTATGCAGGCATCTATATGATGCTGGCGGGAGCAGTTTGTATGTTTGTTATTGGAGGGAGGAAACGCGCATGAGTTGGGAACATTTTATTTATTTCGCTATAGCATCCGTACTGCTGTGGGCTGTGGGAGCATGGTCAGCATGGCGTAATAGGTCGACAATCGCTTATTCGGCCACCATACTCGGACTGTTGGTATTCTTCGCATTCATCCTCTTGATGTGGATCTCACTGGAGCGACCGCCACTACGCACAATGGGCGAGACACGACTCTGGTATTCGTTCTTCCTGCCATTGGCGGGTCTCATCGTCTATTCGCGTTGGAAATACAAGTGGATTCTATCATTCTCGACCATTCTCGCCCTGGTGTTTATCTGCGTGAATCTGTTCAAGCCGGAGATACACGACAAAACACTGATGCCCGCCTTGCAGAGTCCGTGGTTTGCACCTCATGTCATCGTCTATATGTTCGCCTATGCCGTACTTGGTGCGGCAGCAGTAATGGCAATCTATCTACTCTTTATCAAAAAGAGTGGCATCGCTGCCGAAGAATTCGACATCACAGATAATCTCGTTTATGTCGGTCTTGCCTTCCTCACCATCGGCATGCTCTTTGGCGCACTTTGGGCCAAGGAAGCCTGGGGGCACTACTGGTCGTGGGATCCCAAAGAGACGTGGGCCGCTATCACCTGGCTCGCATATCTTATATATGTACATTATCGTCAGCTCCCTCGTCATCGCGAACGGCTGGCTCTCTGGATACTCATCGGTTCGTTCGTCCTACTGCAAATGTGTTGGTGGGGCATCAATTATCTCCCTTCCGCCCAAGGTTCGAGTGTACATACATATAATATAAGTGACTGAAGAAATGGTTATGTATAAGATACTATTCCTTCATGGGTTCTTTGCCAGCGGTCAGTGTGTACCAGCAGTGGCGCTACGCGAGGCTTTCGCTGGTCGAGCGGAAGTGATAACACCTGACTTGCCGATGCACCCGAAAGAGGCCGTTGTATATATTCGTGAGTTGATAAAGGCAGACCAGCCTGACCTCCTGATTGGCAACAGCTGCGGGGCGTTCTATGCTCAGATAGTGGCTCCCGCCGTGGGCATTCCTGCGCTTCTTGGCAATCCGCACTTTCGGATGACAGAGTTCCTGAAGCAACGCATCGGCGAGCATCAGTACAAGTCGCCACGAAAGGACGGCAACCAAAAGTTCGTCATCGACGAAGCCCTGATTGCGGAATTTGCCGAGATGGAGGCCATGCAGTTCCTGAACAACTATAATCCTAACTTCAGAGACCGCATCTGGGGCTTATTTGGCGAGCAGGACACGCTGGCACACTTTGAGCCGCTCTTCTTAGAGCACTATACCCATTCGTTCCACTTCCCCGGTGGTCATACCCCGACAGCAGAGGAGGTCCGTGCCTGGTATGTGCCACTGGCTGAAAAGATGTTGGAAGGTGAATAATGTCGTCCAGCTTCTATATTGAAGTAGCGAACGGCCTATTTCTCTTCGATGTTGATCTTGGGTATGCGACCGTCTTTCATACGCTGAAACTCGCGGAAGGCGGTAGTGCGACGGAAGCCATTGCCACCAGAAGGGATACCATCATGATAGAAAAGATAAGACTTACCCTTGAAGTCAATAGTACCGCCGTGGATGGTAAAAGAGCCCGGTGACTCATCGGTGATACGGCCTTCGTAATGCCACGGGCCGTGGATGCTCTTGGCCGTCGAGTAGGCCCAGTGCTCAGGTACGCCACCTGCTGCATACTCCAAGAAGTAAGTATCGCCAATCTTATAAATCCACGGAGCT
>CADCBZ010000090.1 GCA_902799765.1 uncultured Prevotellaceae bacterium
TATTGGTGTCCGATAAAAAATTGAGTTGAGCCGACAGAAAAGGGGACAAACCTTTCGGCAAGTCCCCAAAGATTTGTAATTTTGCGTTTGCTACAACAAAAAATTCCAAATCTATGGGCAAAGGTACAAATTTCTCCGGACAGCCAGTACTAAGTCAACTAATAAAATTGATGGACAGGCAAAAAATTAACACTTTAGCGTCAAAATCGGGTGCAAACTACTACACGAAACATCTCGATGGGTACTCACACCTGGTTGTGATGCTCTATGCCGTGCTTAGCAATCTGCGTTCCCTACGTGAGACCTGTCTTGGTTTTGCGGCCAATGCTACCCGTATGAATCATCTTGGCATCGACCATATGATATGCCGCAGTACGCTGTCCGATGCCAATAAACGGCGCAAGTCCAGTTTCTTTGGCTCCATCTATCGCATGCTTTACAAGCGTTATGCACCTGTTTTATCGGACAGCCTGTCGAAAAGAGAGGTTTCTGCGAAACTCTACGTGATGGACTCGACCACGATAAGCCTTTTCTCTCAGATACTTAGGGGCACTGGACGCAATCCGAATAATGGCAAGAAAAAAGGCGGAATCAAGGCTCATACCATTATTGAGGAGAGCATCGACCTTCCTGTTTTCGTCGACTATACAGAAGGCATAGTGCATGACCATGAGCTGATGAAGCGTCTGTTCGATCTTCCCTAGGCGTTGGAGCATCGAGTCGCTCTTTAAGCGTTTAAAACAGAACTTCCCGCTGAAATATTTCCTTGGCGACAACCGCAATGCCATTGAGATACAGATATGGGTGACCATGATAGCTTACCTCCTGTTGCGGGTTATGCAGACAAAAGCCAGAAGCAAACTGGCCTTCTCGAATATCGTGATGCTTACAAGGGTAGCATTGGGAGCGTACATCGACCTCGTTACGCTGCTCAACTGTCCGAAACTCGACTGGAACCTGCTGGAACAACAGCGAGCGAGATGGTTAGCAAGTCAGAATATCCAACAATTGGAACTTTTTCCCACATAGGAGGGGTTACTTTTTGAAGTGAAAACTAAATTCGCCTGTTTAAAGGCAGTTTCAAACGAATATTAATCAATTCCAATAGCATACCAGTAACAATAACAATATTGTACCAACTTTATTATCAAAGCTATATCTCAAACCCCATCAATTTGTCGCCGAAATTCTCTTTGAGATATTTCTTGTATTCCTGCATTTCCTTGTTGCTTGGTTGAATCAGCAACGCATAGTTAATTCTACCATACAGATGCTTTACATAATTCTTCTTTTGGCATTGCATATTTTGAAGATGCTGTACTAATCCATACTTTTTGATGAAATAAATTTCCTGGCGAATCTTTCTTAATTGTTCCGACGGCAAATGAATGCGCTGATTGACAACACAGCCTGTTACTATCTGTCGTTGGTCTTTAGTCATCACACGTGTTTTCCCATCATTCAACTCCAAATGTTTTCCTCTTAACAGTACCCCAACTTTCTCTTTCAGTTCATTTACATCAAAGTCACCTGAGAAAGTCATGTCATCAGCATAGCGGGTGTAAAAGATATGACGTTCAAGACAGAACTTCATCATCTCCTCGTCAAAGTCATACATGTATACATTCGACAAAGCAGGACTTGTTGGAGCACCTTGCGGCAAGACATTATCCAAACAGCATAACTTTGCCAACAAATCAGCAACCCAATGTTCATAGCCCATTGTATGAAACAATTCAAACACATCATCAGAAGTAATACTCCCAAAGAAGTCATGAATATCCAGAGCAACAACTATTCTCCGTTTTGTGTGAAAGCGCACATTCTCCTTTATGCTCTTCTTAGGCACATACGCTTTGGCGTAAGGGTGGAATTTCACTTTATATAATATATTATGCAGAATCCAAAGCTGAATATCCTTCAAGTTTGGCATTGGCTCCTTTATTATTCTCAGCCCACCCGTTTTCTTTGGTATACGATACTCCCAATAATAGGAGGTCATATACCTGACTGCATGCTTTATGTAGCCTTGTGTATAACCAACAAGCATTGAAAGATGTTCAGAATCATAAATAACCGGCAAATCATTTTCCATCAGCCTTTTGGCATAAGCCAAATGTTTGCTAATGTATTCGTCTGATTTAAAATGCTGACGAGCCGTTATTCTGAACAGGTCTGCATAATCATTGTAATCCATAAAGCTTTGATTGTCTTGTTTCGGGGGTCTGGCACTGCCAGCCCCCGTATACCTTGTCGTATATCTTATTGACATTCCTTTGCGAGCTTACTTTTGAAGCTCGGTGAGCTTCAAAAGTAAGCTCACAAAGGAACAGCTTGAAAACCTATACGCTGTACGAGAGTGCGAATCGCAGACCCGGAACTTTATTGAGTTCAGCAGTATAAATCATTATTTCTTCGGCAAATATATGTAATTTTCGTCGATTTTATCACGTCTGAACTGAAAATATGGCCTTATCCAGTCTCTTTTTAACTTTTTTTGTGTCAAAAGGAGGTTCTGGATGGCATTATGGCCTTCACTTGTCAGTTTTAACTTATCATCGCTAACCACCCACCCTTTTTCTATCATTCCCTTGATCTCCGCAAGAATCTCATCATAGGAATGAACCTGAGCCAGTGGCATTATATCTCCATCTTCCTCTATAACAGAAAGCAGGAACAGTTGTTCTTCTACGTTAAACATCTTTTCTATTTTTGCCTGTAAAATATGGGGGCAACATTGTGCTGTGATTTAAACCAGTAGATGGGAAATGTATTGTTGGGACATCTATCCATAATTGACAGAATAGCTTCACTTTGCTCAAACCCAAGTGAATATTCCTTTAAAGCCTTTCTTACTACCTTTTTTTCTGCACTTTGCATAAAAGAAATCCTTTGGGCTCTTTCCGCTGCGGAATATCTGATATCATCAGAAATAGCTTTGCCATAAATATTGTCAGCAAAACAATCCAGATTGAAGTACTGCAGTATATCTATACCGCCCTGCATAGCACACATACTAACAACAACATAATTATTTTCATGCGTTGTTTTACCATTTACATAAAGATAGTGCTGAATACCTGCTATGGCTGTAAAAGCAGTTTCACCAGAACCAACAAAATCATCCCACAATACAACTAAAGTGCCATCTATAAAATTTGATTCTACATCTTGCGAAGTTGTACAGATCACTATTTTCCCTGCATATGGCTGATACTTAACAGGGTAATCTATCTGCATTATCCGAAAAATAAAATCACAACTTTTTGAAGGGGGTGCCATGATTTGACCATTCCAACCTTCGGCCCTTAATCTTTTCCTCCATTTTTTCTCCTCCACTGTGTAATATGGACTTTTCAGTGGGGCAAACAAAATTCTTGTAGCAGCATTAAGTCTGTTAACTGGAATCTTATTAAAAGCATTGTGAAGCATTGAATTAAAATCGTTCAATCCAAGGTACTGGAAGCTCTCTGTTAAATCCAATATCAGATTTACTTCATCGTCATTCAGAAATGCCAAACGGCCCATTAGCGCATTAAGCCAATCAACAGAGTACCAAGGCTTCTGTGAAAACCTTTTGGCACACTCCATTAAAAGATTAACATTCTGAGTCTTCTTTGCCATATCAAACTTTTTTTTCTGTCCTCAGTGGTTTTGTCGCTGAGAAAAAGACTCCATCTCTCCCTCCACCATCTTCATCAGCCTCGGAATCATCCCTTCTATCTTCCTACACTTCACCTTGCCATACCTGTCAAAGTCCATATCGTCCAAAAGTGCATTGGCCAACTCCTCGTCCATGTCACCGCCATACCCAGCAGCAACGACAGCGATAGCGGCAAGTTTCCTGACGTCCTTTTCACTTCTTAAATGCGAACCATTCAGTATCATGGGCAGATACTCATAAATGATGTTGCAATAGTGCAGCATCTCTGGGAAATCCTCGGTGTCCTGAAGATAAGCATCAAGCATCTCTTCCTGGTACAGTCTCAGCAGAAGCAAAAACTTCTCCTGTCTGATTTTCCCCTTCAAGCTCTGAGTCATCACCCAGAACAGAGCATGAGACAGAACTATCCTATCCTCAGAACGATGATAATAGAACAAACTATCCTCTTCCGATGACCACGATTCATGCAGTTTCTGCTCCATCTGCCCGATCATCTGCTTTCGCACCGCCATCAGTTCTATCTTCTCCATTGTTCCGTCCTTAATTATGAGATAAATGTATCCAGAATTTCACTGACATATCCTACGCCATCCTAATAAAGCTCTCCGCTCCTGTTACTACATTCCCAGAAATACGATTATTCCCTATTCTCAATTCTTTCTCATCAGAAACAACACTCAAGCCGATGGGATTCAAATCCATTTCTTTTATATATAATATATTCTTATTTTCATACGTTGCTTTTAAGATAACAACTACTGATTGGGGCATTTCTTCAAAGAATATTGTGATTTCCTTCTTGGTATCATCATTTACCACAGTTATCATATCATACACCCCTTTACTATCATCAACTAAAGTAATAATTTGCCCTTTTGACATAACATAAAGCCATATACGAGGCACATCGCCTTTTCTTATAATTATTGGATGAAAGCCATTGATATTTATAAGATGTTCACACGATATTTTGTTACTTCCTAGAATTATCTTTTCATAGGGAATGTATTCAGAAGTTTTATTCACTGCATTGACCATCATATTCACTTTTTAAAATGAGATTTAATTTTTGAAATCAATTTCTTTCTCTCAGATTTCACAAATTGTCCTATTAACTTTAGTACAATTGCTATTATCATGCATAATAACAAAAGGCCGAATTGGTTCTTATCTAACTGCGATAAAGTGGAATCAACCATCTCTTTTTTATGAACCAGTTGGTAGTAACATACAAAACTAAGTATTACTACTAATTGAAGCCCAACTCCAATGCCGATAAAGAAAATTTTACTTGCATAATCATCTACTTGAGTATCTTTATTCTCAATAAGAACATGGAATTGATATTCACTCAGTAGAAAAGGATTTTCCAATACTTTTATCTTGTTATTTAGTATTTCTTCCCTCTCACAGATAATTGTTCCATCATCATTCTGTATCATATTTCAAATTTTAAATCAACCCACTTACCACTTCGACCTTCTCTGTGATCAAAACAAAAACGAACAAAATTCCCATATCGCCTTAAGCACTACATAACGATTAAAATAAACAACTCATGTTTCACCCATTAGGGCACAGGCTTCGTGAAACATACCAATACTTTGATGTAGGGTGGTCTCTGTCCGTAATCAATTTTCCCCTCGTCTGAGAAGAGGGGATACAGGGAGAGGTGTGGAGCCCCTTTAGGCAAAGGGGACTGGGGATTTCGAAAAAAGCCATATCACTCCTCATCCACCACAACATTATACGTGCAGACCCTACCTTTCAGTCCGACAGTACCCTTCATAACCAGCGAGAGAGCCATATCCTCTGCATCCTGCTCATCAACAGCTGTTACGCTCACGATTTCCTTCTCACCAAGTTCCGTCCTTACCTCCACCCTGTAATGATGAGTCTTGCTTCCCTCATTCTTGCCCACAGCATCGATAGCCATGTTCGACTCCCAATTGATGCGTGTAGCCGGTGCCTTACGGACATTCTTCAGCATCTTCACTTTCACTGGAGCGTCCGTGCCATCTCTATTCACCTTTCTGAAACGTCTGCACCCACAGACGCACTCCCATAACGGTGGACGGCGTGGAATATTGTCACCTCCCATCATCCCTTCCTTGCGATACTCCAAAAGGTATTCTATCTTCGTCATATCACCAGTACCATAGATGATGTCCACCACTCGCTCTCCACACACTGGACATTTCTGTGGTTTCCGCTCCACATCGATTATTCTTGGTCGCTTGTCTATCATTTCATTTCTTTTAACTCAGACTATTCATCTCCCCGTCCACCATCTTCATCAGCTGCGGCATCAGTTGCTCTATAGCACGACACTTCACCTTGCCATACCTGTCAAAGTCCATATCGTCCAGGAGTTCATTGGCCAGTTCCTCATCCATATCACCACCATAGCCGGCGGCAACAATAGTGGTTGCTGCGAGTTTACGGGCATCCTTTTCCGTCCTAAGGTTATGCGTCGCTGTCAGTATCATAGGTAGATACTCATAGATGATATTGCAATAATGCAGCATCACAGGGAAATCTTCGGTGTCCTGAAGGTAAGCATCCAGCATCTCTTCCTGATACTCTTCGCCATATCACTCCTCATCAAGAAACGTCCTCTATCTCCATCATATCGTCAGAACCATAGATGATGACCACTCGCTCCCTGAAACCTATCAGTGGGGCCTGGCCCCAGCGATAGGTGTGGGTATAGTTATTTTCCTCGGACGAGCATAAATTTACTTATTGTCAGCGAGTTACAAACATAAGCCATAAAAAAATTATACTCAGGATGATATTTGGAATCGATATCCTTTTCTGGCTACAAATTTATGGAAAACTTTCGTAACTGCCAAACATTTTATGAAAAATTGTCTAAGACACATAGGAGCTAGCACCTACGCAAAGGTATTTGATCCCATCGGGAGCGCGGAACCTATCAGTGGGGCCTGGCACCAGTGATAGGTGCGATGGCGACGAGGCGGAACCTATCAGTGGGGCCTGACCCGGTGATAGGTGGGACGGCGAAGAGGCGGAACCTATCGCTGGGGCCTGGCACGGTGATAGGTGGCGGCGGGAGCGAGCGACGGTGACGAGGCGGTGGATGAGCGGAGATGGCGAGGGGGGACCTATCAGTGGGGCCTGGCCCGAGTGATAGGTGGCGGCGGGAGCGAGAGACGGAGGAGCAGGCGACGGTGGATGAGCAGCGATGGCGAGGAGGAACCTATCAGTGGGGCCTGGCCCGAGTGATAGGTGCGGGGGCGAGCGACGGTGACGAGGCGGTGGATGAGCGGAGGGGGCGAGGGGGAACCTATCAGCAGGGCCTGGCACGGTGATAGGTGGCAGGGGAAACCTATCACTGAGGCCTGGCCCGGTGATAGGTGTGATAGGTGAGGAGGCGGGGGAGGGCTTCGTGGAGGGAGATCTGGGGGGACCAGCCTAATTGTTCTAGGGCTGAGGTGTCAAGGGCGGTGCGACGATAGGCGCAATAGCCTTTCTGGCCGCCTTCTGATATTACCACCTGAATCTTCTTATCCGCTCTCAACGCTGCCAACATGTGGGCTAGATCTTTGATACTGACTGGCTCTGTCTCATTAGCCAGATTATAGGCTTTTGCAGGCTCTCCATAAAAGAGGACAGTAAACATACCCACGACAGCATCAGTAACATAAAGGAACGCGCGAATGGCCTCACCACTGCTTTTCAACACAATATCCCTGCCAGCCACCACATCGCCCATCAGGTCAGCCATCACCCTTCCGTCATTCTCCAACTTCATCGTCGGACCATACGAATGGGCAATACGAATAGCATTAAAGTTCACGCCATATTGCAGGAAATAGTTCTTCAGTAACGTCTCTGCAGCCCGTTTGCTCTCAGGATAGCACGACCTGTCGTCCAAAGGATCTAGCGTACCCATGGCCTGCTCATCCAATAGCTCAACCTCCTCGTTCTTGCCATAGACCTCACGCGTGGAGGCAAAGATCACCTTCTTCGTCTGACAATCGCGAGCATACTCCAGCACATTTATTGTCCCCAGCAGATTGCACTTCATGATACCCACGGGATCCGAATTGATAAAATATGGACTTGCATTCCCAGCCAAGTGGAACACATAGTCAGCTTTCCCTTCATAGGCGGTGGGTGAGAGGAGGTGGCTAGCGGAACCTATCACCGGGCCTGGCCCCAGTGATAGGTTCATCGCCAGCGGACGCACGCCGTCATGGATCAACACTATCGTATCGTCAGCATAGTGCCGTCTGGCGCACACCAGTCCATTATAGATGGAGTCCTGCCCTCGCCTTCCGCCAGGCACAATCTCCACCACCTTGTCTAAATGGTATTTCTTCACTTGAGCACGCAGATAGACTATACAGAAGGCATAGTGCATGACCATGAGCTGATGAAGCGTCTGTTCGATCTTCCCTATGGATCATTCATAACCTTCGACATGGGCTATACTGACTATCAGCTATGGAAACGACTTGATGAAGCCGGTTACAAGTGTGTATGTCGCCTGAAGGATAATGCCAAATTCAAAATCATCGAGCAGAGAAAGTGTCCTGAGAAAGACATCATCGCAGACCAGATTATAGAGTTTACGTAAGTATGTAGAGCGCCCCATGACAGAGGAGGAACTCAAGCATCGTCGTGGCAGAAGACCCAAGTCTGGCGTGGTCACCGTGAAAGAGCGTGTGCAAGGAACATACCGCTGTCGCAGAATAGTCAGGCGTACTGACGATGGCAAGGATACCGTTGAGTTCATTACAAACGTACTTGATCCTAAGGAGATGTCAGCAGAACAAGTCTGCGAGACGTACCGCAGGCGCTGGAGCATCGAGTCACTTTTCAAGAAATTGAAGCAGAACTTCCCGTTGAAGTACTTCCTTGGCGATAACGTCAATGCCATCGAGATACAGATATGGGTGACCATGATTGCCTACCTCTTATTGAGGGTAATGCAGGCTAAAGCCAAAAGCAAACTGGCCTTCTCGAGTATCGTGATGCTTACCAGGGTAACTCTGGGTGCATATATCGACCTCATTACGCTGCTCAACTGTCCGAAACTCGACTGGAACCTGCTGGATCAACAGCGAGCGAGATGGGAAGCGTATCAGAATACACGACAATTGGAACTTTTTCCCACATAGGAGGGGTTACTTTTTGAAGTGAAAACTAAATTCGCCTGTTTAAAGGCAGTTTCAAACGAATATTAATCAATTCC
>CADCBZ010000091.1 GCA_902799765.1 uncultured Prevotellaceae bacterium
CCACCATCTAATGATAGTAACAATGTGGGTAAATCTGTGAAGGATGGAAGGACTTCCGATTCTTCTCAGAACAACATTTCCCATCAGTCTGCTGACATCACTTCTTCGCATGTAGAAGCCGATGGCAGTCAGAATGAAGGGAAAAGAAATGATGAGCCATCAGCACAGCAAGAAGGACAATCGCTAAATCCTAACAGCACCTCGTCTGATAGCAATGTAGACTACAGTCAGAAGTCTAATGGCTATTCCAATCCTAATGGCTTCCATAGCAACGAGTGACAGCCTTGAAGGACTCTGGTCTGCGACCTGCACCGCCCAACCATCCCAAGGGAAGTTTGCCGATGCAGGATGCCTTACAAGCAGCAAAGCACCTCTAAGCCCTGACGGGAACTTCGGAGTTAAAAGCCCCGATATTTTAGAGGGACTTTTCGAGAAATCCTTTTGTAGTACAAAACAGGTGTCCCTGTTGTTGCACTCCTAAAAGTTTCTCGGGCTACTCGCAGGCTCGCATAATCAGTTATATATTCATCCCTTTCATTAAAAGTTATTGACAATGAAGAAAAAGAAAATAACCCAAAAAACGCCGACCAGAGTACATGCCTTCAGATGTACGGATGAAGTCTGGTCGCAACTCAAAGCACTTGCCAAGGAATGCGGAATCAGCCTGAACCGCTACCTGACCGAGACAGGCTTAAAGCATCACCCACGTCAGCGGCTCACCAAAGATGAGGTCGAGGCCCTTAACTCCCTTGTCTTTGCAAGAACGGATCTGATAAGAATCACCAGCGTCCTCGCCAAGAAAACGGAAGAGGAAAAGTTGAAACTCTTCAGAACGGAGAAGTTCATGACATGGTGGATTAAGTCTGTTGTCGAACTCATCCAACATTGGTATAGCATCGAAGAGAATATTTCATCTCCTGTACTGACCAAAGAAAGGAGCGAACTATGATTATGCTTGCAAAAGTTGTACCCTACGGCGGCAATGCCGTAAGGTACGCATTGGAGAAAGAGAAGGCAAAGTTGGTCAAGGTAAACCACATGACTGAAGGGATTGACCCGACCGCCATCTGGTATATGATGAAGCATCACTGCCAGTTGCATCAGCAGGACAGGACTGTCGGGCGAAAGCTGGAACGCCTCATGGTGCAGTTTGTAATCTCCCCCTCCAAAGAAGAGGCAGCAAACTTCACAATGAATGACTGGGCGAACCTTCAAGATGAAAGTCTGGAAACAATGGACTCTCTCACTTCACTCTGATTCCAAGTCGGGAACGCTGCACCTCCACATGGACTGCTGCCGTGTTGACCTTGACGGCAACACCAACGATGTCCATGATATTCACAAGCGGGCAATGATGGCTGCGGAAATCATCAACATGCGTCATGGTTGGAAGCAGCCAAAAGAGATACGTGACATGCGAAACGAAGAGATAGCGGACTTTTGTGAATACACCCTTCGGAATATGCAGGAGTTTGACATTGACTTCTATTTCAAGATGCTTCGCATGAAGGGGTACGAGGTTACGCCTCGATATGACAAGAGCAAGAAACTGGTGGGCTACACCATCGGCAAGAATGCATCTGTATTCAAGGCTTCTGAGATTGGTCGAAGATTCATGGCATCACAGCTTGAAGCCACATGGAAGAAGCTCCATCCAGCGCCTACTCAGGTCAGAGTTAAACCTGCTTCACCGACTGTCACACCAAGCAGCCGTCCGTCTCGTCATGTTACTCCAAAGCCGACATCTACCCAGACCAAAGTGCAGCCGAGAGTTCAGGCAAAGCCTGTGCCTTCCTTCACATCGTTCAACATCGAAACACCTATTGGCAACAAGGCTGTTGTGATTCCGAACTCGGTCAAGGACATTTTCCTCAAAGAGGCTCAGGTTCCAGAGGACAATGATACCGCCACTGTCGAAAACGTTGCCCACACCGCCATGCTTCTCTTTGCTGGATACATCGATGCCGCCACATCCCTGTCTGAATCTTGCGGAGGTGGTGGCGGTTCCGTTCCTGAGTCTGGCTGGGGCAAAAAGGATGACAAGGACGAACGCGCCTTTGCTCGCCGATGCCTATTGATGGCACATTCCATGTACAAACCAAAAACAGTTAAACGAGGTTTCCACCGTTAAAACAATCACACATATCTATGATTAGAAAAAGTAAGAACAATGAGAACAAGCCTGACTTCGATGTAATGTTCAACGAAGTTCAGGAGGAAATTCAGGAGAAGGATGCCGAACAAGACATCATCAGTCGTGTTCCTGAACTCAAACAATTGAGTAGTGACATTGACAAGGCAACAACTGCCGTCATCAATGCCAAGCTATCCTTGGAATCTTCAATCCGCCAAACCCTGCGTGAAGAAGGAGTGCTTGGTGCAGCCGTGAATACCATCAGCAAAAAGGTTGATTCCATAAATGAGCACATCGACCAAGTTATGGAAGATGCACCCACAAAGTTGAAGGTAATGGTGAATGTGTCTGATGATGACTGGGAGAAGATGCAAAAACTCCATAACCAATGGATGGAACAGGAGAAACAGATGCTTGCCGACCAATACAAACAGCAGGAAGTTCTATGGCAGAAGCAGAGTCACAGACTTACGGACATTGTGAGGAATAATGAGGGCGTTTGGCTCTCACAACGTTTGTTTTACATCATTGGCTCCCTTTCCCTCCTGTCATTGATAACGATTGTGTTGGAGATTGCCGCCTATGTGTATTTCCACTGGATGTAGAAGTCGTCGGAGAGGGTGCGGCCATCTATCTGTTTGGTCAGGCGGTAGTGGCCGGGGGCGAGGTGAAACAGGCGGATATGGACATAGACGGTGGCGGAGTCGTGGGCGGCTACGGTGCTCAGGACGGAAGTGAAGCCGAAATGCTCGGGAAAGGGGACTTGCAGCCAGTGGCCGTCAGTCTCGCGCTCGATGGTGTACTCCTGTCCGTAGTTCACATCGTAGTCGTTAGGGTTGATGATCCTCGCCTGCACAACGGAGTCGGTTTGCGAGAGGCTTTTGTCGGTAATGAGCATACGCAGGGTGTCCTTAATGGTCACGGCCTCAATGCTGTCCGTAGGCTGTTCCGCATCTGCCACCGTCTGCCGTGTCGTTGAACGGCAAGAGGCGAATGCGAGGGCGGCAATCAGGAAGAAGAGAAGTTTTGCTTGTTTCATCATCTCTTATGAAAGAACTGTGTTTTCATTTGCGGGTTTCTTAGCATGCAGTACACGCCGAGGATGATAAACGGGATGGAGAGTATCTGCCCCATATCGATGGGCAGCGATGCCTCGAAGGCTACTTGTATCTCCTTGGTGTACTCGATAAAGAAACGGAAGGTGAAGATATACGTCAGACAGAAGCCGAAATACCAGCCTGTACCTATCTTCTCTGGCATCCGTTTGTGTAGTGTCCACATGATGAAGAAGAGCACGGCATAGGCTATGGCTTCGTAGAGCTGACTAGGATGACGGGGCATCATGTCTACCTTCTCGAAGTTAAAAGCCCAAGGCGCATCGGAGATTTTTCCGATAATCTCTGAGTTTATCAGGTTGCCCAAACGGATAAAGCAGGCTGTGGTACCTGTAGCGATGGCTATATTGTCGAGCACCGTCCAGATACTCAGTTTTGTCTTGCGGACATAGAGCCACAGGGCTATCATGAGTCCCAGCGTTCCGCCATGCGAAGCTAGTCCGGCATAGCCTGTCAGCTTCCAGCCTCCGTCAGCCATGAAGTGTATCGGCAGCAGCATCTCTATGATGCCTTTCCCTGAAGTCAGGAAGTCCTGAGGCTGATAGAAGATGCAGTGCCCCAGTCGGGCACCAATCAGGATACCGAAGAAGCAGTAGATGTAGAGTGGGGCGAAGAGTTCGTCCTTGATCTTCTGCTCCTTATACAGGCGTTTCACCACGAGAAAGGCCAGTGCGATTCCGATGCCCCACATCAGCCCGTACCATCGCACCGACAGCGGACCCAGTCTGAATGCCACGAGGTCTGGATTCCAGACGATATATAGCAATTGATTCATATTTCTTCTTGTAAGGATCGAACCTTTGCATTTTAACAGCATTCGGGTTGATGCCTTTTGTCGGCTTTTGCTCTTTGCAGACAAAAGATAGTCTATGCAGCTGTCGACAACTGTCTTTTCTAACTGTGTCACATTCGCATTTGGCATTCCGTTGACTTAGCGAGTCTGTTATAGTAGCTATACTGTCTTGTATGACCGCCGTACTATCCACGGAGTTCTGACAAACAGCAAAACAAGGTATAAACAATAGAACTATTAAGCCAATTGGTTTCTTTGATACTATCATACAAATTTCGAAGGCGAGTCTAAAGATTCTTATTGTTCTCATTTCTTCTTTATCGTGAACTTCACTTTTTGTATTCCACGCTTATAGATATTGGCGAGGATGAGGTTGTAGTGCAGAGCCTCGCCTTGTTTCATCGATTGTTTGACGTATTCCATTTCGCTCTCGGTAAGTATGTTCTTGAAGAGGAAGTTTGAACGACTGCCTGACACAAGTCGTATCTCATCAGTAAGCGGTGAAAGGACATAGGCGTATGTTGCCATATATCGGGCACCTGCCTGCCATAGCGGATGGCTCTTGTCGAGAATGTTCTCCAAGTAGATTTGTGCATGCTTGTCAAATTCGGGAGTCGGCGTGCCATCAGCGTAAGTCATATTGCCATCGGCATCCACCATGTATTCACCTCCTTTGGCTATGGCATACTTCTCTACCGGACACTGCTGCTCATACTCTATGTCAGGTTCTTCCTTTACCTCTTTCTCCACAGGCTCTGCCACATCTTCCACTTTCTTATCGGCGAGGATGCGTACCAACTCGTATGTACGGTTACTGGCATCCTGGGGAGGGTTGGCCAAAATAGTCCGCTTTACGCGCAGCTCGTATTCATGGCCTCTTTCGTAAGTGAAACCCTTGATTTCACTGAAGTAGAGGTTCTGCCATTGTCCTGGCTCGTCCTCTGTCATCACACGCATGCACTCGATGGGATGCTCTCCCATGCTGTCGAAGAGGTCGTACATAACGCCCGGCTCTGCGGAAACGCTCATATTCATTTCCTTGGTAATGTCTTTGTTGTCATCGTCGCTGCTGCAAGAGGCGAGGGAGAGCATGGCAGCGGTCATCACGAGGATGTTTCTCCAAATTTTCTTTGTTTTCATATCTATTACATATCTTAGTCGTTTCATTCTGATATAAGTATTCTTAAATTCCTTTCTACAGTTGATACGTCTTTGAATATCGCGTATTTATAATCAATCCTCAACTTGTCTGATAGGCGGAGAAGATTGAATCCCGTGGCATAGTAATACTTGCGTCCAACAGTGTATAGCCATTTGGCATCAGAAAGGTTGAAGTTTCCAAAATGCCGATACAGACAATATTCGATATAGCGAGCAGAACCTTCCATCATTTCATACAACTGCTCCAAGGCTACAATGTCTATACCAAGTTTCTTTTTCACCCTTTCCCTGCGTTCGTTACGCAACTCTAAGAACGACTGGATATAGACTCTTGACGCCTCAATATCGTTAGTGTCAATTGCTTTTAGCAGAAAGTTGTTCTCCTGAGTGATGCTTTCTCTGTACCAATCATGACAGGCGGCTAATGCGATTAGAGTATCTGGCAAAACCGTATTGGTGATTGTTTCGTAAACATCCAGATAGCCATCGTTCTTGAACTGGAAGCCATGAAAATACTCATGCATCACCATCGTAGCCCATTCGTTGACTGAAGTGACATCTGGAATAGTCTTACTCGTCTGCTCCAGACTGCTGCATCTCATGAAGGGTGTGCGGTAGTCGATGTTGCTTTCCTCATCTGTGAAAGTTACATGCATGTGGAATGGTTTATCATCGACTTTTTCCGTCTGATAAATCTGGATGTTGTTGTCGCTATGTATCAAGACTGACGGATACTTAGCCAAAAACTTCTCCGTGGGATTCATCACATAGCAACAGGTATCGCCATAATATAGTAGAGGTACATCATATTGCTTATCAGCAAATCCACTCCAGACGCTATCGTTGATGACCACTTTAAGGGCATAGACATATTGCATCCTCTCAACATCCTTGTTAAGCCTCTGTGCATCGGCTGACATGGCGACGAGGGCGACTAGTGCGGTGATGATGGTTTTCTTGTTCATTGATTTATATTGATTATGCTTTATCTTGTTTCTTTTGTCAATACGTAAATGAGCAAGTCATAAACATTCCCATCTTTTATGACGGCATTTGGTATAGCACCTTTATACTTGAAGCCATTCTTCAGTAGCACCCTTATTGAAGCAATGTTTGGCTGAAAGACATTGGCCGTTATTTGTTCAAGCGATAAGATCTTGAATGCAATGGAGTATACCTGTCTGACTGCTTCTGTGCCAATCCCTTTGTTTGAATATTCATTGAGAAGCATATAACCGATTTCTGCATCATCATCTTTCTTCTCAACCGATATGCTGCCTATGAGTTTCCCATCATATACAATAGCTCGATAGATACCAGTAATTGCATCATTATTGGTAACCATCTTCAACCATTCTTCCGCATCCTTTTCCGTATAAGGATAGGGCAGACGGTCTGAAAGGAAACGCCTGTCAACTGCATTACACAGGTTCGTCAATTCCATTTTGTCTGACAGCCTCCAATATCTTAGTTCCATTTTCAAATGTTCATTTTGCTTGTTCGGGCCACAAAGTTACAAAAAAGCACAAAAATAAGCCCCTGGCTAAATCTAAAATATGAATGCCAAGGGCGAATGTCTCAACTTAGGTTGAGAGTTTCTATCCGTTATTGACTATTATCTGTCGCCAAACGTTATGTTGCGCCGTATTTTGCTGACAGTATTTGGATGGACGTTCAAGAACGAAGCGATGTCTTGCAAATCAAGTAACTCCATAATACCAGGGCAGCGTTGCAGCAACATCTCGTAGCGTTCACGGGGCGTAGTACAATGAAGTTCAAGATAGCGTGAACGGAATTGGCTGAGAATGTGCTCGCCAATCATGGCTCGTAGTTTCATCGTTTCCATGTTTTGATCGAAGAACAGTTCCAGTTGCTGACCCGTAACCCTTCGTACACGGCTGGGCACCATAGCCTCAATTGTGGCCTGTGACGGACGGCCATAGAGAAATGTGGGGTAGTCGCACACGAACTCCCCCTCAAACGAAAACCACGTGATATGTGCCTTGTCGTCGCTCACGCCATATTTCACATATTTGAAACATCCTTCAGTGACAAAAGCGAACCACCGTGCAGGGTCACCCTCACGCTCCAGTTGGTCACCCTTGCGGTAAGCGATTTCCTCACCCTCCCGTTCGCAGAACTCCCGCAGTACCTGCAAATCCAATCGATTATTGTTAAATTTCTGTTCCATATTATTGCATTGCCTTATGATTTGACAAACACCTCCCTGGGCTAAGTGCAACACTCCCCCAGGAACTCCAAATCCAGTCCCTCCTTGTAGGTGTTGAATTGCTTATTTGGTTGGTGTGTCAATTATCATTAATTCAACTATATCCCTGTTCCTCTTTTAACCAACTCAAGTAATCTACATATCGTCCATTAGAAAGATTTGCTCTTACAACCATATCTATCTTAAATGCTATCTCCATCGTAGAATAGCCATGATTGTCATAACACATCGTCGCAAAAGAGTGAGGAACAAACTTACGATAGCATCCAGATTTAGGGTCAATCACCATATCCATAATGGTTTTGATTCTCGAATCATCCAGAAATACCTTTCTTCCAAGCACGACATACTTGATACATCCATCAATACTTAACTTCCCATCATAATCCATAAGAAATAGTCGATGCTCGTCCTCGTTTATCCAATCATTATGTTTAAGAAAGAAGAGCACCTTCCAATTATTCATGATGAACTCTTCTGGTGTATTGGCTTCATAGTTAATCTCTGTATCTTTCGGCGTATTAAACAAACTATATTCAACATCCTCAAACTTATAAAAATGAGAGTCCAAGATAGCTTTGTTCTTCTTAATAAACGCTTCTTTGTCTATGACTATGCAAACACCTTTTGAGTTCTCTGCGTAATGCGCCCACATAGCCGGATGGTTAGTTCCTTCATGTCCAAATCCGCATATATCGTAGTTTTGGGAGAAGCAAAGCAAATGACATTTCTCTTTGATAAACTTCTCAGCATTATACATAACCATGAAATTCTCATTCATGTTCATGTTGCTAACATTTCCCTCATTCATATCATTCAAATTTCCGAAAGAAGATGGAAGTAATGTCATGTCCTCCATAATCTTCAGGAAAGAGCTAAACTTGGTGTAGTGAAACAATGCCCCATCTCCACGATGAGGAAGTTCCGCGTTATGGTACAAATATACTGGTAGTTCTGTCAATAACATAAAAACAATATTATAAATCAATACTTTCCTAGTCCACTTATAATTTCTGCCCTATAATTTGGGCTCCAGAAAGGATGTGCTCCTTCAAGTTCATAGATAAGATCAATCAGACTGAAATCATTCTTATAACTGAACACATGTTGCGTTGCGTACATATACCGTAGACAATTTTGCCTTCTCACTTCTTTATCATCAGCGTTTACGAATGCTCCATCAATGTCTTCTTTATGCTTAAAATATGAACGGTCATATACCGACAGCGCCAATCCTGGCGACAAAGGCATAGTCAACTCACCACCATATTGTGCAAGCCCCATATACATTGGTCTTACATTTTCCACATGTGGCGAAACCACTATTGGAAAGTCTGAAGTATAAAAATCGTTGCCCATACTTATCCAAAACACAAAGATGTTGTTGGCTATTGCATTCGCAAAAGTCATCAACGTTTCATTATCCAAATAGGACAAATTAGCATGCAGCGCAGGCTTTTCGCATTTTACATCTATCTCCAATTTCCTGAATTCCTCATTGCCAGTGTGCACAGCCATCATCTCTTTCACCATATCAATACCAGCACGCTCCATCCTGATATAGTCATCCACCATAACATCCCCTATTTGCGGCATCCGGAAATACTGTGTAAGGATATGTAGAGCAAATTCCCTTTTCTCAAGATAATTAAGTCGGTAGTGGTTATTTCCTGTAACCCACTCTCTTTTAATATCATCTATCTGTTTTAAGAATTGGGCATATAGAGGCTCTACTGTATGAGCAAAATGATCTATCTCGATGGATAGGCTGTTTATCATGTTTTTCCCCTCCTCATTACTCTTTTTCACATACTTATCCGAGATTGTATAAAGGTCATCCTCGCAGCATACTGACATCAGTGATGCATTGTATCTTCTACAATGTTTTTTATCGTAAGTATGAATACTCTTCTCATTATCCGAGAATCGTCTCAAATAGCATCTTGGTATATAGTGCTGCTTCATACTCTACCATTTGAATAATACTTCTTTACTTTCTCTATTATTTTATCCAACCCATTATCAGAAACATAGTAATCATCATACATATACTGTCCTGTTTCTAAATATGCTAACCACAAGTGCATGCATAGCACATAGCTATCATGAAGGTCTGACAAGTTGGAGTTCTTCCCTACATACATATTACCAGCATCCCATGTTTCTTGTGATACAGGGTATAGAAACCCTTGTTTGGGATTCTGGATTATATGTGCATATCCATCTTCATCTATCACCAACTTGTTGAAATTGTTATCATCTGCATTACGCATGAGTTCCTCTATTTCTTTCTCTGTAAACAAATGACTAGGTGTACCTTCTTTTTTCAACCTGGCTTCAAACGAAATTCCTAACGAATACGCTTCGGTATCATACCCATTGGCATCACATATTGCAATTACCTTCTGATACATCTTATCCAAAAGCGCAATTACTTCATTTCTGTCCCATACTTTTAGAATATCAATCCCTGCTTCTTTTGTGTTTCTGATATAACCATCACAACAGAGTACTTCTTCACCGTTTTTACCAAATAAATTTACAAATGTTCCAATCTGTGTTTTAATTTTAAAACTGATTTTACCATTCGTTTTGTGAACATTTTCATTTATTTCGTCTATAAAACAAAATCTTCTATAATTTGCCTTAACAAAATCATGAGGTGAAGGTTTATCACTATGTATAACTGTGACTTCATGCCCTTTTCGCATTATTCTTGATTTAAAATCACTGACAAAAAAAGTAATATCCGTATAAAGTGTGCCTAAGTTCCTGAAATCAACAGGATTCCCAGAGTCATGAGAAAGGTCGTTGGCTAGCCTTGGTATCTCGTCAATCCTATTTTGTTCAAAATCCTGTTTGTAAATAGTCTTTTTTAACGGACCTGTCAAATTATGCAACATCAAGTCATCGTAGTTACTTACTTTATACTGATACTTCTCCTGATGGAAGCACATAATCAGTTTGAATAGGCTTTCTGCCACAGTGCGCATATCGTGAGCCGCTGTTTTTATTTCCTTACGTTGTTCCTCCTTTCCTAACTTATCCACCCCCTTTGTTTTCTCAAGAGCGAGCTTAAGGTTCTTCTCACACTTCTCTACACCATGTATATAAAGCAATTTCTCCGAATCCTGTGGGTGTACGTTCAGCTGCTTGGGTATAATCCAAAATGAAGAAATAGGCGTATTCATAAAACGCCAATGCTGGAATACGCCATCCTTTTCCCTTACAACACTCGTTGAGAAGAAACTAGATGTAGCGTCCATCCCTTTAATCTCCCATCCACCATTCTTTGTAAAGCCTTTTATGTTTCTTTCTCTGATGGTATATCCATTTACGATAATGCCAAAACATCTATTCCGTTTCCCTTTTAAAAACCTAATATTATCAAACTTTAAGCACATTCCATAATACCCAAAAGGAAAGACCATCTTTCTCATCTTGTTTCACCCAATAGAGAAAATTTTATCATTTGAATATTGATATTGTTTATTTCTTTTCGGAGCTCGTCTATTTTTTTATTGCCAAGTTCTAATGCTT
>CADCBZ010000092.1 GCA_902799765.1 uncultured Prevotellaceae bacterium
TGTAGCAAACGCAAAATTACAAATCTTTGGGGACTTGCCGAAAGGTTTGTCCCCTTTTCTGTCGGCTCAACTCAATTTTTTATCGGACACCAATAATTTCGAATACAAACTTTTCCTTCTTCAATAACATTTTTAGAAGAACTTAGCACCATAACATTATGGCAGAAAAAACATATATGCTTCATAATTATCTTATAAATGTGGGGCATACCTCAAGCCACCGTAATACAAAACAGTTATTTCGATTGGCTCAGAGGCTCAGTTAGAACCGACAATAAAAGGAGAATGAGATTATTCTCGGGTGCAAATATACAAAAATATTTGTTTGGTTGTATCTTTTTCGCCAGAATAATTTATTCAGTCCTAAGTTTCTTTAGAATCTCCTGAACCTTGACTGCGATAGGAGTATCAGGATTGTCTTTCTCCAGTTTCTCTAAGATGGAGATTGCCTTATCTGCCTGATCATCCTTGATGTAAGCAAGTGCCAGGTTCAGGGCTATGTCGTTGGCATAGGCAGAGTAGGTGAAGTCATGATCCAAAGATGTATAGATTGGCTCCAGTTTTGCTATGATACTGCTGACATGACGTTGCTTCTGTATATTATTAAATAAGGTATAGAGATTGGCGACCTTAATGGAATCTATGTCACCACGTGCGTAATCATCCATACTGTACTCGGTATAGTAGGGGGATACCAGTGCTGAGAGTTCATTATATCGCTTGTCCTTTGAATAACCAAAGAAGATTGCAAAGACAGCTGCAATAGAAGTAGCCCACCATAGAAGGGTACGAACCTTGTTTTTCTGTTGAGGCTGGATAAGTGTTCTTTCCTTTTCTGCATTTTGCGTACGAATACCCTTGATGAGTGATACTGTAGCCAATACATGAGTTCGAAGTTCAGGGTCTGCCTGGATTTCCTGCTTAAAGGCAGCTTCCTCTTCCTCAGTCATCATGCCTCTGATAAACGCATCGATACGATCATCAATGGTTTGCTGTATTATATCGTTGTTTTTATCCATAGATCTTTCCCTTTAATTCGTTATACTTATCTCTGAATTTGTTCATGCACTTATACTTCTGTGTTTTCACTGAGTCGGCATTGGAGAAGTTAAACATATCCGCAATCGTTGATGTCGAGAAGTCATCCCAATAGTAACTATGTAGGATATTCTTACAGGTGTCAGTCATCGAGGCGATAATATTGTTTACCAACAATTCTATACGTACCTTTCTATCTTCTTCCTCAGTATCCATGCAGAAACCATAGAGAGCATCTACTTTATCATCGCGTACAGCATTGGTATTTGATATTTTTCGATCATCAAAGAATGGCACCGTTTTTTCTTTCTTCCTGATGAGTTTCAATGTCTGATTAATACAGACTTTGGTAAAGAAGGTGGTAAATGAACAGGTGATTTCAGAGAGTTTCCCAGCCCGATCCTTTTCTATGATATCTTTCAGCGAACCATAGAAGGCATCCTCTATGTCGTCATCCGAGACAGAAAACTTCTTTCTCAGATAGTTCTGGATTTTACCCTGTTCCTCAATATCAGAGATAAAATCGTTTAGTTTCTTGTTCTGTATGGGTATCTCTTTTGCCATGTTAGAAACTTGTTTCAGTTACCAGATTCTGATTATTGGGCCATTTGCCACCTTTCATAATGGACGCCTTCACTTGATTCAAAAAATCATTCCCATTAGCAGATAATGGCTTGGCTTGTAAAGCTTGGGAGATATTGTAGGAGAGTGGGCCATATCTTTTCCCATCTACCTTTATTTCCATATTCACCTGATCAGGGCGACAGGCTTCAAGGTACATTACATGCGACATCTTGGGAGTAGCTTCTACTTTATAATGGGATTTCTTTTGGGTTGAAGGTTTGAACACCTTATTATGATATGTAAAGCCCACCTTGGTGCCTCTTACTGTCTCATCGTTTGCTCTTGAAGAGGTGCCTGCATGACAAGCATCTATAACCACATATAGAAAACCTGTGGTTCCGATCTTAGTCCTTAACTTCTTGATATACGTGTTCAGTTGGTCATCGAGCAGATGCTTTTTCCCCTCATATACGCCTTTCTTGTAATTTTTATAGGCATCTATGGGAACAATCGCTTCATCCCATCCATCCTCTTCATCACCGTTAAGATCTTCTACAGGCTGCCCATGGGCAGAGAAATGAAGATAGATGATATCTCCTTTCTTTGTCTGATTCGTGAAGGTCGAAAGTTGGTTGGTTATATTCTGATAAGTAGCTTGCTCATCTAATAACGTGGTTAAATAAAAACCTTGTTTTTTCAATATGGGGCTCAAAAGATTGATATCTTCCACTCCATTGATGTTATTCCACTGATAACCTGTCAGAGCAGTATCATAATGGGAGATACCCACCATGAAAGCCCTCTTCCGCTGGGCATTTCCAGCGATTGAGACCATAAAGGAAAGGCCTATTATCAGTAGTAATTTTCGCACCATAAAGAAATATTTTTGGCAAATATACTAAAAAATCTCGATATGGGTATCGACTTAAATTCTTAAACAATGTTAAACGGCGGTTACTTCTAAGAAGTTCTGTGTATCAAGAGGCAAAGAAACAAAATAGTAACAATTTAAAATTTTAGAATTATGAAACGAGTATTTTTACATTCAAAGAGAGTGATCGGTAATCATTGGTTTATCATCTGTCTTGCAGGGGCTATATCCTTTGTATTTGGAATCGGATTGTTCCTGATCTTCTTAGCCTATTCGTTGTATTTCAAAGCAGATCCAGTAGATGTTAATGATTTGATGGACAATTTTACAGAGGAAGAACTGAATACCGTCCTGGCAGAAACTGTTGACGAAAGTGTTTCTGATGAAGATTATCTTCAGACATTGGCAAAGTACCAGTCTTACTTCTGCCCCAAGAAGATAGATAGAATCACCAAGTGGGTAGGCTCTGATGTCAATAACGATTCCTATACGATGTATTATGAGTTGAGTAAGGGTTATGAGACTATTGACCAAGATAAGTTGAAGCAGAGTATTCTTTCTCAGATAAATAAATATAGTGTTCAGACCACCCGAGTGGCTCGCTCACATAGAAACTTGGTCTTCAGATACACTTCACGTAAGTCAGGTGAATTCTTCGATATCGTAGTCAATAATCGAGAGTTGATGGCTGCTTAAGATAACAGATTATAGTAACAATTTAAAACGATACAATTATGGCACTATTTAATTTATTCAATTCAAAGCAGGTAGTAAACAGCGATGTTACACCTGAGACGGACAACAATCTTCAGGTTGTTAGTGATGAAAAAGAGGCTCCCGTTGAGGAGAAGAAGGATGAGGAAAAGAAGATTATAACAATCACCTGGGGTACTGGAATGCCCATCGATGTTATCTTCAACTTCATTCATAAGAACTTCGAGGAGGAAGGCTTCCAGGATGCTTTGATTAATCAGGATGTAGCCTATCGAGAAATTAAGGAAAATATAATTTGTAATGATCTTAATATGCTCTTCAAGAGAATTGTCCTACGTTACAAGAATGACATTCGGGAAGTAGAAATCAGAATTGATAATGCTCGAAAGGCATATGCTCTCTCTGCAGCTGCTAGGCTGGATTCTCTTAAACAGACTTATGAAGAGCATCTTTCTGAAATCAAGGAGATGCAGGATCTGTTTGCAGCAGAAGATCCTAAGATGATGACTATGATTGAATCTTATCGCAGAGGATTTCTAAAGGGTATCACTGCCACTACAATTGAATTCTTTGAAAACAAGTAAAAAAGGTAATTATGAAAACTTTAACGAATATAGGTTGCCTCCTTATTGGATGGGACAAGAATATCTTAAATGAGTGTGGAGAGGCTAGTCACCGTCAGTTCAGGAAACTGATCTCAGCCCTTAGCATTATGCTGATTCTTTGGGGTACCATTGGTTACTGTTTCGCTGACAGATACATCAATATCGACTCTAGTCTGCAGAAGATTTGCGTTTCCTTGGTCTTTATGTTTATTGTTCTCAGTGTAGAGCGGGTGATTATCCTGACTGTTGGGAAGGCGCGACTGATGACAGCGATGCGAGTGATGTTGGCTTTGTGTATGGCTTTTTTAGGGGCTTGTATCTTTGACCAGATCATCTTCCGAAACGATATCCATCAGGCTATTCAGGAGCACAGGGAGGATGTTATCAAGGAGACTGTGACCAAACGCTTGTCAATCTATGAGAGTGACATCCAGCGGATAACCCATGAAATGGATTCTCTGAGTAAGGCAACTGTCCTCATCGGTGAAGAACTGCAGAAGAGACCCACCATCAAAGGTACCAATGTTTCTACGCAAGAGCAGGTAGTGGGTGTGGATGAGAACGGTAAGCCCAAGAAGGTTAGAACACAATCTGTTTCTACAGTCGTTATGGCAAATCCTCTGGCAGAACAGATGAAGGCTAATAACGAGCAGATCCAGATTTATGCCAATCAGTTGGAACAGCTGCGACAGGATAAAAAGAATATCTTGGAGACTACAACTGCTGAAGTGCACCATCGTGCTCCTGGATTCATCGAGGAACTTGAAGCAACCCTGCAGGTGGTATCACAAAGTCCTATTTCATTGGCTTTCTACATTATCCTATTCTGCTTCTTGACCTTTCTGGAGTTGTTTGTACTCACCATTAAGATGGGCGATAGTAAGTGCGATTATGATCTGATAGTGGAGAATCAACTCAACTTGAAGAGAACATTGATGGACCAGACTTCTCATAGTCTGCTGGCGAAAAAAGTTGCATAGTATTAACAAATAAATGAATTACAATTATGAAAAGAGATTATGATTACGACTCTTACGAAAACGAAGAGTATGAAGACGATTATGAGTGTGGTGGCTATGAAGATGGCTACGAGTGGACTGAAGAAGATTCTTGGGATGCGCTGACAGATGGCATGTATGGCGAAATGCCAAGTAACCCTCTAGAATATGATGCAATGATGGATGCTTTAGGATTCTAAATTTGTGTAAGAATGGAAAAGGAAATTAAAGAAATGATCGCAAAAGAATTGGAGCAGTTCCATTGCTCCATTCTTTTGGACGAAGTAAAGGAGAATGTACGCAAGTTAAAGGCGTATGGTGTTGATGAGGCTGAGATTGTAGCAGCTATGAATGAAGAAGAACTGTTCCCGCAACTGATTGTGACAGAGGATTTCAAGGTCGTTTTGGCTGCAGCAGAGCCTGTAGAGGTGGAAATGGAACCTCTGGTAAAGGCTGTATATCTGCTGTTCCTCTCACATCCTGAGGGTATCGTACTGAAATGTCTTCCTGATTATCGCAAGGAATTGACTAGCTTTTACCTGTTACTAAGACCTTACGGACTTACAGATAGGGTAAAGAAGAGCATTGTAGATGTTACAAATCCTACGCAGAACTCTATCAATGAGAAGTGTACCAGGATTCGCAAGCTTTTTGCATCCATTCTACCTAAGAGTGTAGCCAGATACTATGCCATATCAGGCAAGCGAGGAGAAGCCAAGAAGATTGATCTGGTTCGAGCTAATGTTATCTGGAAATGTAAATTGCCAAATTCACAAGGCTTGTGATGGAAAAACGCTTTGTGAGTAGGAAACTATAGATTAATTTTGCAAGCAAAAAGGAGGTGATAAATGATTCATATTATTATTTGGGTTGTCATGTTTCTCGTTTGGTACTTATATCGCACATATAAAGCAAGTGTAGAGGAAAATGAAGAGGTATATCAAGCCTCTGAAAGTAATACTGTTAATGATAATAATCCTGAGGAAAACGTGAACGTTGAAACGTGTTTAGATGAGAGGTCAACTACAGGGCTGGTATTAACCACGTTGCGAAAGATTGGTTGCGAACCACAAGTGGAGCCACAGGATAATTTCAATTATGTGTACTTTACTTTCCAAGGAGAAAAATATACAATTGAATGTAGTGATGATTGCTTTTTCATTAATATCTATGATACTTGGTGGTACAGCATTTCTATATATAGTGATGTTGAAGAGATAGCAAATCTTCATAAGGTCATCAATCAGGCTAATCTGCATGTTAATTGCACATTGCTCTATACAACTAACAATGAGATTGAGGAAATAGGTGTGCATAGCAGGAAGAACTTGCTCTTTATAAAAGAAATATCGGAATTAGACAAGTACCTGGTGGGGGTTCTGAATGGATTCTTTAAAGCCCAAAAGCTGGTTTTGACAGAACTTGAAAAATGTAAAGTAGTAGAAACAAAATAAAACCATTATGACAGATTACGAGTACATCATTAAACAAGCAAGGAAGTTCCATTATTCGAAATGGACAGATGAAGAGTTACGTAAGTGTGTGGATATGTTACCTAATCTTACAAGGCAGGAACTGACAGCTCTTACAATGAACAGGTGGACAAGGGAGGCGAAGATCCTAAGGGAATCCATCTTTAATATCCTATTTAAGGATCAGATTGGTAAACGCGAGGAACGCATTAAGAATTTGGAAACAAACGCCTTGATTGCAGAGTTTCAGGATCGAAAGAGTGGAAATGTGTCACTCTGCAGAGTTGAATTACGTGAGCGCTATCAGGCTGGTAGAGATATGCAGGAGATTGCGGAAGCATTCAACAGTTCGGGGGAAAAGGATCAGACTTGGTTGAAGAAACAGGAAAAGGCACATAAGGATGGAGAATGATAATCAACGTCGTAGAAGTCAAAAGCAGCAGCCCGTAGATCCCACCTATGGGCACATCCAGCCTCAAGCTACTGAGGTGGAGAAGGCGGTACTGGGTGCCTTGATGATCGACAAGGATGCCTATGTCGAGGTGTGTGAGATTCTGAGAGCAGAGAGTTTCTATGAGCCTCGCCATCAGAAAATCTATGCAGCCATCCAACAACTGACGGGAACAGCTTAGTAAGAATGGTGATCTCGATGAAGTAGGGGGCCCTGGTTATATCGCAGATCTGAGTTCAAGAGTGGCTACATCAGCCAATATTGAGTATCATGCCAACATTGTGGCTCAGAAATACCTGTCAAGGCAGATCATTTCTTATGCAAGCGTCATCGGTACGAAAGCATACGATGAGACCTATGATGTGAATGAGGTGATACAAGAGGCAGAGAAAACGCTTTTTGAGATTACCCAGAAGAATATGAGGAAAGACTATTCTGTCTTTGCGCCTATCTTAGGGCGTGCTGTGAAGATTGTTCAGGATGCCCATTCAAACACCGAGGGTGTGACAGGTATATCTACTGGTTTCTACAAACTCGATGATATAACTTGCGGATGGCAGAACTCAGATCTTGTTATCATTGCAGGAAGACCCGCCATGGGTAAAACGGCGTTTGCTCTGTCACTGGCAAAGAATATCGCTATGGACCAAAAGAAACCGATGGCATTCTTCTCACTCGAGATGTCTGATGTGCAGTTGGCAAACCGTATGATGTCGAATGTATGCAGCATAGATAGCAAGAAATTGATGAATGGCCAATTGGGTCGGGATGAATGGGACAGATTAGACAAGAACCTGAGTTTTATGGAAAGTGCCCCCTTGTATATTGATGAGACAGAGGGTATCTCTATTCTGGAACTCAGGACAAAGGCCAGAAGGCTGAAACGGGAACATCATATAGAACTCATCATGATAGACTACTTGCAGCTGATGACTGCCAGCGGTATGAAATTCAATAGTCGTCAGGAGGAGGTGTCCTTGATATCGCGTTCTTTGAAAGGATTGGCTAAAGAGTTGAATGTACCTGTCTTGGCGTTGAGCCAGTTGAATCGTGGTGTGGATTCGCGTGAAGGCGCAGAAGGGAAACGCCCTCATTTGTCTGATCTTCGAGAATCAGGAGCCATCGAGCAGGATGCCGATATGGTTATCTTCTTGCATCGTCCAGAATATTATGGTATCCTAATGAGCTCTGATGGGCTAATCGACTATAAGGGCAAAGCCGAGGTTATCATCTCCAAACATCGTAAGGGCGCTACTGGTATTATCACTATGGATTTCAGGGGTGAATATACCCGCTTCGAGAATCCTGAGGACAAATCATTAGACAGTTTCTCTGTCACACAAGGTGGGGAAATCAGAGGCTCTGCTATTAATGGGGAGAACAACCCTCCAGGAGGTTTTGATAATGTTGATCTGAAGGCAGTGATTCCACCACCTGACAACCAACCTATATCGTTTTAAAAGATGACAATAGAAGAAATGATTGACAGGGCAATTGTATTTAGGAAGACGATAGAGATAGAATACATTACGAGAAGTGGCAGCTTGTTCCGTTGCCGTATTTCCGACATCAGGTATTCTACTTATAGGGATGGTGGCTACATAGAAGCCTTTCGTGAAGACATGAAGCTAGAGCGAATCTTTAAGATCAGCAGAATCCTGAAAGTTAATGGACACTCCTTCTCGCGAATCTTCTGGAATCAAATCGGCGATAATTTTAATGTGATATGAGTATGAAGAAGTTTATATTTGTCATTATAGCATTTGTTATTTGCTTGATAGCAGTGGGGACTTCATTGGCTATCATAGCGATGTTTGGTGCACAGCCTTTGTTATGGGTGTTTATCGCATTTTGGGCAATCATTCTGTATCGAATATTACCTAAATCCTTTGGCGTTTTGGGTATATTTATGGCAACTATTGGTGTTTGTGTCTATTTTGCCATTTTCTACCTATCCATATTTGTTTGTCAGCCTATACACTATCTGATGAAGATGGTATTGGCTATTTGTGCCGTTTTGGCGCTGCTAAAAGGTAAGCCTTGGGGGCTTTGGATAATTGTGGGTACTGTTTATGTTGGTTTTGCCATCTATTATTTGTTCTATAATGATATCATAGGCCCTATGACTTTTTTGATTATGGATCGACCTATTGACACTCCTGCCCAATGGTATCACTGCTACAGATTCTTCTGGGCTGGTATATATCTTGATGGTGTTATATGGTTTTCAAGCATATTTTCCTCCATCATTATATTCATGTACATCATGTATGACAAGTATAAAGAGAAGTTGATAAATTTTTCCTCGCAAGGCTTGCGGAGATTTGGAATTGTAGAGATAGTTTTGTAACTTTGTAGCCAGAATAAAATAAGTGAATTATGGGTGAGGATACGATACCGTTTTTTGAGAATGAGATCAAGGATGCGATGCAGGGCATCATCAAGGTTGTAGGCGTTGGTGGTGGTGGCTGCAACGCTGTGCGTAATATGTATAATGACGGGGTGGAAGGTGTGACTTATGCCGTCTGTAATACGGATAGTCAGTCGTTGTCTCGTTCTCCTGTGCCAGTGAAGATCCTTCTGGGAAAGTCTGGACTGGGTGCTGGTGGTAATCCTGAGAAGGGACGCGATGAGGCTGAGACGAACATCAACGACATCATCAAACTGCTGTCCGATGGTACAAAGATGGTGTTTGTAACGGCTGGTATGGGAGGTGGTACTGGTACTGGTGCTGCCCCAGTGGTGGCTGGTGTCGCCAAGGATATGGGTATCCTGACGGTAGGTGTTGTGACCATCCCCTTTTATTTCGAGAAGAAGCGTAAGATCATTAAGGCACTGAAAGGTGTTGAGGAACTCCGTAAGAATGTGGATGCGCTGCTGATTGTGAATAATGAAAGGCTCTGCGATGTGTATGCGGATGCGGATATCTCGATGAAGGAGGCTTTCCTAAGAGCAGACAATATCTTGATGGATGCCGTGAAAGGGATCTCTGAACTGATCACGTTACCCAGTGACGGAGGCATCAAGAGTGACTTCCGTGATGTGGAAACTACCATGAAGGATGGTGGTGGGGCTATCATGGCGATGGGACGTGCCAGCGGTGAACACCGTGTAGAAAAGGCGATTCTGAATGCTCTCGACTCGCCTTTGCTCTATGGCAATGACATCGGCAAGGCTAAGCGTATCCTATTTAATATCTATGCCAGCGATGAGTACCCTATCTTTGTAAAGGAACTGCAGGAGATCGATGACTTCTTTGATCAGTTGGATCCTAATATTGATGTGATTTGGGGTACTGCTACGGATGATAACCTGGGTGAGGATGCAAAGGTGACGATCTTGGCAACAGGTATGGAAGAGAAACTGGAAGATGAGATTCAGGCAAATGCCTTTCGCAATGAAGATGACTACTATGAGGAGGTAATCAAGAAACTCTATAAGCCTATCGTTAAACCAACGATGGCAACGGTTATTACCCAACAGGAATTGCCTTTTGAGGTGGAACCAGCCCCGGAGCCTGAGCCTGCTGTAGTTCCAGAACCTGAAGAAGAGAAAGAACCAACGATCCTTGACAAGTGGAAGGTGTGGTTGAATGGACTGATGAGTGTAGTGACAGAATGAATGAGCTGCTGACACCAGAGGTACGGGCACAGGAGGTGAAAAGACTCGTGAGCCAGTTGCAGGCAGAGGGTAGGACAGACCTTTTGCTGCATGCCATTGGTGTGCCCCTGCTCGAAGAACTGAGGATTGAGGCTGCCAAGGGACGTCTGAGTCGTCTGGTGATTACGAAGGATTATCGTTTCATCTTGGAGGATTATCAGAAGGAGGTGGAATTGCAGCCCGTTCATAAGGCTGTCTATCTGTTGTTCCTGGCGCATCCCGAGGGGATCGAGTTCAAGCATCTGGCGGATTATAGGGATGAATTGTTGCGTTATTATATGGCGACGGGAAAGATGTTGGATAAGGAGAAGGTGATAGAGAGTGTGGATCATTTGGTTAATCCGCTGGATAACGCCATCAATATGAATACACAGCCAGTTATTATTTCATCAGCAGTCACACGCAGAAGCATATCCTTGGCTCCAGTCGAATCTGGTACGAACGCCTGAAAGTCATCACCCTCCCGCGGGAACTGGTGATTTGGAAGTAAAAAAGAATCCTCGACCATTCAATGGTGATCGAGGATTCCGTCTTTTAGTAGCCATACAGGACGTTGCACCCAGTGCAGTCAGGATCGCCGATGCAATCGATACGATGATCTGCACAATAAACTTAGCAGTTTCCTTTTTCGTCATAGCTTCAGAATTTTAATGTTTAATGTTTCATGTTAAGCGTTGGGGCCGAAGCCCCAAAACGTTGTCGAGGTATGAGCCGCCGTTGTCGTCATTATCGCCGCCGGTGTTACCGCCAGTGTTGCCACTCTGTGAACCGCTACCAGAACCGCTACCAGAACCGCTGCCTGAGCCGCTACCTGAGCCGTTGCCGTTCTCGGTGTTTCCACCGTTCTGGTTGTCGTTCTCGGGATCCTCGATGGTGCCGGGGTCGGTTGAGGTCACACGCTTCACCTCGTTGCCGTCGCGGTCGTAGCAGGTGATCTGGATAGCGGTGTTCTTCAGCTCGTCCTTCAGATCCACATCGGGAGTGAAGATGATGCGGCGGCTCTCGATGAGACCGGTTTTCACGTCCTCCACTTTCTCCACAGCCTTGGAGCGCAGCCCGAAGCGCATCGTGCCGAGTCCGGGGAGAGCCACCGAGTGACCTTCCGTAGCCCATGCCTTGATCACCTCACCGGCTGCATCCCAGCAGGCCTGCATCACACCGCGGCTCACACCGCTTCGGAGGGCAGCCTCCTTGATGACCTTTGCCTGCGACAGACTGGTGTAGAGGTCGGGTTTCAACACATAACGATACTTGCCTTCTTTCTCCTTGTCAAACTTGAGCAGTCTTTCTACTGCCTTCACTTTAAGTGCCATAATTTTGTTTTAATTAAAAGGGTTTGTAATTGATTTTCCTTTTCCTTAAAACCTCTTCCTTGATCCGTGGTTTTGCGGTGTGGCTGAAGAATTTTTTCTGGTAGGCCTACAAAAAATTTTCTTTGGCTTAGCCGCAAATGTTGTAGCGTTTTAACTACAGTGCAAAAGTACGAATAATTTTTGGAACCACCAAATTTTTATCAAACTTTTTTCGAATTATTTTCATTTTTTGAGCGACTTGTTAAATCAACAATTTACCCACTTACCCACTTACCCATTTATGACAGGAGTATTTTTTACTTCTATAATTCTACTAATAATAAATTTATATATTATATAATATATTATAATATATTATATAATATATAAATTATAAACTATCATTTATCTCTATCCCTAACACTTGATTTCATAATTCCAAAACCTTCTTGTCATAAATGGGTATGTCTTTTCCTGAATAAGGTTGACTCTTTTTAGGCCTTGTTCTTTAACATTTGCCTACCCGTACGGATTTGGTTGACTCCTCTCTCTGAGATCAGTTG
>CADCBZ010000093.1 GCA_902799765.1 uncultured Prevotellaceae bacterium
ACCTGAAACTTCTCGTTGGTCAAGAGGATCTTTAACAACAAGACGTTACTGACAACATCATCGACAATAAGTATTTTATACTCACTCCGGTTTATTTTCGATTCTAAAGTTTCTCCCGCGTCCATATTGGGTTAGCATTTATTGTGTGCAAAAATAATGCAATAATTTGAAATCACCAAATTATTGCACCATTTTTTCGCTAAAAAGCCTATTTCTACTTATATTCAGCCCAAGATTTAATGCCAATAGCATCAAGTTTGACTGTACAGAAGGCATGAATGAACGCACTTGCCAATCGGCTGTTGGTGATCAACGGCACATTCAAATCGATAGCAGCACGACGAATCTTATAACCATTCGTCAACTCATGCGTTGTCAGATTCTTGGGAATATTCACGACCATATTTATCTGATGCTGATGCAACAAATCAAGGGCTGTTGGCACATCAGTATTCTCTTGTTTATCTGAGGGCCAAAGCACACGAGTGTTATCAATTCCATTTTCCGTCAAATACTTGGAAGTTCCGCCTGTGGCATAAAGTTCATAGCCATGATTAACAAGCATTCGAGCGGCATCGAGCATCTCAGCCTTCTGCTTGGCAGAACCCGTTGATAGCAACACTGTCTTCTTAGGAATACGATGTCCAACAGAGAGCATAGCTTTCAGCAAAGCTGTATCCGTATTATCACCAATACAGCCAACCTCACCTGTTGAAGCCATATCCACACCTAATACGGGATCAGCTTTCTGAAGACGGTTGAAGCTGAACTGCGAAGCCTTGATACCTACATAATCAAGATCGAAGAGGTTCTTATGCGGTCTCTCCACAGGCAGGCCCAACATCACCTTGGTGGCCAAATCGATGAAGTTCAACTTCAACACTTTAGACACGAATGGGAAAGAACGGGAAGCACGCAGATTACACTCAATAACAAGGATATCGTTTTCACGAGCCATATATTGAATGTTGAACGGTCCATTGATATGAAGCGCTTTGGCAATCTGACGTGAGATGCGTTTAATACGACGTACGGTCTCTACATAAAGTTTCTGCGGCGGGAACTGGATGGTGGCATCACCAGAGTGTACACCAGCAAACTCGATATGCTCAGAGATGGCGTAAGCCAATATCTCACCATCCTTAGCCACAGCATCCATCTCAATCTCCTTGGCATGTTCGATGAACTTAGACACCACAACAGGATGATCCTCCGATACATTAGCAGCCAACTGCAGGAACTTCTCCAATTCTTCTTTATTAGAACAGACATTCATGGCAGCACCCGAAAGTACATACGAGGGACGAACCAATACTGGGAAGCCTACTCTTTCCACGAACTTGTCTATATCCCCCATCGAAGTCAGGGCCGACCATTCAGGTTGATTCACACCTATTTCATTCAACATCTGCGAGAACTTCGCACGATCTTCTGCACCATCAATATCCACAGCCTGTGTACCTAAGATATTCACGTGCTGTTCATCCAGATACAGAGCCAGATTATTAGGTATCTGACCACCCGTAGAGACGATAACACCATGTGGCTGTTCCATATCGATAATGTCGAGCACACGTTCAAAGGTCAGTTCATCGAAATACAGACGGTCACACATATCATAGTCAGTAGAGACGGTCTCAGGATTGTAGTTGATCATCACACTACGCCAACCCTCTTTGCGGATGGTGTTCAACGCCTGAACACCACACCAGTCGAACTCTACTGAAGAACCGATTCTATAGGCACCTGATCCCAATACGATGATACTCTTCTTATCTTGCTCATACTGGATATCATTGGCCACACCCGAATAGGTCACATACAGGTAATTCGTCTGTGCTGGATACTCCGCTGCCAACGTATCTATCTGCTTGACAACAGGAAGGATACCCGACTGTTTCCTGCGATTGCGAACCAGCAGAAGGGCTTTGTGCATGTTCTCAATCTCACCCTCTAAGCCAATGGCACGGGCAATCTGAAAATCAGTGAATCCATAGATCTTCGCCTCTCGCAACAAATCGGCTTCCAAAGTATTGATATTCTGTTTCTTCAGACGTTCATCAATATCAATAATATGCTTCAGTTTCTCTAAGAACCACTTGTCGATCTTAGTCAACTCATGAATTCGATCAATGGTGTATTCAGGCAGATGCATCGCTTTCGAAATGACGAAGATACGTTTGTCCGTAGGTTCACGAAGAGCTGCGTCAATATCAGCAATCTTCAGTTCCTTGTTCTCCACATAACCGTGCATGCCCTGCCCGATCATACGAAGACCTTTCTGAATAGCTTCCTCAAAGGTCCGTCCGATAGCCATTACCTCACCAACACTCTTCATGCTGGATCCTAATTCCTTATCGACGCCATGGAATTTCGAGAGATCCCAACGGGGAATCTTACAAACCACATAGTCGAGTGCTGGTTCAAAGAAGGCACTGGTAGTCTTCGTCACTGAGTTTTTCAGTTCAAAGAGGCCATAGCCCATACCTAACTTGGCAGCTACAAAAGCCAAGGGATAACCTGTGGCTTTCGATGCCAAAGCGGAACTTCTGGAAAGACGGGCATTCACCTCAATGACACGATAATCCTCTGACTGGGGATCGAAAGCATACTGCACATTACATTCACCCACGATACCGATATGACGGATGATCTTAATCGCTAATGCACGGAGTTTATGGTATTCAGAATTTGTGAGGGTCTGCGACGGAGCAATGACAATCGACTCACCTGTATGAATACCTAAGGGATCGAAGTTCTCCATATTACAAACCGTGATACAGTTGTCATAACGGTCACGCACCACCTCATATTCAATTTCCTTCCAACCCTTCAACGACTTCTCCACCAATACCTGTGGAGAGAAGGCAAAAGCTTTCTCTGCCAACTTATCCAGTTCTTCCTCATTGTCGCAGAAGCCAGAACCTAAACCGCCTAATGCATAGGCAGCACGCAGAATCACAGGATAACCCAGTTCTTTGGCAGCCTTTCTTGCATCTGCAATATTATCACAGGCTTGACTCTTGATGGTCTTCACGCCTATCTCATCGAGTTTCTTCACGAAGAGCTCACGGTCTTCTGTATCCATAATGGCCTGTACGGGTGTACCCATTACTTTCACACCATACTTCTCCAGTACACCACTTTGATAGAGTTCTACACCACAGTTGAGAGCGGTCTGTCCACCAAAAGCCAACAAGATACCATCCGGGCGTTCCTTCTCAATCACCCGTTCCACAAAATAAGGTTGTACAGGCAGGAAATAGATCTCGTCTGCCACACCCTCAGAGGTCTGAACAGTGGCAATATTCGGATTGATGAGCACAGTTTTAATGCCCTCTTCTCGTAAGGCTTTCAAGGCTTGTGAACCACTATAATCAAACTCTCCGGCCTCACCGATCTTCAGGGCACCGGAACCTAATAACAGGACTTTCTTGATATTGTTGTCTCTCATAATGTCTCGATAAATCTGTCAAACATAAATTCTGTATCTACAGGACCTGAACAAGCCTCAGGATGGAATTGTGATGAGAACCAAGGATTGGTCTGATGACGGATGCCCTCATTGGAACCGTCGTTCATATTCACAAACAACTCTCGCCAGTCGTTGCCAAGGGTAGCAGCATCAACGGCATAACCATGATTCTGAGAGGTTACATAACAACGGTTGGTACCAACCTCACGAACCGGTTGATTGTGGGAGCGATGACCGTATTTCAGTTTATAGATAGTAGCTCCTCCTGCTTTGGCCAACAGCTGGTTACCCATGCAGATACCACAGATAGGTTTGCGTGAAGCTGACATCTGTTTCTTCAGAATCTCCACGGCATCTACACATCTGTCAGGATCACCAGGGCCATTCGCTAAGAACAGACCATCAAACTGCATATCTGTATAATCGTAATTCCAGGGTACTCGGATCACTTCCACGCCACGATTTATAAGACAACGGATGATGTTATGTTTGACACCGCAATCCACAAGTACCACCTTCTTGCCAGCACCTTCGTTATAGCGGATGACATCTTTGCAACTCACCTGATCTACCCAGTTAATACTGCCATAATCCACTGTTTCAGGAGTCTCCTGAATCTCCGGATATTCCAGATGACCCATCATCACACCATGTTCACGCAGGACCTTTGTCAACTGACGGGTATCAATACCTGTTACACCAGGTACCTGTTCACGCTTCAGCCAGTCACTCAGGCTCTCATTGGCATTCCAGTGAGAATAGGCCTCGCTATAATCACTGACGATAATGGCCGAAGCATAAATCTTGTCACTTTCCATAAAAGTAGCAATACCGTCAGCCTCCATCGTGAAGGGAGGCACACCATAGTTTCCTACCAACGGATAGGTTAATGTCATCAGCTGACCAGCATAGCTGGGATCTGTCAGACTCTCTGGATAGCCCATCATCGCCGTGTTGAACACGACTTCGCCAGCCACAGGTTTCTCATACCCGAAGCTCTTGCCCTTAAAGGTTGTTCCGTCCTGCAGAACGAGTGTCACATCTTTCATCTTTTCCATTTATCTCATTTTATCATTTTCAAAAAGAAAGGCGAAACGTCAATAAAACGAATCGCCCTTATCACTATTCAACAGTTACTGATTTCGCCAAGTTTCTTGGTTGGTCAACATTCTTACCTTTACATACAGCAACATGGTAGGCCAACAACTGCAGTGGGATGGTAGCCACTAATGGTTCCAGACATTCCAGAACGTCAGGTAACTCTATCACCTCATCAGCAATCTTGGAAATCGTTTCATCGCCCTTCGAAACAAGCGCTATCACCCTACCCTGGCGGGCTTTGATCTCTTGGATGTTCGACAACACTTTCTCATACATTGCATTATGGGTGGCAATGACAACGACTGGCATATCTGAGTCTATCAGGGCAATCGGCCCATGCTTCATCTCTGCAGCAGGATAACCTTCTGCATGGATGTATGAGATTTCCTTTAACTTCAAGGCACCCTCCAAGGCCACAGGATAAGAATAACCACGACCTAAATAAAGGAAGTTATGGGCATAAGTGAAGGTACGTGCCAGATCGGCAACCTTATCGTTCGTCTTCAACACCTCACGGATCTTATCAGGAATCTCACTCAATCCCTTCACAATCTCCAGATATTCGTCACGTTTGATGGTTCCTTTGGCTTCTCCCATTGCCAACGCAATCATCGTCAGCACAGTCACCTGACCTGTAAAGGCCTTAGTGGAAGCCACACCAATCTCAGGACCTACGTGAATATAGGTACCCGTATCAGTGGCGCGGGGAATACTCGAACCGATGGCGTTACAGATACCATAGATGAATGCACCTTTCTGCTTGGCCAGTTGTACGGCAGCTAAGGTATCAGCGGTCTCACCACTCTGTGAAATGGCAATAACAACATCGTCTTTACTAACTACAGGATTACGATAACGGAACTCACTGGCATACTCCACTTCAACTGGGATTCTGACCAACGACTCGATAATCTGTTTACCGATCAGTCCTGCATGCCATGAAGTACCACAAGCCACAATCACTACACGCTTGGCATTCAGCATCTGACGACGATAGTCGATCAAGGCAGAAAGTGTCACATGATCAGCTTCAATATTTACACGACCACGCATGCAGTTCGTCAGACACTCGGGCTGTTCAAAAATCTCCTTGAGCATGAAGTGCGGATAACCACCTTTCTCAATCTGTCCGAGATCCAAATCAACCTTCTTCACTTTCAGATCCTGCTCCTCACCTAAGATACTGACAACCTTCAGTTCCTGACCACGACGGATCACGGCAATGTTTCCATCCTCCAGATAAACCACTTTGTCAGTATATTCCACAATAGGACTGGCATCAGAACCCAGGAAGAACTCATCCTCACCGATACCCACAACCAATGGGCTCTGCTTACGGGCAGCGATAATCTGATCCGGATCGCGCTTGTCAAGCACGGCAATGGCATAGGCACCAATCACCTGATAGAGTGCCACCTGAACAGCTGTCAGCAGATCAAGTTGCTTATGCTCCTTGATATACTCTATCAGCTGCACCAGCACCTCTGTGTCGGTGTCGGAAACGAAATTAACGCCTTTAGCCTTCAGCTTTTCTTTCAGCTCAGCGTAATTCTCAATAATACCATTATGGATGATAGCAAGATTCTTCGACTCTGAATAGTGCGGATGTGCATTACGAGATGAAGGTTCACCATGAGTAGCCCAACGGGTATGAGCAATACCGACAGTACCACTGACGTTCTTATCTTTACAATACTCAACGAGATTGTCAACTTTTCCTTTCGACTTATAAACGTTCAAACTGTTATCGTCGTTAATCAATGCGACACCAGCGCTGTCGTAACCACGATACTCAAGTCGTCTTAAGCCTTTAATCAAAATAGGAAAAGCTTCCTTATGGCCTATATACCCTACAATTCCGCACATATTCCTTCAATGTTTGTGTCTATTTTTGGCTTTAAAAATAGCCCACCAGTATAAACTGATGAGCTTCCTTATTTCTGCGGTGCGTACGAGATTCGAACTCGTGACCTCCTGCGTGACAGGCAGGCATTCTAACCTACTGAACTAACGCACCATTCCATGCGTAAATGAAAAAAAACTTGCGGTGCGTACGAGATTCGAACTCGTGACCTCCTGCGTGACAGGCAGGCATTCTAACCTACTGAACTAACGCACCAGAAAGCACTCTTTCTTCTTAGCGGGTGCAAAGGTAGGAATAAAATCCGAAAC
>CADCBZ010000094.1 GCA_902799765.1 uncultured Prevotellaceae bacterium
AACTGATCTCAGAGAGAGGAGTCAACCAAATCCGTACGGGTAGGCAAATGTTAAAGAACAAGGCCTAAAAAGAGTCAACCTTATTCAGGAAAAGACAAACATTTGACACAAAGTCTGACATCTAACAATCTAACATCTAACATTAAAGTTTTGTAGTTTTTGTTTAGCAGAACTTTTATATTATATATATTATCTATAATATATATAATATAATTTATAATTATAGTAATAATTATCCCATTCCCTCCTATATCCTCTCAGAAATACCACTTCTGAAAATATAAATGTTAGATGTTAGATTGTTAGATTTTCATGTTTGCTAGATCTTTCATTTTGTAACGAAATGATATGTTTTGGATGCAAAGTGATAGCAAATGGAAAACAAAAATCAATTAGAAGTTTACAAAGTGTAAGTTTATTTAGGTTTTAACAAACAAAATGAAAGAAATTTTTGCGTTTTTACGACATAAAGCAGTAATTTTGCACTCGCAAACTTGCAAACAGTTCATAAAATAAATAAGGTAAAAAGAAATGAAGATTAAAAAGCGTTGGATAATCCTGATGACGGCGATGACATTGATAGCCGTTGCAGGGCTTTTCGTAGGGGAGCCTACGTTTGAATGTGACTGGTCGGTGATCTCCGCGGCTGATGTGGCGTGGTTGATTACCGCCACTATTTTTGTGCTGATGATGACGCCTGGTCTGTCGTTTTTCTATGGCGGCATGGTGGGTGCGAAGAACGTCATCTCGACGATGCTGCAGTCGTTTATCGCCATGGGACTGATTTCGGTGCTGTGGGTGGTCATTGGCTTCTCGCTGTGCTTTGGCGACGATATCGGCGGCGTCATCGGCAATCCTTTGACATTCCCCATGTTTCATAACGTAGGCGGAGCCGTCTATACCACCCCTGCAGGCAACGTGTTGGGCGGAGCCACGATACCGTTGGCGCTGTTTGCCCTGTTCCAGATGAAGTTTGCCATCATCACGCCGTCGTTGATTACGGGCTCGTTTGCCGAGCGTGTGAGGTTTTCGGCCTATATGTTCTTCATGATGTTTTTCTTTTTCATCATCTATTGTCCGCTGGCTCACATGACTTGGCATCCTGAGGGATTGTTTATGAAGTGGGGTGTTGTCGATTTTGCGGGAGGTATCGTGGTGCACGCCTCCAGTGGTGTGGCTGCCCTCGCAGGAGCGATTTATTTAGGACGTCGCAAGGCGGAGACCCGTAAGAGCGAACCTGCCAACATCCCCTTTGTACTTCTGGGTGCTGCCATGTTGTGGCTGGGTTGGTTTGGCTTCAATGCGGGTTCTTCGCTGCATGCCGACGGACAGGCTATCAAGGCGTTCCTGAATACGAATACGGCCTCGGCAACAGCCATGATGACGTGGATTTTCTTCGACTGTCTGCGTGGTCGCAAACCGTCGGCGATGGGTGCTGCCGTGGGCTGCGTAGTCGGTCTGGTGGCCATCACGCCGTCGGCAGGCTACGTCACTGTGGGACAGAGCATCTTCATCGCCTTTGTCATCACGCTGATCTGTAACATCGCCGTCTATTGGCGTTCGCACTCCAACATCGACGATGCCCTCGACGTGTTCCCCACACACGGCACTGGCGGTATCTTCGGTACGGTGCTGACAGGTATCTTCATCCAGGAGGGACTCATTGCAGGCACGTGGGAGGGTTTTGTGATTTTCCTCTACCACCTGCTGGCCATCGTCATCGTGTTCGTCTATACCTTTATTATGAGTTGGTTGGGTTACACGCTCATCGACAGTCTGATCCCCATGCGTGTATCAGCTTATAGTGAAAAGGTTGGCCTCGACTTCTCGCAGCACGACGAGCACTACGGACTGGCGCATATCGGCGAACGAGAGTTGGCGGAATACGAAGAACACCTGAAGGAGAAAATGAAGAATTGAGGAGGAATGCTCATCAAGAAAAACGCTGCAGATTAATGGTCTGCAGCGTTTTTTTTGATGATATCTTCCACCACTTTTGGGAAATATTCCATTTCGAGCATGTGCTCTTTCTCGGCGATGGTCTCTACGGTGTCTTCAGGGGAAAGAGCGACCCGGTATTGGGCGATAATCTCGCCGGCATCACATTCGGGGGTGACCCAATGGACGGTCATGCCTGTCTCCGTCTCACCAGCGGCTTTCACCGCCTCGTGTACATGGTGTCCCCACATGCCCTTGCCGCCGTATTTCGGCAGCAGGGCAGGGTGGATATTGATGATCTTGTGTGGGAAGGCGTCGATGAGGAAATCGGGAATCAAGGGCAACCAACCTGCCAGGACGATGAAGCCGATGTCGTATTTGCGAAGCAGAGGCAACATGATGTCAGGGTTATGCAGATCGGCCTTGGGGGTGATAGCCGTTGGCACACCGAAGCGCCGAACCCTTTCAAGGACAAAGGCGTCGGGCTTGTTGCTGACGACTAACGCCACCTTTACCGACTCAGAGTCGGCAAAGTGCTTGATCAGATTCTCACAGTTGGTTCCGCTTCCCGAAGCAAAGATTGCTATGTTCATTATACTAAATGCTCAATTAAATCGGCACGGTCGCCTGGGAGCATGTCGATCACGGGAATCTCAACCATTGTGTAGCAGCCGGGCTGCAGACGCATGGAGGCACGGGCTACATTAACCAGCACCTGACCTGTGAGGGCGGGGTTGTTGATGCTCATATTGAACTCCAGGCGCTGGTTCTGAGTCTTACCGCTCACACCCTTGCGCACAAGGTTCACACCATGACCCATGTCGCGCACGTCATCCACGCTCTCTACCTGGAACACATGCGTCTCGTCGCTGGCGAAGTAAGGATCGGCCTTGATGGCAGCAGTCACCTCGTCGAGTTTGGCACCGTCCTCGAGTTCTACATACACCATACGGCGGTGGATGCCCTCACCGAGGGGGATGGTCATACTCAAAGCGTTCTTCACACCAGCCTTAGAGCGTACGCAGACGCTGTGGCCCATCGACATACCAGGACCGAAGTTGGTGTAAGAGAGGCCCTTCGGAGCCAGACTCTGCATCAGGGTGCGCACGATAGAGTCGCTGCCCGGATCCCAGCCTGCTGCAATCACACTCACGGTGTTGGTCTCCTTGTTGAGTTTCATCAGACGCTCACGGTAGCCACGGATCTGTGTGTGGATATCGAATGAATCGACTGTGTTGATGCCGAGGGGCAGAATCTGGTTGGCATACTCCTCACAACTGCGGGTAGGTGTGGCGAGGATGGCTACATCCACATCCTTCAGCTCACGGATATCCTTTACCACCTCATACTGTGCGAGTTCGGCGGGCTTATTCTCTGCGCCATTGCGACGTACGATACCTGCTACTTCGAAATCTGGGGCTGTCTCCAGCGCCTCGAGTGCATACTTACCAATGTTGCCGTAACCGACGACGGCTGCTCTGATTTTCTTCATATTTTAATGTGTTTGTTGGTTATTTTAATCTTTTCGGTGGCAAAGGTAGTGCAAATCGAAGACAAAACCAAAAAAAAAGTGATTTTTTTGCTTTTGTTGAGATGTAGCCTATCTTCGAGACAAAGTATCAAAAGTACACATTTTGTCTGAAATAAGTAACAAAATGGCGGAAAATAATCCTTTCATCGATCAAGGCGGCGCTCGACATCCGCGGTCAACCCGCCGACACGCGCACGGCAGAACAGAAGGCCGCCATACGACGACTGATCAACGACCTGCAGCCGAAATAAGGAATCAATCCCTGCTAAGAGGCGGGGATTGATTTTTGGAAAAAAATAAGTGGTATTTTTATGTCTTATTTGAGAAATAATTTGTATTTTTGCAGAGCAAAAGTGTGTCACAATAAAATATTAGGACAATCCCAATAAAACGACTATATGAAAAGTTTGCGTACCTTATTATATATGCTGTCGCTGGTGCTGCTATTGGCTTCATGTACCGAAAAGAAGGTATATAAGATTGGAGTAGCACAGTGCTCAAAAGGACCTTGGCGTGAGAAAGTGAACCGAGAGATGCTTGCTGCCCAGCATTTATACGAACACGATGTCAAGGTTAGCATTGCTAGTTCGGTTGATGATCCTGAATTGCAGGCTCATCTGATAGATAGTCTGGCTCAGACGGACATTGACCTGATGGTGGTTGCTCCCTATGAGGATATACAGATTATCAATGATGCCATAGCTCGGGTTCTTAAGGCAGGTATTCCTGTTGTCAGCTTTGATCGTAAAACCAGTGCAGACTATACTGCTTTTATTGGTGGCAATAATGTTGAGGCTGGTTTTATCGTGGGTCAATATATTGCCTCAATAGTCAGAGGTCAGAATCAACCGAAAGGCAAGAAACCTTTGGTGGTAGAGATTACAGGATTGTTGAGCAGTACACCGGCCCTTGAGCGTCACCGTGGTTTTGAATCGGCCATGAAAGCCTTACCAGAGGTGGAGTATGTCTGTCGGAAAAGCGATTGGTCGAGTGACGCATCCTGCAACATCGTCACTCAATTGATTGATTCGCTCCGGCAGTCTGACGCCAGCCAGTTGGACAACACCTTTGTATTCTGTCACAACGACGGTATGGCCACGGGAGTATATAAAGCTGTGGTAGAGCAGAATGTTGAGGGGCGTATTAAGATCCTTGGTATTGACGGCATGCCTGGCGAGGGATTGGAGTATGTAAAACTGGGGCATCAGATAGGTACCTATTATTATCCTACTCATGGCGAAAAGATTATAAGGCTTGCACTTGATATTTTGACGAAGAGACCTTATGAACGCGAAAACCCGTTACTGGGTTTTGTCGTCACGCCCGATAATGTAGATCTGGTCATAACAGAGGCTTCAGAGCTGATGAAGCAGAATGATGATTTGGTGACCATTCACGACAAGCTGGAGGACTCAATGGTGCTTTACGACACACAGCATAAGGTGCTTATCGGTAGTTTTGTAACTATCGCGGTCCTGATCTTGGCAATTATCATGATACTGTTTGCCTTGTGGTTGACAAAGAAGAACATACGTAAGCGTCAGAACATGAATGTGGAGCAGACGTTGTTCTATACAGATGCCAGTAACCGACGCCTTCACGAGATATTCGTTACGCCTGAAGAAGAGTTGCCTGCTCCCAAGAGTCAGGATATGTTGTTTGCTGAACAGCTGAATGAGGTAATCCTCAAGAATATGTCGAATCCTAATCTGAAGATGGATGATCTTGGCGAGGAGATGGGACTGAGCCGCGTGCAGCTTTACAGGAAAGTGAAGTCTATAACAGGACAGACACCGGTGGAGCTGTTACGGCAGATGAGACTGCAACAAGCTTATGCTTTGCTGGCATCTACCACGAAGACTGTAGGCGAGGTGGCATACGAGGTGGGGTTTGGAACCCCGGGCTATTTCTCAACTTGCTTTAAAAAACACTTTGGTAAGTATCCAACAGAACTAAGAGCGGAGTAACATCCGCTCTTAGCGTTTATATAAAGGGCTGTTGACGTTTTAGACATAATAGTCAACGATTGTTTCATGAAACATTTTTGCGAGGTTCTGAACGATTTTTTCTATTCGCGAATATGAAAATGTAGTACTTTTGCGGCATTATTAATTCATAACAGTACAAACTTTATCAAATTCGACAATGGAAAAACTAAAAAAACTTTTTCTGAGTTTTGTTCTCCTCTCTGTCAGTATGCTTATGTACGCGCAGACGGAGATCAAAGGTACCGTCGTTGACACAAAAGGCGAAACGATTATCGGTGCCACAGTGATGGAGAAAGGAACCTCGAACGGCACAATCACCGATTTCGACGGTAACTTCACAATCAAAGTCAAAGAGGGAGCCATCCTCGTCTTCACTTACATTGGTTACCAGACAGCAGAGCTGCCTGCACAGCAGGACATGAAGGTGACAATGAAAGATGATGCCGAGGTGCTGCAAGAGGTGGTTGTTACTGGTTATACCACCCAGCGTAAGGCCGATCTGACTGGTGCCATTTCAACAGTAAGTGTTGACGAGATGGCAAAGCAGAACGAAAACAACCCGATGAAAGCTCTTCAGGGACGTGTGCCAGGCATGAACATTACTGCAGATGGTAATCCCTCTGGTGCTGCAACGGTTCGCATCCGTGGCGTAGGAACCTTGAATGACAACGATCCCCTTTATATTATCGATGGTGTGCCAACCAAGGCTGGTATGCATGAGTTGAATGGAAACGATATAGAGAGCATTCAGGTCCTGAAAGATGCCGCTTCGGCCAGCATCTACGGCTCACGAGCTGCTAATGGTGTGATTATTATCACCACCAAGAAGGGTAAGGACGGTAAGGTAAAGGTCAATTTCGACGGAAGTATTGCCGCTTCTTTCTATACAAATAAGATTGAGACGATGAATGCCAGCGAGTGGGGTAGAGCTTATTGGCAGGCAAGTGTCAACGATGGCTTGAACCCAAGTAATAACAACCTGGGCTATAACTACGACTGGAGTTACGATGCGAAGGGTAATCCTGTTTTGAACGGAATGACGATGAACATGTACCTGGATGAAAATGCTTCTGTACGTGCAGGTGATACCGACTGGTTTAATGAAATTACGCGTACAGGTATTGTACAGCAGTATAACCTCTCTGTCAGCAATGGCTCTGAGAAGGGCTCATCATTCTTCTCTATCGGCTACTATGATAATTAATGCAGACTATAAGTTGATCAAGGATATTGTTGTTATTGGTGAGAACTTCACGGTGAACCGGACAAGAGGTGTTGATGCGCCTGGTGGTGTGCTGGAACACGCTCTGGAGTTCAACCCTAACTTCCCCATTTATGCTGAGAATGGCAAATATGCCCAGGCTCTTGGCGCTTATTCTGAGCGTGAGAATCCGTTGAGTATGATTGATAATACGAAGGACAACAAATATACCCAGTGGCGTATGTTCGGTGATGTTCACCTTAGTATCACACCATTCAAGAATTTCATGATTCGTACTACCCTCGGTATGGACTACACGCAGAAGGAACAGCGTTTCTTCACATATCCCATCCCCAATGGTAAGGTGATGCGTACCGACAGTGCAGTAGAGGGTAAGCAGGAGCATAACATGCGTTGGATGTGGAATGCCATAGCTACCTATAATCTGGAGATTGGCAAGCATCGAGGTGACGCCATGATTGGTACTGAGATCAACCGTCAGGACTATAAGATGTATAGCTCTAAGCGTTATGAGCTTGCCATCCTGAATACTGACTATATGTGGCCCTCAGCAGGTGCAGGCCGTCAGTTGGCAGAAGGCTTCGGTGATGGTTTCTCATTGGTTTCTTTCTTTGGTAAGATCAACTATACCTATGACGATAAGTACCTGGCTTCATTTACCATCCGTCGTGACGGTTCAAGCCGCTTCGGTTCCAGCAACCAGTATGGTACTTTCCCTTCAGTCAGTGCCGGTTGGCGTATCTCGCAGGAGAAGTTCATGGAGTCAACAAAGGGCTGGCTCGACAATTTGAAACTGCGTTATTCTTGGGGACAGACTGGTAATCAGGAAATCTCAAACACAGCACGTTATACGCTTTATAAGGCCGTGATCTCAACAGGTCTTTGGGGAAGCGGACAGGCAGGTACTTCTTATGATATCCTTGGCTCAAACGGTGGTTACGACCTTCCAAACGGCTATGTGCGTAATCAGCGTGGCAATGATGATATCAAGTGGGAGACTACGACACAGCATAATATCGGTCTTGACTTCGGTATTCTGGGAAATGAGATCTATGGTAGCTTCGACTGGTATAATAAGAAGACCAAGGACATTCTCTTGCTGATGGATGGTATTGCTGCTATGGGTGAAGGTGCTGTCCAGTGGATCAATGCCGGTGAGGTAAAGAACAATGGTTGGGAGTTCACTGTAGGTTACCGTCATGCTTTGCCTAATGGCTTTTCATGGGATATCAACGGAAACATCAGTAAGTATAGTAACGAGATTACCAAACTGCCTGAAACTGTAGCTGCCAAAGGTACATATGGCGGTAACGGCGTGAAGAGTGTCGTGGGCCATGCCATGTTCTCACAGGTTGGTTACATCTACGATGGTATCTTCAAGAGTCAGGATGAGATCGACAACCATGCTATACAGGAAGGCGCAGGATTGGGCCGCATCCGTTATAAGGACTTGAATGGCGATGGTCGCATCACAGAGGAAGATCAGGATTGGATCTATGACCCGACACCCGCCTTCACATGGGGTCTTAATATCAGCCTGCAGTACAAGAACTGGGATCTGACCATGTTCTGGCAAGGTGTTCAGGGCGTTGACGTGGATTGTAGAGGGTATAAGTCTCAGACCGATTTCTGGGCTAACTCAGCCATCAATGTTCCTTATCTGAACAAGGGTGTTCGTGTGCTTGATGCGTGGAGCCCGTCTAATCCCGATAGCAATATACCTGCACTCACCACATCTGACACCAACAACGAAGGTCGTGTATCTTCTTATTATATTGAGAATGGCTCATACGCTAAATTGCGTACCATCCAGTTGGGTTACAATTTGCCGAAGCAGGTGGTCAGTAAACTGTATCTGGACCGTATTCGTCTCTATGCATCGGCTCAGAACCTGATTACCATCAAGAGTAGCAAGTTTACAGGTGTCGATCCTGAGAACCCGGGATTCAACTATCCTATTCCACTCAATCTCACATTCGGTGTGAATGTCTCGTTTTAAAAGGTAAAAAGTAGAAATAGTAAAAAGTAAATAAAACGGTTATGAAGACAAATATAATTTTTAGTAAGGTAAGGAACTTGGCTAAAGCGGTTTTACCCTTTTACCTTTTTACCCTTTTACCTTTAGCTACGGGCTGCTCCAAATTTCTGGATGAACAGGTGCCACAGGCTACGCTGACTCAGGATGAGGTGAAGAACCCTGAGTATATCGATAATGTGCTGATTTCAGCATATGCCGGTCTGCTTTCAATTGAGGACATGAATGCTTCGTTCTCACTGTGGAACTACGATACTCGTTCAGATGATGCTTATGTAGGCGGTTCAGACTTCTCTGATGGTGAGCCTTTCCATCGTCTGGAAAAGAGTGTTGGTGTGATGACCACCGACTGGCCATTCAGCTCTATCTGGACACGTTTCTATAACTATCTGAGCCGTGTCAACCTGGGGCTTGATGTACTGGCAAGTGCTGATCAGAACAATAATACCATCATACAACGTACAGCCGAGATGAAGTTCCTGCGTGCCTATGGCCACTTCCAGCTGAAGCGCCTGTTCAAAAAGATACCTTTCGTGAACAAGCCTAACATGACAGAGGATGACTATAACAACCTTTCTAACACTGAATATACCAACGATGAAGGTTGGCAGCAGATCATCAACGATCTGGAGGATGCCTATGCTGTGCTACCTGTCACACAGACAGAAAAAGGTCGCCCCACCAAGGCTGCTTGTGCCGCATTCCTGGCTAAGGTATATCTTTACAAGGCATACCATCAGGATGATGCCAACAGCAATCAGGTTACCAGCATCAGCGATGCCGACTTGCAGAAGGTGGTGGAATATACCAATACCTCCCTCTATGCAGGTTATGGCTTGGAGCCCGACTTGTTTAACAACTTCCGTCCTGAGGAGCAATACGAGA
>CADCBZ010000095.1 GCA_902799765.1 uncultured Prevotellaceae bacterium
GCTATTGATGCGTGCTGCGAAGTTCTCAAAATCAGTGTGTTTCAGAACACCAAGGGCCTTCTTGTAGTTAAAAGAGAAGAGTGAAGAGCCCTTGTCTGTAGCCTTAGAGAAAGAGAGGTCATAGTTCTGGGTGATACCAGTACGTCCGATCTCATCCACCCAATCGGTATCGCTGTAAAGCATCGTCCTTTTCGCATTCATATAGCCATCATAGAAACCGCCTACACTATATGAATCATAGACACCTGTTGCAGGGTTATAGACAGAAATAGGTGTGCCACCTGCAACATCTAGTGCCAGACCATAGTTCTGGGCATAGTCATAAGGATTCTTGCCATCATTGAGGGCAGCCTGAACCAGGGCTGTAGCGTACTGCTGACCATTGAGAAGCTTCATCTTCTGGGTCATCCAAGAGGCGGATACCGAAGCATTGAAATCAATATTGATCTTATCGCCCTTCTTACAATACCTGCATAGTCTCTATATCTGAGGCATTCAGGCTGTTAAGAGAACCGCTGAAAGGCATACCATCTACGATATAAAGAGGAGCTGTGCTAGATCCACCCATAGATCCGATACCACGGATATGGACATCAGCCTCACCAGAAGGCGAACCTGTGGTTCTGATAGTCATGCCAGGCACCTTTCCTTGCAATGATGCCATCGGGTCAGTGTTGCTTGTCTTGAAGTCTTTGGTCTCGACGACACCTACAGAACCTGTCAGGTCAGTTTTACGCTGTACCTGATAACCAGTTACCACTACCTCGGCGAGCACCTCTGCATCGTCCTTCAAGGTCACTTTCATGCCTTGATGTGCAGGGACTTCCTGTGTCTGGTAGCCAACGTAGGAGATCGTGAGGATAGTACCTTCATTGACCTTCATTTTAAAGTTACCGTCGAAATCGGTAATCGTACCGTTCGAAGTACCTTTTTCTTTTACCGTGGCACCAATGATTGCTTCGCCAGTAGCGTCAACCACCGTACCACTGATCTCACTCTGCGCGTACATAATAGTACTTGTAAGCAGAAGTGCTAAACTCAGAAACATTTTCTTTAGTTGTTCCATTGCAGACAGTTTTAATTGTTAGTACTAAATGAATAATTGAAATTTGCCGCAAATGTACTAACTATCGATAGCCTTATCATAAAAAAATAGTTCATTTCGTGCAAAATTTATTTCAGTGAAACAATTTTCTACGAAATGAACGATTATTATAGTACTTTCTTATGATTTTTACTTTGCCTGTAGATCAGAGGGGCTAATACCAAACTCGTTTTTGAAACATCTGGTAAAGTAAGACGGGGCAGTAAAACCAATCTCGTAGGCTATTTCAGAAATCGTTTTGTTCGTCTGAAGAAGCAATTGATAACCACGATTGAGGCGTGCCGTACGAAGCAACTCTATAGGTGATGAACCTGAAATAGCCTTTACCTTACGATAAAGCTGAACACGGCTAAGATTCATAGCTGCAGCCAAATCATCGACACTCAGTTCACTGTCAGCCAATCGCGCCTCAACGACATCTTTAAACCTGACAATAAAAAGAGGCTCTGGCGTTTCTGCCTGTTCTGATTCTTCAGCTTTCGATGGTTCCTGTTCTGGTGATTCTGATGGTTTTGCTTCTTCGGGCACCTCCATATTCCACAGATTATTAAGCATGCGTTCACGCTGAGCAGAGACCTTACTGCGATGATAGAGGAAAAACAGCACCATCGTCAACAGCAACAGAGCAATCAAGATCAGGGCCATCAGGGTAATGGTACGCTGGGTGTCAAGCTGCCTCAGATAACTGCTTGCCTGCGTCTGCAACTTATCCAGGTTCTGTGCCTGACGCGCCACTTCGTCACTCTCCAGCAGCAATACATTAGCATTATCGTGGGTAACAAGGGCTGAAGTCAGCAAGGTTTCCTTTGAATAAGGTTTACCCTCGAGAATATCAAGAGCCAACTGCAAAAGTAGGTCACCACGTGTTGGATAGATATAAGAAGCATCAAGCAACGAGTCACGAACCAGACGGATGCCACCGTTCTCGCCAGGCAGACCGTCGATACCACAGAAAAGGGGCATTTTTGCCTGGCGCTCTTGGAAAACCTTACGGGCCCCCATGGCAGAACGGTCGTTATGTCCAAACACGACATCTATATCGTTCAGGTCTCCCTTATAGTCTTTCACCACCTGATAAGCAGTCTGCTCAGTCCAATCACCTTGAAGCCTTGCCACCACCTTGACTTCCGGATAGTGATCCAAAGCCTCGTGAAAACCTTTATGACGATCCTCAGCGGAAGAAGAGCCTTTCAATCCTGCAACTTCTAATACGTTACCCTTACCATCAAGACGCGACACGACATACTCTCCAATCAGACGCCCCATCTCATAGTTATCAGCACTAACAAACGCTGAATATTTATGAGAGTCGGTCTTACGCTCAAATACGATGACGGGGATACCCTTGTCATAGGCGCGGTCTATGGCTGACGAGACTGAGGACCGCTGATTGGGAGCTACAATCAGCAACTGAATACCACTCTCCACCAGACTATCAATCTGCTGGATCTGCCGCTTAGAGTCATCATGTGCTGTGGCAAAGCGCAATTCCACCCCATCATGAAAATTGGACTCCATTTTCATCTCGGCATTCTGCCAATTGCGCCAGATATCTTCCGAACACTGAGATACACCTATTATATAATGAGGTTTCTCTCCAGAACAGGCGATCAGCATCATCACGCACCATCCCAAAAGTAAAAGATTACTTAAAGTTTTCCCTTTCATCATCTTTATTGTTTCATGTATCGGCTACAAAATTACGACTTTTTTTGGAAAAATCTGTTCATTTTTGCGAAAAATAAACTATCTTTGCAAACAAATTATAGAAATTATGCTGCCTTTTTTGAAGAAAAAACCTACAACCGGCTATCCGAAGTCCTTTGCCAAACGTTATCATGATTATCCCAGTGCTTTTACTCTTCTGGTTAACCTATGGCATTGTGAAAATAGGTGCATTTAGTATATGTGAACGTGTGCTGAAAGGTGAGAAAGAAGAGGTGCGTCGCATCACATCCGACCTCTACATGGCTGCCACCAATACGGCACCCTTCATTGAAGAGGATCTGGACAAGCCGGATAGGATGTATGACATCATGAATCGGATGCTGAAACTGAACCCTTACATGCGCAGTTGTGGCATCTACTTTGTTGAAGGATACTATCCCCAGAAAGGACGTTTGTTTGCCCCCTATGCCAGTCGGCGCGACAGTATCATCAAAGAGTCGCAGGACGCATGCGATCAGGGCAATGACTATGTGAAAGCCGAGTGGTTCAAGGAAGCTATTTCCAGTAAGGAAGGCTATTGGGCCAAACCTTTCCTTGATAATGACAGCGCGCAGTCACCATTGGTGTCTTACCTGTTGCCTATCCGCGATGCTCAGCAGCGCACAGTAGCAGTGTTAGGCGTCGATCTGTCGCTTTCCTGGTTGAACGAGAAGATGCAGCCAACACGCGCTTTAAATTGGAAAAATTCAGAGGAGTGGAATCCTGAATATCAGTTATATTTCTTTATGACCGATAGCACAGGCACCATATTGGTTCACCCTGACACGAAGCGACTTGTCGTTGAGAATATGCAACCCTATATCAATGATGATAATAAGAATTGGGGATATCTATCTGTCGCCGATAGCCGTGAAGAAGAGAAAGTGGTAGAAGGTGTAAAGACACTCCTCTGCAGGCAGGTCGTAAAATACACCGACTGGGACATCTGTTTGGTAATGCCCCTATTCTTTATAAATGTTGTAGGGTACGCTATTGCTGGCATCGCCATCATGTTCATCTTGTTAGGCCTGTTAGTCGTATATTTCTTCGGCCGCAGATCCATCAAAAAACAAGTCAGACCGCTAAAGCAGTTGGCAACGACAGCCGATGAGGTGGCAAAGGGTAACTTCAAAACGGTGCTGCCTGAGTTGAAGAGCCGAGATGAAATCCACATGCTGCGCGACTCGTTCGCACAGATGCAGCAGTCACTGACACAATATGTAGAGGATCTTCGCGCCACCACAGCCCAAAAGGCTTCGATGGAGAGTGAGCTGAAAGTGGCTCACGACATCCAGATGTCGATGCTGCCCAAGACATTCCCGCCCTACCCTGAGCGTAACGACCTCGACATCTTTGGTTCGCTGACACCAGCTAAGGGTGTTGGTGGCGATCTGTTCGACTTCTACATCCGCGACGAGCAGCTATTCTTCTGCATCGGCGATGTATCGGGCAAGGGTATTCCGGCATCTCTCTATATGGCCGTTACGCGCTCTCTGTTCCGCAATATCTCCCAACATGTATCAAAGCCCGAGCAGATCATCAACGCTTTGAACCAGGCACAGTCTGAGGGCAACGACACCAATATGTTCGTCACCCTCTTCGTGGGTGTACTCGATCTGAAGACTGGTAAGTTGTGTTACTGCAATGCAGGTCATGATTCACCGTTGCTCTTAGGCAGCAAGGTCACAATACTGCCTTGTGAGTGTAATCTGCCTATCGGTGTCATCACCGACTTCACCTTCGAGCAACAGGAGATCACCCTAAAGCGACCCACCACCATCTTCCTCTTCACCGATGGCCTGAACGAAGCCGAGAACATCGATCATGCCCAGTTCGGAGATGAGCGCATCAAGAGTATTGCAGAGTCGCTGGTTACCAATGGGCAGCTCGAACCCACCCAGGTCATCAGACACATGACGGATGCTGTCCACACCTTTGTGGGCATAGCTGAACAGAGCGATGATCTCACGATGCTGGCGATAGAACTGAAATAAACAAGAAAGAGGAATGCCGATTGACATTCCTCTTTTCTTTTCCTTATCTTATTATCTTAATACCTGCGTAAAGACGGGGTCCTCACCTTCCAGAGCCAAGACATAAATCTGCATCTCTGCAGGTGGAGGTGTCGTCTGCACAGCAGTCGTCTCACGAGGAAGATCGACAGCCGTAAACAGATACTCTGTACCACCAGGAACGGCACGTGAAGCAAACTTCGTAGCTTTGGCGTGAATCATCGGGTAGTCACCTACAGCCTTATCAAAGATGGCAGACTGCTCTTCGCTGACGGGCTGCTGCTCAGGGAAGTCCTCAAGCACGACATACTCGCCCTCGATGAAAGCTGCTTGGCAGCCAGCTCCTTCACGCTGGTATTCAGACCACCGCTGCCGAAGGTGCAGAATGGCACGATCTTCTTGCCGCTCAGGTCAGCCTGATCCAAAAAGGCTGCCATAGGCGGAGCGAAGGTTCCGAACCACACGGGATAACCAATGAAGATGGTATCATAGTCGGCAAGATTGGCAGCTATGGGCTTAATCTCAGGTTTGGTACCCTTCTCACGCTCCTGCATACAACGGTTGATGGTAGCCTCAAAATCCCCATCATAAGGGTTCACAGCCTCAATCTCCTCGATATCGGCACCAAGTTTGTTGGCTATCTCCTGTGCCACCGTCTTCGTATTCGATGTCTGAGAGTAGTAAAGCACCAGCACCTTACTCTTAGGCGCTTCCTTCTTCTGGCTGCAGGAAACAACAGCCAGCACCATAGCCACAAGGGCCAGCATCCACTTCATTGCTTTCATACGCTGCTATTTATTGTCTGAAATCAGGTTCTCACCAGTCATATCAGCAGGCTGCTCCAGGCCCATGATGTGCAGGATTGAAGGAGCCACGTCAGCCAGACGACCGTCCTTCACTGTAGCTGAGTTGTTGTCAGTTACATAGATGAAAGGAACGGGGTTCAGAGAGTGAGCGGTATTGGGGGTACCATCGGGGTTGATAGCGTTATCAGCATTACCGTGATCGGCGATGATGATAGCCTCGTAGTCGTTAGCCTTAGCAGCCTCGATCACTTCCTTCACGCAGTTGTCAACAGCCCAGACAGCCTTGGCAATCGCGTTGTAGATACCAGTGTGACCCACCATATCACCATTGGCGAAGTTCACCACGATGAAGTCGTACTTAGCCTCGTTGATGGCAGCCACGAGCTTATCCTTCACCTCGTAGGCGCTCATCTCAGGCTTCAGGTCGTAGGTAGCCACCTTCGGAGAGGGCACCAGGATACGATCCTCATTCTCATAAGGAGCCTCACGACCACCATTGAAGAAGAAGGTCACGTGAGCATACTTCTCCGTCTCAGCGGTGTGCAACTGCTTCTTGCCCTGCTTACTCAGGTATTCGCCCAGGGTATCCTCTACGTTCTCTTTGGGGAAGAGGATGTGAACACCCTTGAAGTTGGCATCATACGGAGTCATGCAATAGTACTGCAGATCCTTGATGGTATGCATACCCTGCTCAGGCATATCCTCCTGGGTCAGCGCGATGGTCATCTCCTTAGCACGGTCGTTACGGAAGTTGATGAAGATCACAACATCACCCTCTTCAATCGTACCGTTTACTGAGGCATTGTGGATGGGCTTGATGAACTCGTCAGTTACACCCTCTTCGTAGCTCTCCTCCATGGCCTTCACCATATTTGTGCTCTGCTTACCAACACCGTTCACAATCAGGTCATAACCTTCCTTCACGCGCTCCCAACGCTTATCGCGGTCCATGGCGTAGAAACGACCTACGATTGAGGCGATGGCTGCATCATTAGCAGCACAAACATCAGTAATCTGCTGGATGAAACCAATACCAGAGTGCGGGTCTGTATCACGACCGTCCATATAGCAATGTACAAACACCTGATTCTTCAGACCATAAGCCTTACCGATCTCAATCAGCTTGAACAGGTGGTCGAGGCTTGAGTGCACACCACCGTCAGAGGTCAGACCCATCAGGTGCAACTTCTTGTTGTTCTCCTTTGCGTAGGTATAGGCAGCCTTCACCTGAGGGTTCTCCATGATAGAGCCGTCCTTGCAGGCGCGGTTGATCTTCACAAGGTCCTGATACACGATGCGACCAGCACCGATATTCAAGTGACCCACCTCAGAGTTACCCATCTGACCATCGGGCAGACCTACGTCCTCACCTGAAGCCGCCAACTGAGAGTGAGCAGAAGTTGCTGTTAACAGATCGAGATAAGGCGTTGGTGTATTGAAAATCACATCACCCTTACCATGCTTACCGATTCCCCAACCATCGAGAATCATCAAAAGTGCTTTTTTTGCCATAATCTTATTACTATTAAATCGTTGTTTCTATTTTCGCTTGCAAAAATACTCATTTTCAATGAGACCACCAAATTTATGGCTCAAATTCTAAGTTCAGTTGACCATCGCCGAGGAGATTGTAGCTTTTGCGGTGATAGGGAGTGATGCCGAATTGCTTGATGGCCTCGCGGTGTTTCTTCGTGGGGTAGCCCTTGTTTGAGAGCCAGTCGTATTGGGGATATTCCTCAGCAAGACGGTTCATATAGTCATCACGATAGGTCTTGGCTAGGATCGAGGCAGCAGCAATAGCGAGATACTTGCCATCACCCTTGACGATGGTGGTATGAGGCAACTGCTTACCATCAACGGGGTTCTTATAGGGTTTGAAGCGGTTGCCATCGACGATGATCGCCTCTGGGCGCACCTTGAGTTGGTCGAGGGCCCGATGCATCGCGAGGATCGAAGCATTGAGGATATTAATCTTGTCGATCTCCTCAGGCGTGACGATACCCACAGCCCAAGCCACTGCATCGCGCTCGATAATCTCACGCAGCTGATAACGCTTCTTCTCTGAGAGTTGTTTGGAGTCGTTCAGGAGTTCGTTCTGATAACCATCAGGCAGGATGACCGCAGCGGCATACACACTACCTGCCAAGCAACCGCGCCCAGCCTCGTCGCAACCTGCTTCAATCTTCCCTTCGTAGTATTTGCTTAATAACATATCAGAACATTTGTGACACGCGGCGGATGCCTGCCACCAGTGTATCAATTTCCTCCTTCGTATTATAAAGCGCAAACGAGGCACGAACCGTACCATTGATACCCAGACGATCCATCAGAGGTTGGGCACAGTGATGACCTGTGCGCACAGCGATTCCTAAGCGATCGAGCAACGTACCCATATCCAAGTGGTGGATATCACCCACATTGAAACTGACAACGGCATCTCTCACAAAGGGGACTGTCCCTTTTGTGAGATTTGGACCGTAGATTTTTAGCCCCTCGATGGTCTGAAGCTGTTCCATACAATAGCGGGTGAGCTCATGCTCATGTTGCTGAATGGCATCAAAGCCGAGAGAATCGATATATTCGATGGCCTTAGCCAGTCCGTGAGTAGCCACATAGTCAGGCGTGCCAGCCTCAAACTTAAAAGGCAGACGCTCGAAAGTGGTCTTCTCCCAGGTCACCTTATCAATCATCTCTCCACCACCCTGATAGGGAGGCAGTTTCTCCAGCCATTCCTCTTTGCCATAAAGCACACCGATGCCCGTTGGGCCGTACATCTTATGGCCACTAAAGGCGAAGAAGTCGCAATCCATCGCCTGCACATCCACCTTGAAATGGGGTGCACTCTGGGCACCATCCACTAAGACGGGGATCCCATGTGCGTGAGCTATCTTGATGATCTCTTCTACTGGATTGATCGTGCCCAATACATTGCTCACATGGGCCACACTGATGATTTTTGTTCTCGATGAAATCAGCGATTCTAATTGATCAAGACAGAGAACACCATCATCGATGATAGGGATATGCTTGACAATGATACCACGTTTCATGGCCTGTAGTTGCCAAGACACGATGTTGGAGTGATGCTCCATCTCAGTGACGATCACTTCATCGCCAGCCTGCATCTGCGATTCGCAGAACGACTGCGCCACGAGGTTAATCGCCTCCGTGGTGCCTCGTGTAAAGACGATCTCCTCGATCTTCGAGGCATTGATAAACTGGCGAACCTTTTCGCGAGCTGCCTCATGCAGGTCAGTAGCCTGCTGAGACAGATAGTGCACACCACGATGCACGTTGGCATTCACGTTGAGGTACTCATCGCGCATGGCATCGAGCACACAAAGCGGCTTCTGCGTGGTAGCCGCATTGTCGAGATACACCAGCGGCTTGTTATACACCTCCCTCGAAAGGATGGGGAAGTCTTCGCGTACCTTATTTATATTAAACATTAAGCATTAAACATTAAAAGTTTAAACTTCCTATTTGCAGAGTCTGCAACCTTCACATTTGTTGAGTTCGCCTCGAAAACGCTTCTCCACCAGATGGTGCAGACGATCGCGCAGGGGTTCGAGCTGCATCTTGTCGATCACCTCGTTAATAAAGGCATTCTGGAGCAACGTCCTTGCCTCTTTGAGCGAGATGCCGCGCTGACGCATATAGAAGAGGGCCGCATCGTTGAGCTGCCCCACCGTTGAGCCATGGGCACACTTCACGTCGTCGGCATAGATCTCCAACATCGGCTGGGTGTACATACGTGCCTCCTTAGTAGCCGTGAGGTTCTGATTAGTCATCTGCGAGGTGGTCTTCTGAGCCCCATGCTCCACCAGCACACGACCTGCGAAGGCACCCGTTGACTTATCGTCGAGCACATACTTATAGAGTTCGTTCGAGGTGCAATGCGACACCTTGTGGGTGATCAGCGTGTTATTGTCCACATGCTGCTCCTTATCGGCTATCACACAACCATAGCAGGCACACTCAGCACCCTCGCCAGAGAAAGTCAGGTCAAGTTTGTTACGGGTGACGCCATTATGCAGCGTGATCACATTATGATTCACACGACTGTTGGCCTGCTGGTCGATATAGACATTGCTCACGCGTACATTTTTATAATGGGTCTCCTCCAGACAATAGAGATCGAGTGAGGCATTATCGCCCACAAAGGCCTCGATCACCTGCGTAGCCAGGAAGTTCCTATCGTCAGCCGCATGATCGCAGAAGAGCATTTTTATTTCAGCTCCCTCTTCGAGAATGATGAGCACACGACGGTTCACCATCAGGTCAGGTACCTGACGCTGGGCATTCTGAGGCGTCGCTTTGAGGATATTAATCACCTGAATGGCACGATCCACCTTCACGTTCTTTGGCACATACACCAGCAATCCGTCTTGCGCAAGCATCGTATTCAGCGCTGTCACAGCATCCTCACTGGTCTTCGCCGACTTGGCATAGTACTTTGAGAGGTGAGTGGAGAGTGGAGAGTGGAGAGAGAGATGATCTTTCAGGGAGCCTACAATGACGCCTTCAGGCAGATGCCCTTTGGGGTGGGCTTGGCTATAAAACATATCGTTCACCACGAAATAGAGGCTCGTGGAGAGGTTTGGCACATCGCAACGGAAGGTCTCGTAGGGATCGACAGGAATCTGCAGGCGACTCAGATTCACACCATAGTCAGGCTCAAAGAGCTTCTGAATGTCTGTGTACTTATAGCGCTCCACCTTTTTAGAAGGGAAGCCCTTGGCCTTGAAATCTTCAAAAGCCTGATCGCGCACAGCATTCATCGCTTCCGGCGCATGAGAGAAAATCATCTCACGTGCCTGCTGGTAGAGCTCTATGTATTGTTTCTCACTTGCCATTATTCTTCTCCGATCTCTTCTTTAATCCAGTCGTAGCCATGCTCCTGAATCTCCTTGGCGAGCTCAGGGCCACCCGTCTTCACGATCTTACCCTTGTAGAGCACATGCACAAACTGAGGACGGATCATCTCCAGCAGACGGTCGTAGTGGGTAATCACGATGCAGGAGGTCTCTGGCGTCTGAAGCTTGTTTACACCTTCAGCCACGATACGCATCGCATCGACATCCAGACCAGAATCGGTCTCGTCGAGGATACTCAACTTCGGCTCGAGCATCGCCATCTGGAAGATCTCGTTGCGTTTCTTCTCACCACCACTGAAGCCCTCGTTCACAGAACGGTTAGCCAGTTTTGAGTCGAGTTCCACAATCTTTCGCTTCTCGCGCTGCAGTTTCAGAAACTCAGCCGCATTCATCGGCTCCAGACCCTGATACTTACGCTTCTCGTTGATGGCAGCCTTCATGAAGTTGGTCATCGAGACACCAGGAATCTCCACGGGATACTGGAACGAAAGGAACAGACCCTCATGGGCACGATCCTCAGGCTTCATCTCCAGCAGGTTCTTGCCATTGAAATAAGCCTCACCCTCTGTCACCTCGTAGAGCGGATTGCCCACGAGCACAGCGCTCAGCGTACTCTTTCCTGAGCCGTTAGGACCCATGATGGCATGCGTCTCACCATCGTTAATCACGAGGTCGATGCCTTTTAATATCTCTTTGTCGCCAATCTTGGCATGCAGATTCTTTACTTCTAACATATTATTCTTTTTTATAGGAAGGCGTAGCGGCAGATGAACAGGATAGCCAAAAGGAAGGTGCCCCAGTTCATATTGTTACGCGCGTCAATATCCTTAAACGTACCTGACAGCAGGTGGATCAATACATAGGAAATCACACCCATGAGGATACCATCAGAGATGCTGTAGGTCAGCGGCATGAGTACGATACAGATATCAACCTTGCGGATATCGTACATCATCATCACTCCCACCAATATCAGTGCCGCAGCAGTAGCCTGTTCAGGAATAGCCAGGAACAGAGGTGCAAAGAGCAGTGCCACAGCGAAGCAGATGGCAGCAGTGAAACTGGTCAGTCCAGAGCGTCCGCCTACGTTCACACCAGAGGCACTCTCTACGTAGGTTGTCACCGTTGATGTACCCAGCATAGCGCCGACAGTGGTACCGATGGCATCGGCCATAAAAGCCTGATTCAAGTTCTTCACGTTGCCGTTGTCATCAACCATGCCCGCACGATTCGACACACCGATAAGGGTACCGATGGTATCAAACATATCGATAAACAGGAATGTGAGCACCACAACCACCATATCTACCGTAAGGATATTATGCCACTCAAACTGCAAGAAGATGGGACTGATAGACGGTGGTGCCGACATGATACCAGAATAATGGGTTATGCCCAAAGGAATACCTACGATGGTAGTCGCCAGGATACCAATGAGCAATGCGCCCGTAACCTTTCTTACCAGGAGTGCTGCCGTCAGTATAATACCAAAAATACCCAACAGCACAGCAGGATCGTGCAGATTACCCAGTGTTATGAACGTAGATTCCGATGAGGCGACAATACCAGCGCCCTTCAGACCTACGAAGGCGATAAAGAGTCCGATACCTGGACTGATGGCCCGACGCATCACCAAAGGGATGGCGTTGACGATATGCTGGCGCAAACCAGTTATGGTCAGCAAAATAAAGATAAGTCCTTCTATCATGACGGCAGTCAACGCAAACTGCCACGAATAACCCATGGTGAGCACGACGGTGAACGCAAAGAAAGCATTCAGTCCCATACCAGGAGCCAAGACAAAAGGCAACTTGGCATAAAGCGCCATCACCAAGGTGGCTACTACAGCCGAGATACATGTGGTAGTAAACACAGCACCTGCATCCATTCCAGTAGCGGAGAGGATGCTGGGATTGACAGCTAAGATATAAGCCATCGTCAAAAAGGTGGTAATGCCACCTATCACCTCCTTGCGCAAGGTCATTTTGGAGGGATCAAATCCAAATAGTTTCTCTAACATTTCTGGGCCTCGACGGCAAACTCCATAGGGAGTTTCTGCAAGACCTCTTTGGCATAGCCATTGACGATGAGACCTACGGCCTGTTCTGTAGGAATGCCTCGCTGATTACAGTAGAAGAGTTGGTCTTCAGAGATCTTTGAGGTGGTAGCCTCATGTTCAAAGATGGCCGTATCGTTGTGCACATCCATATAGGGAAAGGTGTGAGCACCACAGTCAGAGCCTAAAAGCAGAGAATCACAGGAAGAATAATTGCGAGCATTATCAGCATTCGAAGTGGCACGCACTAATCCACGATAACTATTCTGCGAATGACCTGCCGAGATACCTTTTGAGATAATCGTCGACTTGGTGTTCTTGCCGATATGGATCATCTTTGTTCCCGTATCAGCCTCTTGGTAGTTATTCGTCACAGCTACTGAGTAGAACTCTGCCTGAGAGTTGTCACCTCTAAGGATGCAAGAGGGATATTTCCAAGTGATGGCCGAGCCTGTCTCCACCTGTGTCCAAGAGAGTTTAGAATCAACACCACGCAAATCGCCACGCTTCGTCACGAGATTCAGAACGCCACCCTTTCCGTTCTCATCGCCAGGGTACCAGTTCTGTACGGTAGAATATTTCACCTCAGCACGATCCTTGACGATAATCTCTACGATGGCAGCATGCAACTGATTCTCATCGCGCATCGGAGCCGTACAACCCTCAAGATAAGACACATAGGCATCATCATCGGCAACAATCAAGGTACGCTCAAACTGTCCTGTATTACGGGCATTTATGCGGAAATAAGAGCTCAGCTCCATCGGACAACGTACACCCTTGGGGATATACACGAACGAGCCATCGCTGAAGACAGCCGAATTCAGAGCTGCGAAGTAGTTGTCACGATAAGGCACCACAGAGCCCAGATATTCACGCACCAGATCAGGATGCTCCTTGATGGCCTCACCGATCGAGCAGAAGATAACCCCTTTCTCGCGCAGTTTCTCCTTAAAGGTGGTTTTTACGCTAACAGAGTCCATGATGGCATCGACAGCTGTATTACCACTCAAGGCCAAACGCTCCTCAAGGGGGATGCCCAACTTATCAAACGTCTTTTCAAGCTCTGGGTCGATCTTACCATCGCCCTTAGGCTTGCTGGCCATCGGATCGGCATAATACGAGATAGCCTGATAGTCGATAGGAGGCACATGAACGTGTCCCCACTTCGGCTCCGTCTGCTCCTGCCAATAGCGGAAAGCCTTCAGTCTGAACTCCAGCATCCATTCAGGCTCCCCCTTCTTAGCAGAGATG
>CADCBZ010000096.1 GCA_902799765.1 uncultured Prevotellaceae bacterium
TCCCACCTCTTCCCATTCCGAACAGAGAAGTTAAGCCCGCCTGCGCCGATGGTACTGCAATGCAATGCGGGAGAGTAGGAAGCCGCCGTCTTTTTAAGTGTGAGAGCCCTGATTCACAATCGTGAGTCAGGGCTTCTTTTTGTTATATAATTATTCCTTTATTATCCTTTAATACCAATCTCCTTGACATACTTTTCAAACTCGTCCCGATTTCCGGCTGCTTTGTTTTTGATACGTGCACGATAGGCGTAGATGGAGTTTGGAGAATAACGCAAGAACTCTGCAATCTTTGAACTCTCTTCAATGCCCAAACGGATGAGGGCGAAGATACGAAGATCAGTATTCAAATGATTCTTCTCTGTGGGGATAATTTCCTCACCAGGCCTTAATAAGGCATTGAAGTCATCAATGAAAGTCGGGAACAAACGGAGGAAAATATCATCGAAATGATCAAACAGTTCTTTTAATTCATCTTCTTTGAGTTGTTCGCTACTCGTCATGCGTAGCACGTCAGCTTGCTGACCGGCTTTTAGTTTTCGGTTTATCTTAATACGATAATTATCAAGTTTGTCGATATAATCAGAACAGACGCTCAGGAACTTACCGATATACTCATCCTTGACGCGGTTGGAGTCGTTGAGGTGAATAATGGCCTGGCGAAGTTGTTCGTTGATGTCTGAGAGTAGTTGGTTTGCCTCTGAGAGATCGTTGTTTTTAGCTGACAACAGATTGTTGAGTTCTCCTAACTCATCATTGGCATACTTCAATTCATTTCTGATCACAGCAAGTTGTCTGCGCTTCTTAGATACATAGAATAACAGCATGAGCAGACCGACCACCAACAGACTGATGGCTGCAATCGTCCATATCAGATTGGTATTTGCTTGATGGAGATTCTGTTTATATTTGTCATTAATACGGGTCAGGATAGGGGATACCAACCATGAGCGCATGTGCGTACTGAAATAGGAGATACATTCCCATGAGAAATCCATATACTTATAGGCACGATCCGGATCGCCATCCTCATTCATGAGTGAATTGGCAAGACTCCAAAGGGCTGCCTGATCCATAATCGCATGGCGTATATCCGTCAATGCCGACATGATGAGCCAGTAACGTTCCATCTCAACATCGCCCTGATTTCTATAGATTTCAGAACGGTAGAATGACATGGTGGCGTAATCGCGTGTCCCTGGTTTCGCTAACTTCATCCATATGTCACTGCATTTTAATGCTTCGTCAGTTTTCCCTTGATTGTTGAGTTCAATTGATTTCAAGGAATTATAGCTGTATGAATCTTCTGGTAGCAATTGAAGCAGGGAATCACGAATGGCACTAGACTTTGCATAGAACTCCTCTCTCAGTTTCTTGTCGTGTGAGTAATAGCCCATCTCCCCATATAGGTGGTTCATACCCGTGAGATAGGTGATCATCATCTCATCTGTCAATTGATTCTTAGAGATGGCTCCGAAGTGGATTTCTGCCTCTGGGTAGAAACCGGTATCAGCCAACTGATAGGCTAAGGCAAGCTCACTTTGAGTCTGCAAATCCTTTCTCCCCATCCGTTCCGCACATTCCATACATACTTGGATATAGTTGAGTGCAGAATCATTGACAAAGGCGATATATTCGCGATAGAGACTCAATGCGAACTGGTATTTCTCCTGGTCATTACGAGCAGCGGCATATTGTTTCTCTAAGGCATTGATATCATCCATTTTTTGTTTCTTGTAAATCGCGGCAGAATCAATAGCGGCATCCAGAACACGATAAAGAGAATCAAGATTCACTTGATTTGCCCAACCGATAGATCCATATAAAGAAATGAATAATATAGCGAGTAAGCAACGTTTCATTTTTGTATCTTTTGAAAGCTTTTGCAAAAATAATTCTTTTTTGTGAAAACACCAAATAAATGACTCCTTTTTTTATTTTGCCTCGAAATGTAGCGGCTTAAATGATGATATACTGCTTTAAATAATCCATATCACATAAAAAGGGGAATGATTGTATCTTATTGGTTATCAGACGAAAATGATGCGTGTAAAAACGACATTTATCCATATTAGCATCTTGATAGAACATTTCCGCACTTGTTTTTTCTCTACCTTTGCATCCGCAATCGTATGAATGATAACAGTAACCAAACATAACAATCGTTTAATAATTAAAAAGGTATTTTATGAAAGAAAAAATGAACCTAAATGCAATCAGACGGATCTTATTCGTCTTTTATGCCAGTGACTGATGAGCACGGTGAACCGGTTATTGGTGCCACCGTAGTGGAAAAAGCGCAACCCAAAAACGCTACCATTACCGATCTGGATGGTAAGTTTAATATTAAGGTTGCCCCAAATTCTAAATTACTTGTGTCTTATGTGGGTTATGTCACACGGGAAGTGACGGCTCAGGATGGTATGACCATTGAACTGAGAGAAGATGCCCAGATGCTCAACGATGTGGTTGTCATCGGTTATGGCGTCCAGAAGAAGAGTGTCGTAACAGCGGCCATCTCAAAAGTTTCAGGCGATGATCTTAACCTGACCAAGCCTTCTCGTATCGAGGATGCCCTGAAGGGTAAGGTCAGTGGTGTGCAGATCACCCAGTCGTCAGGTCAGCCAAACTCCGATTCTAAGGTACGTATCCGTGGTATCGGATCGGTAAACAACTCAGACCCTCTTTACATTGTAGATGGTATGCCCGTCAACGGCGGTATCAACTACCTGAACCCAACGGATATCGAGTCAGTGGAAATCCTGAAGGACGCAGCCTCTGCTGCCATCTATGGTTCGCGCGCTGCCAATGGTGTGGTACTCGTAACGACCAAGGGTGGTAAGGCAGGCAAATCCACAGTCAGCTATGATTTCAGTTATGGCTGGCAGAATCCCTGGAGGAAGAAGTCTGTTCTGAATGCCAAGGAGTATATGACGATCATGAACGAGGCTCAGATAAATGATGGTAACCTGCCGCGTTATTCTGCTGATTACATCCATAATTATAACGGTCCTGATACCGATTGGCAGGACGAGACCTTCAACTACGACGCTCCGGTGATGCAGCATCAGTTGAGCATCAATGGCGGTAGCGAGAAGATGACTTATTTCCTCTCTGTAGGTTATTTCAAGCAGGATGGTATCGTGGGTGGTAACTACGGCCGATCTAACTATGAGCGTCTTACCGCACGTAGCAACTCTACCTACACTGTATTTGAGGACAACAGCCGTAACTTCCTCAACAAACTGAATGTGGGTGTGAACTTCGGTTACACACGTGACACCTCAACAGGTATTGAGACCAACTCTGAGTATGGCTCAATCCTGGGTAGTGCCATCGCTTTCTCTCCACTGGTGGCTCCTTACGCTACTGAGGCTGAGGGTGCAGAGATCCTGGCTGCTCATCCTACTGCCGTTACCAAAGACGGTCGCGTCTTCTCTCTGCCCCCCTCAGGATTCCAGGAGTTGACAAACCCATTGGCTCAGTTGAACCGTCCTAATGCCGGTAAGAACAACTCTGACAAACTCGTTGGCTCATTCTATGCTGAGCTCGATATCCTGCCAGGCCTGAAGTTCCGTACCAGTTTAGGTATCGACCTCGCATTCTGGGGTTACGACGGCTATGGTTACGAGGACTATCTCGGTACAATGACCCATACTGACCAGAGTTATGTGACCAGTCAGATGAACCGTGGCATGCGCTGGCAGGCTGAGAACTACTTCACCTATAACAAGACCTTCGCTGAGGTGCATAACCTGAACATCGTACTTGGACAGTCTGCCTCACGCTACGAGTCACGTAACCTTGGTGGTAACGATTCACAGCTCTTCGACCACAATCCCATCCACGCACACATCGACTCCGCCATCGCACCAGAGACTGAGTCTTCTGTATGGGGTGGCAATGGTGGTGTGACACACACTTCACTGTCTTCTTATTTCGGTCGTATCGACTATAACTATGCTGAGCGCTATATGGCACAGTTCACCATGCGCCGTGACGGTAGCTCACACTTCGGACCCAACCACAAGTGGGGTACCTTCCCCTCCTTCTCTCTCGGTTGGAATGTATGGAACGAGCCTTATCTGGCAAAAGTCAAGCCCAACTGGTGGAATGTGCTGAAGGTCCGCTTCTCCTGGGGGCAGAATGGTAACGAGGCAATTCCCGATTTTACCTACCGTGCCCTGATGAATGGTGGTCAGAACTACTACTTTGGAGGAAGTTATGTCATCAATCCGGATCCGACACAGCCTGGTGTCGAGGCAGGTAAGATGGTCTATGGTACCTCACCTGACCGTGCGGCCAATCCTGACATCAAGTGGGAGACCTCTACACAGACCGATATCGGTGTTGACATGCGTTTCTTCAACAGCCGTCTGAGTTTTGGCTTCGACTATTACTACAAGAAGACTACCGACATGCTCTTTGAACTGAACGTGCCGACCTATATCGGACAGGCTAAGCCTTACGGCAACCTCGGAACCATGGAGAACTGGGGTCTTGAGTTTGAACTTGGTTGGAAAGACAACATCAAGGACTTCTCCTACTGGTTCAGTGCCAATGCTTCTTATGCAAAGAATAAACTGATCGAGTTGGGTAATGCTTCAGGTGAGCAGAACTACGAGAGTGCCGGTGCCTCTGGTGTGGGTGACTATGTACATGCCAAGAACGGTGAGGTCTGGCCTTACTTCTATGGCTACAAGACCGATGGCCTTTTCCAGAATCAGCTGGAGGTTGACAGTTACGTTAACGCCCAGGGGGAGAAGTTGCAGCCCTCTGCACAGCCCGGTGACGTGCGTTTCGTTGACATCAATGGTGACGGTCGTATCACTGACGAGGACCGTACGAAGATTGGTAAGGGTATGCCAGACTGGACCTTCGGCTTCTCAATGGGTGCAGAGTGGAAAGGCTTTGACCTGAACCTCTCTTGGCAGGGAACAATCGGTAATGACATATTCGACTTCGCACAGCGTGGTGATGTGCCTGCCATGAACCGTCCATCTTGGATTATGGACCGCTGGCACGGTGAGGGTACTTCCAATAAGATCCCACGCATGACATCTGCCAATGCCAACGGTAACTGGAAGTCATCTGATCTTTACATCCACAACGGCTCCTACCTCCGTCTGAAGAATGCTCAGATTGGTTACACCTTGCCAGTCAAATGGACACGTGTTGCCTCTATCCAGCGCCTGCGCGTCTATGTCGGTGCAGAGAATCTCTTCACCTTTACCGGCTACGAAGGTTTCGATCCTGAGTTGGCTTCAGGTAGTTATACAACGATCGGTGTCGATAAGGGCATCTACCCGCAGGCACGTACAATCACCATTGGTGCTAACGTTACATTCTAATCACAATCAAAATATATACGACAATGAAAAATCCTAAATTATATATCGCAGTAGCGGTTTTGTCATCAGGCATGATGCTCACTTCGTGTAGCCAAGACTTCCTGGAGCCTGAACCGACCACAAAGGGTGCTGCCGGAGCAGCCGGCGACCCGCTGAACATCAATTCTGGACTGGCTGCCTCATACCAGATCCTGGGCTTCGACTCATACGCTAACGGCTCTTACGAGTCATCAGTATTCATTGGCGACATCCAGTCGGATGATGCCTGGAAGGGTGGCGGTGATGCCAACGATGGTATGAATGGTATGAACCTTGCAGTCTCAATGTTCAACACCAGCGGTAACCTGACCCTGAGTGGAACCTGGAATATCTACACATCCGGTATCACCCGTGTAAACAGTGTTCTCGGACTGGTAGAAACAGCCACCACCACTAACCCTGCAGAGGTGGATCTGATCAGGAAGTATAAGGCTGAGGCACTTTTCCTGCGTGCTTATTACCTTTATATGCTCTGGCGCAGTTTCGGTGCTGTTCCTTTCCAAGAGACCCTGTTCGAGCCTCCCTACGTGTGTCGTCAGTTGACGCCCGACGAGGTCTATGCACAGATCATCAAGGATGTGGACGGCTCTATCGAGAGTTTCACCGATGCGGAGATGAGCACTAACGACGGAACCAACGATGGTCGCGCCAGTCTGGCTGCTGCTTATATGCTGAAGGCCCGTGCCGTGATGTACCAGAAGGATCAGGCCAGATATCAGGAGGTTGCCAAGGGCCTGGCTGCCGTCATCAAGAGCGGAAAGTTCAGTCTGGTAAAAGACTATGCGTCCATGTGGTTGCAGGATGGTGAGTTTGGCAGTGAGTCCATCTTTGAGGCCAACCTCTTACCGGGTTCTAAGGACTGGGGAACAGCATGGAACAGTGGCGGTACCAACCTGCCCTCCTATATCTCTCCAAGTAGTCTGGAAGGCGATCCTGGATATAAAGACGGCTGGGGATTCTGTCCCGCACGTAAAGAGGCCTATGAGATGTTTGAAAAAGGTGACCAGCGCCGTGATGCCTCTATCCGCGACCTCCGTGGAAATGCCACAGGTGGAAATGTCGGTGATAAGAACACGACACCGTGGGGGGCAAGTTATGTGCTGCGCTTCCAGGACACAGGCTTCTGGATGGCGAAATATTCAGCACGCAATGCCTATCGTAAGCCTACCGGCACTGGCGAACTGAACTGGTGTAACAACCTCCGTATCTTCCGCTATGCAGAGACGCTGCTTGCTTATGCTGAACTCACGCTGACCACTGGCGACGTGGATGGTGTAAGTGGTGCCGCTTGTCTGAATGAGGTCCGTGACCGTGCCTTCGGCGATCAGAACCACCGTGTGCCCCTGACACTGGAGAATATCCAGAAGGAGAACCATCTGGAGTTCGTAGGTGAGGGCCACCGTTACTATGATGTGGTACGTTGGGGTATCACCAATGTCCTCCACGTTGACAATGTGCCAGGTCTGAACACCTCACGTGACTGGAAGGAGCACAACAAGTATGTGGCTATCCCTCAGGGTGACATTGATGCTACGAAGGGTACTGAGTTCGAACTGAAGCAGAATCCCGGTTATTAAGAAATGAAGAAATGAAGAATTGAAAAATAGAAGTTATGAAAAAGATATTATTCAGTGCCATTGCAGCAAGTATGTTCGCTTTCGGGGTTACATCGTGTAGCCCGATGGATAGCGATGACCATAGTTTAGGCGGTTCCCCCGTCGATCCATCATCACTCTCTGTTAGCGCTAATGTCACAGCAGATGAGACAGGCCAGATGAACCTGGTGACTATCACTAACGCCTCGAATGCTCAGAGTGACGTGCGCTATTTCTTCTGCCTGAACGGCAAGACGCTTATCGAGACCTCTGCCGGCGCCTCTTTAACCCAGATCGTGAAGAAGAAGGGTGACTACACCGCTCAGCTTTATGCTTTTTCTGCCTGCGATCAGCAGGTGGTCTCCACGAATTTCACGATCGCAAAGGACTGGATTGATCCTGATGCGCCCACGGAGCCCGAGGGATGGCTGGGCTTCACCAATGGTACGGATCTGCTGGCTGACTGGCAGCCGGATTACAGCCACTGGTTCTCACCCTCCGACTGGTCAGGCGGTCTTGATCCCGGTCTTAATGGCGACATCCACAGTGGTCTGTCCTTCACGATCCCGGCAGGCACTGGCAGCGACCAGTGGCAGGGGCAGGTTCATATCGAGCACAATGGCCCGACTCTGAGTGCAGGTAAGAATTACGACTTCTCGATTGCTATTGTCTCGGGTGCCGACAATGTGAAGGCCACCGTGAAGCCTCAGAAGGATGGCGATGACGGTGTCTATTTCACCGCCGACCAGTTCCCGCTTCATGAGGGCGTGAATGTCATTGCTTTGAGCGATGTCGCAGGTTTTGACGGACAGTTTAAGATTGCGCTCGACTTTGCCGGTGCACCTGCCGGAACGGAATTCACCGTCAGTCGTGTGTTCCTCAGCGAGCACGACGATGCCAATATTGCACCGTTCGACTATCAGGACAGTAAGAACCTGCTGAAAGGACAGCCTTTCGGCAATGATTTCCGATTCTGGTTTGCCGATGGAGGATGGAGCCAGATCTCCGATCCTGCTTACGAGGGCGACAACTCGGCTTATTTCTCTGTCACGATTCCTGATGGTATGGGTGGCGACCAGTGGCAGGGTCAGACACATATCCCGTTCGATAACGTGACACTGAGTGCAGGTAAGCGTTATAACTTCTCCATCGTGGTCATTGCTGACAATGCCGTTCCCGGTCTCACCGTGAAGCCTCAGAACGATGGCGACGACAATCAGTTCCTGTCTGCTGATCGTCATGCGATAGCCGCCAATGTGCCAACCGCGATTGTCCTCACCGGATGTCCTGGCTTCGACGGGAAATTCCGTCTCTGTCTGGACTTCGCAGGCACACCTGCCGGTACAAATGTTAAGATCCTTAATATGTATGTATCAGAACAATAAGTATGTTTAGGTTTCTGCTTACATCATCATTTCTCACAGTCGTGTTTCAGGTGGCCGCTCAGACCGGTAGTCTGCCGGCCACCACGCACGACCCCTCAGGATTCGTGCCCGAAGGTTATGAACTGGTGTGGAA
>CADCBZ010000097.1 GCA_902799765.1 uncultured Prevotellaceae bacterium
CTTGCAGAAATAATGCGTAAGGTACTTCTCTCCTTTCTTGTCACGCATGGCGGGAGGTTCTATCATCACGCTGAACCGCAGCGGAACCTGATGCGAAGCACCGTGATAGCTTGCCGCACTCAACAGAGCCACATAATATTTGCGGCACAGGTGGTGCATCATGTCATCCAAGTAAAACGACTGCGGCACAGCCCCGCGCAGCACATACTCATCCGGCACAATGACGTAGAAGCCGCGCAGGGGCGACATAATCCGTCCCTTGCTCACCTCTCTGGTCAGCGCCCGTGCAATGCTGCCGGCACTCATGTCAGGGAATGCCTGCGCCACCTCATCGTGTGTGAAGGTGTAATTGCCTCTAAGCGGCTTATCATATATCCAGCTTGCTATGCTCGCCATTATCTCGTGCTTGTTATTTTGTTTGCAAAGATAGACATTTTTTGTCTAACTTCGCAAATAAATAACGAGTAATCTCGTTTTTTATTGTATCTTAACTTTTCTATTATGGGAATCAGTCATTATATGCATCACCTTTCACATTAAAAAAGTCGTACTCTTTTTGTTCAGTTCATCAAAATCTATGCTGTCTTTGTCTATGACATAATCACGGCTGATAACGTTATAAATAGCAACTTCATTCTCATTCTCCATCGCAGTCAGAAGCGCACCAACCGACAGGAGTTTGCTAGATAACAGAGCTATCCCATAACAAGCCATCTGCTTCACCTTTCCCAAAATTTCGTCTTCCGACTGGATAAACCTCGTCAGCAATCTATACAATTCAAAGGGATTACGTTCGTGAGCATAAATAATATTGTCCTTGGCATCTTCTTGTTTAAATAGTTCTTTATACTCCTTGATAATCGAATCTGTTCTGAAAGGGTCCAATGAAGGATAAGGAACGACGGGAAAATCTTCATCCGGATTGAAATGACCCAGGATCTTGTTCCATTTCTCCATTCCGTTCTCTCCCAGCAAAGAGATCTGAATCCTTATTCTGTCAGGTTCCGCCTCCAGTCCGATACCGGGATTAAACTTCACCATCGGTTCTATATCATCTGCCAGATTGATGTATTTAATGCGTCTGTCAATTTCTGCATTCTCAGAAACCACAATAAACAGGTTTTTATTATTTTGACTTTTGTAGATAGATCTGACCAGATTGAAGTACAACACTTTGGGCAAAGCACTGATGTCCACGATAATGTTATCATAACCGTTTATCAGACTCTCTACCTCCTTGTTCATTAACTTCACGCCCCTGTTCAAATCTTTTTTTGCACCAATTTTCAATTGGTAGACTGAGGATGGCACCGCACCTTTTTCAAGCAATGTCTTTCTGACTTCGATATTCCGCTCTATCATTGACGCATTCGGAGATTTCGTATAGTCGCCAAAAACGATGATTTTGCAGTCAATCTCCGTTTTTGTTTCCACAAAAGCCCTGAGAACGTTATTCATACGTGGGTCAAAGCCCTCACCTATGATGAGCAGGGTTTTACCTTGTGGACGGTCAGCGTCACTCCAGAATTGGGTGACTTGTTTGTCACCTTCGACCATCACATACGAATCCCAATTTCCCATTTTTCTTCTTTTTTTATCCAGTCAGTCAACTCCCTGATGGTTCTTTTTCTCCAACCACCATAGCCTAAGGGCAAAGAGAAAGCGGCACAAATCCAGCGGTTCAGGTAGAACACAGTCCACTCCTTATCCTTCTCGCCTTGCTTTGTTTCTCTGGTAAACAGCAGATTATTGGCCAGACATATTCTTAATACGCTTTCAAGTTGGGTGTCATCTATCATATTGGTAGTCTTGCCAAAGAGCGTGTCCACTTCCTTGATGGCAAAACCATTTACTGTACCGTATGAACTACCCAATTGCAACGTCTGGCTCTTACAGAACCCTCCCAGATTGTTGATAAAAGTAAATACTCCTCTACCGTACTCTGTCAGCATCCGCTTCAATTTTTTCTTGCACTCGTCTTTGATGAGCCTATCCTGTGTAGCAGCAGACAAAAGTAAGGCTTTACGGGGATGCAACAGTTTCTGGGTGAGCAATTGTTCATAAAGCACATTGCAGAAGCTGATAAACTGTTCTGTATTATTCGGGGACAATTCTTTCAATGTGTCCGTACCGAAATACATCGGATGATTGAAAACTGCAGGTATGATATCTCGGCTTATCTTTATAAGGTCAGCCTTGATATGCTCATTATAAGAAGATTGTTCATGCGGGAACATCGGGAACGACGTTTTGAATTCTCGTTGTGCGAACAACATAAGGGCAAAGGTCTGTTCAGCCATGTCCTTGGACGTATCAAAGTTTTTATCTATATAGCTCAATAATTCATCATAAAGACCAAGTTTCGTAGCAAGGGCTTTCCTGCTGTAATCAATGATTGTCTGATACTGATCGTCAGAAAGTATAGACAACTGTTCCAATGAGTTGTTCAATTTGATGTCATGTCTGGACAGATTGGAACGCTTCTCCATTATACTTCCCAGCATTTTCTCGAACTTGTTGTCCGTTCCCAGATGAATGCTGTTATAGTCACGACCTATCATGTCTGTCTTGGGCATCAACTCCTCATAGGTAAACTTATCGTACCGCATGGCCAGCCAAACGGTATTGCTGATACGCGTCTCTACCAGTTCCTGCCGCAGAAAGTCAAGCTGCATCCTAGACAACTTGTGACAATCGTCCAGTTGGAAAATAAAGTCATCTACAATGGTTTTGCCCGATATAGTAAAATCCGACGCATGGAGTTCATTCAAAATGAATAATGAATTGTGACCGTGCTTCTCGTCAGTGTTTTCATATGTTTCTATGATGTCCGTTATTTGTCGTTCTATTCCAGCAGCCCAGCCAAACAGCTCCTTGGCTGTATGGGGTGTCGGGGTGGGGGCAAACCTGTTCGACAGTTCCAGCGAGGGACTGAATGCCACTTGTCCCAGCTGTTCATATGTCAGATTCTTCAATTGCTGCAAAGCCTTAATAGCCACCAATGTAAACCGGGCATTCAACAAGGCAAAAAGCAGCCGTCTGGCCTGTGGTTTGGTGAACACCTCTTCATCTTCCAGATCTGCATAACTCCTGTTCGTCAGCAGATACGCTCCGCATTTCAGTATTCTATTGGAAGTGACTACACCCATACTCTTCAGGGCTTTGAACATCTTATCGTTGTCCTTCTTGTTGTTATGAACCCTGAATACGACAGACGGGGAGAAACAACGCATCATCGTTGTCTTTCCACCACCTGGAGCACTGCAAATGTAGGTTAAGTTTCCCCACAATGAGCCCCTGTCACTGTATTCCTTCAGAGGATACAGCGAATCATCAGACAAGAGACTGACGAATACATCATCCGCTGTCATCTTCTCTGAAGCTCTCATGCTAAATGGATTCTCATACTGCTGCATAATCAGTGACGTGTAATTCTGTAGAACAAAGGGTATAGTCTATCTCCCGCCTCTCTCTTGGGTTGCCAGATGATGGGGAGGGAGTTGTTGGGTGTGTTATGGTTCAAAACAATCGTTAGGGCGCATTGCCTATAACCGAGATGATAGTCAGTATTGCCTGCTGGATAACTTTCCTTATAGGCCCTGGTCAATGCAGGCTCATTGATATATCGTTTCTGGCTGATGATTTTTTGGATAGCCAACGCTTCCGTTCCTGTGTGACTAGTAAATTTCGCATCTTCATAGAGCATTTGGACACACTCCAACGTTACATTCAAGTCACGGTGCTGCTTCTTATACTGTTCCAACATAGCATTAATATGATCCAGAGCACTCTTAGTCGCTATTAGGAAATACAAATGAATGTCAAAACCGTCAATCAAAAGTTTTTTGAATTCCTTTTTATCATAAATAGCTTCAAAGAATTTGGGCAACTTCCCTGCAAAGGTTCCATCATCCTTTATCCGGATAAACGAGGAGCCACTGGCCGTGAAGTCATCAATCAATGCGATAGATTCGAATTTCTTTTCCGAACCCTCTACCAAATCTTTACTTTTCTCAAGTTCCTCAGCCAGTTCTTTGATTTTTGTGTCATCAGGATAATAATTTGTCAGCACCTGGTCATTGTCCAGATAGCTATTTCTGCGGATAATATCAATATGCGAACCATCACTAAGACCGATGAACAGGGTCTTTCGTTTGTGTGACTTAAACTCTGCCGCGTTGTCAAGCCGCTTGTAGTTGTATTTATTCACAGTCAAGCCATGATTCCTAAAATCCTCTACCACTTTCTGTCTAATGGCAGGTATAATCTTGGTGCTATAAAGCAAATCAATGAGATGTGAAATCTGGGTTGAGTTAATATAGATGATATACTTCTTCACAAACTCATACATAAGTTTCCTGTCATCAATATCTTCAAACTGACTCAGCCAAAGATAAAAGTTCCCCACGAACTTTATGCCAGGCATAAACTGGTCATAGGAGTCATACTTGATGTCTGACATCAAATCTATCTCCTTTAGATGCTCCGTAGCCTCAATATCGTCCCATTTCATCAGCTGGGTAAGGAACTGTTTTGCCAGATTAAATCGCATAGACTCAGAATTTGATTTTGAAACCTTTATTTGTCTTTTTTATCTTACGCAGATAATACTTCACGACATCCAAACCTCTCAGGTCCTTGGGGGCCAGATTCCAGCAACTATTAGGGTTTCGAGACACATCATCAACACTTAGGGAATAAGGCATGGAAAGCATCTCAAAATCATTACCCTCATAATCGCCGCGGTCTCCTATCGCCAACACATCTTCGGAAATATCCTTTACAGCCGACTTGCTTGCCCTAGTGCTGACTACAATATCCATAGAGTGGCTTGAACTCCACACATGAAGCTTATCCAGTTTATTTGCAAGAATAATTTCATTGCATATTTCGTATGCCTTCATTTTGTCCATACAAGTAAATGACAGTTGGGTGCTGTATTTTCTGACGGTTGGCGCGAAAGAATAATACTTGATTTCTTTTTCTAGCTTCACCAATTGTTCATCCAACGGAGCGTCCTTAATTGCTTCAATGGCGGTAGCGTCATCAGACAGAGTAACAATAACTGCGCCATTATAGCAGCCCAAATAAACTTGCTGCCAATATTCCTTCTGGATAGACTTTCTCAACAGTTCATGAACAGAACCACCCCGTCCGGTCATAATGGCAATCTTCATTCCATCTGATAGTAACTTGTTCAGCTTTTTGGCAATTGAATCCTCCAACTTTTCATTATATCTTGATTTCCTATCCACATTGCAAATGGTTCCGTCATAATCCAGAGCTAGAAGATCGAATTCCTTCTCCCTCAACATTGAAATAAACCCATCATACGCCTTTGAATACTCTTCATATTCTTTAGCAGGTATCAAAGCCTTGCTTCCAAGCCTTAGTTTCCTACATATTGCCAATTCTTTAGCTGGTAGTTTAATGCAATCATCACTAATTAGTTTAACGTAATTAAGATGATATAATTCATTTCCATAGTCAGGGACACCCGGACGTCCGGGGTCTATCCCTCTCATGTTTCCAATGGTAGCAACCAACTGAAACGACTTCACCAACAAGTCAATGGTAGCAAGTGGCGTACTGAGTTCTGTTTCAATACGAACCACATTGACATCATCAGGCATCTTGCTTAAAGTCTTATCTGACAACGGACGGTCATTCTCGTTCACCAAAGCCACAATGCAAGAATTTGCCCCCTTTTTGTCAAACCACTGATGCCTACCATGTCCAAAGTTACGGTAGTCTGCCATCAAGACAGAACCAAGTGCTGCTTCTGAAAATTTTGATTCCAAATCAACAGCCACTGGCTCGCTTAGATTGCTATAAAGAACAATGAAGTTGTCTATCTTCGAGAAATCAATTTCATGATTATAACTATAACCTATTCCTTTCTTGATATACTTTGACGGTTTTGCATCAAAGAAGCAACGGTACATCAGCACAAAGAAGGCCACAAGAGAGTTGGTTGCCAGAAAACCGTCTTTTACAGTAGGAATTGGAAATGTGTATTTTTTAAAATCAGCACTATATTTGTCAATAACCTCATCCCACTTGGGGCTTTCACGAAGGCAGATCCCTGTCATATCACCCCTTCCTACTTCCAAACCATGTTGGAACGCAATCAAGAAGTCTTTATTTCGCCCAGCTGCACTGAAGAATAATAATTTGCTATCACGTATTACAGTATCAGAATACGTATCAAAAGCTAGAGGTGTCATAGGAACTGCAAGCCCACACATCTGCTTATAGAGCATGGCAGCATAGCTTGCCGCACTATATGAACCACCACTTCCGATACAAATCAAGGGGGTACCAGCATTTAATGAGAAGAAAGAGCGCAATGCCGTCACATCTTGCTGCTCAGCCCACTTTATGGTGCCCGTAAGCTTTTCCAACTCTCCTTTGAATGGCTTTCCCATAATTAAACTTTGAGTCCACTTAAAAAGTGGCATTAATTTGTTTGCAAAGATACTACTTTTTCTTGAAACGGAAGCACAAAACTATCATTTCGTGTATAAATCATGCATTTTTTATTTAGAACAAGCCCAATTTATAATATAAAAAACTATTGGTGTCCGATAAAAAATTGAGTTGAGCCGACAGAAAAGGGGACAAACCTTTCGGCAAGTCCCCAAAGATTTGTAATTTTGCGTTTGCTACAACAA
>CADCBZ010000098.1 GCA_902799765.1 uncultured Prevotellaceae bacterium
GGAGGTTTCACCTGCTCTCACCTGCGTTTCGGTGATACACCTATCCGCTCTACCTATCTGGTAACCACACCTAACTTCGTGGCTTGCCACGTTCAGGCTTACCTGCACATGTACGACGTGACTCGCGGTCTGCAGAAGAACGGTCAGTTCCTGCTGAACACCATCTTCGATGCCGACGAGCTCGAGAAGTTCATGCCTAACAAGGTAAAGCGTTACTTCGCACAGAACAACATCACCGTTTACACCATCAACGCTACTAAGATTGCACAGGAGATTGGTCTGGGCAACCGCACCAACACCATCCTGCAGAGTGCATTCTTCCGCATCACCGGCGTGATCCCCGCTGAGCTCGCTGTTGAGAAGATGAAGGCTGCTGCCCTGAAGTCTTACGGTGCTAAGGGTCAGGACGTGGTTGACAAGAACTACGCTGCTATCGACCGTGGTGGTGAATATGTACAGCTGACAGTGAAGCCCGAGTGGGCTAACCTGCCCGACGATCTTGAGAAGGTTGACAACGCTCCCGCATTCGTGAAGGAGCTCGTTCGTCCTATGAACGCTCAGGCTGGTGACCTGCTGAAGGTATCTGACTTCGTGAAGCACGAGACCGTTGACGGTTCTTGGATGGTTGGTACTGCCGCCTACGAGAAGCGTGGTGTTGAGGCCTTCGTTCCCGCTTGGAACAAGGACAACTGTATCCAGTGTAACCAGTGTGCTTACATCTGTCCTCACGCTGCTATCCGTCCGTTCGTTCTGACCGACGAGGAGCTGGCTGGCTTCGATGGTCTCGAGACCCTCGAGATGAAGGCACCTGCCGCTATGAAGGGCATGCACTTCGTCATCGAGCCTTCAGTACTCGACTGTCTGGGTTGCGGCAACTGTGCCGACATCTGCCCGGGTAATCCTAAGACTGGCAAGGCCCTCACGATGGTTCCGTTCAACCCCGATGCTGCCGACATGAAGAAGATGGCTGCCGATTGGGACAAGCTGGTGAAGGTTCCTTCTAAGCAGGCTCTCGTTGACATCCGCAGCAATGTGAAGAACTCTCAGTTCGCACAGCCGCTGTTCGAATTCTCTGGCGCTTGCTCTGGTTGCGGTGAGACTCCTTACGTGAAGCTGATCTCTCAGCTGTTCGGTGATCGTCAGATGATTGCCAACGCTACCGGTTGCTCTTCTATCTACTCAGCATCTGTTCCTTCTACACCTTACACGAAGAACGAAAAGGGTCAGGGTCCTGTATTCAATAACTCACTGTTCGAGGACTTCTGCGAATTCGGTCTCGGTATGGCTCTGGGTAACAAGAAGATGAAGGAGCGTGTTGCTAAGCTGTTGCAGGAGATGATCGACGGCAACGCCAGCGACGAGTACAAGGCTCTTGCTAAGGAGTGGATTGAGAACAAGGACGACGCCGACAAGACCAAGGAGATTGCTCCGAAGTTGCGCAAGTGCATCGCCGAGAGCGCTGCCAAGGGCTGTCCCGTTTGCAAGGAGCTCCAGACGCTGGATCACTACCTCGTGAAGCGTTCACAGTGGATCATCGGTGGTGACGGTGCTTCTTATGATATCGGTTACGGTGGTCTCGACCACGTGATTGCTTCTGGTGAGGACGTCAACATCCTCGTGCTCGATACTGAGGTTTACTCTAACACTGGTGGTCAGGCCTCTAAGGCTACACCGCTTGGTGCTATCGCTCAGTTCGCTGCTCAGGGTAAGCGCATCCGCAAGAAGGATCTCGGTATGATCGCTACCACTTACGGTTATGTATATGTAGCTCAGATTGCTATGGGCGCTGACCACGCACAGACCCTCAAGGCTATCCGCGAGGCTGAGGCATGGCACGGACCTTCCATCATCATCGCTTACGCTCCTTGTATCAACCACGGTCTGAAGGCCAAGGGCGGTATGGGTAAGAGCCAGGCCGAGGAGAAGAAGGCTGTAGAGTGCGGTTACTGGCACCTGTGGCGTTACAACCCAGCACTCGCTGAGGAGGGTAAGAATCCGTTCTCACTCGACTCTAAGGAGCCTAACTGGGCTAACTTCCACGACTTCCTGCTCGGTGAGGTTCGTTACCTGTCAGTTAAGAAGGCTTATCCTAACGAGGCAGAGGAGCTCTTCGCTGAGGCACAGAAGATGGCTCAGATCCGTTACAAGTCTTACATCCGTAAGAGCCAGGAGAACTGGGAGGATTAATCCCCTACTCTATATAAGAAGAGGTGGAACTACAATGGTTCCACCTCTTTTAAATGTTTCAATCATGCACCAAAAATCAGTCCAATGTTATTTTTAAATCGAAAATATCCGTTTCAGAAAACCAGCCACTGGCTGAGAGATTGCGCCTTGTATTGCGCCATTGTGTTTCTGATTCTCTATTTGCTACAACCTTTTGGGTTCAGCATGTACCAGGGGAATAAATTCCTGACGTCACTATTGTTTGGCGCTGTTACATTCGGTTGCTGCTATGTGTTCGGACTTTTGGTGAGACCCTTTCAAAAACGCATTTCGCCTTGGCGTATCTGGCACGAGGTGTTGATGGTATTGGCTATGGTCGTGTTTGTTGGCCTCTGCAACTCCATTCTCTTCTCATTTGTTTTTCACACACCGATTACCTTCGGCCTGTGCCTGTTGTTCCTTTATTGGACCTTGATTATCGGTACCATCATATCGGTATTCTCTGTCGGCATCAGCTATCACCGTCATCTGCGTAACCAGTTGGAAACCCTACTCGACAAGACCACTGAGGCGCAGACCGATATCCTGGTGACGATTCACGACACCAATGTAAGAAGAAACGACCTGCAACTGCCCATCAATGACCTGCTTTACATCGAAGCGCAGAAGAATAACGTCATCGTGTGTTACGAGATGGATGGGAAAACGCAAAAGACCGAGATTCATACGACACTCTCGGCCGTGCTCAACGACCTGAGCGAGTATGAGAACATCTTCCAATGCCACCGTTCGTTTGTGGTGAACCTGAACAATATCACTTCGGCTCAGGGCAACTCCAATGGTTATCAGTTACGCCTCGGTAACAGTCACACGATAGTACCTGTATCGCGTACCTTCGTCCCCAAACTTCGTTCGTTTATCGCCTAGTCGTTCGTCCTTTTTTATAGTCATTCGTCCATCGACTTAGTTTCCTGTCCATAGTTCTAGCCGTCTGTCACGGAAATTTGGACACATCAGTTTCCTGTCGTATCTTTGCGGCATGAAACATCGACTCGCACATATCATTCTCATGCTACTCGTTGCTTGCCAAGCAATGAGTCAGACCACAGTAACGGGTATTGTCACAGACGGGCATAACGGAAAGTCTGAAACAGGGCTCGCAGGTGCCAACGTATTTATAATAGGTACAATCGACGGATGCCTGACCGACTCACTCGGTCGCTTCTCGTTTCAGACCGACCAAACCGGCTCATTGACGCTCCGTGTAACGTTCATCGGATATGATGACTATACGCTCACCACCAGCCAACCCACCGACTTGCACATCACGATGCACGAGCGGGCGACAACCATCGATGAAGTGGTCGTGACTGCCAGTACCTACAGCTTCGGCAAAAGCGATAATTTTAAGACGATGGATGCCCTCGATGTGGTGATGGCGGGCAACTCGTGTGGCGACATCGTGGCAGCACTACAAACCTTGCCAGGCACGCAGAAGGTTGGCGAGAACGGCAAGCTGTATGTCCGTGGTGGCGAGAGCGACGAATGCCAGACGTTCGTTAACGGCATGCACGTGCTCGTACCTTATTCCACCAACGTTGAAAACAACACCTCACGAGGACGCTTCTCACCGTTCCTATTTAAGGGCATCAACTTCTCGCTTGGTGGCTATGGTGGTGAATACGGTCAGGCGTTATCATCCGTCTTGCCCATGGAGACTACCGATGTGGCAACAGGCGACAAGCTGGGTGTAAGTGCATCGCTTGTAGATTGGAACATCGGAGGCACGAAAGCATTTAAAGAGAGTAGCCTTTCGTTTAATGCCGATTACACCAGCATGGGACTATACGATACCCTGTTCCCTGATCGTATCGATTGGACCCGCCCCTACCGTAAACTCTCTGCTGAGGCACAATATAAGGCAGAGCTCTCGTCGGCTACCGTCCTGAAATCATATGTTGGCTACGATCTCACTTCCGTTGGCCAGCACCTGGGCGACCGCAACTTGTCACTCTGTGAGCACAACATCTATGCCAACGCCACGCTTAAGACAAACATCGGTCGGGGTTATAGCCTGTTTATGGGCATTGCCAACTCATCCGTTATCAACAATGTTGACGAAGCACAGGCGCCTGGCGACCATTACTACAACTTCCGCAACGAGATCCATCTGAAAGCCGATGTCCGTAAGGTCTATTCATCCGTGTTGAAGATGTCAGCAGGCATAGAGAGTTATCTGCGCCACAGCACCAAGCAATACGATGCAAGCTATTACAGCCTCGATTACCAGCTGCAAGCCGCACATGCCGATGCTCAGTTGCGCCTGATGCCTAAACTGTTCCTCAACCTCTCTGGGAGAATAGAGCATGTAAGCTATAATGACAGTTGGCTGATGATGCCCCGTGCCACGCTTAGTTATGTGCCCAACAAGCGTTTTCAACTATCACTCATGCTGGGTCGATACAGCCAGACGGCAGAGGATGACTTGATCGTCATGAGCGGAAAGCACCTGACACAGAGCACAGCCGACCATGCCATCCTCAGTATGCAGTATAGCACACCCAAGTTGCTGCTGCGCATTGAGCCCTATTATAAGAAATATCATCACCTGCCTCTGCTCAGAAACGGCATCTATACGGCCCTCGGCTATGGCACCAGCAAGGGGCTCGACATCTTTATCGAGAATCATTCGCTCGTTAAGAATCTCTCTACCACGCTTTCCTACTCCTTCAACGATTCCGAACGCCTCTATCTCGATTACCCTGCCCCGCGTACACCAGATTACGCCTCGCGTCACAATCTGCGCCTGACGCTGAAATACACCATCGGGAAAATCATCGTTGGTCTGGCTGAGTCGTATGCCAGCGGTCGGCACTATCCCAACGGCACCACACCTTATTATAACAGTGTAGATGCCAACCTCACCTGGCTCGTCAGCCCCAAGGTCATCGTCTATGCCTCGTTGAACAATATCTTCGGTCGCACCAACATCTTCCGTTACAACCCTGACGGATCTGCTGTGACAGCCAACCGCGACCGCTTCTTCTATATCGGCATTTTTGTTTCACTTAAAAATAATAAAGCGTATGACATTTCAAATTTTTAAACTCCGTGTTCTCGCCATCGCTCTCAGCATGATGGCTACGATTAGTGTTAATGCCCAAGAGCCCGCACAGATGCAGGCGCTCATCGGCCAGTCACTCAGCAAGATCAATCCGTCGAAGCCCGAAACGATGCTTAACAGCATTGCCGAACTGAAACGTGTGGATGCCATGTTCCCCGACAGCATCCAGCCTAAGTATCAGATGGCCCTGCAAAGTCTCAACTTCTCGGTGATGAACCCTCATGCCGAACAGACCGAGAATTTGCTGGCAGATGCCGAGCAGACTATCAATCAGCTGGAGCAGAAGGATGCCAACCAGTCGGATATCTGCACCTTACGCGGCTTCCTCTATATGGTGCGCATCGTTCAGGACCCAGCTCAGAATGGCCAGCGTTACTACATGAATGTAATGCAGAACTATGAGAAAGCCCTGAAAATCAATCCCGACAACCAACTTGCCAAACAGCTGCAACAAAAGTTCATGGAGGGCATGAAACAAGCGGTGCAATAAAATCCGCAAATCCCCCTCTATAATCAGACAGCGCATCTCAATATGAGTGCGCTGTCTGTCTTTCAGTTTTACCGATCTTAAAATCTTAACATTTTAACCTTTTTGGAAAATCGATATTGCACAATTGCAGAAAAGGACAATGGGAATCTTAACCATAAAGGTATTATTATATTAAATTATATATAAATTATTATATATTATAATTATATATATAGCTTTAAATTGATAATATTAAAAATACAAATATGTTAAGATGTTAAAATGTTAAGATCTCATGGATAATGTAAAAATTTTGTCTTTTCCTGAATAAGGTTGACTCTTTTTAGGCCTTGTTCTTTAACATTTGCCTACCCGTACGGATTTGGTTGACTCCTCTCTCTGAGATCAGTT
>CADCBZ010000099.1 GCA_902799765.1 uncultured Prevotellaceae bacterium
AGAAGTAGGCTTTGTCGCCCTCAACCATCATGCCGACGGCGGGCATCTCCTCAAGTTCCTCCTCAGTGTATTTGCCTGAGGCACTAAGCGCGGTGTCATACTCCGTCCAGACACCCTGCTTTATCATGTTCTCCGCACTGGGATTGTCAGCTGACCCAGTATCCATCAGGCTCTGGCACGATGTAACCATGCCTGTAACACAGCAACAGAACAACGCTGCTACCACGTAATTGAAAATTGTCTTTGTTCTCATGAAATTAAATATTAGTTATATAATTAATGTAAATGCAAGAATAACTTTCTGCAAAGATAAGTGAATTTTCTTAAATAACCCTACTTTAAGGCAACAAAAAGCAAATTTTTGCTGATTTTGAAACGATTTTGCTGATTTTGCAACTCGTTTTGCTAATTTTGAAACAAACGTTGCAGCTTCTATCCCTTTTGATCGTTTCAACCTACGAGGTGGCGCAGAAAAAAAAGAAGCAAATATTTGGCTGTTTGGCAAAAATTTCATACCTTTGTAGCCGTAACCTCACACGGGGACTGTCTCCATGTGATTGATACCACGTTAAGCCTATTCTATAAAATTATTAAATATGGTACAAGATTTATACGTTTTGATGATTACAGCAGCTGTAGTCAGTATTCTGTTTAAGTTCTTGAAACAGCCTGTGGTGCTGGGCTATATCGTAGCAGGTGTCCTGGTGGGTCCTTATCTGTTTGGCAAGAGCCTCGTGAACCCCGACAACGTGAAGCAATGGGGCGACATCGGCGTGCTGTTCGTGTTGTTCTGCATCGGTCTGGAGTTCCGCCTGAAGAACCTCATCAGCAGCGGTAAGGTGGCAGCAATCGGCGCATTGACAATTATCGCGGGCATGATGCTCTTCGGCTATCTCGTGGGTTGGGACGCTAAATTCGACATGGTAAACTCCCTGTTCCTGGCAGGTATGCTTTGTATGTCGAGCACCACTATCGTGATGAAGGCTATCGACGAGGCGGGGCTGAGCAAGGAGCGTTTCGTGAAGGGAGCTACCAGCATCCTGATCGTTGAGGACGTGGTGGCTGTGGTACTGATGGTACTGCTCTCGAGTATTGCCATCCGCCATCAGTTCGAGGGAGCCGAGCTGGCAAGCAAGGTTGTCGATCTGATCGTTACGCTTGTGGCTTGGTTCGTATGCGGCATACTGATTATCCCGACACTGATACGCAAGGTGAAGAAACATCTGAACGACGAGACGCTGATTATCCTCGCCCTGGGTCTGTGCCTGGGCATGGTGCTGACAGCAGAGGAAGCAGGGTTCAGCAGCGCCCTCGGTGCCTTTGTGATGGGTTCCATCCTTGCAGAGACCGTAGAGTCGCATCGTATCGAGAAACTGATGACGCCGCTGAAGAACGTGTTTGCCGCTATCTTCTTCATCTCCGTGGGTATGCTGATCAATCCGGCTTCACTGGCAGAATACTGGATTAGCATCGTCTATGTCAGTCTGGTGATTGTCATCGGAATGATTCTCTTCGGCACCTTGGGTTGCTGGTGGGGTGGTCAGACGATGCGCGACTCGATGCTGACCAGCTTCTCGTTCGTCCAGATTGGCGAGTTCTCGTTCATCATCGCTGGACTGGGTACAAGCCTGGGTGTTCTCAATCCCATCGTCTATCCTATCATCGTGGCAGCCAGTGTGGTGACCACTTTCCTCACACCTTATATTATGAAGGCTGCCATACCTTGCTACACGTTCCTTTATAATCACGTTTCAGAGGGCATGCGTGCTAAGATCGACCAGCGCGAGCAGGAAGTGGCAAAAGCGGAGACGACTACCACTTCCGACGACGGCCCGTCGGTGGCTGACAAGGCGCGTCATGCAGTCAGACATACCTTCTTCTTGAAGCATTTTGTCGATCTGTTTATCAAGAATATGAGTGCTCATAAGGAAGAAAAAACAAACGTAGAATAAATATGTAAATATACATAAAACTTAAAATAAAACAGTAATGAAGAAATTGATGGTGGCCGTAGCCCTCGCCTTCGTGAGTATGGCAGGTATGGCGCAGAACTTTAGAGCGAATCTTGACGAGAGTGTAAAACCTGGTGACGACTTCTGGCAGTATTCCGTAGGTACGTGGCTGAAGAACAACCCGCTGGACAAGGAGCACCCTTCGAATGGCTCATTTGTTGATCTGGAGGAGTTGAACAAACAGCGTATCAACGCGCTGATTATGAAGTATGCCGACCAGAAAGATCTGCCACAAGGCAGCGACGGACAGAAGATCGGTGCGCTCTATCGCCTCTATATGGACAGCGTGGGCCGCAACAAATTGGGTTATGAACCGATCCTGCCTTATCTGAAGCAGGTACGCGCCATCAAGACCCGCGAGGAGGCACTGCAGCTGATGGCCGACTTCGATGCCAAAGGCTTCAACACCGCTCCCTACGGACTGAGCCTCGGTCTGAACGCCTTTAACTCATCGGAGTATCTGATTGACGCAGGTCATGGCGGTGCATCATTGCCTCAGGAGTATTATGCCGAGCCCAACGAACAGCAGCAGGCCGTCGTGGCTGCCATGAAGAGTCTGAACAAGGACTACCTGAAGATGGTGGGCTACAGCGATGCCGATGCCGAGCGCATGATGGAGGCTGCATGGGCCATCGAGCACAGGATTGGTGTTAAGAAACTGAACCAGGTGGATCAGCGCGACCCGATGAAAACCGTCCATATCATGCCGTGGGAGCAGTTGCTGCAGGACTTCAAGGGTATCGACTGGATTGCTTATCGCGATGCCCTCGACATGCCTAAGGATATCGACAAGGTGGACGTGAGTCAGTTAGAGCCACTCCACGAGGTGGAGAAGGTTCTGGCCGAGACGAGTGTCGAGGATTTGAAGGCCTATATGGAACTGCACGTCATCAAAGCCTATAGATCATTCCTGAGCGATGCTTTTAACGACCGTGCTTTCGAAGCCAGCAAGGCCATTAGCGGTGTGCAGGAACAGCAGCCCCGTTGGAAACGGGCCGTCAACACGATCAGCGACAACCTGGGTGAGACCATCGGTAAACTCTACGTGGCAGAGTATTTCCCCGAGACCAGCAAGCAGCGTGTGTATCGTCTGGTGAAAGACCTGCAGCAGGCTTTTGCGGAGCGATTGAAGGAGAACACCTGGATGAGCGACTCCACCAAGGCTAAGGCTCTGGAGAAGTTGAACGCCATATATATTAATGTGGGTTATCCCGACAAGTGGGAGGATCTGGAGAAGTTCATCGACATCCGTGAGGATCAGAACCTCGTAGAGAACTTCATCCGCATCAAACAGGAGTTACGTGCTGCCAACTTCCGTAAGCATTGGCGCAAGCCGGTAGATAAGACCCAGATGGCTTGCACGCCTCAGACGGTTAACGCCTTCTACCACCCGCTGTTCAACAGCATCAACTTCCCCGCAGCCATCCTGCAGCCCCCGTTCTTCGATCCTGAGTCCGACTATGTCAGCAACTACGGTGCCGTAGGAACGGTTATCGGCCACGAGATGAGTCACGGCTTCGACGATCAGGGCTGTCAGTTTGACAAGGACGGCAATCTGATCAACTGGTGGGCGCCCGAAGACAAGGCTAAATACGATGAGCGTACCAAGGTGCTCGCCGACTGGTTCTCAAAGCAGGAGGCACTGCCCGGACTCTTTGTGAACGGTGAGAAGACCCTGGGCGAGAACATCGGTGACAATGGTGGTCTTCAGATGGCCTATCGTGCCTTTGAGAACCGCATGAAGCAGGAGCCCCTCGGCACGGTCGACGGCTTTACCCCTGCCCAGCGCTTCTTCTTGGCCTACGCCCGTGTCTGGGCCAGCAACATGACGCCTGAGTTCCTCGCTTACCTCGTGAATAGTGACGTCCACTCACCCGACATGTTCCGTGTGAATGCCGCCCTGCCGATGATCAATAGCTGGTACGACGCTTTCAATATCCAGCCTACCGACAAGATGTTCATCCCCAAGGAGAAGAGAGCATTGGTGTGGTAATGATAAAAAATGGTGATGAGACAGTTTTTATTACTTCTCTTTGTGGCCCTGGCTTTTCAGGCAAAGGCGGATGATTATCGCGACATGAAACCCATGACGCTGGAAACGCCGGAGATGAAAGCCGAACTGGTGGACTTGCCCGAACAGAATGCTTTTTATCTGGATAGGGCGGTCTCTTCTGCCAGCCCTAAAATGGATTTTGACTTCTTCAAGTCGAAGACGAATCCCGGCATCAAGCCCTATAAGTTCATGGACGACATGACCTTCGTGGGTATTCCCCTGTTTATTGCAGGCTGGGCCCTCAAGGGCGATAAGGGTATGTTTCGCGTCAATGCCAAGAAGGAACAGGGTGGAAAGAGTAATACCCAACTCCTGACCAACTTCAAGACGGGTATCGACGACTATCTGCAGTTCTTCGGTCCTGCGATGACTGTAGGACTGAAACTGGGCGGCTACGAGGGACGTAGTGACTGGCCCCGACTGCTGGCCAGTGCCGGTATGTCGTATCTCATCATGGCCGGTCTTGTCAACGGCATCAAATACACCGCCAAGGAGATGCGTCCCGACGGCTCCAGCGCCAACTCATGGCCCTCAGGTCATACGGCCACAGCCTTCGTGGGTGCCACCCTGTTGCATAAGGAGTATGGTCTGACACGCTCGCCGTGGTGGTCGGTAGCCGGCTATGGTGTGGCTACTGCTACAGGTGTGATGCGTGTGCTCAACAATCGTCACTGGGTAAGCGACGTGATGTCGGGTGCCGGTCTCGGTATCCTGTCCGGAGAATTGGGTTACGCCCTCTGCGACCTGATGTTCAAACAAAAAGGTCTGTTGCGCAACGACTTGATCATTGAAAATGAAAAGCCCTCGTTCTTCAGTATCTCCATGGGTCTGGGCCTTGGTGGCAAGGAACTCACCTTTGAGGAATATGGTCAGACGAGAACGATCAATTTCCATGCCGCCACAGTGGTGGATGCAGAGGGTGCCTACTTCTTCAATAAGTATATCGGAATCGGTGGTCGTCTGAGAGTCAGGGCGCAGTCTGCCAAGGACTTTGGCGATTTTGCCAGTTACGTGGCCATCGAGGACCTGGATGCATGGGAGGGACTGAGACCTCTCTATATGTCGGCCTATCCCGGTGACTATATCCTCCCCGAGACCTCTGAGGAAGCGATAGAACAGAACCAGCTTACCTATTTTACCAAGGTGGGCTATCAGACGGAGACGGAGAGTGCCTGGAACGACAATGCCCCCGTCACCGACAGCTATGGCGTTGTGAAGAGCGACCATATCACGGAGTTCACGGGTAGCGTCGGCGTGTATTTCAACCTGCCGCTCAGCAAATACTTCTCATTAGGCACTAAGGCACTGATCGGTCGTTCCATTACGCAGGAACTGGACATCGATGCCTATGCCGAGGGTAACAAGAAGGATATCAGCTGCACGATGACGGTCGATAACCGTCAGGGACATCAGCAGCCCAGTGGCGATCCCACCAAGTCGGTCAACGACCTGATGTATCCCAACAACACGGGTGAGAAATGGACCGACGAGTGGGAATACCTCACCATCGGTGCCAAGTCATCTACCTCGTATGGTACGGGAATCTCGCTCACCTATCGCTATAAGTCCAATTTCTCCTGGCGCTTCTACTGCGACTACGACTATACCCGCAAGGAATTCACGGCCAAGTATGATCCCTTCCACATGATGCGGACGGGTCTGACCAGTGGTGCCAGCTACCTGATGGACACAGTCTGTGACTATGGCGATGATTTGGGTCTGCAGGCCAGGGAGTACAGAACCAAGAAGTCGATGAACTACTGGACACTGGGTCTGGCATTCTTGGTGAACTTCTAACATAAATCAGTATGGGGAATAGCTTCATGAATAAGATTACTGTATATGTCGTAGGGGCTGTCATGGCCGTTGTGCTTGCTTTCAGCGGATGCAGGAAACAGCAGTCGCACCAGGTGCATCAGCCCCAGCGCGCCCAACTGGTGCAGGGAGCCAAACTGATTTCATTCCTCAATCCCCAGCATGCCGACTCGTTGGTACTGATGGCCTATAAACAGGGGGATTTCAAGCGGATGCTGGCGCTGACCGACAGTCTCTCTGCC
>CADCBZ010000100.1 GCA_902799765.1 uncultured Prevotellaceae bacterium
CTTACCCTTAGCTTTCACAACGGGCTTAGAGATGCTGAATGTGGTATAGCTGAGACCAAAACCGAAAGGATAGGCGACATTCTTCTGGAAAGTATCGAAGTAACGATAGCCTACATAGATGTCCTCCTCGTGGTTGGTATAAGTGTGTCCAGGAACGGGCATCTTCATGCCTACCATCATCTGGAAGGTATAATCATCGATGTTACCAGGGAAGTTCTTCGTAGAGGGATGATCTGTGGCTGCGATGGGCCAGGTCATTGTAAGCTTACCAGAAGGATTGACCTTACCAGTGAGCAGGTCAGCGATAGAGTTACCACCCTCCATACCTGGCTGCCAAGCACAGAGAATAGCATCAGGATAAGAACTCCATGAGGCGGTCTCAATGACAGAACCAGAGTTGATAATGACGATGACAGGTTTGCCAGCAGCATGGAAAGCGTTGCAGACATCAGTGATCAAAGCACGCTCCTCAGGAATGAGGTTGAACTCAGTATCAACATCGCGGTCGATACCCTCACCTGCCTGACGGCCAATGGTGATGATGGCTGCATCTGCGCCCTGAACCTCCTTGTTGATGGCGATGGGGGCAATAGAAATCTCAGGATACTTCTGCTGACCCATCATCTCTGTCTGGAACCATTTGGCAGGATGACGTTCTGCCTGGAACTTCACGCGGGCATAGGCGATGTATTTGCGATAGATATCAGTGAGGGTCTCAGATGAACTGATACCAGCATTCTTCAGACCTTCCAGCATGTCAACTACATAGGGGGGATGTACGCAACCAGAACCTGTTCCACCAGAAAGGAAATCGTAAGAGTTCTCGCCAAAGAGGGCGACGGTCTTGATAGCACCGTTCTTCCAAGGCAGGGCGCCATTGTTCTTCAGCATCACGATACCCTCAGCAGCACTCTGACGGGTAATGGCTGCATGAGCCTTGAAATCCGGAGCGTTAGAAGCGGGATACTTGTGGAAACTTGGGGTCTTCACGATATATTCGAGCATACGACGCACATTACGATCAACATCTGCAATGTCGAGGCTACCATTCTTTACACCATCGATGATCTCCTGTACCTGAGCGGGCTGACCAGGTTCCATCAGGTCGTTGCCAGCATGCACTTCACGGGTAGTAGGCAGTCCTTCACGGATTCCTATCCAGTCTGTCATGACGATACCCTTGAATCCCCAATCCTCACGGAGAATCTTGGTAAGCAGATCGTAGTTACCCATAGAGAACTCACCGTTTACCTTATTATATGAGGCCATGATTGTCCAGGGATCACTCTCTCTGACAGCAATCTCGAAACCTCTGAGATAGAGTTCACGGGCTGCACGCTGAGATACATGCTCATCAACAGAGGTGCGATCAGTCTCTTGGGAGTTGACAGCGAAGTGTTTAGCAGAGACACCAGCACCCTGACGCTGAACACCATTGATATAGGCGGCAGCAATCTTACCAGTGAGAAGAGGGTCTTCTGAGTAATACTCGAAGTTACGTCCACAAAGTGGATTACGATGCAGATTCATGCCAGGGCCAAGGATCACGTCGCAACGGTACTCCTTGGTTTCGTTACCGATAGCTTCACCAACTTGACCTACCAGCTCGGTATTCCAAGTAGAAGCCAGGCAGGAACCAATAGGGAAGGCTGTGGCATAATAGGTTTTATCCGTACCCTTACGTGTCGGATCAATACGCACACCTGCAGGACCATCAGTGAGCACAGTGGCAGGAATGCCAAGACGAGGGATGGCTGGTGATGTACCTGCGGCTCCTGCCACAAGATCGGCTTCACCTCCTACTACGGCTCCTGCACCGAAAAAATTGTTGGCACCTCCCACGAGAAGTTTTGCTTTCTCCTCAAGGGTCATTGCTTTGAGCACCTCGTCGATATTATCGGCGCGGAGCTGGGGCTGAGCATTTGTTGTCATAGCAAAAGTTGCTGTAATCAAAGTAATTAATAATTTTTTCATTGTTTTGAGAGGTTAAAAATTATGATGTTTTAAGGAAATACCTTGAATGCATAGCCCTCATCACGTAGCCAACGAAGGCTTTCTGGAAGGGCTGTCTTCAGTTTGTCAATAGACTTCAGTGAATCGTGGAAGGTGATGATAGAACCGTTACGGGTATAGCGCTTTACGTTTGCCACGATGTCTTCTGCAGTCATCCATTTAGAATAATCGCGGGTCACAACATCCCACATCACAATCTTATACTTGCGACTCAGCCAGGCATATTGCGCCAGGCGCATCCAACCGTGAGGCGGACGTACGTAGTGACTCTTGATATAGGTGTTGGCCTTTTCAACATTATAGCTGTACTCCTTGATAGAGTGGGTGAGTCCTTGAATGTGGTTGTGGGTATGATTGCCTACCTGATGGCCTTCAGCTATAATACGCTCATAAAGATCAGGGTGTTTTCGCACATTGTCACCCACCATGAAGAAGGTCGCCTTAATACCGAATTCCTTAAGTGTGTCGAGAATAAAAGGGGTTGCCTCGGGGATGGGACCATCATCGAAGGTCAGATAGACTGACCTGTCGTGATGGTCCATTCTCCAATAGGCTTTTGGGTAGAGCCAGCGGAGATAGATTGCTGGTTGCTCAATAAACATAACCTATATTTTATTCTCCGAATGTGCCTCCCTTTGACTGGTAAAGACGCATGTATCCTTCAAACTGTTTCTCCATTTGCTCTGCTTTCTTCGGATTGATGAGATCCTGTACATCGAGCAGTTGTTGCATGATATAGATGTGAATCATACAGTCTTGCATAGAGTTTCCAAACCATGTGTTGTCGAGTGAGCAATACCAGCCAACATATTGGCCCGCTTTCTTCCACAACTGATCCAGAATCTGCTGTGCCTTTTCGTTTTGACCTGTAAAGGCATAAGCACGTACCAGATCAAGTGAACCACTCTGGTAGTCGTGCCGCACATTATAGGCAGGAATCTCCTTCTCGCACTTGGCAAGAACATCCTTAGCCTTCTCATTTTTTCCTTCCTGAGTGAGTGCAAGTGCCAACTGTGCCATCAGACGACGGTGTGTAAAGCACATACGTGTCACGGTTTCATCGAGATAGATGCCTTGTTGGTCAATACCGCCAAACTTGAACTTATGCATCACATTGTCATACGTCTTCTCTGTATCGAAACTCTTGGCACCTGGCTTATTCGTTGTAAACGGTGTGATGCGGTTGGCAAGACCTTCCTGAACGAAGTTGTCACCGAGATTCATGTAGTTCTCTGAGCCGACAGTGAGTGCCACGTAAATAGGACGGGTCCAGTTACATTGGGCTATCATTTCAAGCATCATCAGGTCGTTCTTATAGAGTGCACTTTTGCCCTTCAGAGAGATAACCATCTTGTCAGGGATAGAGTCGCTGGCCATCATCATGCCACTCTTACGTACAGCCTCCTTGTCGATGGTAACAAAGACAGTATCTGTAGGAATAACGTGGAAGTCCTGATGCTTCGAACGTACCCAGTTCTTCAAGATGTTCTTGAGCTCAAACGGCTCGTCACCAAACTGCTTACGCGCCTCTTCTGGATTATCCTGATAGAGTTCTAATACCTGACTCTTCAGCGATGGGTCAATCTGAACATATTCGTTCGTACCTGCGCAGTATTCCAGACGGCTCCAGGTGATAGGCACACTAGGTGAGTCGTAGGCAGGACGTCGCATCTGATCAATATACCAGTCAGTTGCAAGATAGGAAAGGTTACAAACGCGTGCATCCGTTCGAACGCCTTCTGTGTCCTGATTATACCAGAGCGGGAAGGTGTCGTTATCACCATTGGTAAAGATAATCGGATTTCCTTTCTCCTGAAGGGTCATCAGATAATTCTGACCAAAATCCCGACAGCAATAGCGACCAGAACGATCATGATCATCCCAAGTCTGAGATGCCATCTGGACAGGAACAGCCAAACAAACTAGTCCTACGAGAGATGCCAGAACAAGATTTTCTTTCTTCAATTTTCTGTTTAGCCAGTCGATGATGGCTGCCACACCCATTCCGCACCAGATGGCGAATGCATAGAATGAACCTGCATAGGCATAATCGCGTTCACGAGGCTGCATAGGCGTCTGGTTCAGATAGATGACAATGGCCAGACCTGTCATAAAGAAGAGGAAGAAGACCACCCAGAACTGACGAATACCAATAGGATCGTCAACAGTCTTAGCCTGTCCATTCTCTGTGATGGTGCGTTTCCTGGTGTACCATGCCTGCCAGAACAAACCTAACAGACCCAGCAACAAAGGAAGACAATAGAAGACGTTATGGCCCTTATTCTCCTTTAACTCGTCAGGCAGAAGATCCTGGTCTCCAAGTCGTGCATTGTCGATAAATGGGATACCTGAGAGCCAGTTACCATGCTCCAGTTCTCCGTTACCTTGAATGTCATTCTGGCGTCCGGCAAAGTTCCACATGAAATAACGCCAGTACATGAAGTTGCATTGGTATGATAGGAAGAAACGGATGTTCTCAAGCTGTGAAGGCATTTTAACCATCATCGGCTCACCACAACGGTCATAAGGAACCTCAGAACCATCAACACCACCCATCCATGATTCATATGCAGCTGTATGACCTGCATCATACATGCGCGGGAAAATCATGTTTTGAGCATATTTGTATTCATCTTTGGTACGGACCACAAAATAAGAGTCTTTTTCCTCTGCCGATGCTTTCTCCTTACGCTGATAGACAGGTTTACCTTTCGACATGACTGGACGACAGTACTGACCATCGCTTTCAAGGGCAACCTGTGAGGTATATGCCTGTCCGTAAAAGAGTGGACGATAGCCATACTGATCGCGACCCAGGTAATCACCAAGAGTGAAGATGTCCTCAGGTGAGTTCTGATCCATCGGGGGGTTGGCAGAAGAACGGATAACAGTCAGAGCGTAGCTTGAATAACCGATCATCAACATCAGCATACAGAGCAACATGGTGTTCTTGATGCGGGCTGTAATAAGCGGCTGCTTCTCCTTCTTCAGGTTCAGTACAAACCAGAGAATTGCTAATACAATGACTCCGATGATGAAAGCTGACCATCCATAACCGTAAAATGGGATGCCAAGCATACCTACGGAGAGCAGAAATGCGATATTCTGAATCTTCTGTCCGTGACGTTGTGTCTGGGTCTCATAGACAGCCCAAATGACGATGGCGATGAGCAGGAAAATATAGATGATCTCACCCGTATTGAAAGGCATGCCTAAACTGTTGACGAAGAACAGTTCAAACCAACCTCCAACCGTGATAATACCAGGAACGACGCCGTAGAGCACTGCTCCTAAGATGATGCCTGAGACACATAATGCCACGATAGAACCCTTCAGATTGGCATCGGGGAAGCGGCGATAGTAATACACCAGTCCGATGGCCGGAACACAGCAAAGGTTCAGCAGGTGGACACCGATGGAGATGCCTGTCAGATACATGATCAGCACCAGCCAGCGGTCAGAATGAGGCTCATCTGCATGATCCTCCCATTTCAGGATCAGCCAGAAAACCACTGCCGTAAAAGCAGACGAATAGGCATAAACCTCACCTTCAACAGCAGAGAACCAGAAAGTATCGCTGAAAGTATAAATGAGGGCTCCAACCAGACCGGATGCCTCGATGGCTATCGTCTTGGGGAGTGTCAGCTCATTCCAATCGCTGATAAGCAACTTTCGAGTAAGGTGTGTGATGCTCCAAAATAAGAACAGAATACATGTCGCCGAAAGAAGTGCGCTCATCATGTTAACCATCCTGGCTACCTGTGTCGGATCACTGGCAAACTGCGAGAACAGATTGGCTGTCAGCATAAAGAATGGTGCCCCAGGAGGGTGACCGATTTCCAGTTTGTAACCTGTTGTAATAAACTCCGGACAGTCCCAGAAACTGGCTGTCGGCTCAATCGTAGAACAATAGACAATAGCGGCTAT
>CADCBZ010000101.1 GCA_902799765.1 uncultured Prevotellaceae bacterium
GATGCAAAATCTCATTGTTTACAACATAACGAATTACATGCCCACATATTTTACTACACTACATAATGGATTTTATGTTAGATACAACATAATGTACCAATTCAAATGGTCATGCTCCTCAATACGATGTTTAGAGGGATTTCGATGATTTGTTTCTATGAAGTCTATCACTTCTTGATATCTGGCCATCCATTTTTCTTCCTGCGTCATAGTCGTAGTCCTAACACTTGAAAGTTTAGCCGCCAAGCAACCTTCTAAAGTTATTCCAAACATCCACCTCTGGCTTGTAAGACAGTAATTCCTCCTTAATACTTTTCAGATAATCATCGTACGAACCCATGTAATGGGTAAAAGGACTATCTGTTTCTATAAGAAGTCGACTAGAAGGTATCAAAGATAACATATCTAGAAATCTTTTCGATTTCATCATAGGACCATTAACAGAAAAAAAGCAACCTCTATCTATAGCCATTTCTAATTCTGTTTTATTTCCAGAGAACCAATGCAATATAGCTTTGAATCTGTAGTTATCTCCTAAAATATCTAATACTTTATCAACTGCACGACGAGAATGAATGGTAAATATTTTGTTACTATCATAACGGCATCGTTCAACTAATTCGCTAAAGAATGCCTCTTGTTCTTTCTCGCTACTCTTATCCACTAAATCCAGCCCGACTTCACCAACATATCGTACTTCCGGTAGCATATCCCACATCAGAGGTATCTGCCTCTTATATTGATGAATCAGCTCTGGATGAAAACCGAGTGCAAATCGAATATATTTACTGGCTATCTTTACAGATTCCTTTCTATACAAATCCGGCAGATTAGTAACAGCAATAGTATAAATCTGCTTTTCTTCAACATCTCGAATAGCCGCAGCTCGATCCTTTTGCAAATCCAAGTGAAAATGAGTATCAAATAGATGTTCCATCAAATTGTATCAATAAAGCTCTTTAGTTCTTTCAACCCCTCTTCATATAGTCTGACATACTCGTTATGCCTTTCTGTAATCGGACCTGACATTTGTATAGCAGCATAGCTATCTTTTGGTGTTGACAGCCCCAGCTTGTAAGATTTCAAATCTCTTGCGCCTGTGTCGGTATCGTAATTATGGCGATACGTAGAAGCGTCAGTCAAGCCTGCCGCTTTAATTGCAGCTCTTCTGATTGTACAGGGTAAACATTCGCCACAGTGTCCTGCGTCCTCGCCAGTCCATCTGCCTTGGTCTGGGTGTGAACATGACAACGTATATTGATAATGGCTATTCAGATAGTCAAGGTCTTTACAATCTTTCATCATCTCACCCTTAGTCTTCATTTGGAAAGGATTAATCAGAGATATGTCAAGTCCTAGTTCTGTTAGCAATTTCTGGAGCAACCCCATGAAATAAGGATGTGTTGTACGGGTACTTAGACTTCCTAAGCGCATCACCGTCAGAGGTATATTCAATGAAATAACACCGTTCTCAGGTATATACAAGTCCACATGGTGTCCCATACCAGAAGCAAGAGCGATAGCATGTGCGAAGAACATCAGTGAACGTGAACGGGTCGTATCCTCTACACCATTTTTAGATGCAGCATAAAACCTAAAGAAGCGTTTTGGATCAACTGTATACCTATTCTTCAACGAATTCACCACCCGATCTTGATAGACTTTAACGCCTTTACCGCCACCATAATGGCTCACAAATATAGGTTTCTTCCCGTCTTTAAGCAGATTGATGGCACCTATAAAGGAATCTAATCCACCTGACAACATGCAGAAAATATCTGTATCTATCCTTCTGACTGAACGACGGAAATGCCATCGGCCTTTCCTATACTTGTTCTCATCATCAGTTATTGCTGCCCTTTCTCTAAAATGGATCATCCAATGGTCGCCCGTTAAGAAATTAAGTGCTTGAATGAGTATCGGCTTACTGCGCTCCCATTTCTCATAGGCCATCACTGGTATGTAAAGCTCAAGGCCTCGTGTCCATGCATCATCCTGTTTCTCACGGCTTACACTCCTGTCAACGCAGAACACCATAAGAGAAACATACAGCAAATCCAAAGCTTCATCGGTAAAACGATAAGGAGTTGCATACATCTGTTTCTTCCTAAAACCCACAGTAGGATTCCAAAAAGTATATAAAAACTCAGAAGCATCGTTTATATTTACTCTTTTGGAGCCATCAACACGAAAAGTGTCATATTCCGATAGTGTAAAAACAAAACTCTCTTTCATCGCAGTTCCTCCATTTGTTGATAAGACATATCAAACAGTGTTTCTACTGCTCTGTTAAAGTCATCTGGGTTCAAACCATTCTTCACTAAGCTAGGCACAACACTGTCAACAATACCGTCAATATACTTCTTGATAGATTTCTCCAGTTCACGCAAATTAGATGTACGCTCACAGTTCTTCAGGGCAGTTTGTTCGCTCTGCATAATCAATTTGTCAAAGATATAATGCTTCATCAAGCCACCTATCAGACGCTGCAGCAACTCCTCGTTGAAACTTTCAAGTTGGTTGAGGTCGATACTTTCGTCAACTGCAACATCTGCCACAGTTTCCTGTAATGCCATATTGACCAAGGAGTCTTCAAGGTCATTAGGAACGGGAGCTATCAGGTTACAAATATCATTGAAAATTTCCCTTGTCGATCGCCCGTCAAACCTGATGCCAGCATCTTCAAAGCGCTTCCGAATAGTCTCTGGAGTTCCAGAAAAATACGAATAGAGGTCAAAAGCGGTCTTGCGGGCTTTAGCTGCTTGTCGCGTGGCATTGGCATGGCCTCCAAGGGCTTTGGTATAGTTTCGTATTGCGCCCTTTACATTACTGCCACTCCGACTGTTCATTGCTTTACGCATTGAACTACGAGCCGTTCCCCATGAAACACTAGGTTGCATAGGTAGTACTTCTGGGGGTGTTTCTGGTTTTTCTTCCTCTGGACGCTCTTGTTGCGGACTTTCCTTGTCTGGATTGTCTGTCGGATCTGCTTCCTCAGGATTACTATCTGTCGAATTATCCTGCTCTGGTGTATCCTCCGGATTGTAATCTGATGGCAAAAGTGAAGTCTTTTTGGGACCTCCGTATAAACTTGATGTTCCCATAGCTATTTCCTTTTTATTATTGAGTTGAGTTTTTCTCCTCTTTCAATGGTATTCTTCAAACCTGCGTTCTGGCTCAAATATTCTTTCAGCCGTTTGGCTTCGTCAGCTGACAGTTTTGTAATAAATGGTGATAGTTGTCCGTATGCTTCAGGCGTATATTTGCTTGTGGGTTGCTCCATCAGTTTAGCTAATGCCACCTCTATCAAGCCGACTCTCACACAAAACTCTGTATATGCCCTCAACACCTCAACGTTCATAGTAGAAGAACTTTCTATTACTGCGAACACCTCAGCTGCGATGATGGCTTGCTCACCTGGGGCAAGATTATCTACCATTTTTAGTGCACTATTCCTACTCAACTCGGTACCATCAACAAGATACTCGTAACATTTACGAGCAGTTGGACTAAGTTGGTCAAGGTTGGATTGTCCGTAGCGGTTCTTCACATTGGCAAAATAGACATACTTCTCCAATTTTTCTTCATCGAGTGACGTTCCATTCTTCATCCACGTTTTTACCCATTCTTTCTCTCTCCACATGGCAAACGGATTACTCTCGCTTAATTCTTCACCTTTTTCAAATGATTTGAATAGTTCTCGGTTTTCTGGCTTTGTAATGGCTTTGAAAAACTCCGGGTTGAAATATTCTGCAAGCATCAGTTTTGCCAGAATGTTCTTGTCTAGATTCACTCCCCGCGCTTTGGCAAGTGTTAATCGCATAGTAAGTGTGTTAAGGAATCGCTTACATTGTCGCGGATTACCATTGATACTAGGAGCTAGCACAGATGAAATCTGCCTTGCCAAAGCCATATCAATTTTACACTTATCAGCGATGTCACACGCTTTCTCCCTCAACAAGTCCATAGTAAGTTCTTTATCCGGCTCTATGCCATGAACAATGTCCAAAAACTTATTGAATTCGCTTTTATCTGTAAGTGTTGATTCAAGCAAAAGGCAGGCCAAATATTGATTTACCTCAGCATGGTTAAGCTGTGGAATAGTTATTGGATATTGTATAACCTTCTCAAGATATTCTTTACCTATATCGAGGTTGTTCCCAGGAACTTCCTTGTATTTGCTCCTGATTGCATATTGTATAAGGCGTTCGTCAGCACCTATTACAAAAGACATACCCTCCACAAAAAGAAACAAGCGCATAGCTTCGAACACTTCCAGAACAGTATCAGGAAGACATCGGTCAAGTTCGTCAATGAACACAACCACATTTTCCACTTTGCTTTTCTTCAACAGTACCTGAAAATCTTTGCGGAAGTTCTTGATTTCTGCTCTTGCCTTTACATCCTTCTTTAGCTTGTCAAGTATTTCTTCAATATCCTTAGCCTGTAAGTCGCTGGCATTAGCCTTAACGGAAGAAAGAATGCTACTAAGAGTGAGGTCTGTCAGAGTGCCGACGCCACCTGTCAAAAAGAAATCCAAACCGTATTTTATCCCTTTTCCCAGTATCTTTTTGAAATCAATCTTCTTTATCAGTTCATTAGCATAGTCAGTAACTTCTTGGCTGAATCTTTCCTCATCAGCCAGGGCATCCAGTATAGCGCCACATAATGAAGTCTTTGTATCCTCGTAGCCTTCAAAGAGCCAACCATTGAATTCTATGCAGAGTGACTTGGTAGTATCTTTCTCTTTTCTGTTTTTGGGATTATTCTCTTCTATCTTTTTCAAAGCGAACTTCATCAAACTAGATTTACCACTACCCCAGTCCCCATATAAACCTATTGTTGAAGGTGACAAATCCCTGTTGGTTGCAATATCTGCAACCATATCTACCATATATCCAAAATTCAGGTAGTCAATATTTGTTTCTTTATCTGGCCACATATCATTATTCTTTAAAATGTAAATTAAAACATCCGATGTTATATCACATATTATCCAGAAGACAAAACTGTGGATGCGCTAAAACAGGCCTTTTATTTCGTCTTCCATGGATAACCCACCACATCCTGTATCAGCATGCTCAATGGTCTGCGATGCACTTCGTTCGGGTGCAGATAATTACCCCAATAGAATCGTTCTGGGGCTTCCACTCCGTTCGGGAACAAATATGCCAGTGATGATTGCAGTTGTCTCCTATAATACTTGTCGTTGATATACATTCTCACAAGTGCCTCTTTTGCAACATCCACATGCTCTTTATATACCAAATCTATCATAAACAGCCTTTTCTGACTATCTACTATTCGTTTTTCGCCATCCAATATAATATCTATATCTTCATCACCACTAGTAACAAACTTAATGATGTCATCTGGTGTAAATTTGAAATGCAACGGCTCCAACTTTGTCTTGTCATTTGTATACAAATTAAACTCTGCCTCGTCAGTTGACTTATGCTGATTGCAATTCGCACAACTTGGCTGTAAATTGAAAAACGACACGCAGAGATACGGATACTTCGATTTAGGTTTGAAATTATTGGTGTCCGATAAAAAACAAACATTACGGAATAGTTGATAATTATGGCAGAAAGAACAGGGATTATAGATATCTTGAGGGACTTGCAAATGTGCTCGCTAAGCGGAAGTAGGGTAGTGGATATTATCTACGGCACTGACGATATGACGAAGATAGAGTTTGAAGTATGATAAGCTGGTTCAAGCCTACGAAAATGGTCGATCTATCACCGGGCCAGGCCCCAATGATAGGTTTTGATATCAACAACGATGAAAGTCAACCTTCGGGCTGGGTAGTGTAAGTTGAACTGTGTCAAGGCCATCGCTGTTATTTCATCTATATATCTGTCCTTTAGTTGTTTCATTGCTGCATCATGCCACGCGCCCCTTCATAAGAGCAACTCTCAGCACCTACTTTCTGCGCTTCTTTCAGAGCTGTTTCCAAATCTGATTCTAAGAGATCGCATATTCCAAACATTACTTTGTCTTTGAACAAATTATTAATCAAAGCAGCCGCTGTCCAATCACCAGCACCAGCGGTATCCACCACTTTTTTATTTGCAACAGGTTCCAAGTGCTTCCAATCGCCTCTCAAGCGGTAGTTCAAACCCTTTGCCCCTTGCGTCTGGATAAACAGCTTATCCTTATAGTCTTTAAACTGGTTAATGTCTTTTATCCTCTGTTCCGAGAACTTGACTATATCAGACACCTCAACACATTTGTTGAACAGGCAGACATTACCTCCTCTGCTGGAAGGCTCAAAGAATATCACCGCCCCCCCTTCCTTAAATGTAGTGGCTAGCTTCAAGATGGCGGGTGAGACCCTGTCAAAAAAGAATACCTTTGGCACAAAGTCTATCCTCTCAATCACCTCATTCGTCTGTTTCAGCGTCAGCGACTTGAAGTCCAGATAGAACCGCCCGATATTGTTGCGCGATTCAAACTTGTGTGTGGGAACACCATCCTTGTTAATAAAGTTACGCTGCACGATTACCGGTGTCTTACCGTCTTGGGTAGAGACAAAATCAGTGTGTACACGGTGCTTTTTCATGTCATCCAACACTCTCACCCCGTCTTTTGTGCCATCCAGACGGGCTATGGGATAGGCATCCCAACCCATGTGGGAGAGAATCATCATCACATTACCGCATGTGCCACCCACATAAAATGACACAGGAATGCGGTTTCCTTCCCAAATCAACACATCCAGACTGATCAGGCCTGCACCAACTATGATATTATTTGTTTCGAGTTCCATGTTTCAAGTATCAAGATTCAAACTTCAGGATTAAGCCTCTCCACCAACTCCGCTTTCACCTTTTCCCACGCCACCTTAGGATCATACTCCACCTGTGGCCCAAGAATCATTTCCGTGTCCGTCAAGAATTCCTCATCTTGTAGTTTTCCGTCCATATTCAACAAATACTCTTTGTATGTTGGCAAGTGAGACGCTGTGAAGCCCAGATACCGCTCATAGCTCTCCATCACTTTCCCTTTATCCAACTCGGGGTGCATTGACAGAATCTTCCACAGGTCAAACAAATCACGTCCTTTTCTCCGCTGATACACAGCTCTCAGTTTCGTTCCTGTCAGCTCTGCCAACTCATACGTCAGCACCTCGCAAGCACCTTTGAACCACGAACTGTTCACCGCAAAAGGTACCCTAACCATCGGATATACCGAGAAATGCTCCTTGCAGTTAATCTCCACCTTCAAGTGAATCTCGCCCGCATCCATATCAGTCGGCTGCACCTTGAACACCAGCGTATTGTTGTGCTTCTTTTGCTTCACCACCGGTTCACCCAGCCAAGCCAAAGCATCCCGCAGATGGTCTATCGTTTCTTTTATGGGCTCTGCCTTCACTTGCACCAAGTCGATGTCTTCCGAGTATCTGGGCTGCGGCTTCAGATACAGCTTACCTAATGCCGTGCCGCCTCTGAACGCCAGATGCTCCGCAAGAAATGTATCGCTATAAATAGACACTAACGCACGGCAGACTATCAAATCCTGTTCGATGAATTTATTCACCACCCACGGAGCCTGCTCACTCCATTCCGTAATATATCGCTCTGGTATCATAACTCGTCAATCTCGATGGTTTCGTTCACAATAATTCTCCACTTGGCGTTTCTTTCACACCCTTCGCTGCTCTTTCCTGTCTTGACCTTCGGTCGAGCTTGCTCCCGCTCGGGATAGCTCAAGCAAGCATGGCTCTCCACTCGCTTACCCGCAACCTTTAAAGGCACATACTGGAGCATGAAACCGGAACACTTCAACAGACTGTACACCGACTCTGCCGCTTCACCTTCCTCCAGCACCTCGTCCAGAATATAGCCCAGGCGCTGCAGACTGGTTATCGGCACCTCCTTCACGAAGTCAGCACCTAAGCGCCCAAAATCCAGTTTCTCAGCCAGTTCAGCCAGAACAGTGGCTGCCCGCGAAACACTTCCTGTCTT
>CADCBZ010000102.1 GCA_902799765.1 uncultured Prevotellaceae bacterium
AACTGATCTCAGAGAGAGGAGTCAACCAAATCCGTACGGGTAGGCAAATGTTAAAGAACAAGGCCTAAAAAGAGTCAACCTTATTCAGGAAAAGACACATGACACATGACAATTATGACAAATGACAGTGTCATTTTCTGAATCAGCGCTTTTACGAAAAATCCTCTAAATTACTCCATATTTATATAATATATAAATATATTATATAAATATGATTTAAAATCTCATTTTTCCGGAAACTTCATTGTGCTCAGAATGCAATTGTCATTTGTCATAATTGTCACTTTTTCATGTTTTCACTCCCAGACGAAGACAGGGATGTAAGCTTTGGTGACAGGGGTAGTGACAGTCTGACCGCCAGTGTAATGGATGCCCGTGCGATAGTCGGTCCAGCCGCCTTCGTTTTTGGGAAGGTAGGTCTTCCATTCCGTCACGTTGGGTTCTGTCACAGGACTGATCAGATACTTCGGGCCAAACATATACTCATATTTCTGTTGCAAAGCCTCTGGGTCGTCAGCAAAGTCGAAGACCAGCGGGCGCATCAGCGTGTAGCCCTTTTCGGCAACGGCTGTGGCGCAGGAGTCGATATAGGGTTGCAGACGCTCACGCTCTTTCAGGCAGTTGGCAATGATCTGCTGGGCTTCAGCACCGTAGTTCCAAGGCTCCGTGTTGCTCATGTAACCATGTACGCGCATCAGGGGCAGATAGACGCTGGTCTCAATCCAACGGAGCATCCGCTCGATATAATCCTGATTGGTGTATTGATCCTGCGGACGGAAGAAACCGCCTGCATCATAGGTCCACCAGGGGATGCCTGCCGCCTGGATGCCCAAACCAGCCGTCAACTGACGACGGAAAGTCTCCCAGTCGTTACCTACATCGCCTGACCAGAGGGCAGCATTATAGCGCTGGATGCCAGGGAAACCGCTGCGTGTGAGGATCATCGGCTCACGACCAGCAGCCACGAGACCGTTATAGACCGTCTGACAGACGAACAGGGGATAGATGTTGCGAACCTGTTCGCCACTCCAAAGTCCTTTGTTGACGCGACGCCCGGCAAGGTCATCGTTCTCAGGTTCTGTAGCATCCTGCCACCAGGCATCGATGCCGAGCGGCAGCAGACGCTCCTTGAAGTTCTTCCAATAGGCAGCGGCAGCCTCAGGATTGAAGAAGTCGATCCAGTCGGTTTCAGGGATATAGAAGCCGTCGCGCTCCATCTGTTGACCCACCACTGAGCTTTTGTCAATCTTTGACCAGACACTCAGCATCAAGCGGATGTCCATCTGGTGCAGACTATCGGTAAGTGCCTTGGGATCAGGGTAGTTGTCGGCATCAAACTGCATGGAGTTCCAGCCTGTGTTGCCCCAGTATTGCCAGTCTTGCACGATCATACTGATGGGCAAGCCCTCTTGCTTGAAACGGTTGGCTGTGGTCAGAATCTCATCGGAAGAGTGGAAGCGTTCGCGGCAGTGGATATAGCCCAAAGCCCATGATGGCATCTTGGGTGCCTTACCCGTGAGTTCGCGATAGGTGGCGATGATCTCATCGGGTGTGCCTGTAAATACGGTGTAATCGACACGGTCAGCCACAGGCGAGCTGAAGACGGTTTCATCATTTACTTTCTGATAATAGAGTGTCGGCTGGTCGTCCTTGGTGAGTTCGGCCGTGAGCTGATGCTGGCCTGGGTTCAGATGTACGATCTGTGAAGCAGTAGGGGGTAACCACAGGTTCTGCATCTCGATGACGGTCTGTCCATCGATGCAGAGGTTATGACGGCGTGCCATCTTCTGACCTACGTCGAGCAAAAGGGCGTAATCACCTTCTTCAGCAATAGAGATCATGCCCTCGAAGATATGACGCTCGCGCACCTCTTGCTTGCCGCCTTCTGTAGAGGTGACATCCACCACTTCTTGTGCACCAGCCCCTTCGCGCTTCTCTAATCTGACGCTCTGGTCGGCTGGGTTGAATTCCGTCATACCATAGTTGTTCCACAGGATACCATAACCTTTGCTCGACAACAGCATAGGGATGGAAATCTGCGTGTTTACTTGGGTGAGGCGGCGTGAGAGGCCACGCACATTCGAAAAGCCGTCCTGAAACTGTCCGAGTCCGAATTGATATTCGTCCTGAGAGGAACTGAATGCCAGTGTGGCCTTGCCGTTGCAGAGCTGATGCTTGGTAGCCGTGAATACCACGCGCCCAGTGGCATCCTTGATGGACAGCTTCTGCTGCTGGGGATCGACATCGACTTTCACATCGGCATCCTTCACAGGAGTGGTGTTCAGATAGATCCACTCAGGGAGTTCTTGTTTGACTTCACCCTCCTGATACTGGATGCGGACAGCATTATGGGCGATGGTGGTAACAGTCAGTTGTCCGTTTCCAAAGGGAACGGTATCGGCATAAGTTGTCGCCATAAAACAGATGGCGGCTATGGTTGATAGTATCTTTTTCATATTTAGGCTTGCTTGATGTAATCTACAAAGGCGTATGGGTAGGCGTGACGCTCGTCAGTCTCGTGGTTCTCACGGCTTTCTTCCTGCCAGTCGTCGTAGGCAGGGAAGAAGGTGTCGGCTTCCGCAGGGGTGTCGTCGATCTCCGTCAGACAGAGACGGTCAGCCAATGGCAGGGCCTGTTGATAGACACTGGCGCCACCTATTATATATATATCCTCGTCCTGACGACAATGCGCCAGGGCTTCTTCAAGTGACGGATAGACATCGCAGCCCGGAAAAGCCTTCGTGCTGCGACTGAGTACGATGTTACGACGGTTGGGTAGGGCACCCTTCGGCAGTGACAGGAAGGTGTTGCGCCCCATGATAATCGTATGCCCAGTGGTGAGCTGCTTGAAGCGCTTCAGGTCGTTGGGCAACCAATAGATCAACTTATTCTGAAATCCGATGGCGCGATTCTTCGCCACCGCTGCAATAATACTTATCATACGCTTACTTCTGCTTTGATGTGGGGGTGGGGATCATAGCCTTCGAGTTGGAAGTCCTCGTATTGGAAGTCGAAGAGTGACTTGACATCCGGATTGAGAATCATACGAGGCAGCGGACGAGGCTCACGGGTGAGTTGCAACTTGGCCTGTTCGATATGGTTCAGATAGAGGTGGGTGTCGCCAGTGGTGTGGATAAAGTCACCAGCCTTATAACCAGTCACCTGTGCCATCATCTGCAACAGCAGGGCATAGGAAGCGATGTTAAAGGGGACACCCAGGAAGGTGTCAGCCGAACGCTGATAGAGTTGCAGCGACAGACGATCACCAGCCACGTAGAACTGGAAGATGGTGTGACATGGGGGCAGCGCCATCTCGTTGACCTCAGCTACATTCCAAGCAGATACGATCATACGACGGGAGTTAGGATTGTTCTTCAACTGATCCAGCACATATTGGATCTGGTCGATGGTGCCGCCTTTATAGTCAGGCCAAGAGCGCCACTGATGTCCATAGACAGGACCCAGTTCGCCGTTCTCGTCAGCCCATTCGTTCCAGATGCGCACGCCATGCTCCTGCAGGTATTTCACGTTCGTGTCTCCTTTCAAGAACCACAGCAGTTCGTAGATAATCGACTTCAGATGGAGTTTCTTGGTGGTGAGCAAAGGGAAACCGTCGTCGAGGTTGTAACGCGACTGGGTGCCGAAGATGCTGATGGTTCCTGTGCCTGTACGGTCACCTTTCTCAGAGCCTTCAGTCAGGATGCGATTGAGGATGTCTAAATACTGTTTCATATTTTATATTTTTGCAACGGACTACAGGACTTTAGGACTTTTCTGTAGTTCTGATATTAATAATCTCGAGGGGCTCCAATGGCAGATGGGTGGTCTTGATGCGCCAAGGCTTCGGATAGAGGTTGTTGGCGCGATTGCCGATGTTCTTGACGGGTCCGAGTGGAATGCCTTTGTAGGTGACGGTGATGACCCCACGAGGCGTATCGGCAGGAAGTACAAGGGCCTCGCCTCGGAGATAATTCAGAGCCTCGGCAAAATCGACATCAACGCTGGTAGCGCTCTTCTCGAATTCGGCCTCAAGCACTTTTAATGCCACACTTTTGCTGTTAAAGGGCTTTGGTTGGAGCGAACCAGCTTTACGCAGGGCACATACAAAGAGGCCCTCGCCACGGGTGATGCCTGGGATGAAACGATAAACGGGTTGGTTAAAGCCCTCTAAAAGCGAGCCTGTGATGCGCCACGAAGGGTCAATAGGGATATCGAGCACTTGTGCATCGTAGTTATCAAGTATCCAACGGATATTTTCTTCGTTCTCCTTTGTATTGAAAGTACACGTACTATAAATTAATAGACCGCCAGGATTTAAGCACTCCCAGGCATCAGCCACAATCTCACGTTGCAGTCGCCAACACTTCTCTACGTTCTGCAGACTCCATTCGCTGATGGTATTAGGATCTCGACGGAACATGCCCTCGCCTGAGCAGGGTACATCGCACAAAATAACATCGAATTTGAGCTTGGCCTTACGAAAATCGCGTGGGTAATTGTTGGTTACGATGTGGTTGGTGCCACCCCATTTGGTAACGTTCTCCAACAGAATCTGGGCACGGGTGCCTATGGGTTCGTTGCTGATAAGCACACAATCAGGTGGCAGCACACTACGCAGGGCGGTAGATTTGCCACCAGGGGCTGCGCAGAGATCGAGGGCGCTTTGCGGGCAATCGACAGATTGCCGCAAAATATGGGTGACAAACATCGAGGCTGCTTCCTGTACATAATAGCAGCCAGCGTGGAAGAGTGGGTCGAAAGTGAATTGGGGGCGTCCTTCCAGATAGAATCCTTCCTCACACCAGGGCACTGCATGCTGGGACATGGCCCCAAAGTTGTATTTGGGGTTGAGACGAATGCTGGTGGGAGCCTCTTCGTTGAAGGCCTCCATATAGCTGTTAAAGCGCTCTTCGCCCATCACCAGCCTGGTATTTTGGATGAATTCTTTTGGTAATTGCGCCATTTTCTGCGCAAAATTAAAAAAAATATGGGAAAATCCATTATCTTTGCAACTAATTTTTGATTTGTTGCGTCAAACAGACAAAGAAACCCAAAAGTAAAAGGGTAAAAAAGTAAAAAACAAAAAGGAGAAAAGATATGAAGAAGTATTTATTCGCAATCGCCATGGTGCTCTCGCTCAGCATGAATGCCGACGCAGCAGCACAGAAGCACCGCCATTCGCCCCGTACGGAGCAGGTGGACTCTACTAAAAACAATCGAGACGCAATCGAGGCCTTTTCAGACACTACAGCCGTAGCTGGCGACTCTATCGACACCTATTCACACAGACACCACATCAGCTTTACAGCTGACGACGAGGACGTGAAGGGCATTTTTGAAGAGGCCTTTAGAAGTTTCGACGGAAGTGCCGCCGCAGGTGTATTTATCGTCCTGGGCACGCTGTTCATCCTGTTTGTACTCTTCCCGATCATCATCATCATCGCCGTGATCTACTTTATCAACAGGAATCGGAAGGACAGAATCAAACTGGCGCAGATGGCTATGGAGAAGGGACAGCCGATACCTGATGAGCTGTTGAAGGAGAAACAGGCCTCTTGGGACAGATCAGACTATCAGACGGGTCTCCGACAGATGTTCACAGGCGTAGGACTCGCCATCTTCCTGGGAATC
>CADCBZ010000103.1 GCA_902799765.1 uncultured Prevotellaceae bacterium
AAGTCAAGCTCAAGCGTTTCTAAGCCCAGAGTCAGACAGAATCATCATAAGCAAGGACTAAATCAGACAATCGAAAAATTATCTGCGGATTTTAGGATATCATTTCTTGTCCGTATGAAATAGTTCTCATGAATTGCGGCAAACGTGGCGACGGAAGCTACAATGGTGATGGGAGCGATAGACCAAAATGTCATGGGTACTGCAATGAATAGCAGGAATCCCGACCACTTGTTCGCTGTGGTATGAGGGAAGCAACAGTGCCCGTACATCACAAGTGTCGAAAACTGATTCACGGCTTTAATCGCGACAATCACTCCTGCCCACAGCCAAAGCCATTGCGGCAGTTCGAGTATCGGCAGAAGTTTCCAGGCACAACACGCTACGAAGCATATGTCTGCCACGCTATCCAACAATGCTCCCCTCTTGGTAACGCACTTTAGTTTCCGAGCCAGCCATCCGTCGGCTATGTCGCTGATGCCACAAACGATGTAAAGCATCCAAAAAAGAATGCCTGGCACATTGCTCAGCAGCAGAGCAACAGCTCCTACAATTCGGAGCGACGACAGGATATTCGGCAGATGTTTCATTGGTACTCAGCAAGTGTCTTGACCTCACAGCCTTTGCTTTCGTAATCATTTACTCAATCACGAAACTACGAGGATAGAAATCACTGTAGAAACGGCCATCGGTGGCGGTAAACTTCAGAACGCAGTAGTTCGGGTCGGTTACACCACCGGGGTAGTACTGCTCATCGCCATTGTGCCAGATCATCTCCTTACTCTTGGCATCCGTCAGCGCCTCCATCGTACCACGTAGCATCATACCTTTGAAGCTTTTAGCATCACAGAAATAGATACTAGCCTTGGGGTTTGTCTTGTATTGGGCCACACGTATTGAGAATGTGTTGGTTGTAAAGTAGAAGGTTTTGATACCCTCGCGTTTACGTGGCTTCAGCATGGCCTTGGTCCAAGGGAAACCTTCTTGGTCTACTGACGAGATATAAGCGATGGGCTGTTTGTCGGCCATCTGTGCAATGAGTTCTTTAATGCCGGCTAAAGCGGGATTTGCATTCATCGCTTCATCGTTATTCACATCCAGCGTTTGGCGCCAACGCTTAAGCTGGGGAAAGTACGTTTTCATCATGCCGATGTATTCCTCTTTGGTAATAGGTTTTTCCAACCCTTCATTAACAGCATTCACAAATTGAGCACAATGCTCAATCATCTCTTCCATCGTACAATCCTGCAGGAACTTCCCATCCTTGTAGCAGTACATGCAGTAATCCTCATTCTTCGTGCCGTCGGCATTCGTACCGAGAACTTCCTCTGTGAGCGGCATACCGCAGCTCTGGCAAAATCTCTGTTCCATATTCTTATTTGTTTTGTGATAATTTAAATGTAAATGGCTTGTCGAAATGACGAAGCGAGTAGTAGGTGACAGAGGGATGCGTCAGATCCATCACCATCGTCCAGAGTGTGCCACCGACTATGGCACCCTTCTCAGGCAACTGGGTTACAGAAGCAATGGCCTCTGTCAGTTGTTTTGCATTCATCACACCACCAGACGTATTGTATTGCTCTATCAGTTTCTCGTGACGGTGGTCACCCTCATGCAGCCCCACCAGGAACTTCTCCTCGCACAGGTAGTGGTTGGTCACGAAGGGCGACTCTGTCACCACCATCTGATTATCCACATACTCCACCGCCACACATCTGCCCGTAGCATCAGCCATCGACAAATGATAAGCCGAACCCGGGTCGGAATTCATATCAGAGGCTTTCAGCAACGCCAGGGCCTCGTCGATGTTGGACGCATTCTTCAGCAGGTACTGTACGGCAGTCGTCGTGGTCAGGTCAGGCTTGCTAGTGTCCTGACGAGTCACCACTTTGTCGCCTGCATCCAATACGGCTATTGCTAATCCTTTCTCGTTCAGTCCGTCCAGGGCCATGAACAGTCCTGTCAGAGCCATATACTGGTTCCTGAATCCCTCGGGTTTGTAGTTCTCGCCGAAGCCGAAGAAATCGGTAGAGAAGGTGGTAATGGATTCATAACCCTTGTCAGGAATGGTATGCATGATCAGAGCCGTGCCGTAAGGATAGTCAAAGTTGCGGGCCATCATCACGCCGTCCTCAGGGGTTTTGACCGTCAGCGTAGAACATCCTACAGGCTTCAAGGGTACATCGAGACTGTCGGGCTTGAAGTATCCCTTCGATAAGAATTCCATCACATAGCTGGCCAGCACGCTGACATCATTGCATCCACCGCGATCCATCAACTCCTTGAACCCGTCGTCGCCCTTGTATTCCATATAATACAGTCCATCGTCGAGCTTTTCTGCAGACATTGCTCCCTTTACCAGTGGACCAAACTCCATCCACACCAACACACCTGCGACTATCACCAGTCCCAATACGCTCAACAGCGCAATCTTTAATCCTTTTTTCATCGTCTATTTTTATTTTTTGACGCTACAAAGGTACATATAGTTGCAGAATGCTCCAAATATCTGGGATAAAATGCATAAAAATGTGATGAATAGTATCAGTTACTGTTGCTCATGCACTGCTGCTGGCACGCAGACACAGGGCATCGTTCTTCAGCCAACACTTCTGTACCACAAAACGGAGGTTGTATGAGGGTGAGAGTATACGGAAGTTCAGTACATCGCCCTTGGCGACAGTGTTTCTTGGCCCGTAAAGACGCATGCGGCCAGATTGCCGAGTGAGGCCCCAGCCGTAAATGCGTTACTCTTGATATACTTATATCTTTTCATTATTATTAATGTTTTGACGCTGCAAGAACGGTCTCCTCGTTTTACGATTCCGTGGTGATCTCCTCTATCTGGTCGATGATGTCCTGATACTGGCGCTGGGTCTTGAAGTGCATCTTGAAGCCACAGATTGCTCCAAAGACGGCTCCGCAGGCTATGCCATAAACCATGTAGCGTGCTGCTTCGAAATCTTTCTGATAAAACTCCCATGTGAGCCATCCCAACCATACTATTACTGCAGGTATGCCGAAGAACAGCCAGTTGGCATCGAACTTCTTGGCACGGGCCATCCTATTACTTACTTCTATCAGGTTTCTGCCCATTGCATTGGGGATATTCACATTCAGGCTGTTGTAGTATGTTGCTCCGCAGCAGACAAGCATAAATACGGCGGTAGCAATCCAGAATGCAAACGAGATGCCCAGTCTCTCGATTAATATCACATAGGTATAGGGAATCATCAGCAGCGAGAGTGCCATAATGGCATAATAGCGAGTCTTGATACTGTTAGCCGTCTTTTTCATCGACTGACGTATAATATGATCGTTCACTATCTGCTGCTGGTCCAACTTCTTCTTCAGAGTGTTCATCTGCTGGCGCATATCCTCTAATTCAAAATTCTCGTTCATAATGGGTAAGTTTTTTAATCGTTTGACATTTGTTTTAACTGTTCACGGATTCTAAACAGGCGGACGCTGACGTTCTTAGTGCTGATGCCGACAATCTGTCCGATCTCCTCATACGAAAGGTTCTCGAGCCAGAGCAGGACTATCGCACGATCGAAGGGTTGCAGCTTGGAGATGCGCTTGTGGAGCATGTCCACTTGGCGCGTGTCTTCGTCGCGGTCTTCAAACAGGTTGATGTCCATGGTTAGTCGGGCTGTGGCTTGGCGTCGCTTCTTCTTCCGATCTATAGAGATACAGGTGTTCAAGGCGACGCGATAGATCCACGTCTTGATGTCACTGCGATGCTCGAAGTTCTCGAAGCCCTTCCAAAGATTGACTAGTACCTCTTGGAACAGGTCGTTCACTTCGTCGGCATCCTGCGAGAACATGTAGCACACGGTGTAGATGGTGCTTTTCTGTTCCGCTACGGTTTGCGCAAACTGTCTTTCTAATGTTGTCATTGTCTCATCTGTTTTTTGAATCTTTACACCCATTAGACGCAGTACGGTTACTAAAAACTACACGAATATCTAATTATTTTTCTATTTGCATTGTAATTAATACTGTTCTACAAAGTCGCGCACCAAACGGAACACGGGCTCATAGCTGTCGAAACGGACGGTCTTGTAAGTATCGAAGATCGTATGATAGTATTGGAAGGCGTCACCTTTCTCGTTCTCCAAGAAGATGCAGGGCACGTGGCGCGTGGCGAAGGGATAGTGGTCACTATTGGCAGCCAGATCGCCTCGATGTAGGGCCTTGAAGTGATGCTTCTCTGCATTAATCTTTTCAAAGAGCGAGTAGCCGCGCATACCTTCATCGCTCACCTCGCAATATTGTACGGGGCTGTTGTCGCCAATCATATCTATATTAAAGAGGTACTTAATCTGACTTAGTGGTACGATGGGATGCTTTACGTAGTAATTGGAGCCTCGCAGGTTGGCATCTTCACCCGAAAAGGCGATGAAGTACATGTCGTAGGGTGGGCGATGCTTGGCGTAGTAGGCGGCGAGGGTGACGATGGCGGCAGTACCAGAGGCATTGTCGTTGGCTCCTGCATAGAATACTTTTTTGCCCAGATTGCCCAGATGGTCGTAATGGGCGGTGAAGACATAGCAACTGTCGTGGCGCTCGCCAGCCACCTTGGCAATGACGTTGAAGCATTCGTAATCCTTCAGGAACTTATTGTCGACATCTGCTTTTACGCGCTGCACGCCCTTGATGGCTTCGGGTGTCACCCATATGATGGGTTTGTCCACCACCTTCTCGCCGTAGGCTTTGAAAAATTTGACCAAAGGTCGAGCCTGCTCCCGCTCGGCAGAGCAGGTGCGAGCATCGCTCTGCTCTTGCTTACTCGCAGCCTTGATTGGTGCCTCCCATGTGTAGATCAGTCCGGCATTGTTGCACTCGCCAGCCTTTTGTAGACGGGAGAAGTCCTTGCGATGCTTATAAGTGAACCAGAACTCGCAAGCCACGAGGCAGTTGGCGTATTCAGACTTGGCGAGATCAGCAAACATCCGTTCGGCATCGTAGTTCAACGTATCCACATGATAGACAGGGAACTCACCATGTATGCCAGGCGAATACTCTCGCATAGAGAAATCTACGCCAGCACGCAGTTTCTTGTCATCTGCCCACATCTGCATCTTGCCGCAGAAGGTATTGATGTCCAACTTGAAGGGCTGGAGCGTCACTTCGTCTACGCCAGCCTTCTCGAACTCTCGCTGAAGATACATTCCTGCCTTATTGGCACCATCCTTGGCGTAGTCACTCGTTTATAATGTGTCAGGTCCTGCGCACCAACCATTGTGGCCGCAAGCAACATAAAAATGATTCCTATTATTCGCGTTATGATGACGTAACTCTTAGAAGGTCCCTTGCCATCTATAGTCTTCCACTTTTCCGTGACAGACCATATTTTGTATGCTGGTACGAACAACAAACCTGCACCCATGACACACATTACGATTGCTGCAATCACTTCTTGTTTCATTTCTTACACATTTATTAATGTTGACAGTGCAAAGATATGAAATTATTGCTATTCCTCCAAACTTCTGGGATATTCTGTATCGATTTGTGACGAATTACTCGTGTATTTAATTCAATAACCTTCATGTCTTGTTATGCGGAATGTACAGCGGTCGCTTCCCCTAAGAATTGTATTCTCAATCCGAACCTCGAAATGGCTGTCCGGTTCAAGTTGCGACAAGATATATAGAATGCTCTGTCGTGAGCACTCACATTGCTGCGGATGGTTTCTCAACCCACATTTAACTTTAGGGCACGTACATTCCAAATAACTCAGTTCATATACCTTCCCTGGCTCAATAACCCTACCCGTATAGGATTTGCTGTTGTACCCTTCCGTATAGATCCTGTCAAAATCACCATTATACTTGGCATATATTTGCTTATGTATCTGGAGAACATGATTTTTTACACATTCGATGGCTTCTTCTCTATAGCGCATACTATTCATATAGTGTTTATTGTCTTTTGGAGTTCATCGAGGAAGCGGGCGGCATGTCCGCCATCCATCTGCACATGGTGGAACTGGAAGGAGATGGGTAAGGTTGTCCTCAACCAGCCCTTGCGGTAGCGGCCCCACATCACCATCGGATTGCAGAACTGGTCGGTGTATTGGTTGACGATGCAGTCGAGTTCGGTGGCCGTCATCGCCGATGTGCCTATCACCATCGCATCATCTACGAAAGAACTTTGACAGGACGCGCTGGCCGTCTGCGTCAGATTCGTATAGTCTTGGCCGAACTGCTCCAAATCATCTGTATATAAGATGTCGCACGAGTTGATGCCACCTTCTTTGTTGTTCACTATCACATTGATGGCAAGGCGATCGTACTTATACAGTTTCCCTTGCTCTGGCAGCAGGTAAAACTCGTCCATCCGACTGGTTGCCTTACCGATGCACCAGCAAAGCGCCATATTGAACGGCATTGAATAACGTTTCGCATACTTCCTCAATCGAGTTACATCAAGCGTCTTGACTAGAGTCACCATCGGCATGGGCGACTTCATCCATAGTTCAAATGCCTGCGCCCGACTGGTGTTCTTGGGATTGATTTCCTGTTTCATAATGTTCTTTCATTGTTTATAATCGCCAAGCGTTTTGACCTCGCAGCCTTTGCTTTCGTAATAAGCGAGCATCTCTGGGAGTTTCTTCAGGTCGTAGCTGGTGATGCAGTCGGAGAGGACATGCACCGTGAAACCTGCCTTGGCCATATTGAAACACGTCGATTTCACGCAGGCCGTAGCGTCTGCACCAGCTACGTAGAACTCATTGATGCCGTTCGCTGCGATGAAAGCAGAAAAATCCTCGCTTGTTAGGGCATTGCTTTTCGTCTTTACGAAGATGTTATCTGACACGACCTTCATCTCAGGTACCAGTTCCTCACCCTTGCTTCCAGGCTTGAATGTACGAGTTCCTGCGGTGATGTTGTGATGCTTGATATAGACCACGTGCATTCCCTCCGTCACAGCCCATTCGATGGCGGCATTAATATTGTCGATGATATCGCGGTAATGTTTGGTGATGTCGTTCTGGATGTCGATAACGACAAGTGCTTTGTTGCTCATCATTTACTCAATCACAAAACTACGGGGATAGAAATCGCTATAGAAGCGACCATCGGTGGCGGTGAATTTGAGTACGCAGTAGTTCGGGTCGGTTACACCACCGGGGTAGTACTGCTCATCGCCATTGTGCCAGATCATCTCCTTACTCTTGGCATCCGTCAGCACCTCCATCGTACCACGCAGCATCATGCCCTTGAAACCTTTGGCATCGCAGAAATAGATACTGGCCTTAGGGTTAGCCTTGTATTGAGCCACACGTATTGAGAAAGTGTTAGTTGTAAAGTAGAAGGTTTTGATACCCTCGCGTTTACGTGGCTTCAGCATGGCCTTGGTCCAAGGAAAACCTTCTTGGTCTACTGACGAGATATAAGCGATGGGCTGTTTGTCGGCCATCTGTGCAATGAGTTCTTTAATGCCTGCCAAAGCGGGATTTGCATTCATCGCTTCATCGTTATTCACATCCAGCGTTTGGCGCCAACGCTTAAGTTGGGGAAAATACGTTTTCATCATGCCGATGTACTCCTCCTTGGTAATAGGTTTTTCTAGCCCTTCATTAACAGCATTCACAAACTGAGCACAATGCTCAATCATCTCTTCCATCGTACAATCCTGCAGGAACTGTCCGTCCTTGTAGCAGTACATGCAGTAATCTTCATTCTTCGTGCCGTCGGCATTCGTACCTAGCACATCATCTGTGAGCGGCATGCCGCAACTCTGACAAAATTTCTGTTTCATCATATACTCTTTAATGTTTTTGACGGTGCAAAAATACATAGAATACCCATCCCATCCAAATTTCTGGGATAAATTGCATTGAAATGTGACGAATTGCTTGGAATTCTTTGGTGGAATCAATAGGAAAATGTATCTTTGCAACGTGAAAAGTTTTGTTCGTGGGCGATGAACATAAGTTCATGGTGCATGAACATACGTTCGCGGACGGCGAACATAAGTTCACAGGGCATGAATATAAAATAGATAAAGTATATGGCAAATTTCGTTTTACAGGAACTTCCCGATGAGATGACAGACGGCAAAAAGATCGTCTATCCAAAGATGCAGACCTATTCGCTGCACGACTATGAGACCGTTATCAAACATATGCGCACCTATGCTGGCAACATCAGCGAAGGCATCATCCGAGCAGTCTTCGACGCACTCACATCAACGATGCAGAGTTGGATGCCTTTAGGCCACAATATCAAGATCGACGGATTAGGCGTGTTTTCCCTGTCCCTGGGCTTCGATACCTCCACGCCTTCAGAAGAGGCTATTGCCAAGAACAAACAGGATGGTGAAGACCCCAAGACGAAATACAGGCATGTATGCATCAAGGACATCAACTTCAAGCCTGACCCTGAGTTGCTGAAGGAAATGAACCGTGAGGCAACCTTCGATCGTGTCAATACAGACGTCGTAGTTCCGCAGAAAAGCAAGTACAGCCGTGAAGAGCGATTGGAAAAAGCCAAAGCCATCATCGACCAACAAGGATATATGACGCTCAGCGACTATGCCATAGCCACAGGTCAATGCAGGGCATCGGCCTCAAGCGACCTGAAGCGGATGGTGGCTGATGCCAATTCAGGCATCACCACTCGCGGCAGTTATTCGCACAAAGTGTGGATTGCATCTCGGTAGTGGCTACGAAGCAGATGTCTGCCAGACTATCCAGCAATGCTCCCTTCTTTGTGACACACTTTAACCTTCTTGCCAACCATCCGTCGGCAATGTCGCTGATGCCGCAGAGACCATAGATTATCCAAAACATCACTTCCGTCACATCACTAAGGAGCAGACCCAAAGAGCCTGCTATCCTGAGCAGCGTTATGACGTTTGGCAACTGAGTCATCTTATTTCGTTAGCTTTTCGATAAACAATAATTCTGCATCCTTACTGAAGTCGAACTGGCGATAATCGTCATACGACAGTTGGATGTCTGGAGTGAAAGTCTTTGCCATAGGATGATCTGTGGGGAAGCAACTCTGTAGGGAGTTGGAGGCAGAGCATTCAAGACCGGTATTCGGCAACTTGAATCGTGTAACTTCCATAAACGTGTTGGGAGCCTGTCCGGAAGTTACGCCTACCACCTTGGCTCCCATTTTCCACAACATGTAAGCGGTATGGAAAGCAGAACTGAAGGTTTGTACGTCGGTAACCACATAGATTTCTTTTGGCGTGTAGATGGGTTCGCCGTGTTGTGCTTCGAGAATGCTCTTGTCGGCACACATAAACCAGTCGAAACTGTTGATGTTTGATGATCGTTCAATGAAATCACCCATCTTCAGCAATGTTCCTCTATCCTGATTGAGCTGTTCTAAGGTCAGATTATTCTTCTTGAGCCAGCCGTCTGATACTTTGGTGGCAGAGTGCATGCCGAAGTCGGTATCCATGATACGCTTTCCGTAGAGCTCGTACAGCGCAGCATACATGATCATCGTCCAACCTCCGCCATTGCCACGCAGGTCGATAATGAGACGAGGACTATTGGCAGCCTTCATCTCACGTAACATCTTGGCAAAGACATCAGCCACAATCACATCCGATTTAAGGCCGTAGTTTTCGAGGTTTGGTATGTCGGCACTCACTATAGAGTTGATGCACATCACCATCGTTTGTTTGCTGTCATCGATGAAGCGGTATTCAAAGTTCTTATGTGGGAAACGTTCATCAGTAGATGTCCATACAATGTTTTCCCAAAATGGACTGTTGGGATAGAAGGGAAGACTGACGAGCGTATCCTTGCCATTAGCCATGCGGAACTTCATTGAGACCTGTTCTTTATTGAATGTAGGGAATAATTGTCGCATGGTGTTGGTGTTGCCAATGTTTCTGCATGCTTTACCCATCAGTCCATAGCGATTCTCTGAAACGACAAGTTTGTCGAGGCGATCAAGTACCGATTCTAATGGCTCACCTTCCACCTCGCACAACATTGCTCCCTTCAAGGACTCCAGTTCTGGAGTGTATCCGTTGACGATAATGCCATCGGGAATAACCTTAAATTTCAGCGGTACCCATTGGTCTTCTACTTTCTTTGGCGCTTTATCATACCCTATATAAGTATGTCCGTCGTGGAGTGCGGATATCAGTTTGGTCACTTCCACCTGCATCTCGTTAAGTGTCAAGGAGTCGCGGTTAGCCAGCTCATCTCTCAACTGCTTCACGGCCTTATCAAACCCATCCTTCCCGCCAAAAGCACTATACGGATCGGGATGTATCTGCTCCAATTGACTGAAGAAATAGTCGTAATCCTGAAGCAGACTGTCTTGCTTGGAAATATAACCGTTTTGCGCCTCGAACCCCTGTGCACTTGCGATGGTCGCCACAAACAGGGCTAATATAATGATCCTTCTTTTCATTTCCATAAACTATTTATTCTTCATATCCTAATTGTCCAGGTAGGCGGAGTTTCTCCTTCTGGGGGAAGGTGGCTTCGTAGGCTTCGAAGGCTTCAGGATTTTCGTCGGCTACGAAATAGCCCTTGGGTGGACAATAAGTTCCCTCACGATTGCCCCAATAGCCGGGAATCAGCTCCTGGGCAAGGAAATAAGGTACTTCAGACTCTCTC
>CADCBZ010000104.1:0-478 GCA_902799765.1 uncultured Prevotellaceae bacterium
TGAGGACACGCTGACCGCCACGCAGGTAGCGAAGACGTTTAACATGACGGTCTTTGATTTCAACCATGTGCTTAGCGACATGGGCATTCAGTTCCGTCGAGATGGCCACTGGAACATCTCTGACGACCTTGCCAACCGCAATCTGGTGCGCATGCGTACACACGTCTCTTATTCGCTGAAAGGCAAGAAGAAAGTGAAAGTCTATATGACGTGGACGCTCGATGGCGTGCGTTATTTGAATTCCAAACTTGGTTATCCGAACTTTTAAATTAAACATTAAATAATGAGTGTACATTATGTTTATAAAAGGGATGGCGGCGCAAAATTCATGCGCCCCATCCATTCGAGAGAGGAGTATCTGAGCTTGCGTAACGGCGGTGAACAGATTCCCTTGATGAAGCGTATCAGGGCTGGCGAGGAACAACTGAAAACGGAGTTGGTGCAGATGAACTATTCGTGTCTGCCGAATGAGGACGGC
>CADCBZ010000104.1:498-15282 GCA_902799765.1 uncultured Prevotellaceae bacterium
AGCAAGAAAGATGAATTGGGCTTGCTGATGTTGGAAGAGAGTGCCCGTGGTGGTGGCTATCACTTGGCATTCAAGCGTCGTCCGGATCTCTCGCAAGAGACTAACCTGAAGTGGGCAAGCGATCTGCTGGATGTGGCGTATGACTCTCAGGCTAAGGATATCACAAGGGTTTTCTTTACGACATCAGGCGACCAGTTGCTCTACCTCGACGATGCGATCTTTGAGATTCAAGCAGCGAACTTAATTTTAGCAACGGACTACAGGACTAACAGGACTGATGCTGCTGTTGAATTAGCGCCAGGGACTGTCCCTAAGACTAAAGAAGAAAAAGTCCTAAAGTCGTGTAGTCCGTTCTTGCGTCCCTCCGGTAGCAAGCGAGCGGAGCTCGAGCGGCCCAAAAACTACCCAAAGGATTACCACGGGATTCCGTTTACGGATATCACTGACCTATCAGTTGGCTTGCGACCTAAGGCATATCTGCGGCAGGAACTTCGAGTGGCTCGACCAGGTGATTCCCTGCTACGACGGTTTCCCGCTGGAAGAGAAGCAGGCGAAGATTAAGAGCGCTCTCGCCTCGGAGTTCAATGGCTTTCCCCAGCGCCTCCGCAACACGCTGAATGCGCTGGAAATCTCACAGAAGGGACTGTCCCCATTGTGCGAAATAGAAGTCTTTGAGTCGTGTAACTTGTTGCAAAAGCTTCCTCAGGAGGACGAGTGGCGCGCCAAGAAGCGGGCGGCGAAGAACAAAAAGGAACAGCCCGAGGAACCGAAGTTGCCCGTGCGCTGTCTGACGCTGAACAACACCGTTGCCAACCTCGCCGAGCGACTGGCCAACACAGAGGGCAAGCACGCTTTCTCGTTTACGCCCGAGGCCGACACGGTGGCGCAGAAGTGGAAATCGGCGATGAGCGACTTTTCGGTGATGCTACGACAGAGTTACGACGGCACCAAGTATGAGCGCGAGGCACGATCAGCTGATGCTGTGAACGTACATATCGACCACCTGCTGTGGAATGTGGTGATGTGCGGCACGCCCTATCGCGTAGTGAACAATTACACCGACGGTTTTCAGAGCCGTATCGCCGTAGCCCGCACGCCCGACAACACCTTTGCACCGCTGGAGGACAAGCCGCCTGTGCTGACCGACCGCCAGCGTGAGCGCATCCAGCAGATTGCTCACCTTCTGCCTTTGATGTATGGTGAGGTGGTGCTGCCGAAGTTGGAGGCGAAGGGTCGTGAATGGGTGGAGCGTATCCGCCTGGAGACGATGAAGAACGACGACCGAACCCGTGCCCGTCAGCGCATCCGCGTGTGCGTCACAGCCCAAAGAATGACGTGCTGTCTGATGCTCTGCAAGGTGTGCGAAGGCTTGATCCAGAAGCACGGACTGAACGGTGCCGAGACGCAGTTGAAGCAGCAGCCGAACCTGTGGAAGGAAATGTTGTTGAAGGCGCAGACACCCGCGATGCTGGAAACTTATGATGTGATAGCCGACTCGCTGTTGGAGAACGCCCTCTACTTCTTCCGCGACCGCATCGAGAATGCCTTTCAGAGTCGCGACTATGCAGGCAACCTCTATGGCGAACGCACCAAGCGCGGCAGGAACGACTCCATCTTTGAGCGACTGGATCAGCAGTTCTCGTTCGATCAGGCTATGCAGCATTCGGTGGCGGTAAAGGGCGCCAACGTGAACCACAATACCGTTCGCCAGATGCTGAAGAACTGGCGCAAACAGGGGCTTGTGGTACAGGAAGAGGACGGGAATTATCGGAAGTTGTAATGCGGTCAAAATGTCAAGGTCATTTGGTCATTTTCGATTTTGAAATTATGATTGAGATTCAAAATTCACAAGATTGCTTCGTGATGCTCTGGCGGAAGCTGGAGCGCACGAGGCGCCTCCTCGGAGGTCAGTATAAGCGCTTCTGTATCCGCAACGTCATGAAGGCGTGGTTCGGCTATGAAGCCAATGATGATTACATCTGGAGGGTATGTCACCTGTGCGAGCAGGAAGGCTGGAACGAGTTGTCTCTGCCCAGTCTCAATCCGCGTAAGCATCGTGAACTGTTGCGGGCTATCGTGGCTGTAGAAACGGGCATCAGTTATTGGAGAATTAATCTGAAAGCCCTCGACGCAGCCTATAGCATAGTATTCCCTAACAGTACACCGATTAATGTGAATAAGAAAGGTAAAAAAGAAAAAAGTAAAAGTTATGTTACCAAGAGGAATTAGAAACAACAACCCGCTGAATATCCGTCGCACGGCGAAGGATCAGTGGAAGGGCCTGAGAGCCCAACAGACTGACGCCAGTTTTTGCCAGTTTGATAGTTTGGAATATATTATCACAAGTATCGGCTGTTTACCATCCGGGCGATTATCAGCAAGTGGGCGCCGCCCAATGAGAATATGACGGCGACGTATATTGAGAATGTATGTCGGCTGACTGGTATCGCTCCTGATGAACCCATCGGCATCCCATCGGATCAGCCCGCCCGCTGGATGGCGCTCGGTGTGGCGATGGCGATTCAGGAAAACGGTACGGACTCGTTAGATTACTTCGCCATGCTGAAAGGCTGGTCGCTAGCTCGAGAGGGCACATAACCGTAACCTCGTGCTGGGGCATAGCCCCGGTGCGAGTTTTTTTTGCCCAGAAGTTTGGCGGAATGAAATAATTGTTGTATCTTTGCAGGTGATGTATCTGTTATCCACAGTTGCGAGCCCTGGCTCTACAGTGAGTGCCTGGCGAAGAACATCGCCGTGAGGACCAAAAACTGGAGGAAATTATGAAAAATCGGCAAGCTACTTTTGATATTGTAACTTGCCGATTCTGGTAGCGGGAGCCGGGATTGAACCGGCGACCTCATGATTATGAATCATGCGCTCTAACCAGCTGAGCTATCCCGCCATCTGCTGTTAAGCGGGTGCAAAGGTACACAACGCGAAAATATTTTTTATTTCGCAGATTTTTCGTAATTTTGTGGCGTAGATATACCTCTTACCAATAACAAACGGACTAAAAACGCGTATGGGAAAGCAACGAATAGACATCGAATACCCACTGACAACGAAGTCGCCAAACATTGTTTGGGAACAAATCAGTAGCGCACATGGACTTAAACGATGGTTGGCAGATTACGTCACAGAGGAAGACGGCATCTTCACCTTCACCTGGGGAGAGCCTTGGACCCAGCAGGACATCCGCAAGGCACACCTTATAGAATACGTGAAGTACGATCATATCAGACTGAAATGGGATTACGACGACGATATGGACGAAGACTCCTATTGGGAGATGCGCATCGGGAAGAGTGACCTGACGCATTACCTGACCCTTTTCATCACCGATTTTGCAGAAGACGACGACACAGACGGTCTGAAGATTCTCTGGGAGAGTAATCTAGACAGATTACACAGGGCCAGCGGACTGTAAGCGTTAAAAAATGTGGCTAAATTCTTAATTCTTAATTAAAAAATGTACCTTTGCACCCTGATATGCTAGGGATTAAGAAATTAGACATATTTATTACCAAGCAGTTTGGTATGCTGTTTATGGGAACATTCTTCATCTGCCAGTTTGTGCTGATGATGCAGTTCCTGTGGCGCTATGTCGATGAACTGATCGGCAAAGGTTTGACACTCGACGTGATGGCGCAGTTCTTCTGGTACATGGGACTGATGCTGTTACCCCAAGCCCTACCCCTCGCCATCTTGTTGAGTTCCCTGATTGTCTTTGGAAACTTAGGTGAGAGTTCCGAGCTGACAGCCATCAAGGCCGCAGGCATCTCGCTGATGCAGGCATTCAGACCACTGATTGTTATTGTGATCCTGATCTCAGGTGTCTCCTATTTCTTTCAGGATGTGGTCTATCCAAAATCCAACATTTCTTTCTATCAGCTGCTGATTTCGATGAAGCAGAAGAGTCCCGAGCTCGAAATCCCTGAGGGCATCTTCTACGATGGTATCCCTGGCTCTAATATCTACGTGCAGAAAAAAGACCTGAGCACCGGTATGCTCTATGGTATCATGATCTACCGCCAGACAGGCAGTTATGAGGATCAGGCCATTATCCTCGCCGACTCAGGCATGATGCAATCGACTGCCGAAAAGAAACATCTCGTGTTGAAGCTCTATAGCGGTGAGTGGTTTGAGAACATGCGCTCCCAGGATCTCGCCAACAGCGCCTCCGTCCCCTATCGTAGGGAGACGTTCTCTTCAAAGCGCATCGTACTTGATTTCGACAGCGGTTTCAACCTGACAGACATGACCGAGGTGTCGGGTGACGCCCGTGCCAAGAGTCTCAGCAGGATCCTGCACGACCTCGACTCGATCAGTGAGTTCAACGACAGCGTGGGACTGGCCTTTTATAAGGATGCCAAGTCCTATTTCTACCGTCAGCCTGACTTCAAGGATAACGACTCGATGAAACTGGTGAAAGCGGTAGCAGCCTCCACCACCCCATTCGACTCCGTCTATGACAGGCAGGCGCCTCATCTGAAACAGGCAGCCGTGAAGGGGGCACTGACAAGTGTCAAGCAAGTGATGACAGATATGGACATGAAGATGGAATATGCCAAATACCTGCACCGCAACTACCGTCAGCACCTGATTGAGGCTTACAAGAAGTTCACTTTGTCACTGTCGTGCCTGATCTTCTTCTTTATCGGTGCCCCATTGGGAGCCATTATCCGCAAGGGAGGTCTGGGCGTACCCGTCATCGTATCCGTATTGGTGTTTATCGTGTATTACATCTTCGACAACTCGGGTATGCGTATGGCGCGCGACGGACAGTGGCAGGTGTGGTTCGGACAGACCATCTCCACGATGGTACTCACACCGATCGCCGTGTTCTTTACTTATAAGGCTAACAAGGACTCCACGGTGTTCAACATAGACCTCTACAAAGCCATTGTCATGCGCCTGTTGGGTCTGCGTCAGAAGCGCCATATCTACCGTAAGGAGGTGATCATTGAGGATCCGAAATACAAGATCGACGCCGGTCTGCTGACCAATGTCAACAGGGAGATCGCGGTCTACAGCGAGAACCACAAGTTGCTGCGCTGGCCGAACCCCATCAAGGTGTTCTTCCACGAAGGTGACGACCAGGAGATCGAGCATCTCAACACGACGCTCGAGGTGGCCATCGAGGATCTGGGCTACTCACGCGACAAACTGATCCTCACGCTGCTGAACAACTATCCCGTCATTGCCACACACGCCCACACCCGACCGTTCCGTCAGAAGTGGCTGAACATCGTGACAGGCCTGTGCCTGCCCCTGGGTGCCTTCTTCTACTTCAGGATGATCCGCTTCCGTCTGCGCCTGTACAGAGACCTGCGCACCATCCGCCAGACGAGCGAGCGCATTCTCCCACGGGTACTGGAATATGCCGAAGCGCAGAAGAAGGCAGGACTTCAGATACATATAGACTAATATATAATAAGGTGTAAACAATATGGAATCATTTAAACTCAACACAATAGAAGAGGCCGTAGCAGACTTCGCTGAAGGTAAGTTTGTGATCGTGGTCGATGACGAAGACCGCGAGAATGAGGGTGACCTCATCATCGCCGCAGAGAAGATCACCGCCGAGCAGGTGAACTTCATGCTGAAGAACGCCCGTGGCGTACTTTGTGCCCCCATCACCATCGAACGCTGCAAGGAACTCGACCTGCCCCATCAAGTGCAGGATAACACCTCGGTACTGGGAACCCCCTTCACCGTGACTGTCGATAAACTGGAGGGCTGCACCACCGGCGTTTCTGCCCACGACCGTGCCGAGACCATCAAGGCACTGGCCAATCCCGCCTCCCGTCCTGAGACCTTCGGACGTCCGGGACACGTGAATCCCCTTTATGCCCAAGAGAACGGTGTGCTGCGTCGCAGTGGCCACACCGAAGCCACCATCGACCTCTGTCGCATGGCAGGTCTCTACCCTGCCGGTGCACTGATGGAGATCATGAACGAGGACGGCACGATGGCCCGTCTGCCTCAGCTCATGGAACTCGCCAAGGAATGGGACATGAAGATCATCAGCATCAAGGATATGATTGCCTATCGTCTGAAAAAGGAATCGCTCATCGAAGTGGGTGAAGAGGTGGATATGCCCACAGACTACGGCCACTTCCGCCTGATCCCCTTCCGCCAGAAAAGTAATGGACTGGAGCATCTGGCACTGATTAAGGGCGAATGGCAGGACGATGAGCCCATCCTTGTGCGTGTGCACTCCTCATGCATGACTGGTGACATCCTCGGTTCAAAGCGCTGCGATTGTGGCGAACAACTTCACAAGGCCATGCAGGCCATCGAGAAAGAAGGCAAAGGTGTGGTGATCTACATGCAGCAGGAGGGGCGTGGTATCGGTCTGATGAACAAGATCGCCGCCTACAAGTTGCAGGAGGAAGGTCTCGACACGGTGGATGCCAATATTCACCTGGGATTCAAGCCCGATGAGCGCGACTACGGCTGCGGTGCACAGATGTTGCGGCACTTAGGCGTTCATAAGATGCGCCTGTTGACCAACAATCCCGTGAAACGTGTGGGACTGGAGGCTTACGGTCTTGAGATCATCGAGAACGTGCCCATCGAGGTAACGCCGAACCCCTTTAATCTGCGTTATCTGGAGACGAAGAAAAACCGTATGGGACACATACTCCACCTGAAATAAAAGTGAAAATAATAAAAAAAACGAGTAGCGGTAGCAAAATAATCACTATTCCCGACTCACTTTTCACTTAAAATTAGTACATTTGCACCCAAATTTGCAACAAACATGGCACAATTATCAAACCGTTTGCAACGTCTGGCCCCTTCAGCCACGCTCGCAATGTCACAGAAAAGTTCAGAAATGAAAGCCCAGGGCATCGACGTCATCAACATGAGCGTAGGTGAGCCCGACTTCAATACCCCCGACCACATCAAGCAGGCAGCCAAGCTGGCTATCGACGAGAATTACTCACGCTATTCTCCAGTTCCAGGCTATCCAGACCTGCGTCAGGCTATCGCCCGTAAACTGGAGCGCGAGAACCATCTGCACTACACGCCCTCAGAGATCTTGGTGTCGAACGGTGCCAAACAGAGCGTCTGCAACACCGTCATGGCACTGGTGAACGATGGTGAGGAAGTGATCATCCCTGCACCTTACTGGGTGAGCTATCCCCAGATGGTGAAGTTGGCAGGTGGCGAGCCCGTGATCGTGGAGGCTGGCTTCGACCAGAACTTCAAGATGACAGCCGAGCAGTTGGAGACCGCCATCACCCCGAAGACCCGTATGATAATTCTCTGTTCTCCCAGCAATCCTACAGGTAGCGTATACAATAAGGAGGAGCTGAAGGCCCTGGCTGATGTCATCCTGAAGCACGACGACCTGTTTGTGCTGGCCGACGAGATCTACGAGCATATCAACTACATCGGCAAACACGAGTCGATTGCGCAGTTCCCTGGTATGAAGGAGCGCGCCATCATCGTCAACGGTGTGTCGAAGGCCTATGCCATGACCGGCTGGCGTATCGGATACATCGCAGCTCCCGAGTGGATTGTCAAAGGCTGTAACAAGCTGCAGGGACAATACACCAGTGGTCCGTGTTCCGTCAGCCAGAAGGCCGCCGAGTTCGCCTACATCTCCAGCCAGGAATGTGTCGAGGAGATGCGTCAGGCCTTTGAGCGTCGTCGCGACCTGATTGTGAAGCTCGCTAAGGAGATTCCCGGTCTGGAAGTGAACGTGCCCGAAGGTGCCTTCTACCTTTTCCCCAAGTGCAGCAGTTTCTATGGCAAGAGCGACGGTGAGACCACCATCAACAACTCCACCGATTTCGCGATGTATTTGCTTGAAAAAGGCCACGTCGCAACCGTCGGAGGAGATGCTTTTGGCGACCCCGAATGCTTCCGCATGAGTTACGCCACAAGTGACGAAAATATCATCGAAGCAATGAATCGCATTAAGAATACAGTGGCAAATTTGAAATAAATCAATAAATTCGTAGTTAAAAGTTCTTAAAACGGCTTTTATAAAACTTTAATTTGCTATCTTTGCGAGGTCAATTTGATAATAGACTATTTACAAACTCAAATTTTTAAATAACTAAAAAATTAAAATTATCACATTTATGGCAACAACAACAAAGGCTGCAGCCCCAGCTAAAAAATCGGGCTTCCAAGGTTTATGGTGTATGGTACTTCGTAATGGGTAACCCCGACAACTTCATCGGTGGCGACCGTTCAGGTCATCCTGCAAACCTTCTCGGTACAGTGTATAAGGGAGGTTTCGTTGTAGGTCTTATCCTTACCCTTCTCTTCACCGTTATCTGCCTTGGTATCGAGCGTTTCTTCGCTATCAAGACTGCTGCTGGTAAGATCAACCTGGCTAAGTTCACCGCTGACGTTAAGGCTCTGATCAAGGCCCAGAAGTTCGACGAGGCTGACAAGCTTTGCGACAAGATGCAGGGTTCAGTAGCAAACGTAGTAAAGGCTTCTATCAAGATGTATCAGACCGTTGAGGGTGACACCACTCTGAAGAAGGCTGCCAAGATCGCTAAGATCCAGCAGGCTCACGACGAGGCTACTCAGCTTGAGATGCCTACTCTCCAGATGAACATGCCAATGGTTGCTACCATCGTATCTCTGGGTACCCTGACCGCTCTGTTCGGTACTGTGCTCGGTATGATCGGATCATTCCAGGCTCTGTCTGCTGGTGGTGGTGCTGACTCTATGGCTCTGTCTGCCGGTATTTCTGAGGCACTTGTGAACACAGCATCTGGTATCTTGACCTCTTGGGTTGCTACCGTTGTTTACAACTTCTTCTCAAACAAGATCGACAAGCTGACTTACGCACTCGACGAGATTGGTTACACAATCGCTGCTACATACGATTCTAACCACAACGAGGCTTAATTTTAAACCATTTAAAACTTTAATACCAGTTTTAGTATGGGTAAAATTAAGATACAGAAAAAAGACATCTGGATTGACATGACGCCAATGTCAGACGTGATGACGCTGCTTCTGTGTTTCTTCATGTTGACCTCAACATTCCAGAGCTGAAGATTCCAGAGCAGGATGTCTTGAACATTCTGGTAACCCCAGAAGGCAAGGTTTACTGCGGTACGGAAAACAAGAACAACATGCAGGCGATGCTGGACGAGATGACCGACAAGTTCGGTGTTCAGCTCAACGCTAACCAGGTGAAGCACTTCCGCGAGGATGCTATGGTAGGCGCCAGCATGTCTCAGCTCGCCAACTATCTCAGCCTTGAGCCTGAGAAGATGGGTGAAGAAATCCAGAAGCTCGGTCTGCCGCTTGATAGTATCAAGGGTGGCAAGAGCGAGTTCCAGGAGTGGGTCTCAGCGGCCCGCAATGTGAATCCCGACATTAAGCTCGCCATCAAGTGCGACTCAAAGACGCCTTATGCATCTATTAAGAAACTGATGTCGGAACTTCAGGACATGAGCGAGAACCGTTTCCAGCTCATCACGAACCTCGATGTTAAACGTTTAAACGACTAATAGTATTATGGCAAAAAAGAATCTATCCAAGCAGAAGAAAATGGATACCCGCGTGAACTTCACGCCAATGGTAGACATGATGATGCTTCTGATTACCTTCTTCATGCTGTGTACTACACTGGCCAAGCCGCAGGCTATGCAGCTGACCATGCCGTCAAACGATGACACATCACAGTTGAATGAAGAGCAGAAGCAGGTAACAAAGGCTTCTCACACCATCACCCTCTACCTGGGTAGCAACGATAAGGTATGGTATATAGCTGGTCTGCCCAACTATGACGATCCCTCATGCGTAAAGCCTACCACATATGGTAAGGACGGTATTGAGAAGGTGCTCAACGAGCATACTACAGAGGAAGGTATCAACCCGATTGCCAAGATCAAGATGGCCAAGAAGGAGCTCGATGCCAAGAAGGCAGAGTATAACTCAAAGATGACTGACGAGCAGTACCAGGAGCAGCTGAAGAAGCTGAAGAAGGGTGAACTGCCCAACGGCGAGAAAGTTCCTACGATGACCGTCATCATCCGTCCTCTTAACACCGCTACCTACGAGAATATGGTGGCCGCTCTTGATGAGATGCTGATTAGCAATATTGATAAGTACGTCATTGACAATGTCGACAAGATGAGCCAGGAAGACAAGGATCTCATCGCAAAGGCAGGCGTCAAGTGATTAACCCCTAAAATGTAGAAAGAACTATGGGAAAAATAGATCTTATTGACAATGGCTGGGTTGACCTCGTATTTGAGGGCAAAAACCAGGCCTATGGAGCTTATCAATTGCGCAAGAACACAGGTGTTCGTAACCTCAAGGCACTGATCACCATGTTCGTCGGCTTTGCCATCATCGCAGCTATCGTGATTGCAAAGGTATCTATCGAGAACTACATCGCTTCTCAGAACGCAGCCATTGAGGCCGACGTAGAGTTGGCAAGCCTGGCTGAGAAGAAGGAAGCAAAGGTAGAGAAGAAAGACGAGCCCGAGGTAGAGAAAGTAGAGATTGAGCGCGTTAAGAGCTCTGTAGCCTTCACCGTTCCTGAAATTAAGAAGGATAGTGAAGTGAAGGAAGATCAGTGAAGTGAAGGAAGATCAGGAGATGAAATCTCAGGAAGAACTTCAGCAGACCAACACCGCTATCGGTGCCTTCAACGTAGAGGGTAACGATGAGGCAGGTGGCGAAGTCCTCAAGGCAAAGGAAGTGATTGCAGAACCCGAGCCCCCGAAGGTGGAGGAATCCAAAGTCTTCGACGTGGTAGAGGAGATGCCTCAGTTCCCTGGAGGTCCTTCAGCACTGTTTGAGTATCTGTCTAAGAATATCAAGTATCCGGTAGTAGCCGAGGAGAACGGTGTACAGGGTCGTGTTATCGTAACCTTCGTCGTAGAGCGTGATGGTTCTATCACCGACGTCAAGGTTGTGAAGAGCGTTGACCCCTCACTCGACAAGGAGGCACAGCGCGTGGTTAAGTCCATGCCGCACTGGATTCCTGGTAAGCAGAATGGTAGCGCCGTACGTGTGAAGTACACCGTGCCCGTAACCTTCCGTCTGCAGTAAGTAATCTCTTATCTGAAATGAACGTATTCAACAAATTAGTTGGATTAACACTGATATTAGGCTTGCTCCACGCATGTGGGAGCAAGCCTAATCCTGAACAGGAGGAAGCCTATCAGAAGGCCGCCAGCGTGCTCGCCGCCGATGAGAGCTTCTACCCTATTCTCGACGAGGAACTGTATTACTTCACGGCACAGACCCTCGACTCCATCACCCCGCTCTACATCAACGAGCAGGACGCCGTGAAGAAACTGATGAAGCTGGAGACCTGGCTGGCATTCACCACCCGCGACTTCACGCCGAAGGAGCGCCAGAATCTCATCGACCGTAAGTACATGCCAAGAGCGATTCCCATCGCGTACGACGGTCTGGCCATCATCGTCAACAATGCCAATCCCGATTCGTGCATCACCGTCAAGGACTTTGCACGCATCCTGAAAGGCGAGATTACTAAGTGGAGCGAACTCTATCCACAGTCCAAACTTGGCGAAATCGACGTCGTATTCGACAATCCGCTGTCAAGCACCGTCCGCTGGTGTGTCGATTCCATCCTCGACGGTCAGCAGTTCTCTGCCAAGAACATCGGAGCCGTCAAGACCAGCGCCGCCGTCATCGACTATGTCGAGAACCACGAGAATTCACTCGGCATCATCGGCAGCAACTGGCTCAACGACAAACGTGACACCACCAACGTCACCTTCAAGAAGAATATATCCGTGATGGGTGTCTCCAAGATGGAGACAGCTGAGAAATACAACAGCTGGAAGCCCTATCAATACTACTTATATAACGGCAACTATCCTCTGAGGCGCACGATCTATGCCCTGCTCAACGACACGCGTAACGGCATACCATCGACATTCACCCACTTTATCCAGTTGCCCAGAGGTCAGAAGATCATCCTTCGTGCAGGCCTCCTGCCAAGGACCGCTAATATGAACGTAAGAGACGTGATCGTGAATCGTCAATAAGAATAATAAACTAATTTATACATTTATGAAAGCAATCAAGTATCTCATTATGGGTGTGCTGCTGGCAGGTTTCAGCGCCACCGCAAACGCACAGGTAGAGGAGCTCAATGCTGCCCTCAGTGCTATCAAGTCAAAGGCCCCCAATGCGGCTGATTTAGCAAAAACCGCCTTCAAGAAGAACAAGAAGGATCCTGAGGCGCTGATGAAGATCGCCCGTGCTTACTTTGAGCAGAAAGATACAGCTGGTGCCAACCAGTTCGCACGCTACGCCAACGAGGCATACAAGCCCAAGTATCAGTATGCTCCCGCCTATCTGTTGCTTGGTGATGTAGAGTCAGCCTTCGGTACCGATGGTGGTAAGGCTGCCGGTTTCTACAACCAGGCCATCAACTTCGACCCCAAGAACCCCGAGGGTTACAAGAAGTGGGCTATGGTATATCGTAAGATCAGCCCGAAACAGGCTGCCCAGAAGCTGCAGGACATGAAGGCCCAGTGCCCCAATGAGGACATCGATGCCTTCACCGCTCATATCTACATGCTGGCTGGCGACGAAAAGCAGGCATACGAAAACTACATGAAGGCCGACATCAACAAACTCGACAAGACTGGTCTGAACGAGTTCGTACGTTGCAGCTACTTCACTGGTCACTTTGAGGATGCCCTCCGTGCTGCTGAGGCAGGTATCAAGATGGAGCCACGCAACCCGACATTCAACCGTCTGGCCATGTTCTCTAACTATGAGTTGAAGAACTACGATGCCGCTAAGAGCTACATCAACAAGTATTTCAACGAGACCGACAGTGCCAAGTTCTCTGAGTACGATCACTTCTATACCGCTCTGATCTATCAGGCGCTCGATGAGAAGGCCAACATGTACGAGCACTACAACAAGGCTCTGGAGCTCGTTAACGACTCTTCAATGATCAAGCGCTGGGACATCCAGAAGGCCATCGCCGACTCTTACCTGAAAGATCAGGAGTTTGAGAACGCTATCAAGTACTACAACGACATGCTGGGCAGCAAGCCCAACGTGAACTTCGACGACTGGGAAGGTCTGGCAAACATCTATTCAAAGTATGGCGATGCCGTTCCCGCCAAGAAGGCAGAGATGATCCAGAAGGCTGTTGATCTGTTCCGTGAGGCAGGTCAGAAGTTCCCCATCCAGCAGGTTTATGCTACCTATATGGCAGCTAACAACGTCAACAAGCTCGACGACAACATGAAGAACAGCCTGGCAAAGCCCGACTATCTGAAGTTGATTGAACTCCTTGGTAATAAGACGGATCGTAGCAAAGGTGAGGACACCATGTTGAAGACCGCTTATCACTACATGATGTTCAACTCTTACATCAACAAGAACGTTCCAGGTGCAAAGGAGTATGCTGAGAAGATTCTCGCCATCGATCCCGAGTACAAGCCCGCTCTTGAGATCCAGAATCTGAAATAAATCAGAAACAGCGTTATAGCAAGAGGTGCTTCAATCCGAAGCACCTCTTTTCATAACATCATTCCATCATGTACGATCAGATCAGGGAAGATACTTTATTTCTCATGTTTTATGCATCAGTGGCCATGCTGGCTTTGATTGCATGTTGCTATCTGCTGTTCCGTCGGAGTAATGCCATTGCCCCTGACGTCACACCGCCAACACGCCTGCGCCGCTGGACCGCAGCCTTCTTTGCCACTATTGCTATGTGCCACATATGGTATCTGCCGACGTATTTTCTCACCTCTCCCGATGAGGTGATGCTGGGCTATCTGATAGCCGGATGGCTCGACTGTATGACGGTTATTCCCCTGATGATCATCATATTGCTCACGATGCTGCAAGACCGTAGGCGCCCACTGTGGCCTGTCTGTGTGATCATGGCTCCGCTCGTCGTAGGATTGGCGTGGTACATTGTCAGTCGTAGTGATGACCTTCTGTTGGTGCTATTTGTCTATTTCTTACTGATGTGGCTTGGCGTCATTATATATATGGTAGGCGCGATCAGACAATACGGACGCTGGCTGCGCGACAACTATGCCGACCTGGAGCACAAGGAGGTGTGGCAGGGCTTCGTGGTGCTGGCCATCTATTTGCTGGTATATGCTATCTATTCGCTAGATGTTGGTGAACAGATATACGAATATGCGATGGAGGTGATCATCATCATACTTGTATGTTATCTCCTGTGGCGGGTAGAGACGTTAAGCGACCTGAGCATCCCTGAGGGCACCACTAAGAATGTATCGACCTTGGTCGGTTTGCCTGCAAAGAATATTGGGCTATTGTTGAAACAGCATTGCGAGGGACAGCAGCTCTATTTGCAATACAACATCTCCCTCCCCCAGCTTGCTCAGACGATTGGAACCAACCGTCTCTATCTGAGCCAGCATTTCTCCAGTCAGGGCATGACTTACAATGCCTACATCAACGGACTGCGCATCCAGCACTTTATAAAACTTTACCATGAGGCAGACGCTACCCATCAGACTATATCGGTCCGACAACTGGCTCACCAGAGTGGTTTCCGAAGTTACAGTACATTTAATGCAGCTTTCAAGCAGAGCATGGGTATGACTGCGACAGAGTGGATGCATAACGTTGGAACTTCAGAATCGTAAAATCTACTTCTGAATTATCAAAACTTACAAACTATTGGCCTTTGTTTATTGTTATTTCAAAGGGAATTGATTAACTTTGCACAATAAACAAATTATTAACTTCTATATTCATTATTAATATGAGACAATTGAAAAAGTGGATGCTTGCCGCCATCCTGATTTG
>CADCBZ010000105.1 GCA_902799765.1 uncultured Prevotellaceae bacterium
TGTAGCAAACGCAAAATTACAAATCTTTGGGGACTTGCCGAAAGGTTTGTCCCCTTTTCTGTCGGCTCAACTCAATTTTTTATCGGACACCAATAAATTGAAATAATAATTTGTATTTGAGTAACTGTTAAAAAGTAGAGTTTAAAATCTAAGTACCCCCACAAACTCGCCAATCACATTAAACTCATCATCATCGTCAGGTGTGAGGATAATAGGGCTATAGTCACGATTTAGTGGCTTTAATTCTATCTTTTCGTGCTGCCAAGAACCAAACTCATCGTATGATTTGAGACTTGAGTATTCCTTAATGGAGTAGGCACCAGCGTAGTCAGGATCGTAATAGTTGGTGTGCTGTACAAGCACAATCTTGCCTTGACGGCTACCAGCAACATTCCGATTGAAAACGCAGAAATCTCCGTCTTTGATACGTGGCTCCATCGAGTGACCTAAAGCTTGGACTACATACATGTTGCGATTCAGTTTGCCAACTCCTTCTGCTCGGATCCAGCCTAACTCGCTGACTTCTTCGCCTTCACCAAAATAGCCGCAGGCGGCTTTGATGGAGTAGACGGGGAGGAAATCGATATATTTTACATCGTCGTTCACTATCGGCTCGATGCGCACTTCCTGGGCTGTTGTAGGCTTTTCGGCCATTAACTCACGGAAATGATCTGCCAAAGCCTGGTCACAGAAATAGACATAACAGCCTTTCATGCCTCGCGTCATTAGGGTGCGATAGGTGTTCTTGATGATGGCATCAGCGGCTTGTAAAGCCTCTGTTGGTCTCTTCTGCACCATAGCCTTAAAGCCTTTCAGCGACTGGTCGTTTGTACTGCGCTTGAAGCCGTCTGTCACCACACGGTTGTTCTTAAACGACAGGTCTGGGCCCACGATCACACCCACATAATCCAGTTCCAACCCCTGACAAGTATGGATGCAGCCTATCTGGTCGATTGATTTCTCACCAATCAGCCAAGGCTCGTTGCTGTTGAAGTTCCATTGTTTGCGGAAACCATACTGGGGAATGATGATATCGTAAGCAGCATGGTTCTGTTTGCTGTTCCAATCCCAGCAATAGCCTGCCACCACGCGACTCTTATTGTTCGCCTGGTTCTTGCGTTTGATCTCTTCGAACATCTCGGTAGGGGAGTCGTAGATACGGAAGTCGTAATCCTCTTCTGTCAGTCGGATATTGGCTGTCTCGCGAATTTGCAGAGCATTGTCTAGCCAACTGAGATAGCCATCGGAACCATTACAACGGAACTGTGAGCTGAGATGCTCCAGATGGACATCTGCGCCCATCTCTTCTGCACATTGCTTGATATATTTCACATTACCGATGTCCTTCATGTGGATGCGCTGACAATCGTCAACAAAGAACACGGAGAATCTGGCCGTCTTGATGATCTCCTTGATCTGGTTCTCTCCCAAGTTGGAGAACATGCCACTCTTCATATTCAGGCGATGGGCTTCGTCTACAATCAAAGCTCCCATCGTATTGGGCGCGGTCTCAATAAAGGTGCCGCTACCTACAAAGAGGTTGTTGATATATGATTTCTTAAAATTGCCTGATAGTTTCACACTATAGACCGATCTGGGTGCGGCGTTCTTGGTGACGTATTGCGAGGCGATGCCTTCAGCAGTAAGGCTTACCAAAAGATTGATGGCCAGCACACTCTTTCCTGTACCTGGACCTCCTTCTACAATCAGTACATGTTTCTTGCCTTCCTGTGCCTTCTTGGCCAGATAGACTGCAGCTTCATAGACCACCTTCTGGTCATCGAGCATCACAAACTCATCGTTGCCTTTCAACATGGATGTCAACGAGTCTGCCAGCTGCTTCGAAGGTCGCAGGCGACCATTGTCTATCTTCCAGATGATATCCTCTGGCGAGCAATAACGCACATACCTTATTATATAGTCCTGCAAACGGGCGGCGTCGTTCTTCAGGAATACAGGTGCCTTGGCCACATAGTCTTCATAGAGTTTGCCGTTGATCATGCCATCTGGCGTATAGTTGTGCAGGAAGGCACAAGGGCTGATGTTAACGTCGCGCTCCTGAATGGTGAGGTTGTAGTTCGACAACATATAAGCATATGACCAAGCCTGATAGGAGGGGTGAGCCACCTCTGCCTTGCCTTGTTGGAAACGAGCCACCACAATGCCCGGCTTGGGAGTGGGTTCTGCCGTCTCCCATTGTTTCAATTCAATGATGACGATCTGCTCCTTTTGTTGAGCGTTCAAGCCCGAGATGATAAAGTCAACACGCTTGGCCGTCAAGGGTATTTGATATTCTATAGCCACACCTGCCTCGTCAGGGAGTTCTGGCGTGTTCACCACCTTATACATAAACTGCATCGAGTTCTGCCAGGAGCGCACTTCGTTGGGTGAGGTATGTCTGCCCAGATGCTCGAAGAACGCCTCGTCGATGTTGTTGGCGATCGTGTTGTTGAACACGTCGTCAACAAATTGTTTCTTGGTAGCTCTATAGATGATCATAACTCGTTGTACTTCTTTGCACTCCCGTAGGCTTTCTCTACAGGATACTTCTCTGCATTCTTCTTGAGTTTGTCTAAGACGATCTGTTTGACGTCGAGATTGTATTTGTCGGCTAACTGAATGGCATAGTTGAAGACATCGGCCAATTCCTCTTTCACTTTCTCAACATTCACATCTTTGGGATCCTTCCAAAGAAAGGCCTCATTCAGTTCTGCTGCTTCGATAGAAAGGGCAAGGGCCAGATCTTTTCCATTATGGAATTGGTCCCAGTCTCGCTCCTGCGTGAATTTTACTATCGCTTTTCGAAGTTCCTCCAAATCACTCATATTTACTGCTTATGTTTTGAGTTATACATCTGAAGTGCTGACTCGTATGCCTTTGAGAACGGCAGGCCTAACTGCTCAATCTTATCGGGGATAGCCCGAGCCCAACTGACATAGTAATAAGCAAGGAGCTGGTAACCGCCAAATTCCTTGTCTGGGATGGAGTTAATACTATATTTCTTTTCCGGATGTATGCCCGTTACTCCTACCATAGCAATCTCAAGGGCAATGCAATGTACATCATGGGGATCTAAGGTGTCAAAGTATTCCATTGCTCCCAGCATATACATCGACATCATCATGGTCTCCGTAGGATTGGCTCCATCCTGATGTTTCAGTGCAAAGTCGGCATTGGCAACTTCAACGTCTTCGACCTTCATGCCGGCAGTTACCTGGCTTTCGTCAACGATCTCAACCAATTCTTCCATGTTGAATGATTCCACAAAGTACTCCAGCATCTCATATTCATCGCCAGCCTTATAGGTGTTCAGATACGCCTTGAACTCTTCATAGAGATCTTGGGCATGATTATACTCCTGCTTTGTTGGGTGGTATTGGCCAACCAGATTGATGCCATACATCTCCTTGAAATGCATGCTTGTGACGATATTCATGACCTTATTGGCATATACAATCTCCTTCGGGAAGAATCCGTTGGCTGCCGTTTGATTGACAGCATTGATGTTGTCCTGCTCCATATGGAAGAGAGAAAGCATCTGGACTGGTCGCGCGATCTGATAGTCAGTATATATCATGTGCTCTACAAACAAGTCGAGCGGACAGTTCATCAACTGGAGCCCCATTCCGTCAGCGAGTCCATTGATTACCTTCTCCAGTTCCTGGGATGGGAGATGGCTATGCTTCTTCTTCATGAAGCTGATATATCTTTTTCTGAAAGCGGCTCTTGTCTGCTCAGAACTAATGACGGCTTTTGCCTTGTTTGCCTTTGTGGCCTGTAGGTTCATCTTCAGATGCATCATCTCATGAATAAACAGATGTTCAACAAAGTCCTTCTCCGGATTATATCTTATCACGTGTTCCTTGGCGGCATGTAGAGGCGCATACTCCATCTTGGCATGAACATTCAGACTCTTATCCTCTGCTATGCGGATGTTGACATGATCTACAGCCTCGAGCTCATCTTTGATTCCTTTCCAGACATTCAGATAATTCGTTTTATCCGCATCATCCTTGGCAACGGTGAGATATAACTTCATCAGTTCTTCACGAACGGCAGGATTCTCTGGCCTTTCCGACGATTTAAGAGCTCCTTTACGGCAGATCTCAAAGGCATTTTCAAGTCTGCCTAGTTTGTAGTAGCAAAGGGCGAGTCCATAATATGAATTGGCGTAAGAATCGTCTATACTCAATGCTTTCTCTAAGTAGGGTAGTGCACCATCATAATCCTTGCGCTCCATATAGGTGGCACCGATATTGTTAATGGCTATGGCATTGTCAGAGTGATATTCCAACACTTTGTCATAGTATTGCTTGGCATGCTCCACATCGTTTTTCTCCTTGGTGAGGAGATTGCCCATCAGAACAAGAGCCCAGATGTTCTTTGGCTCACACCTCAAAGCTTCAATCAGTTCATCATAAGCCTTGTCAGGATTATGCTGATATAACCAATGAAGTTGTGCCAATGTGCGCCAAGCCTCAGAATTCTGGGGGTCGGCTTGGGTTATCTCTTCCAAAAGAGGGAGAGCCTCGTCGAATTTATTCTTGTTGCATAGATCTAATGCCTGTTGCAGTTTATCTGCCATTTGCGTTGTAATATGTTTAACGCGAAAGCAAAAATCAGAAAAACAGAATCCGCCAAGTTTCAAGGACGTTCTCCGAATAAATTGCAAACGCAAAATTATACCTCAAAAGTCATACCGGCACCTCCGCTGAAGCTCAGTAATATCTGCCGTAGCAGCGTTATGTAATAACGATTAGCCAGTACTTGTTTGCAAAGATAGACAATATTCTTCAAACAAACAAATATCTGAAAGGATTTCTTTCAAAATCCTGTCAAGACAATCCCTCTGCCTTGTTTTTTGGACTGTAACACTGTAACGCGAAACGCTAGATGAAAAAGGCCGACCTCATTTTGAGGCCGGCCCCTGACATCTACAGTCCCATACAGGATGTTGCGCCCAGTGCAGTCAGGATCGCCGAGGCAATCGATACAATGATCTGCACAATAAACTTAGTAGTCTCTTTCTTCGTCATAATCTCTGAAATTTAGAACGCTAATTCTTGTCGAGATCTTCGCCGCCGTCGCCGCCGGAGTTACCGCCAGTGTTGCCACCGTTGGTGTTGCCACCCTCTGAGCCGCTGCCAGAGCCGTTCCCGTTCTCGGTGTTGCCACCGTTCTCCTCGTTCTCAGGATCCTCGACGGTGCCCGGATCGCTGGAGGTCACGCGCTTCACCTCGTCGCCATTGCGGTCGTAGCAGGTGATCTGCACG
>CADCBZ010000106.1 GCA_902799765.1 uncultured Prevotellaceae bacterium
GGGTCCCACCTCTTCCCATTCCGAACAGAGAAGTTAAGCCCGCCTGCGCCGATGGTACTGCAATGCAATGCGGGAGAGTAGGAAGCCGCCGTCTTTTTTCAAAGCCCTGATTCACAATCGTGAGTCAGGGTTTCTTTTTTATATCCTTTTCCGAAATTCCTTGGTGTTTTCCATAAAATGATGTATCTTTGTGGTCGAAATGCAAAAGTTGTGGTACCTGATCGTCTGGCTGAAGCGAATCCGACATTGTCGTGGCTTCGGCATCCAGTCGCCTTCTGACTACTGGCTGGTGAGGTATGTCATTAATGAGCATTGGCCTTATTACCAATACGAGATGCTGGGACAGGATGATGGATGGCTTCGTCGGAAGATGGGCAGACTCTATTTTCGCTTGTCCAATTGGTTACAGCCAGATGTGATCGTGAGTGACGATTACCAGGATTATCTCTCAGCAGGTTGCCATAAGGCATCGTTTGGTGAGACCGGTAGTCTGTACCGTCTTGCGCTGACAGGTGACTTTCAGTCGAAATTGGCCTATATATATAACAAGGTGACGAGTGATTCCGTGTTGGTGGTAGAAGGTATCCAGCATCAACAAAGGTTTTGGCAGGATCTGATAGCCGATCATCGTACAGGCATTACCTTTGATCTCTACTATTGTGGCATTGTGCTATTTGACAAGAAAAGACATAAAAAAAACTATATCATTAATTTTTAACCTAACGTAAATATGAAGATAACTAAGGTCTATACCAGAACAGGCGACCAGGGTGAGACCAGTCTGGTGGGAGGTGTGAGAATCAAGAAGAGCCATATCCGTCTGGAGGCTTACGGCACGGTGGATGAACTGAGTGCTCATTTAGGACTACTTGTGGCGATGCTGGAAACGGGTGAGGAACATGATTTCCTGATCCGGGTGCAGAACAACCTCTTTAATGTCTGTACCCATCTGGCCACCGATCAGAGTCAGACACCGCTTTACCCCTCTGCCCACTTGGCTGAGGGTGAGATTGAGTTGCTCGAAAAACGTATCGATGAGATCATGCAATCATTACCCGAACGACAGGGATTCGTTCTGCCTGGTGGAACGACAACTGCCGCTCAGGCACATGTCTGTCGAACGGTCTGTCGTCGGGCTGAACGTCGTATTGCAGCCTTGACAGAAGAAGCACAAATAGCCCCGGAAATGCAGCAGTACGTTAACAGATTGAGTGATTATCTTTTTGTTTTAGCTAAAATAATAAATTTTAACGCAGGAAAGAGTGAAATAGTTTGGCAAAATGTTTGCAAATAAGAAAATAATGTGTACTTTTGCGGGCAAATTAAAAATAAGTATAACCAAAGACTAAGATTATATGTATTGGACACTGGAATTGGCTTCAAAACTTGAAGATGCACCTTGGCCCGCAACCAAGGACGAGTTGATTGATTATGCAATACGTTCAGGTGCTCCTCTGGAGGTGCTTGAGAACTTGCAGGAGATAGAGGATGAGGGTGATGTCTATGAAAGTATCGAGGATATCTGGCCTGACTATCCCACTAAGGAGGATTTCCTTTTCAACGAGGATGAATATTAATAGACAATAATGAGGTTTGAACATTCAAACCTCATTTTTTCTTTGTAACCATATCGTGAAAGTACTCCCAGATGAATACCATCGACATCGTGTCGAGTTCGCAATAGCGCAGCAGGGCTTGTCGCAGGGCGTCGTTCATACTTTCGCCCTCGCAGAACATCAGTTTGTTGTAAGCTGTCAAGGCGGCGCCTCCATTGGCCACTTCGAAGTCCTTTTCATCGGTGGATAGCTGTTCCATCTGGTCCATATCTTCTTCGCTCATGCCAATCAGCGCACCTACCGAGTCTAGTTGGTGATATGGGCTTTCTACATGGCCGTTAGCATCCAACGTTATCCATGCTTTAGGTTGGCTGGCGCTGATATTACAACTTGGGATTACGGAGCCATAGATGGGCTGGCTGTACTTATCTTTCAAATATTGGCTGCTGTTCAGTACAGCTGGCAGAACTTGTTTGATACTATTGCTGCCGTGCATCTCGTCGAGCTGGTAGAAGTAGCGCTTGACCACCTGTAACAGATCTACCATATCGCGTGGCCCATCGTAAAGTTCGCCTTTCTTTTCGTCGTGATTGTGGGTGATGCTACGTATGAAGTCTATCAAATCACCTTTGTCAGGCTCATTGCTGTCTGCCAGTTGGCCAGCAATGGTACGAAGGATGCTGTTCTCGTGGGTGGCATAGCGGAAGATGGTGCCTTGGTCCTGCGATAACTGGCGACGTAGTTCGCGTACAAACTCGAAATTGGGGAACTTCTTTACGTCCTCGTTCAGATACTGGCCGGCATGCTCGATGCGTCCATCCTCGTAGATGATGTGGTGCGAGAACTGGAAAGCCACCTGTTCATAGGGCTTCATACCTATATAATAAGGTAAGGCAACGGCTGTGGTCTCGAAGTCGATCATATGCAGTGGATAGTTCCACTTGGCCATTTCTTCGCGAAGTCCATCTACGTCCAGATAGATGTTGCCGTTTAGGTACTCTTTGAATCGGCTCAGGATGGCATCGTTCTTTGTCTCCAGACCTATCTGTAGCCACTTGCGCTGATAGAGGTCCAAACCGGGCTCTTGTGCTTTCTTGCTGTCAAAGGGTTTTATCTCATCTTCTGTCAAATCTTTCAGGAAATACTTACCCTCTGTTACCCAGTTACCTCGCTTTTGAAGACCAAAGCCGTTGAGCGAGGCTATGAGCGGAAACTCCCTGAGGTCTTTTTCCGTTACATATTGTGTCCAGCATTGGAGCTTCCCGTCTTTCTTGTTGTCGTCTGACGTGCAGTGAAACTCACACTTGAAGCACTTGCCGCCCAACATCGGTTTGCCAGGATAGGGCTGTCCTGAACAATAGTAAGATGCTGCCTTTTCAAGGAATGGCACAAAGCGCAAACCTTCGCAGGTGTAGTTCCCTGTTTTTTGAGGGTCTTGTTCTGATGTCTGTCCGTCAACGATACGATTGCACAGCTCGTCAACGTCGAAAGCTGTCAACACCTTCACCTTGCTTTTCTTTATCTTTTCACGAGCGCCCTTGACTATGATCGCCTCAGCACGTTCCTGCTCATTGCGTTGTATCTTAAACAGCTGGTTCAGCCCGTCAATGTCGGCTTTCCTACGCTTGTCGGCCATCATCAGCCGTGCCTCGACGCAGAAATATCGATCAGGATGTTGCTCTTTGAGCGCCTTGCAAACCACGTATTTCTGGAAAGCCACATCGTATAGATAGGGACGGATGTCGCTAGCCACACAGCCCTTGGGCCTGCTGCCCTCGAAACTGTTTGTCTCTGGATTCCACGACTTAGCCTTCACCTCTATCAGTTCGATATGGTTGCCGTTCTTCTTCAGGATATCCACACGCACAAACAGATTATCGAAGCAGAAAGCCGCCTCAGCTATGTTCACCTGGTCGCGCTGCATCAGTTCCTGCGTACGTAGTAGTGATTCCTCGTGCCCCATGATGTCCTTCAGGTCACAATCGTCGGGCACATCGCAGTAGATCTTCGCCAGTTCACCTACCTGAAAACCACCCTCAGCCAACGACTCTAAGAACTCGTCGTTGGCATTGGCGTTCTCATACTCATCAGGCCGCCCGTAATAATACAGCTTATGCGGACAGCTCAGCGCAATCTTAAATGCCGATTTGGTCAGGTATTTCTTCTGTTCCATTATTTCTTATATTCTTTGGTCACAATGATACGCTCGGGCAGATTGTCCAGCAGATACTCTATCTTGTTATCTGTCAGGTAGTACCAGTCGTCAATGTCTGTTGGATACTCAAAGTGGATTTCCTTACGTTCTCGTTCGTGGTCTGGTTCGACTACAATTTCTAACAATCGTTTTTCGACAGCCTCCTTGATGCATCGGGCCTGGCGTGGGCACTGCCTCTCTAACCAAGGATAGAATTGCTGGTTGAATGCGTCTTCGTCCAATCCCTTCATCGGGCCGGCAATGGCACGGGCGTATGAATTAAGCAACCATGGGAACATGAAGTCAGGCAGATCTATTGTCATCTCATAAGAGAAATCATTCACCCACAAATCGAGATAGAGACTCTCCTTGAGCTTGTACTCCCGGTTGTCATCGTCGTAGTAAACCAGTTCGCGATCGTCACCATTGTGCAGAATAGACAGCAAACCATCTTGGGTAAGCATCTCCTTAGGTGTGTCATTGCCCAGACGATCTCTTATATCATCGGCCAGGTCATCAAAAAAATTGTGATTCAGGGCTATGCTAATGCGCCCAAGCAGATCAGAATCTATCACCTTACGAGCAAAAATGCTATAAACGTTTGGGCGAGAAACATAAATCATATCGGCGAATACTCCAAGGGGTATGCCTTGGCGAATCACTTCCTTTCTAATCCGAAGTCCAATAGGTAATTCCATAAGCGTTGTTGTTTTAAATTATTTAGAATTGTTGCAAAAGTAATCAATAAATACCAATCTGCCAAATTATTTTCAAGAAAAAGGGATAGGCTTGACAATTGCCTCAATGGTGTTGATGACTTTGGTAAGTCTTTCAACATCGTCAGGATTGTATTTGCGGTCTTGTTCCAGAATGGCTTTCAATCCCGTCAATGCATCGGCAGGTTCCTCAAATGCCATCTTGTGCAAGTGTTCAGGCACCCTCTGGGGGTAATCTGGCAATGAAGCCTCGAGCAGATGATACAGGAACTTGTAGTAGATCATCAGCCCCCAGTTGCCGCTTTCAACAGCAGCACTGTGCTGATTGCGTACCTGTATCAAAGGGAGGTTACGAAACAAATAGTCACTGATTTTTCTCTTTCTGTTGTCTTTTGTAGTAGGAAATTGATATGCCATAATCTTAAATGTTTTAAAGGGTTCAACTTTTGTTTTCCGCTGCAAAGATACGATAATAACATATACCATCCAAGCAAAATGTGTCAATGTTTTAAACAAGTATTGCTTGTTGAATGTATAACATCCAAGAAACATCGATAATAATTTGGTTGTTCAAAAGATAGTTTGTACATTTGCAGCAGTTAATAATAACAATAAACCATTAGTGTCCACTAAATAAAATTAAGAGTCAATTGACCATCATCAGCAACATATTCAGGTTCCTTGGTAAAAAGTTCCTTGATAGGAGTCTTATCCAA
>CADCBZ010000107.1 GCA_902799765.1 uncultured Prevotellaceae bacterium
GTACGTACATTGAATGATGTCAATCCATTGTGGATGGAGAAACGTCCTTACAATCGCATCTTTCTATCAGTAGATATGCTCCGAGACAACGAAGAGGCATACGACTTGATAAGGAAGATTGCCGGAAAGAATGATGTGCGTCGGCTGGCAAGGACTGAGGCAGAGCCATTAGACCGAGAGTTCTTGAACGAGAACATCGAGGAAGTGAGCAGTGTGAATACCACAGAGTTGTGGAACGCTTTCAAAGCGCAGGGACAGCACTTGTTCTCGTTTATTAAAAACTATAACTATCATCTGCCACGAACCCTCAACGACCACATTATCCTCTATTGCCAGATGGCAACACAGCACAGCGATGAACTGCGCATTACTGATAAGTACGAGACATTTGAAAATATAGAATATGCACTGATATATGCGAGCTAATACACGACAAATCTTTGAACGGATGAGTAAGGGTGGTTTCCTTTCTGTTGACAGCACAGACCAGGAAGTGAAACACCTTTATGATGATATAGAGGAGAATTATACCGACTATGAGGCATATTTCTCTGAGTTAGGTCTGAGATTGGAGTCGGGTGACGGCTACTACTATTTTGCCCGTACCCAAGAGGCCAAGCAGACCATTGAGCAAAAGTTGCAGAGTTTTGCTCAATGGGTAGATATATTGGACTTCCTGAAGACTTACGACATCACGTTCTCTACGGGATTCCAGTTCCGAAGCACCCATATTCTGGAGCGTATTAACCTTGACGTGGAACTGCGTGACAAGGCCCGCAAGCTATTCCGTAAGCAGAACACCAATCAGGATATTGTGGAAAAGCTCATCACCGAACTGACAACTATGGGATTCGCAGAGTTGATTAACGAAGAGGATGGTACCTACAAGGTGACTGCCGCTTTCCGTTACGCAGAAGATATGGTGAACCTGATAACTATTTATAACGAAGAGGAGATACCAGAGTTATGAGACATCTGAATAAAATCATATTCCTGAACTCGGCAAACATTCCATACGCAGAGGTGATGCTGGACGGTAACGTTCATTTTGCCGGCACTCAGGGTGTAGGTAAAAGTACGGTATTGAGAGCATTGCTATTCTTCTACAATGCTGATAAGATGCGCCTGGGCATCCAACAGGGGCAGAAGTCGTTTGAGGAGTTCTATTTCCGTTACAGCAACTCCTATATAGTATATGAGGTAAAGACCGAAAACAGCGCCTACTCAATCCTTACTTATCGCAGTCAGGGAAAGGCTGTGTTCCGTTTCATTGATGCACCTTATCAGAAATCATGGTTTGTTGATGACAGCGGACGAGTGGAAAGTGACTGGATACGTATTCGTGAACGAATAGGAAGCAATGACATCAGTTCCAAGATAGAGACATACGAACAGTATCGCAACATCATCTTCGGCAACACACACGACCGTAGCCATCGCTACGACAAGTACGCCATTGTGGAGAGTTCGAAATACCAGAATATACCACGAAGTATCCAAAATGTATTCCTAAACAGTAAATTGGATGCCGATTTTGTGAAGAACACTATCATACAGTCGATGACAGAGGTGGAGGACAGTATCCGCCTGTCGGACTATCGTCATTTGGTGGCTGACTTCGAGCGGGAGTTCGACGAGATTGACTGTTGGTATAGGAAAGATAGTAGTGGTGAGATACCTGTACGCAACAAAGCGGCAAAGGTAGTGGACAACTACCGTCTGCTGATAGCCCTCGACTATGAAATGATGCAGACCTGGCATCAGTTGAATCATGTTGTCACTTATACTCGTGAACAACTGCCACTGGTGGAAGAAGAGATTCGGGAAATACAAGGGAAGCTGGCAAAACTCAAAGAGAGGATTGGTGCCACACAACAGGAGTATGAAAAAGAGCACGACCGCTTGACTAAAGAAATCAGCAAGCGTGAGCAGCGACTGGACGATATTCGTAAAAAACGTAAGCACTACGAAGAAATCGGTATCAAGGACATTATCGAACTTAATGCGCAGGAACAGAAATTTCTTAGCGAGAAGGCACAGAAAGAAAAATTGCTTCGCGCATTGGAAGAGCAATACAAGGATGTGACAGATAAATACCGTGCATTATATGCTGCACTTGATGACGAGTGGAGTAAGTTCGGACTGACCCAAAAGGAAGAACTTCAACGCTATCGTGACGGTATACAGACAGAACGTGACAAAAGCGTGAAGGTGCGTGACCTACGTAAGAAATCTGTGGAAGATGCATACGGAGAATGGCTGACAGCATCGGACGAGCGTCTTACTATTTTACAAGGGAATCATAACTTGGCAGATAAGCGCTTGTCAGAGTTACAATACTGGCATCCGATGGCAAAGGAGACATACGACTACGAGATGGATATTCAAAATTTCAAGTCTCAGGAACATCAACTAAACAGCCAATTGACCATCACATCAAATAGTTTGAAGTCCCTTCGACAAGAGTGGGAGATGAAGAGCAATGAGATAAAACGTAAGTATGAGCATAAACAGGAAGAGGCTCAAAGTCAGCTAAAAAAACTGCAAACGGAGCTCTCTGAAACGGAAGAGATACTTGCTCGTTGGAAAGGCTCGTTTTATGAGTGGCTGAGTCAGAACAAGCCAGGATGGGAAGACAACATTGGCAAGGTGGTGGACGAACAGCAGGTGCTCTACGCACAAGGTCTGTCGCCCCAACTGACTGATGACAGCCAACTCTTTGGAGTAAGCATCAATCTGGAGGCCATACCGCTACACCATCGAACTCCAGACGAATACCGCAGCCTGCAAAAACAGCAGCAAGAAGCGGTTGCAGCCAAAAAGAAAGAAATGTCAGACCTTCAAATCCAATTAGAAAATGAACAGGAAGGATTGCGCAAGAGTTATAATGGCAAAATTACAGAACTTGGACAACAAGGAACTATTCTGAAAGTCCAGCTGGAGCAGATACCTACAAAGATAAAGGATGCAGAAACGCGTTTACGACAGGCAGAACAGAAAGAAAAGGAGATGGTGGCTGTAGAACGTGAAAAGCGGACAAAGGTCTATAACGAAACTTTACTGGCGTTGGATGGAGAGAAAAATGCCCGTACTCAACAGCGCATCAAGCGAGATAAGGACTTAAAGGCTGCTGATAGTGATTATAACGCTGCAATACGCGACCTCCAGAAGCGATTCGACACTTTTAGGCAAAAGCAGGCAGATGAGAAAGAAGCCAAGAAAAAAGACATTGATGAACGCATGCAGATGTTGAATCGGCAGGAACGTGATGAATTGAAAGGCAAGGGTGCTGACACAAATGCACTTGACCTCTGCCGGAAAGATTGCGATAGCATACAGGCCGTTCTCGACAAGATTACCCAGCAGCGACATTTTGTCATTGAATACCGTAAGGACGAAGAAGAACTCTTCTCCCACGAGTCAGAATTCCACGAAGAGAAACGACAGTTGGAAGCGAAGGACAAGGCCGCCCGTCAGCAGTATGAAGACAAGCGCAAACGATATGAAGCAGAACGAGCAGAGCAATCTGAACTACTCACTTCCAAACAGTCTACGGTCAAAGCAATGAAGGATGGCCTAACCCAATATGAGCAACTATGTCAAGTAGAGAATATACTGCCAGAGGCATTCCTACACGATGATGTGACTTTGCCCTCAACATCGGCTTTGACAGAATTGGTTGTGCAAATGCGAGGCTCTGTCAATAAAAAACGCCAGAAGATGGAGGAACTAAAACGTGCCACCAACTCATTCAATTCTCACTTTGGTGCCAACAACACTTTCCACTTTATAACTCCGCAATACGACGAGGACTATCTGGCCTTTGCCCTCAACCTACAGGATTTTGTTGCGAACGACAAAATAGAGATGTATCGTGCCCGTGTCAGCGATCACTATAACACCATTCTGCGTAGTGTGTCTCGCGAAGTAGGTTTGCTGATGAATCATTCCGCAGAGATTCGCAGCATCATCAGTGAGGTGAATCGTGACTTCCAAGAGCGTAACTTTGCTGGGGTTATCCGTAGTATTGAACTTCGGGCTGAAGAATCGTCAGACAGAATGATGCTCCTGCTGCGCCAGATCCGTGACTTTACGGAGGAACATGCGCTGACCATAGGCGAAAGGAACCTTTTCTCGGGTGACGACCGTGACAGGGTAAATGAGAAAGTGGTAGAATATCTGAAGAGGTTTATGAAGCAGTTGCAGAAAGAACCTGCCCGTACAGAATTGACACTCAGTGACACATTCCGTCTACAGTTCCGCATTCAGGAGAACGACAATAATACGGGGTGGGTAGAACGCATTAATAATGTGGGGTCTGATGGTACTGACGTCCTGGTGAAGGCTATGGTGAATATCATGCTCATCAATGTGTTCAAAACAAGGGCTTCTAGGAAGAATGGTGAATTCATCATCCACTGCATGATGGATGAGATTGGCAAACTGCATCCAAGTAATGTAAGCGGCATCCTGCAATTTGCCAATGTACGTAACATCTATCTGATTAATAGTTCTCCAATGGGCTATAATGCTGACCTATATAAATACAACTATTTGCTGACAAAGGACGGCAAGTCGCAGACGCACATCAAGCGTTTGATGACAATCAATTCATGATGAAGATCTCAAAGACACTGATAAATACGTTGCTGCAGCTCATGGGTGGCGAATCGGTCGCATCTAGTACACTTCGAAAAGACTTTGCAGAGACACTGTTGGCAGAAGGATTGCTGACGGTGCAGACGCATGGTAGTCGAAGAGCATTCAAGGCAATCGATACTATTGCATTGAAGAATTTCCTGCAAACACACTATGAAGAGCTTCGAACCCTTGGTGATAATGATTTTGATTCATACACGGCACGTTCTGAACAGGCTATAGAAACGGGTAATTCCAAACTTGTGATGGTTCGCTCATGTCCCGGATTTCCTGTTAATAGTTATGAGCCTATCACATGTTTACTTTCTGGTAAAGACTTTGTAATCAATCCACCAGAAGGATGTTTTTTATTCATTGACAATTGGCAGCAATTTATTATTCCAGAGGATGTCGTTGTGGTGGGTATCGAGAATATGGAGAGTTTCCGTATGATTCGTCATCAAAGGAAATTGTTTGAATCTGTGCTGGGTGATATGCCGCTGCTGTTTGTCTCCCG
>CADCBZ010000108.1 GCA_902799765.1 uncultured Prevotellaceae bacterium
TTGTGAGGGCTCAAAGCAGGAAGTTGGACGGTTTGTCGGACGAACTCTAATAGCGTCGGACGGTTCGTCGGACGATAGGAAATAATTGCTTTCCAAGCTGGAATTTGTGTTGTACTTTTGCATCGTCAGCGAACGGGAACGGGGTCTGACGGTGCTCTCTGAGGCTGCGCCTCGAAAATCGGCTTCGCCTCAACAAAGCCTGAAAGCGAGCTTTCGCTTTGTATTCGGCTTGCGCGATCTTTGACTTACTGATACAAACCACCGCCCGGGAAGGCCCGGGCGATGAAAAAATTTTATGTGAACAGTTAACGCAGGTGCGCACCCGCGCATGTGCATATACATTAATCAATTAAATAAAAGAATAAAATTATGAAACAACAAGAAATTCGCCTCTTGGCATGTGATAAGGAAGTGCTTGATGAGGCAGACGACATTTTGGGCGATGAGCTCGCAAAGTTAAACCGTTACAGCCGATTCTGTTATACACCAACGGAGATCGGCAAGTCTTTCGGAGTGGATGGACGCGACTTAAACTCTTTCTTGGCAGACCGTGGTATCATCCGCTGGTCGGGTGGTCGATGGCGACTCACCAGGAAGTACATGCATCTGGAACTTACCGAGGATCGTTATCGCTACGTTCATGGCGAGGATGGACACCGTCAGCTGAGGTCGAGTCTGGTATGGACGGAGAAAGGACGACAGTTTATCGGAGGGTTGATCCATTAAACTTGAAAGATAAAATGGAGACGGTCGTGAATGGTCATTATGTTCGTGTGAAGAAGTGGTGCGCTTCGTGTGAACATCGAGAAGTGGATGAGGAAGGAACTCGCATCTGTGGGCTGATGCAGCTGAAGGTGAAAGGCGAGTTTGTTTGTCCACGTTGGCAGTTGTCTTCCGGCTTGCAGAATGCAGGCATGAGTGGGGGCAAAGTCAAGCAAAAAGACACCAAAGAGATTATCTTAAAGTAAGTAACCATTGGGGTCTGTCCCCAGCATTAAATTAATCGAGCGAAGTAAGTGGAGGAAGTCTTCGAAGTGAAAATGGCCAAATTCCGACACCCTTCACTCACAAATTCGCAAGATTATGAAAAAACTTATTTTTATTTTAAACGCAATTGAGTTGTATAAGCTGCTGTTGAGTGGCAAGTATGTACAGGGTGTTCTGTATATGGATCAGAACACAGGTCGTATCACCTTTAAGGCGTACAACCGCCAGCCTCGATCCCGAGAAAAGGACGTGCTCGTGAAGAAGTTGCCCTGGGGCTGGGTGAAGGAGTCGGTGGAACGCATCAAGGTGTTCGGTAGTTTCCCCAAGGATGTGGGAACAGCGCAGGTGATGGGATTGTTGGAGGACAACACCCGTGATGCCAAGAACGCTCTGATCGACCGTGAATTGATTGAATTTGTTTAACACAAAAACTATTAGTATATGTTTTGCTATCAGAAGAATTTTAGCAATCCTACTTTGCCCGTTGACGAAGCGCAGTTTTATGCGCTCGTCAGGGCTAAGCAGTGGAACGAGAACATTGACAAGTATCGTGAGACTGGAGAGGCGTCGTTGAAGCGCAAACTGCCTGCATTCATTTTTCAGGCGACATTCGATGAGACAGAGTCGAAGACTGGGAAAACTGGGCAATGGCGGAAGCAGAGTGCTACGCGACTGACAGGCTTGGTGGTGATGGATATCGACCATGTGGAAGAGCCTTTAACCTTATATCAAAGTTGGGTAGAAAAGGGCCTTGATTGGAAGGCTTTAGGCATCTTATTGGTCTATATCACACCCTCTGGGCATGGCTTGAAAATCGTTTTCAAAGCCCGTTTGGAGTGGGGCAACCTGATCGCCAACCAACACGCTTTCAGACATATTATATTTGGACAAAGAACTATTTACTTATGAAAACAAAGAATTTGGTAAGAAATACGATGCTGAGTATCGTGCTGGTAATAGTCGTGCTGCTGCGACTGATGTTGTGGCCAGCAAGGTTGTTAAACAAGGGGCTGGGGATGTCGGCCAGGTGGACGCTGAGTCAGTACCGTTAAAATGGCGAGGGTATGATGTACAGTGTATTATTGATGCTCGCTATGCAGACAAACTGCCCTGCGCAGCAGACTCCAACCGTCATACGGAGTCACTCAAACTGGCCACAGACCTGCTGCTTATGCTCGATGGGGATAAAGCCCTTGTGCAGCGGATTGTGGAGGCGCAACCGTGGGTGCAGGAAATCATCGAGGAACGGAATGAAAACGTGGCTCAGACGGTGGAGAGTGCAGCCAGTTGTATGGCTCAGAAGGAACGGAAATATGCCAGTTCTTTGCCTTCAAAGGCGATGCTCACCGCGATTCAGGAGGCAACGGGTCGCTCGTATGTGGAAATCACGAAGGCGCAAACGCAGAAGGCGATAGTCACCAGTGAAGCAGACATCAGCCGATGGCTCTGGGAATGGGGTGCGCAGATTGAGGCGCTCGGCGAGGATTATCCAATCATCAAGGATATTACAAAGGGACTGAAGCGCAACCAGTATCCAGCAGCGCTATTCGTGGCTGGTGGACTGCTGATGACACTGATGACACGCTGCACCTATCGCTTTTACCATCGCCCTGAGGAATTGCGACGCCTGAACAACTCGACGCTGATCATCGGCGATCCTGCCAGTGGTAAGAGTTTCGCGACGCGATTGTTTAAGTTGCTGGCAGCGCCCATCGTGGCTGCTGATAAGATCGGCAAAGAGGCGATCAACGCCTATCGCGAACAGATGCGTACGAAAGGTGCGAATAAGGAGAAGCCAAAGAAGCCGAAGGTGGTGGTGAGGATCCATCCAGCGCGAACGAGTAATGCCCAGTTTATCCAGGACATGGTGAACGCCAAGGAAGAGGTGGACGGCGAGCCAATGCAACTGCACATGCTGACTTTCGACACGGAGTTGGATAATACCCTATCGCTGCAGAAAGGTGGTGCGTATATCGACAAGCAAGCCCTGCAACTCAAAGCGTTCCATAACGAGGAGGATGGTCAGGCCTATTCAAATGTGGATTCGGTGTTTCAGGAGTTCTATGTGATCTGGAATTACATCTACACAGGTACGCCCATCGCTCTGAAGAAGATGGTGAATGAGCAGAACTTCGGATCTGGACTGGCCACGCGCCTGACTTGCATCCCCCTGCCTGCCACTGATTTCGAGATGATGAGTCGTGAACGTCTGGTGGATCTTGACAGCGACAACCGTCTGAAAGATTGGGCTGAGAAGTTGGATCGTATGAAGGGTGAACTCTCCGTGCAGAAGATTGTGGATGAACTTTATGACTGGACGGCGCGCCGTATGGAGGATGCAAAGGAGAATGAATCCAAGGCGGATGAGATGCTCTTGAAGCGCTGTGCCTATCATGGACTGAACTTCTCCGCGCCCTTTATCGTGATGCGCCATTGGGATCAGATGAAACAGGATGGCTCGTATTGGTGTGGTGAGTTTGAGACGGACGAGGTGGATTGGCGACTGGCTGAGTTGATCGTGAATATCCAGTATGCCTGTCAGCGCCACTACTTCGGGGCGATGGCCGAAGCATATTTCGACAACAAGCAGAAGGATGCCTCTGTGAACATCCAGCGTAAGCAGAAGACCTTTGAGGCTTTCAAACGACTGCCTGATGAGTTTACTGTCGAGGATGTGGTTCGCTGCTTCAATCTTGGTAGTGCAGCCTCCGCTCGCAAGAAGGTGACACGTCTGTATCGCGATCATCTGATCGAAAAGGTGGGCGAGGAGAAAGGTACCCAGAAAGCCCTGTTCCATAAGACGGGAACCGTCATGCTATAACCGTTAACCTTGATGCCGCGGCGCTGCGGCACTGCGGCGGCGCGGCATCAGAATTTTCAATAAAATCAATCAATTGATGAAAGAAGTAATGATGAATAAGGACATGAAGTTAAGTGAGCACTTGGCTTCGCCGAGTGAGGCTGCGCTCAGCCATTCAAGCAAGCTTGATGGCCTTCGCTTATCGCCTCACTTTACGCTCGGGGAGGTCACAAAGACGAGTTATAAGACGGAGGATCAGAATATCCCGAGTCGGGTAGCGATTGAGAACCTGAAGAACCTCTGTGAGAACTGGCTCGAAGATCTCCGTTACAGCTATAATACACTGTGTAAAGGTGAGACTTCTCACAAAAGGGACAGTCCCCATTGTGAGATTCTGATCATCAACAGCGGCTATCGTAGCCCGGAGGTGAATCGTCTGGCTGGGGGCTCACCGACTAGCAACCACCTGACGGGCTGCGCAGTGGATATCCATGTATCTGGCTTCGAGCAGGCGATTCGCTATGCATCCATTCTCTTGGATATCTCAGATGGTACCAAAAGGGATTTTGATGAACTCTATATTGAGCGCAATAAGACGGGCAGTCATTGGATCCACTTCGCCGTTCGTCCGAAGGGTAATCGGCGAAAAATTGATTTCATCAAGGTATAACTACTAATAATCCCCAGCCGAGCGGTTGGGGATTACTGTGTGTTACTTACGATCGTCGATGTTGTCGCCGTCGGTGGGGGACATCTCTTCCTTGAAGTCGGTGATGCCTGCTTCCACGAGGATGTTGTACCAGGTGATGAGCTTCTTGATGTCGCTGTTGTGGACGCGCTCCTGATCCCACTCGGGGAGTACCTTGGTGAAATAGGCGCGGAGTTCGTCGCCTGAGGCTTTCTTCTCGTTGATGCTGGCCTTCTTGCCGTTCTCAAGGGTCTTCAGGTTCTCGAGGACGTCCATCAGGGGCACATCGTCGGTCTCGGTGAACATGGCGATGTCGGCGAGTGACGTGATGCGGTCGCTGGCGAAGGCGGGCAGGCGCTTATGGGTGGCGTCGAGGGCCTCGACAATGAGATTGTTCTTGCCACGACTGACGAGTTTGTAAAGGCCGGGCTTACCGGCAATTGCTAAAATGGTTTGTTGCATTGTTCTATAATGTTGTTTAATTGTTGTTCGATATCTGCCTCTCCGTCGTTCACGAGCTCGAAGTCTGCACGGGCGACGACCTCTTTCTGCGGGAGTTGCTTACCCATCCAGGCGAGTACCTGGGAGCGGGAGATGTGGTCGCGGTTCATGACGCGGCGGATGCGTACCTCCAAGGGGGCGGTGACGACGATGACGCGATCCATGAGGCGGGAGATGCCTGACTCGTACATGATGGCGCTCTCGAGCCACTGGAGTCCGCTGGCCTCGAAGTCGCGGAAGACGGCAGGGTGGACGATGGCGTCGATGGCGGCTGCGTTGGCGTCGGAGGCGAGCAGGAAGCGTGCCACGACGGCTTTGTTGAGCTGCCCCTCGGCCGTATAGGTGTCGGGCCCGATGAGGGCGGTGAGCTGCCTGCGGATGTCAGGATCGGTGCGGATGAGGCGCTTGGCGGCGCAGTCGCAGTCATAGACCTCGAAACCGCGTTGGCGGATGAGCGCACACACGTAGCTCTTACCGCTGCCGATACCTCCTGCGATGCCGATTCTCATTATTCGTTTTCGATGAGGTAATCGACGAGCGTCACGTCGAGGCGTGCACGGGAGATGCCTTGTGGCACGCTCTTCAGGGCGATGCGGCATTTCTCTGACGGATGGCGCTTGATCTCGTTGTAGTCGGCCACGACGGTGAAGTCTTCTGGACGCAGGTTGCGGAAGATACTGACACCAGTGACGAAGCTGACGTTGACCTTGGCGGGGAAGGTGCGCAGCACCTTGCCTTCGGGCAGGTTGATGCCTTGGATGGGTACGCCCTCGATGCTCTCCTCGGTGAGCACATCAGTGAAGAAGTTGATCTTCACGCGATCCGGCACCACCTTCACACCTTTCATCTTGGCCAGATTGCAGGTGATGGTGAGCGTGTCGCGGAAGTTGGCATAGTTGAGCGTCTCGGTATAGACCATGTTGATGCTGTCGAGCTTCTCGTCAGAGGCATAGACAGTGACGCTGTCGGGCATGTAGTCCACGCGGGAGATGAAGTAGAGCTCTTCAGGGATGACGCGACCGCTCCATCTGACAGGCACTTTCTTGTTGGTGCCGTAGTTGTAGAAGAACTCGATTTTCTCGGGCTTGGTGGCGATGATCTTCGAACTGCTGACGAGCTGCTGATAGACCAACTTCTGAAGCTCGCTGGCAGGAATAAAGCCTGAGCCGTTGTTGCGCGTGTAGTTTTTGAACGGGATGCGCAGCCGCTTCAGGTATTCGCCATACTGATAGGCCACCAGGATGATACCTTTGTCGCGGATGGTCATCTTGACGGTGTCCACTTCTTCGGAGGTGAGTACGGCGTTCTTGGGGATATCGACCACGCTCACGGGGATGGCGAATTCGCGCTCATAGGTGTCGTTGAGTGTCATCGACAGCCAGAAGATGCCCGAGAGACATAAGAAGAAGAGAAACACCAGAAACTCCCTGTTCGTATTGCTGAACACGAAGTCTCTGAGCCTCTGCCACATCAGTCTGAACCCCATCCCTATACCTTATATATATTATATACGACCGATTCTTATTTCTGCATGGGTGTGCTGGTCACATCCTTGAACACGTAGTTCTTATCGACAGTGATCACCACGTCGCGGGCTATCTTCACATCGACGGTGTTCTTGGTGAGGTCGATGCTCTTCACCGTGCCGTAGATGCCACCACCGGTGACCACCTGCTGACCCTCGGTGAGCTCGTTCTGGAATTTCTGGATCTCTTTCTGTCGCTTCTGCTGCGGACGGATCATGAAGAACCACATGATGGCAAAGATGGCCACCATCATGATAATCATACTCATTCCGCTTCCCTGTGCTGACTGTGCAGCTAATACTAAGTTCATCATTTCTTATTCT
>CADCBZ010000109.1 GCA_902799765.1 uncultured Prevotellaceae bacterium
GTACCTTTCTTTATCTTACGCGTACGCAAGGTTACTGTCTTACAAATGTTACTCATACTTGTATGAAATTTGTTTTGTTAATAATCGAAGGCTATGCGTATCATAGCAGGTGCAAAGTAACTGCGTGATGGAAGAGTGACCAACTTACCCTTTCATAACTCACGGATAATTGCACTTTCACGCAGTTGATGCCTATTATTGGGCGTTATTGGAGCCTGTAAGCCCCGAATTGTGCCAGTCTGCTTGCCATTATTCGGTCTAATTCCTCCTTGACAATGAGGTTCTGTACACCGACTTTCACCTTCGTGAGGTTGTTCGTCTTGACGATAACACCAATATTAGCTTTAGTCATGCCGTACTTCCCGGCAGCTTCGGCTGTGGTGTAATAGTCATCGCTCGCCTTCAGGTCGGGGCGGAAGATGTCATCAAGATGTTTCTTTGAATAATAGGTCTTGCCATATTCTCGCTTAGTGGGAATATGGCGGCGGTAGGCTTGGGTGCGCAAGGATTCCTTGGTTGTGGAATAGAGTGCCTTTGCCTCCTCGGTGGTGAGCCACTCAGTCAAGGCTTCAATCTCTGCTGTCACTCCGAAGAGTGCATCCATGTGCTTCCGGCTATAATAGTTCTTGCCAGCAATCTTGCACATAGGTATGTTGTTTCTCTTGGCTGATACATAGAGCCATGACTTCTTTATCTTGTAGATGCGCATAACATCCTCGCCAGAGATGTATTCAAGTGGTTTGATATTCTGAACTGAATTCTCTTTTCTCGCTGGCTTACTTGAAGCTTGTCTTTTCTTCAACGAAAGGGAAGAAGAAGTCATAGGCTTGTATGTTGGCAATACTCTATGATAAGGATTGCCAGCAAGCATCTTCTCGATGTCAGCCTTGCGGATGAAAGCCATACGGCTACTGATTCGTGAGGCAGGAAGTTTACCCTCGTTTACCAATTTGTAAACGTACTGACGGGAGCATCCCATGAGGATGGCAGCCTTGGAGAATGTAAGGTACTCCTGGCTGGCGATGTCTATAACAGGCTGGACTGCCTTCAAAAAGTCCTGTTGTCTCTTCTTGCGCTGACCCTTTGCTGCCTCAGCACAATGCTCTGAACAATACCTCTGCGAGCCGCTGTTACAAGTGAACTCCTTACCGCAGAAGGCGCATTTTCTTGTCTTTCTCATTTGACTCCTTTTTTATGTGGTTTTACAATCAATTTCATGCAAACCGCCACGGAGTGAACTTTCGTCAATCATTGACACCCATTGTCAACTCATTCCACGATGTCACGTTCTTCAAATGATGTCACTTCCTTGTTCTTTTCCCTCTCGTCCTTCAGTCAACCGTTGTCCACTCTTGTCAACCTTTGTCAACCCTGTCCACGAGATGGCAAAATAAAAGCCCTCAAAATTCTCCGCGGTAGAAATGCGTTGCAAAGGTAAGCGGATTTTTGAGAACCACTATGTGTTTTTCATTGTTTATTGTTGTTTAGAGGTCTCTAAATACATTCTTTGAAAACTGCTTCTTCTATAGAAGTTACACTATTGGGAATGTTGATGGATTCCAAATAATAGCAATACTCAAAAGCACCCATGCCAACCACAGTAACACTAGTTGGTATGTCGAGATTTTTTAATCCGCTTTCTGCAAAAGAGTAGTTTCCTATCTTTTGTATGCTATTAGGTAGCGAAATTGATTCTAAAGAAGAACATTCCTGAAATGCTCCCACTCCAATAGAGGTTATTGTGGCTGGTAAATCTATATGCTTTAAACTCGTACAACCTTTAAAAAGCCAATCTGAAATAGCAGAAATGTTTTTTGGCAAAGTTATACTTGATAATGAAGTACATTTCTCAAATACATTTTCATCTATAGTTGTTACACTCTCAGGAATAGTTATAGATGTCAGACTTTTACATTCCAAGAAAGCTCCAGCACAGATGGTCTGCACGCTATTAGGTATTATTATTGAAGAAAGATTTGTACATCCCGTAAAAGTCCATAATTCTATAGTTGTTATACTATTGGGTAATTCAATACTTGTTAGCCCTGTACAGTTACGAAATGCTTCACGATCAATGGTTTTAATACTGTTAGGAATAGTAATGGAGGTCATGTATGTTTTAGTATTAAATGCAAGATCTCCAATAGCATTAACTACGTATTCTTCATCTTGGTAACTTATTTTTTCTGGTATTTTTACTTCGGTCGCAAAAATATCTCTCAATTCAACTACTATAGCTGTATGATTTGTTTCATCAATTTTATATCCAAGTTTATCTACCTCTATAAGTTTGGAAAACATAATAATCGGATAAGCCAGTAATAACAGACATATTACAATTTTTTTCATATTCTTGTATTTTAAAAATTAGTATATAAAAAATGCGCAGACTATTTCTACGCATCACCAAGGTTCACCACAAACCTCAAAAGCTTCATAGAAACGTCTGCGCACAATGGCGCGACGCTCTAATAGCTTTTGAGCATGGCTCGTTTTATCTTCGAGGTGGTGATTCGGTGATGTAAGAGCCTATGTCTTGTGTCATTTATTCAATAACACGTTGCAAATATAATCATTTTATTCGAATAAATCACAAAAACTCTGAAATTTTTGGCTTATTAGGAACAAATCGAGTGTGATTTCATTTTAAAACCTTTTATTTTGCTAATGGATTATTGAAAAAAGTGACTCAAGTCCAATCATTTCGATGAAGTCCGCAAAATGGTTTTGATGGTGATTCCACAATTTTCCTGATATAAATTGGAAATTATTTACCCAATTCAGCAATAAAAAAACGAATGGCTTCCTTTTGTGGAGCTATTTCGTATTTAATGATCCAAAGTATCTGGGCAGTATGCCTTTAGTTTCAGAAAATAAAGATTCCATCCTTTAATATGCGTTTTCTTAAACGAGGGTTCAGATTCTGATGGTTACGAATAATATCGACTGGGGTACCAGTTTCCTTCTCTAAGAACTCTTTTGCATCCATCAGTAAGAAAGGATTTGCAGTCTCTGTATCTACAAACAAATCAATATCACTGCCTTCCTTCTGTTCACCTCTTGCCGTAGATCCGAAAAGTGACAAAGACGTTATACCATACTTATCTTTAAGTATGTTCATACACTTCTTGAGGAGTTTGATACATTCGTCCTTTGTCATATCATTCATCTTTTATCGCTGCAAAGATAAATTTTTTTTTGTTTACTTCCAAACATTCATTCAAATATCTCAATGGAAAGTAACTAAACGCAGTTCAATTAGTTACTTTTTGGTTGGTAAAACGTAATGAAACGCTGGGCGAAAAGTAATGAATTGCGGAGATTTTTTGCTGTAATTGAATAATCTTTTTTTTTGCAAAAATTTTAAAATCTAATAGCATTCGACATAAATTTATGTTATTTATTTTGTTTTCAATAGTTTACAAAAAACTTAACGGCACAGAAACGACATATTAATGACATTATATCGGCATATAATGACATCGAAACGACATGTAGCGCATCAAAATAGTTCGATATGGAGGTATTAATGGCTCTCAAGGGAGGTCGCAGAGATGAACATACGACATTGCAAGTTTTTCTATTAATGGAAGTAGCTAAATTCTCTAGAGAATTTTATGGCTTGATAGGCTCTCGTAAGATGAGGCATTAAGGGTAATCCCAAAATTCTCTAGAGAATTCCATAGAGAGATAAGTAGAGAAAATGTGCGAGAAGGGAGGAGCGGAGCTGCGAGCTAACTGGGGAGCCATTGTTTGCATGCTAATTGCATTCTAAAAGCTAAAAATGGGCGATTTATGTCATTTATATGTCATTTTAATGCCATTTTAATGTCATTAAGTAAACTTAAAACTTGAAAATAATTATTTGATATTTAAGTATTTAATTAAATTATGATGTCATATGACATTAATATTTAGAAATTATTATCATAGAATCTTTTGTGAGATTACGAAAATAGTAGTATCTTTGCACTCCGAATAACAATTATCATTTATCGAAAACATGAAGGTTACTATTATCAGAAAGAGAGGAAAGAACGAGACCATTACTCGTCATCCTGTAGAGGATATTGCGCTGTTCATCCAGAAAGGGTGGCGGAAGCATACTGTCACGGAGTTGAGGGAGATGTACAACCTGATTCTGAAGGAACGTCAGCCTGATGGACAGATTCTGACCAACTGGGCCAGTGGCATCAAACTCGAACGGCTCTGTTTCGCCCAGGAGTTTGATAAGTACAAGAATGAGCACAGGATCCTTGGGTATAACGGGCTCGTGGTGGTGGAGGTGAATAACCTGCCGACTTACGAGAAGGCCGTTGAGGTGAGGGATCAGGCGAAGAAGATGCCTGAGACGCTGATGTGTTTCTTGGGCGCATCGGGCAAGTCGGTGAAGATCGTGTGTCAGGGAGAGCTGTTTGGCAATGCCACCCTTGAAAAGGAGGGAAGCGACAGTGCCATGAAACTGCCAACGAAGGAGGAGGACATCCAGCAGTTCCACCTGAATCTCTATCAGACAGCTCGCAGGGCGTATATGAATCAGTTTGACTTCGACATCGAATACTTAGAGCCGAGGCTTGACAGGACGGTCTATGTGAGTGCCGACCCTGAGATGGGTTTCAATCCAGGCGCACGACCTTTCTATGCCGACACGCAGAAACACGATGTGCCTCAGCCAGTTAGCATCTCCCGCGAGAGCGACAGACTGATGCCTGGACGCACCATCAAACGAACCTACCGCTTGGAATGGCTCTTCATCATCGATACCACCTTGGGACACTATTTCGAGTTGCCAGACGAGGATCGTCTGGAGACGTTGCTGATGCAGATTGCCACCCGTTGTCTGAATCAGGGTATTCCCTTGGCCTTCGCACAGGGGATGACGCTGGAGCACCCTGCCCTGAATACCGATAAGCTGTTGGTGAAGAAGACCTTTGAGACCGTCTATGAGGTTACCATGCAGGCAGACTATATGAAGAAGCACAAGATCAAGCCCCTGCAGAGCATCCCCAAGGACACGTTGCAGATGATGAAGACAGAGATCTTCCTCAATGAGAACTTCGAGATGCGTAAGAACCTGATGACGGGTGTGGCCGAGTATCGCGAGAAGTACTCTAACGATCAGAGTTTCAAGCCGTTGACGGAGGAGGTGCGCAACGACATGACGATGCGCGCCACTGAACTTGGTCTGAAGTCGTGGGACAGAGACGTGAATCGTTTTATCGATTCCACGCGCATCGAGCAGTATGACCCTGTAAACATCTGGCTCGACAACCTGCCCCAGTGGAACGGACACGATTATATCAAGGAGTTGGCAGCCAGAGTGCCTACCACTCAGCCCCATTGGGAGAAATATCTGCGGATGTGGCTCATCGGCATGGTGGCCCAGTGGCGTGAGAGCGATAAGCAGTTGACTGGCAATGCGTTGACGCCGTTGTTGATTGGCCGTCAGGGTTGCGGAAAGACGCGTTTCTGCAAGATCATCCTGCCTCCAGAACTGCGCGACTACTACAACGACAAGATCAACTTCAAGAACGAGTTCGACCTGAATATCGCGCTGACGATGTTTGCGATGATCAACATCGACGAGTTTGACAAGACCACTGCCTCGCAGCAGATCGTGTTGAAATACCTGCTGTCGTCGGCTGAGGTGAAGTTCCGTCCGCCTTATGGCAAGACTATCAAGCAGTTCCGCAGATACACCTCGTTCATTGGTACCACGAACCAGCAGAAGCCCTTGGTGGATCCCACAGGTTCACGTCGCTTCGTCTGTGTAAGCATCTCCAACGACAAGGATATCGATTTCGAGGATAACCTCCACCATGAACAGCTCTTCGCACAAGTGTTATACCTTTTTAATAATGGCGAGCGCTACTGGTTGGATAATGACGAGATCGCCACGCTGATCAAAGAGAACGAGCCCTATCAGAAACTGAATGATCTGGTGGAGATGATCGGTGAGACCTTTACGAAGCCGAAGGCAGGCGAGGGCAGGTGGTGGAGTCTGACGGAGATTCACGAACTGCTGAAAAACCGCTATGCCAACTACGATCCGAAGACCACATTCCAGAAGTTAGGGCGCGCCCTCAGCGACATGAAGTTTGGTTTCGAGACGAACCGCAAAGCGACTGGTCATATCTATTATCTCACTGAAAATAGTGGGAAATAAGTGTAGAATCACAGTTTTTGCGAATTTGCACGATAGTTTTTGTGAATTTGAGCGGGAGTATCAGTTATTAAAGGAACGCGCGCGTAAGGGCCTCGAAGAGGTGGGCAAGGGTGCTAAGAGCGACAACAAGCACTACCGCCCTAAGTATCTCTCTGCCTGATTCCCCCAATCATGACAAAGCCCCAATCTATGGGGCTTTGTTATTTGAGGGGGAGTTCGAGCACGAAGCGGCTACCGCTGGAGCGTGCCTCCCATCAGCTCTACCACACGGCGGCAAAGGAAGAGTCCGAGGCCAAGTCCTTCTGTGAACATATCGATCTTGGTGAACTTCTCGAATATGAAGTCGGCCTTGTCTGCAGGGATACCAGGACCTGTATCCTCGATGGTGAATCGTACATGGGCGTCATCGGCATCGATACGCATGGTGACGCTGCCCTCTGTCGTGAAATGGAGAGCATTGAAGAGCAGCTCTGTGAGGGCGATGAGCAGATGGTGGGCGTTGGTCTTAATGGTAAACGTATCAGGCAGATGGCTCTCCATGTGCATCTCAGCGGTATGGGTGATGAGGTCGCTTGCACTCTCATAGGCCTCACGGGCCAACTCGTTGCAGCCGACGGTATCGTTGGTGCTGATGGCCTGATGGCTTTCGATGAGCGATGCTGTGAGCAGTTTGCTTACCATATAGTCGAGGGCATTGGTCTGTACGTACATCGTCTTGGCAATCTGCTTTTTCTCGTCATCGGGTATCGACTCACAATCATCGCGCAGCACCTGTGAGAAGCCGTGAACGATATTCAGGGGTGTTCGTATCTGGTGTGACATATCCTGCATGAACTGTGTCTTCTGCTCACTGGCCTGACGTGCCAGCAGGGTGGCCTGTTCCAGTTCCTTCGTACGTTGCTCTGTCTCGGATTTCGTCTGCTCGGCATCGTGGATGTGTTTACTGATTCTCCGTCGCATCAGGCAGAAGGTGTTCTGCAGCTGTCCGATCAGGTCGGTGCGCTCACTGAGAGGCAGGGGCTTCTCATAGTCACCGTGTCCGATCTGTCGTAACTCAGCAGCCAGCAGACCCAGCGGCTGTATGAAGTGCTTCACAATACGGTAGCAACCCATTACCAGCAGCAACAGTCCGATGATGAGCAAGGGCAGCAGGATGTAGTTCAGGCTGTTGTAGCCGCGCAACAACTCGTTGGAGGGGCAGACGAGGGCCACGCTCCACTGCGTGCCTTCCAGCGGGCGGTAGAGCACGATGTGTGATTTGCCGTCGATATTGACCTCCATGTGGCCTGTGCGCCCATTGGTCATCTCGTAGCCCAGAGCCACAATGTCAGTATGCTCTCTGGGGTCAGTGTTGGTGAAGATGGTCTGCTTCAGCAGTTTGGTGGTATCAGGGTGTACGAAATAGTGGCCGTCGGTACCCAGCATCATGAAGTAGGAGTGTTCATAGGGATGCTCGCTGGTGATCGTCTCTGTGAGTCTCTTCAGCGACAGATCGGTGGCGATGACGCCAATGAACTTCTCGTGCTGGTTGAAGAGTGGTACGCAGTAGGATGCGATCATATCGGGGCTCGACAGTGTTCCGTCGTTGTAGTCGTCGAAGGGATCTACCCAGCATGGTGTCCTTTTCTGGCGGGGTGTCTTATACCACACCTTATCATAATAGTCGTACTCTGCTTCACGTACGGTGCTCACCGAGTCTTTCTCAGGTGTTGAATATTCCTCAAGGCGAACAGAATAGGCAGAGAAGCCGTAGTCGTCGCCAGGGTAGAAGTCGGGTTCCATCGTGATAGAGCAGCCATTGGTGTTAGGATGGTTGGCTACTATGCGGTGGGTGTATTTCAACAGGGAGTCCTTGTCGTTGTAATGAAGATTGACGAGCCAAAGGATGTTGCGTGTGGCAGTTTCAATCTCTACCATATAGCCTTTTACACGCAGGGCGGTATTGTCGAGCACGTGTGAGGCTTGTTCGATAGACTCCTGACGGACAATATGACGCGACCGCCAGTAGAGGAATCCGAGCGACAGCGTGAATACCAGCACCACGATGATGAGGATGTCAAGACTTAACATCATCGCCAATGACTTGCGTATATGTTTCCTCATCTCTATCATGGGCGCTCCTCCTTCTTCCTGTCGGCGATGTCGAGCAAATTGCCCAGCAACTCGGTGGTTGTCTCAGTGTGTGTACCTATCTTCTCTGCCATGTGTCGGCACTCGTTGGCATCCATATCGGCAATATGCTGACGGAAGTCATCAACGGTGGCGTGAATAGCTTTAACCGACTGCTCCATCCGGTCGCTCATGTTCATGATAACGGCATCCTTCATACGGTCGGCCTCACGCGCCTGTTCGTATGCCAGTTTCAGGTCATCGTTACGCTGGCGCAGCACATCAGTCAGCTGAGTGATATGTGCGATATGCTGTCCGATGCTCTGCTGCATCTGTCGGAAAGTGTTCTGCACATAGCCCACCTCATCGTCCCGATGGCTCTCTTCCACTGGGGCATCAAGCTGTCCTTCTGCCATCTGGCGGGCTGTATCTACCAACTGCTGCAACGGTTTCAGCTTGAAATGGCTGATAAAGAAACAGAACAGGCCAAGCAGCAACAGGCCGATAAGGCTGATGATGATTGTCAACCACAGCAGTGCGTCATAAGAACTGAAGATGTCACTCTCAGGACAAACGATAGACACGCTCCACCCGGCATTCTCGAAAGGATGATAGAAGATGAAGCCATGCTTGTCGCCCATTGTGATCTCATTATGTCCGATATGCCCTGTCTTCATGGATATGGCTGCCAGATGGGCTTGGCTGGTAGGATTGTTGAAAGCCTCTTGGAAGAATGCCTCATGCTCTTCGAGCGTACTGTCGGGATGGATAATCAGATGTCCGTCGGTACCCATCACTGAGGCATGGGAGTTGGGGAAAGGCTTCAACGAGAGCACCAAGTCGGCAAACCACTTCATAGAGATGTGTGACGAGAGCACACCCACCAGTTCACCATTTTTGTCGCGGAGCGGCATACCATAGGACGTGATGATAGATGTCTCACCGTGTTCAATATCTACATAGGGATCAATCCAGATGGGTTTTTCGAGGTGCAGGGGAGTGAAGTACCATTTCTCACGGGTATAAAGTTGCTTTCCACCGTTTATGGTGATGTCGATCTGCGTAGAATCATTAGGGTTGCGGTGAGCATACACCTCGTGGTAGATGCCATATTGCGGATAAACACCTGGCTCGAAAGCGATGGTGCAACTCTGGATGTGAGGATTCACCCTCAACAGCTGCCTGCACAGACTGTCCATGATCTCTGGTCTGTTCAGGCGCTTCTCGATAGTCCAGTGCATGCTGCGTGTGGCCGTCTCCACCTCATTCAGGGTGTTGTCGATGCGCAGTTCTGTGGTGCGAAGTGTCTGACGGGCTTTTTCCATCGCCTCCTGATAGATGGACTCACGGGCATAATGGAACATGATATAGAGTGCTGTGACGAAGAGCACGGACACGAATCCCACTACCCACACTACGATTTGCGTGGTTAACGAATGGCGCGATTGTTTTTCTGTCAGTCTCTTCATCGGGTGCAAACTTATAGTCTCTTCATCGGGTGCAAACTTACAAAAAATTATTTAAACTTGCACATTTTTTAGAAAAAAAGTGGTTTTTGTGAATTTGCACGATAGGTTTTGCGAATATGAACGGAGAATTTACTGTTTTCTCCTTAAATTTGCACACAGAAATATATATTCGAGTTTTCAGTTGAGGTAAAACTAGATTAAGACAAATTTATATCTCTCACAAGTTTTTATTAAGAGAGGGTGCCGGCAGCGATGCTCGCCCCTCTTTTTTGATAGTCGCTGGGCGTACAATCCATGTAGAGTTTGAAGTTGCGATAGAAGGCACTGGGCGATGCGAAGCCTGATTTGTAGGCCACGTCTGTGAGCAGTATCTCGCGATCCTTATCAATCAACTGAACGGCATATTCAATGCGCTTCTTATTGACGTATTCTGCAAATGACAGGCCGATGCCTCGGTTGATGGCATTGTAGATATAGTTGCGGTTGGTGTTCAGCATGTTTGCCAGATCGTTGATCTTCAGGTTGGGTTGCAGGAAAAGATGCTTCTCGTCCATCAGCTTTCGTATCTCTGCAGCCATGATATGCTCTTTTTCCGGAGTCAGTGGGATGATCTCCTGTTCAGGCTCTTCTTCCTCCGTCATCGCACTTTCTTTCACAATTTCTCGTGTATAGGTGTTCTGCGTGAGACCTACGAAGCCGAACAATAGGATGATAGAAGAGTACAACGCTGCTGGGATGGCCAATAGCCAGATGGATTCTGCGAAATAGTTGCGGTTTACGAAATTGCTGATGAAAGATGCCGATAATGTTACCAAGAAAGCTATCATCAAGGGTTTGATGAAG
>CADCBZ010000110.1 GCA_902799765.1 uncultured Prevotellaceae bacterium
TTAGCAGAAATTTTTCATTTTCTGCGGTCATTTGGTCAAGGTCATTTGGTCAAAATCGAAAACGGACTGTGTCAAAACCGCCACTATAATATAAATATTTTATTTATATATAGTGAGCAATGACCGCGTTCCCGAAATCGAAAATGACCATCTTGACCTTGACCGTCTTGACCCCCATTCTAACTATAATTTTTTTAGCCCAGAAGTTTGGAAGAATGGATTTATTTTGCTATCTTTGCGGCGTATTTATCTATTATCCGACTAATTCAATATAAAAACTTAAAAATAGAAAGTCATGAAAAAATTGATGAATTGGGTGCTCGCCGCCACCATGATCTGCGGCGCAAGCGTATTTACCTCATGTACTGAGGGTAGTGACAACCCCGCTCCGGAGAATGCGAAAGACCGCAAGGAGTTTATCAAGCACACCCGCGAGAATCTGAAGGATTTGGCTGAGAACATGAACTTCGCTTCGTGGGCGGTTGCCAACGAGATTAATCAGGGGTTCAACACAACTGTGCTAAACAACCCTGAGTTCGAGAAGGCGATCATCCCCCTGTTTATCCAGAAGATTCGTGAGAGTGTCAAGGAAGTGGAAGAGGGCAGCGAACTGGCAGAGATGGGCTACAAGCAGTATGCCACCATCGACCTGACAGAATTCAACTACCGCTTTACGATGAAAGAGGATGGCTCTGGCTTCGACGTAGAGGAGGCTGATGACTTCGAGATGATTACCAATGCCAAAATTCCGGGAACCAATGTGATGTTAAACAAGCTGACGTTGAAGGCAAGTGGCGACACCTATAAGCAGATAGCCAAGCGGTTAGGCGATGAAGAGACGGCTGTTGTAATCCTTGTTCCTTCTGATTTTGCATTTACTATGGCGGCAAATAATGGTGGAGATTGGATAGAAGGCTTTAAGGGCGCATTCAAGAACAATGTCAAGATGAGCGGTGAGTCGGAGTTTATGAATCCTAAAACCGATGGACTCAACATCACGGGAAAACTCGAAACAGCTCTTCCCCAACTTCCCCAAACTCCTGACAAAAAGTTTCCCGCTGACGCCACCGACCTCTATTTCGACATTGCTAACGATCCCGTTGCCAACGAAAGCAGCATGAAGTTCTCTTTCGTGCATAACGACAAGAGCATGATAGATATGGAGGCTACGGCTAATTATACTGATAAGGAGATTGACCTCACTGACTTCTCACAGTTCACTACATCAGGTAAGATCCTCGATGTGCTGGTAGCCTTGATGTCAGGCGGCAGCTTAGAAGGCAGCCTCACTCTGAATGATGACCTCACCACCGCTATCTCTATCAGCGACTGCGGCAAAGCTATGCAGCTGCAGCATGAGATGGCTCATGCCCGCCGCAACTACGCCGATCAGGCTACCATCGAGGAATACACCAAGCAGCTGAACGAGCTCGTGAGTGCCAAGATGACCTGCAAGGGTGTGAATCAGGTGATCCCGATGAAATTGCAGACCGAGAAGTTCGGTGTTGACTACTGGGCAATGCCCGCCTTCAACTTCGCCGACGAGAAGGGTTATGTATCCATCATCGACTTGCTCGACAAAGAGTCTATTGAATACGGCATCAACATCGTTGACCACGCCGCTGAGCCTATGGCTGGTGCCATCGTCACCGTTCGCCAGCTGCTCCAGTTCGTGCAGACCTTCATCATGCAAATGCGCGTGAACCAGGCACAAGCTCAGGCAGAGGCTGGTAACGAGTAAAATGTAAAAATTGAGGGCTGCGTGAGCAGACTCGATGTGAAACATCAATAATTCAAGGCTTCCCGTTTGGGAAGCCTTGCTTATTGTTGTTGGTTCTGGCTTTTATCAGATTTCTGCCGAATTGTTTGGAAGTTTATTAAATAATCCCTATCTTTGTACCCGAAATGTTATAGCTGTAAAATTTACCGACGTAAAAATCTATGAAGAATTTCTATGATAGGGTACGCGAAATGAACGAGCTCAGGGTATTGCAGCGTCAGGCGTACAACGATTATTCACGATTTGTCGTGCTCACAGGCAGAAGACGTGTGGGTAAGACAAGCCTTGTATATAGACTTATTAGCGAGACACGGGAAGATGCTCCAGGACTTTACTTCTTCGTTGGCAGAAAGACGGAAACCATACTCGTCAGAACCTTTATACAGGAGGTTCGCGAAAAACTCGGAGAGTTCGTCCCAGAGGGTATGAGCTCGTTTCGTGAACTCTTTCAGATGATACTGGAGATTGGAAAGCGCAAGAAGTTCACGCTCTTCATTGACGAATTTCAGGAGTTTGATAATATCAACGCTGGTATCTTCAGCGACATACAGGAACTATGGGACGAATACAAAAATCAGACAAACGTATGCTTGATTGTGTCTGGTTCCATATTCCGCATGATGGAAAAGATATTCAAAGATGAAGAGCAACCACTCTTCGGAAGAGATGACTGTACCATCAAACTGCAGCCTTTCAATACAGAGACGATAAAGGAAATCCTTGGTGACTACAAGCCTAAATACACCTCAGAAGACCTTCTTGCGCTTTGGACTATTACAGGCGGTGTGGCCCGTTACATTGAGCTTCTGATGAACAATGGATGTACTGACGTAAAGAAGATGATCCGCTACGTTTGTTCAAGCGGTGACAGCTACTTTGTGGACGAAGGCAAGAAGATTCTCATTCAAGAGTTCGGTAAGCAGTATGGAACGTATTTCAGCATCCTCGACCAAATAGCCCAGGGCGATGTGACACAAAGTGAAATTGAGGGGGCTTTAGGAATGAAAAGTCTCGGCGGTCAAATGAAGATACTGGAAGAAAAATACGGAATCATTAAGAAGAAGCGCCCGATTGGTGCTAAAGAAGGCAGCCAGACTGTTCGTTATGAGATACAGGACAACTTCTTCCGTTTCTGGTTTCGCTACATCAACAGATACGCTGCTCTCATCGAGTTGCAGAATATGCCAGCATTGGAGCGTATCATGATCGACGACTATACCACATTCTCTGGCATAGCACTGGAGCGGTGGTTCCGTCAGAAGATGATGGAGAGTTGCCGATACAAACAGATTGGCGGTTGGTGGCAACCGAATGGTGTCAACTCCAAAGGCAACAAAGATGACTTCGAGATTGACATTGTGGCAGAAACGCTTGATGGCAATGTTGAAGCGTATGAGGTGAAGCGCAACCCTCAGAAATACTCTCCTGCCAGACTGGAAGAGAAAGTCACTGAAATGAAGCGACGCATATTCCGCAACAAAGAAGTCACAAAGGGTGGATTATCTATGGAGGATATGTGATCACCAGATATAGGCACGCTTTTTTCTGCCGAATTGTTTGGTAAGAGCAGAGAAGTTTGGAGAAATTCAACACAGGGGACACACCTTGACTTTAATTTGCGAGAAAATAATCGTTGTATCTGTTTGAGAGTCAAATGGTTTTGGCAATAGGTTGACGATGGCGCAAAAAAAAATCTGCAGAAAACCTTTGTAGAAAGGAAATAATGAATTATTTTTGTTCCCGATTTCGGTCATTAGACCGACCTAAACCACATTATAAACTATTTAACTCCTTTTCCCTTATGGAAACAGAAAAGCAACGAACAACGCCGCAGGCGAGCATGAAAAGTAAGTCTAGTCTGCGGCGCAACAGAAAGAAAACTTGCGACTGCAAGTTACCCTTCACAAAAATTGAAGCTTATTGCTTAACACGTGTAACTTGGGAAGAAGTAAGTCCTATCATCAATATGATAGAGCTTATATATGGCATTGATCCCCCACCATGCGTTAAGGCTTTTATCAAAAGAATCAAGCGTAAGTTTAAAAAAGCTATTTATGGTAAGACGATCGTCAAGACTCAACAGGTGGTGATGAATCGTAATACCATTGAGGCTATGACTAAGGTAACCAATAATAAGAACGTAAACTTTGGAGGATAAGTCATGGAAATAGCTAAAAGATATGGCGCATTCGGTATTAAGTTCACTGGAGATGTGACGATCAATGGCCCGATGATAGACATTCACGACAATGGGCGCGTGTATGTGCATACTAAGAAGATGGGCTCGACTGTGGATCAAGAATGTGATGAGGAATGGGAGGCTGTGCGTCTGAAATTCTTCGATATGAAGAAATATGGTTCCGACGAGAAACAGCAGCAGTTGAGAAAGGTGCTGCGTTATGCCTCTACCAAGATTGATGTCAACAGCGGCAGAGACTGGTTTTGTGTGTATGCTGCAGCCCGATATGCTGAGGGTTGCCTCGGCTCGAAGCTGGAGTATGTGGAATTCTTCTCGGATATCGAGCTGCTTCTGCCAGGTATATTGAAGCGGATGAATCAGCAGGAATCAGGGAATAAACGCTATAAGCCCTATTCTGAACTTCTGAGAAGAGAGGCTGACAGTTGGTTCGTGTTTGATGGCAGTCTGCCTCCCATCAATGAGATGGTATATAAGCCCTGTTTCGGATGCACTGAGGATCAGTTCAGAAGAAGCAGTAAGATTATCAAGGATCTATATCGTCGATTGAGGGACATTTAGTATCCCTTTTTGAAACGTTTTAGCCGGATAGTATCATACTATTCGGCTTTTTTATGCCCTTGCCGTAGGTTGCGTAGGTTGAAAAAGCCCTTTTCGTAGGTTGGGTAGGTTAGCCCCTTTCAAACACGCTTTTTTCCTTTAATCGCCCAAGAATCATGCTTAACTTTGCACTGCAATCAGATCCCAGAGGGGTGAGAAATTGCAGTGATCATTGATTTATTGCTACACAAGACACGGCAGGCAGGCCTGCGTGAACATTATTCATTTAATCAACAAAACAAAATGGAAACAAAGATTTTAAGAGTGGTACGCCAGGGCGAGGCCTTTGGCGTGCAGTCGGCTAAGGCCGAGAGTGGTTCCATCCAGAAGTGTAACATTGTGTTGCGCGAGTTGGGTGGTTCTAAGTTTGAAAACGAGTATGTGTGCGCTATGCTGGGTAATCTAGCGGCGTGCAAGTTCTACGAAGGTGATGTGGTGGCAGCCACCCTTCGTTTCTCTACCCACCCACGAGTATCAAGGACAGACGTTCCAAGAGATTCTGGCCACGGATATCGTGAAGATTAAACAGTAAACATTAAACATTAATTTCTGAGTTGAAAGACGAGCGGAGAAGTATCCGGATGAAATGAGCTCAAACAATCTTCGCTTTTCCAAGGCTCGTAATTCAACAAAACAATGAAAAATTTGATTAAGAGAGAGCAGAATAAAGATTTCTGCCAAACTATGACGTCGCTCGAGATTGCCGAGCTGACTGGTAAACAACACAAACACTTAATGGAGGCCATCCGAAAGATGGAGCCTGCATGGGTGAAAGTACATGGGTCGAAATTTCGGCTGATGTTCCGAGAGGTGGCTATTGGTAATGGAGCGGTT
>CADCBZ010000111.1 GCA_902799765.1 uncultured Prevotellaceae bacterium
TTTATTTGGTTTTTCGCTCAAATTGCACTACCTTTGCACACAAATTTAGAAATTTAATTATTAAATAGGTATGATACGCTTCTTTCAGACCCCACAAAAAACAGTGATCGCAACAGATATCGATCACACACTTAGTGAACAGGAAATCAAGGAATTAAGCTGGCTTTACGGCGAGGCAGAGTTGCTGGACGCCGAACAGTTGGAGGGCTACTTTGTAGGTCCGCGCCGTGAGATGGTGACCCCGTGGTCAACTAACGCCGTAGAGATCACCCAGAACATGGGCCTTCAAGGCATCAGTCGTATTGAGGAATATTTCCCCGCCAGCAGTAAAGATGCTGAGCACGACGAGATGCTGCAGCGCATGTACACTGGCCTGAACCAGGACATCTTTACGATCAACATCAAGCCGGAGCCCATCAAGTATGTGGACAATCTGGAAGAGTACAACGAGCAGGAAGGTCTCGCCCTCAGTCCTGAGGAGATCGAGTACCTGCACGGACTGGAGAAACAGAATGGTCGTCCGTTGACTGACTCTGAGATCTTCGGCTTCGCCCAGATCAACTCTGAGCACTGTCGTCATAAGATTTTCGGTGGTACATTCATCATCGACGGCAAGGAGATGGAGAGTTCACTCTTTGCGATGATTAAGAAGACCACCCAGGAGAATCCTAACAAGATTCTCTCGGCCTATAAGGATAATGTGGCTTTTGCACAGGGACCTATGGTGGAGCAGTTTGCGCCGAAGGATCAGAGCACGAGCGACTATTTCCAGGTGAAGGATATCGAGAGTGTGATCTCGCTGAAGGCTGAGACACACAACTTCCCCACTACCGTAGAGCCATTCAACGGTGCTGCCACTGGTACGGGTGGTGAAATCCGCGACCGTATGGGTGGTGGTGTCGGCTCCTGGCCGATTGCAGGTACTGCTGTTTATATGACAGCATATCCTCGTCTGCACGATGATGAGGGTGCTGCACGCGACTGGGAGGATATTCTGCCCGTTCGCCAGTGGCTGTACCAGACACCTCAGCAGATTCTGACAAAGGCCTCCAATGGTGCCTCAGACTTCGGTAACAAGTTCGGTCAGCCGCTGATCTGTGGTTCTGTGCTGACTTTCGAGCATCAGGAAGGAAAAGAAAAGTATGCCTATGACAAGGTGATCATGCTGGCTGGTGGTGTTGGTTATGGCACCAAGCGCGACTGCCTGAAGAAGGAGCCTCAGAAAGGCAACAAAGTTGTAGTGGTTGGTGGTGATAACTACCGTATCGGACTGGGTGGTGGTTCTGTATCGTCGGTTGATACTGGTCGCTACAGCAATGGTATCGAGTTGAACGCCGTTCAGCGTGCTAACCCTGAGATGCAGAAGCGTGCCTACAATCTGGTTCGTGCCCTCTGTGAGGAGGATGTGAACCCCGTTGTTTCTATCCATGACCACGGTTCAGCCGGTCACTTGAACTGTCTGTCAGAGCTTGTAGAAGAGTGCGGTGGTGAGATCGATATGACTAAACTGCCTATCGGTGACAAGACGCTTTCGAGCAAGGAGATTATAGCCAACGAGAGTCAGGAGCGTATGGGCTTGCTCATCGACGAAAAGCACATCGAACATGTTAGAAAGATTGCAGAGCGCGAGCGTGCTCCACTGTATGTCGTCGGTGAGACGACTGGTGATGCGCACTTCTCATTCAAGCAGGGCGACGGGGTGAAGCCGTTCGACCTCGATGTGGCTCAGATGTTTGGTCACTCACCCAAGACGATTATGAAGGACAATACTGTAGAGCGTCATTATCAGGACGTAACCTACAGTCAGGATAAAATAGATGAATACCTCGATCGCGTGCTCCAGTTGGAGGCTGTGGCTTGTAAGGACTGGTTGACGAACAAGGTTGACCGTTCTGTGACAGGTAAGATCGCTCGTCAGCAGTGTCAGGGTGAAATTCAGTTGCCATTGAGCGACTGTGGTGTTGTTGCCCTCGACTATCGTGGCGTTAAGGGTATTGCCACAGCCCTCGGACATGCGCCTCAGGCTGGTTTGGCTGATCCTGCTGCTGGTTCTGTACTTTCTGTGGCCGAGGCGCTGACAAATATCGTCTGGGCTCCGCTCGCTGAGGGTATGGATTCGTTGAGTCTCTCTGCCAACTGGATGTGGCCCTGTCGTTCTCAAGAGGGTGAGGATGCCCGTCTGTATGCTGGTGTGAAGGCACTGAGCGACTTCTGCTGCGACCTGCACATCAACGTGCCTACAGGTAAGGACTCGCTGTCTTTGAGTCAGCAGTATCCGAATGGTGAGAAGATTATCTCTCCAGGCACCGTGATTGTATCTGCCGGTGGTGAGGTTTCTGACATCAGAAAGGTGGTAAGCCCAGTTGTTGTGAACGATAAGAACGCCTCGCTCTATCATATCGACTTCAGCTTCGACGAACAGCGCCTCGGTGGTTCTGCCTTTGCCCAGAGCTTAGGTAAGGTAGGCGACGACGTACCCACCGTTAAGAACCCCGAATACTTCTGCGACGCCTTCATGGCTATCCAACAGCTCATTGAGAAGGGTTGGATTATGGCTGGTCACGATATCTCAGCTGGTGGTCTGATCACCACCCTCTTAGAGATGTGCTTCGCAAACACGAAGGGTGGTCTGCATATCAACCTGCACGACATCTGTGCGGATGGTGACATCGTGAAGGCACTCTTCGCTGAGAACCCCGGTGTGGTGATCCAGGTGAGCGATGCCCACAAACAGGACTTCAAGGACTTCATGGAGGAACAGGGTGTAGGCTTTGCCAAGATCGGTTACACCACCGACGAGCGCACCATCATCGTGAAGGCTGGCGATACAGAAAAGACCTTCGATATCGATGCCCTGCGCGACACTTGGTATAAGACGAGCTACCTGCTCGACCGTAAGCAGAGCTTCAACGGCAAGGCCAAGGAGCGCTTCGAGAACTATAAGAAGCAACCCATCGAGATGCAGTTCAATAAGGACTTCAAGGGTACGCTGGCTCAGTATGGCATCTCTGCCGATCGCCGTCAGGCATCAGGCATTAAGGCAGCCATCATCCGTGAGAAGGGTACCAATGGTGAGCGCGAGATGGCTTACAGTCTCTACCTGGCCGGCTTCGATGTGAAGGATGTCATGATGACAGACCTGATCAGTGGTCGCGAGACACTCGAGGATATCAACATGATCGTGTTCTGCGGTGGTTTCTCCAACTCCGACGTACTGGGCTCTGCCAAGGGTTGGGCTGGTGCCTTCCTCTTCAACCCGAAGGCTAAGGAGGCGCTGGATAAATTCTATGCCCGCGAGGACACCCTGTCACTGGGTATCTGTAACGGCTGCCAGCTGATGGTTGAACTCGGACTTACTGGTGCCAAGGGTGCTAAGATGCTGCACAACGACTCTCATAAGTTCGAGAGCGAGTTCATCAGCCTGAGCATTCCTCAGAACAACTCTGTGATGTTCGGCTCACTGAGTGGCAACAAGCTCGGTCTGTGGGTGGCTCACGGCGAGGGTAAGTTCTCACTGCCCGAGGCTGAGAGCGAGTACAACGTGATTGCCAAGTACAACTACGCCGGCTATCCTGCTAATCCTAACGGCTCTGACTACAATGTGGCAGGTATCTGCTCACAGGATGGTCGTCATCTCTGCATGATGCCTCACTTGGAGCGCGCCATCTTCCCCTGGCAGAACGCCTGGTATCCCGCAGACCGTCGTAACGACGAGGTGACACCTTGGATTGAGGCCTTCGTTAATGCACGTAAATGGGTTGAAGCTCACAAGTAATGAATATCTATTGGGAATCATTTAAGACCTTCTTTAAGATTGGCATATTCACCCTCGGGGGTGGCTATGCCATGATTCCTTTGATCGAAGAAGAAGTGGTGAACAAGCACCGATGGGTGGAAAAGGACGAGATGCTCGACCTGATCGCCATCGCCCAGAGCTGTCCAGGGGTGTTTGCCATCAACATCGCCATCTTCATCGGCTATAAGCTGAGACAGGAGCGTGGTGCCATTGCCACAGCATTAGGCACAGCCCTCCCCTCTTTCCTGATTATCCTGGCCATTGCCATCTTCTTCAAGCAGTTTGAGGACAACAGGATCGTAGCAGCCATCTTCCGAGGCATCCGTCCAGCGGTAGTGGCGCTGATAGCCGTACCTACTTTCCGCCTGGGCCAAAGGGCGAAACTGAATAAGTTCACCATCTGGATCCCCGTTGTTTGCGCCCTCCTTATCTGGGCTCTCGGTGTTTCACCTATTTACATTATCATAGCGGCAGGTCTCGCTGGCTACCTATATGGTCGTTTTTATAAGGCAAATAAGATATGATATTCCTCAGTCTATTCATCACGTTCTTTAAGATCGGACTCTTCGGATTCGGTGGCGGCTATGGTATGCTGTCGCTGATCCAGCACGAGACGGTGGAGAGTCATCATTGGCTCTCAACGGCTGAGTTTACGGATATCGTCGCCATCTCACAGATGACCCCTGGGCCCATCGGCATCAACTCCGCTACCTATTGCGGTTATACAGCTATTGAGAATGCAGGCTATAGCAGTTGGATGGCTGTGTTAGGTTCTGCCACAGCGACCTTCGCCCTGGTGCTGCCTTCACTCATCCTGATGATCCTCATCAGTAAGATGTTCATGAAATACATGAAGACCTCGCTGGTACAGTCGGTGTTCACTGGTTTGCG
>CADCBZ010000112.1 GCA_902799765.1 uncultured Prevotellaceae bacterium
TGGTGGACAAGGTGGCGCCTGAGATTCAGGCAAAGCCCCATGTGCAGGCGCTGAAGGCTCAGTATGCGGCCTCACGAGAAGAGAAGTAGTTGCCTAAGAAAAATTCAATTAACCCCTAAAAATATAATAATTATGGAAGAAAAGAAAGAAAAGCGCGTTCTGAGAATTGAACTCGACGACGACGTGAAGAAGGTTTCCATCACTGGAAAGAACGGTGATGAGCAGGTGGTGATGAGCCAGGAACTCAACGAGGACGACCTCGACCAGGTGGCCGGAGGGCAGCCGATTTCATCCCTTTACCTTTGAATCACAAGTTTAATCATTCAAGTCGTGGGGACAGGTACCTGAGTCATAGCAGTCATCATACCCAAGTACCTGTCCCAGTGACTAAACCAAAAAAAAGCCCTGGCTTGAGAAAGTCGGGGCTTTGCGATAAAAAAGAGGATGGGTTACATACACCACCTGCGGGCAATATTTTCTTTTGTGTGGTCATCATCGGGGATAAGACCGAAACCAAGTCCACCATTTACCTGCTCCAGCTCTTCCATTGACAGAGCGCGTGCGCTCATTTCATTCATCTGTTTCATAATCTTATAATTTTTAATTGTTAAACTTCTTGTTTTGCAGTGACAGGCGTTATTGCTTGTTTGCGTTGGCAAAGGTAAGGCGTTTTTGGGAGGTTGGCAAACATTTACTGATTTTTGTCCTGAGGTTGTTGCGACAACGAAAGAAGATTGCGACAAAACGCTAATGAGGCGGCAGAATCGTGTCGCAAAGTTCTCCCGTTAGTACCCGGACTTTTATCAAAGACCTAGTCCTCGCCCTCTATGATACTGTCTATTGGTGGTATGAGTATGGAATGAGCATCTTATATTAAATTATGTGTAAAAATGTGCCTTGTCGATAATAATCTCAAAGATTATTTGTAACTTTGCATGCTAGAAAAAGTAATAGTATTGATAATGAACGACGATAGATTTTTACGCTCCATAAAGGACTTGGAGAAAGTTGGTAGCAAATGGTGGCCTAAAGAGGTTAGGGATGAAGCTATGAAGGTGAGTATTCTCCAATATTTGTTGGATACTCAGGAAAAATTTATCTCTCTACTTACTTTGGCTGATAGAGAAAAGCCAGAAAAGTTATTCGCTCTAATTGATGCTTCAGATTTTGAGTATCACTTGTTTTTGAAACATTTGATATTACTGACTGATGTAGGTGCGGAGCCTATTCAAAGGTTCAACGCCTCCTTTAATGAAATCTTCCCTAATGGCAAAATAGACTTTGCAATAGGTGAGAAGAAATATAGTTATAAGTATGTTGCTTTACCAACCAAAGGCGTGCCTAACAATAAAAAGATGCAAAGCGACACTTTGGATAATTTAGAGGCTCCATGCAGGAACATCGAATTGTGCAAGGATTTGATTATGTTGCTCATTTATGGTGCCGCATCAACAACAGCCCGAACTGCTGCTGTGCTCTATAAGTGTAATGCATATGAATATCTTGGGCAGGAAGAATTGATTATTAGAGAAGGCATTAAAAAGAATTCATATCGGAAATTTTGGCATGATGATGCGATGGACGAACGATGGCAGATATCGCAATGGATGCTGCGTAGTACTTTTGGCCTATCATAAATAGTTAAAAAACTAATAATTCGTTGTTATTTCGATTATTATTACTATATTTGCATCAAATATTAAATAATGAGTGCAAACAGAAATAAACAGAAGCAGCAAAACCAGCAACTCCATTCAAGTTTGGACTATGCCGAACAGATAAGAGAAGCTAGGGAGCGGCAAAAGGCATTCTACTTAAAGGTAAGTGACTTCTTGCTCGACTTAGCAAAATTGGTATTTGGTGGAATTATCCTCACTGGTATTATTGACCTTAACCTTAATAAGGTGTGGTTATTCTCTGTAGGGGCCATCGTTGCAGCAGCACTTGCATCATGGGGGTTCAATATTTATAAACGTGGTATGAAAATCAAATGAGGTAAGAATATGGAGTTTATTATTTTTCTTGCAATTATCGGTGTGATTGCTATCATTGGCAACATTTGGACTCTCATTGGCATTAAACAGGATGAGCGTAATGGTCTCCATAAGCCTATATCGCAATAAGTATGGCGAAGACGAAAAATGCTACAAAGAAGCTTTGTCCTTCAACGGAGTTTTTTTATGAACCCTCGTTGAAAGCATTAGATGCATTAGGTGGCTCTGGTTCAACTGGAGAAATTTACAAGAAAGTCCTTTCCATTGCCAATTTGTCAAACGAAGTAGTCGATGAAATGCATAGTTTTACAATGTCTGAAGTGGAATATCGTTTGATGTGGGCAAGAACAGACTTGAAAAATTTCGGTGCTGTTGTTAATAGCAAGCAAGGCGTGTGGTCTCTAACTAGCAAGGGGGCAAAACTTGCAAAATCGGGGAAAATAGATACCAAGGAAATCAAGAAAGTAGCAAATTTCAATAAGAAGAAAAGCAAGGCTGGAGAAGAGGACGATGAATGTAAGAAAAAAGACTGGCGTGAGGAAATCTCAGAAATACTTCATAACCTTGACCCGTATGCTTTTGAGAAGCTGGCTCAGCGGCTGTTACGAGAATGTGGATTCTCTGACGTTGAAGTCACCAAGAAATCGGGTGACGGCGGCATAGACGGAATAGGCAAACTCCGCATAAATGGTATCTTCAGTTTCAATGTGGCCTTTCAATGCAAACGATATAAAGGGCAGGTAGGTGCACCTCAGATTCGTGATTTCCGTGGATCACTTGGCACGAACATTGAAAAGGGAGTATTAATCACAACTGGAGCATTCACTCGTGAAGCTAAAGAAGAGGCGTCGAGTGAAGGGAAACGTTTAATAGACTTGATGGACGGTGAGGAACTTATCAACAAGTTGGCAGAGTATGGAATTGGGCTTAATGAGGTAAAATCATATGAGGTGGATACCGAGTTTTTTAATGCTTTAGAAGCGGAGTGAGTGTAGATTGTTGGCAAGTATAATCCTGTTTGTGGAAATATGTCATTCAAGATGTTTAAGTTCCTTGACCCGAGAGTATTTCTGTAACTTTTCCTTCGTCTACTTTGTTCCATTATCCAATCTTACTGACGTTGGCTGATGGTAACATTCATACCACTAACGAGCTGGTAGCGATTGAAATACAGATGATAAGCCTACTTCATTGTTAGTTGCTGATTCTATATCAGAACCAGAGTCAGACGTACCCACTGACGATGTACCGGCAAAGTCACCGATTGAGATTCTGGAAGAATTGTCTACCCATATTAATGAGACACTTGAAAAAACTTTGCTTGATGCGTTAAAGAAGATGTCTCCAGACTCTTTTGAACGTTTAATCAAGGAATTGCTTATCAAGATGGAGATATGTAAGTCAGAGGAATGTATAGAGTTAACCCAATATGTTAAGGATGATGGCGTAGATTTATATGTCTACGACAATATTTTGAAGATGAATGTGGTATGTTGTATTCAGGTTAAGAAATACACAGAGAATGCTATAGGACTGAGCACTGTAAAGGAACTTGGCGGAACGCTGCTTGATAAGAATTGCAAGAGCGGAATGGTTATTACCACAACACAATTTACCAAGGGAGCTTCTGATTATAATCCTAGCGGTTATAATATTCAGAAGATTGATGGCAACCAACTAACAAAGTTGCTTGTATCATATGGATTAGGAATAAAGACTAAGAGGATTGTAGTAAATATGGTTGATACTGAGTATTTGAATAATTTATAATTCAAAACTTTATGGATCATCTCAATCCTCAGCAACGGCACAAAAATATGGCGGCGATTCATTCAAAGGATACAAAGCCGGAGATGATTGTGCGGAAAGGACTGTGGAGTAGGGGATTCCGATATAGACTTAATTCGCCAAGGCTGCCTGGGCATCCAGATTTGGTGCTGAAGAAATATCGTACTTGTATCTTTGTGAATGGGTGTTTTTGGCATGGGCATATGATTGATATTCAGACGTTTGAAAACTCTGAGTGCTGTAAGATTCCAAAGACAAATCGTGAGTTCTGGGTGGCAAAGATTCGCAGAAACAAAGAGAGAGATAAGGAAGACCAGAAGCGATTGGCAGCAATGGGCTGGCACTGCATCACTGTGTGGGAGTGTGAGTTGAAGCCTTCAAAACGTGAAGAGACGTTGAATGCTATTGCGTTCACCCTGAATCATATTTTTCTTCAAGATCATTCCCTGCCTAAACCTTATCAGCCTATTGAGGAAGAAGGTGATATGTCTATAGCAGCTGAGGACAGGGCATAAAAAAAGCCCGCCGCTGCGAGCCGAAATTGTTAACCTTAAATCTAATACCAAGAAAAACACATCGCAAAGATAAGGTGTTTGTTTGAAACAACCAAATTTTATTGGTGAAAAATTTGTTTTTTTACTTTTATTTTAGTGACATAATCATATCAAGATCGTAGTATTCTACTTGATATCTTTTCCCATCTCTTGCAGTTGTCAAGGATTCCTTGACTACTGCCTCAAACTGATTGAAGAGCATCCCTCTGATTTCCTAGGTTACTGGGGTCTGATATACGCCTCGTTAGCTCAGATGTCAGAGGAAGAGTGGTTGGCATTGGTGGACAAGGTGGCGCCTGAGATTCAGGCAAAGCCCCATGTGCAGGTCACGAGAAGAGAAGTAGTTGCCTAAGAGAAATTCAATTAACCCCTAATAATATAATAATTATGGAAGAAAAGAAAGAAAAGGCAGTGATACAATAGTTTCGAGATTTTTGTCTACTTTTGCAGCAGAATTCAATAATTAAACATTTAAACATTACAATTATGAAACCAGAAGAAAGCAAAAAGCAAGAGGAGCTCACCGACGAGCAGCTTGACTACGTAGTAGGTGGAGGCAAAGCAGGCAAAGTAAGCAAAAAAGTTATAAAGTAGATGTAGAATTATTTTTAAACATTACGATTATGAAAACAGAAGACAATAAGAAGCAAGAGGAGCTCACCGACGAGCAGCTTGACTACGTAGTAGGTGGAGGCGCTGCCGGCAAAACAGGCAAAGTAAGCAAAAAAGTTATAAAGTAGATGTAGAATTTTTTTTATTGCTGTCCGATAAAAATCGGAATTGATTAATATTCGTTTGAAACTGCCTTTAAACAGGCGAATTTAGTTTTCACTTCAAAAAGTAACCCCTCCTA
>CADCBZ010000113.1 GCA_902799765.1 uncultured Prevotellaceae bacterium
CAATCAAATGTAATCTTCATTGTCTTTTATACCTTATTTAATATGTACTATGCAAATTTTGAGGTGCAAAAGTACGAAAAAGAAGTGAGAAGTAAAGAGCGAAAAGTGAAAAGCGGCTATATTTTTTATTTTTTTAACTCTTCGCTTTTCACTTCTCGTTTATCACTCCTCCTGTGCATTGCGTTCCTCTTCAATTTTCTGGAAGTCTTTCTGTCTGAGCACAAACGATTCTGTCAGATAGTTCTTGCGCACAACCTGATTAGCAGCCAGCTCTTCTGGTGTACCATGGAAGAGAATACGTCCCTCGAAGAGCAGGTAGGCACGATCGGTGATACAGAGCGTATCTTCCACATTGTGGTCAGTGATAAGGATACCGATATTCAGGTCTTTCAGTTTCCACACGATAAACTGGATATCCTCCACAGCGATAGGATCGACACCTGCAAACGGCTCATCGAGCATGATGAACTTCGGTTCGATAGCCAGACAGCGTGCAATCTCCGTTCTACGACGCTCACCACCTGAGAGCTGGTCACCAAGGTTCCTGCGCACCTTCTCCAAGCGGAAATCTGTGATGAGCCTCTCCAACGACTCCTCCTGGTGTTCGCGGGGCTTGCCCGTCATCTCCAGCACCGAACGGATATTATCCTCCACGCTCATCTTACGGAACACGCTCGCCTCCTGCGCCAGATAGCCGATACCCGCACGGGCCCTTTTATACACAGGATAACTGGTCACATCCTCATCACCCAGATAGATATGGCCGCCGTTGGGCACCACCAGACCTGTCGTCATGTAAAACGAGGTCGTCTTTCCGGCACCGTTAGGTCCCAGCAGACCGACGATCTCACCCTGCTTCACATGAAAACTGACGTCATTGACCACGGTGCGCTTACCATAGCGCTTCACCAGCCCTTCCGTGCGTAATACGATACTATCTTCCATAATCGGGTGCAAAGATACAAAAAATTAAGATTAAGAATTAAGAATTAAGAATTATTTTGTACCTTTGCAGCGATTTTTAATAAAACAGCATGCTCATAGAGAAATGGCTGACCACCTTTGGTCGATATGTAATGTTGATGGGACGCACCTTCTCGCGCCCAGAACGTCTGCGCATGTTCCTCAAGCAATATGTGAAGGAGATGGCCCAGCTCGGCGTCGATTCCATCGGCATCGTCCTGCTCATCTCATTCTTTATCGGAGCAGTCATCTGTATTCAGATGAAACTCAATATCCAGAGCCCTTGGATGCCCCGCTGGGTGAGTGGTTACACCACCCGCGAGATCATGCTCCTCGAGTTCTCCAGTTCCATCATGTGTCTGATCCTGGCAGGTAAGGTGGGCTCAAACATCGCCTCCGAGATCGGTACGATGCGAGTCACCCAGCAGATCGACGCCCTTGAGATCATGGGCATCAACTCTGCCAGCTATCTCATCCTGCCGAAGATCATGGGTCTGATCACCATCATGCCCTGTCTCGTGGTTTTCTCCTCTGCGATGGGTATCGTGGGCGCCTATGCTACCGCGTATATCGGACATATCATGACGCCTGATGACCTCACGATCGGTCTCCAGCACAACTTCAACTCCTGGTTTGTCTGGATGTCGATCATCAAGAGTCTCTTCTTCGCCTTCATCATCTCCAGTGTCCCTGCCTACTTCGGCTATTCCGTCGAAGGTGGCTCTGTCGATGTGGGTAAGGCCAGTACCAATGCGGTGGTGTCTTCCAGCGCACTCATTCTCTTCAGCGATGTTTTCTTAACCCAGTTACTGTCATGATAGAAGTCAAGAATCTGTGTAAGAGCTTTGAAGGACGCGAAGTGCTGAAGGATATCAACACCGTCTTCGAGGATGGCAAGACCAACCTCATCATCGGCCAGAGTGGTTCAGGAAAGACCGTACTGATGAAAAACCTCGTGGGTCTGTTCGAGCCCACCAGCGGACAAGTGCTCTACGATGGGCGCGACTTCGTAAAGATGACGAAACACGAGAAGGTGCTCATGCGCCGTGAGATGGGTATGATCTTCCAGAGTGCAGCCCTTTTCGACTCAATGACCGTCCTTGAGAATGTGATGTTCCCCCTCGATATGTTCTCTACGATGACCCTCCGTGAGCGCATCCATCGGGCTCAGGAATGCCTCGACCGTGTCAACCTGAAGGGAGCCGACGAGAAATTCCCTGGTGAGATCTCCGGTGGTATGCAGAAGCGCGTCGCCATCGCCCGTGCTATCGCCCTCAATCCGAAATACCTGTTCTGCGACGAGCCCAACTCCGGTCTCGACCCCAAAACCTCACTCGTCATCGACGGTCTGCTGCAGAGCATCACGAAGGAGTTTAAGATGACCACCATCATAAATACCCACGACATGAATTCTGTCATGGGTATCGGTGAGAATATCGTCTTTATCTATGAAGGCGAGAAAGAGTGGCAGGGCGAGAGCAGCATGATCATGGGCTCTGACGACCAGAAACTCACTGACTTCATCTTTGCCAGCGACCTGCTGAAGAACATGCGCCAGATGGTGATCGACCACGGTCTCACCACCACCCGTTAAGACGCCGTTCCTTTTATCCGATATACTTCAGGATCAGATCCACGATCTCGTCCTCGGTCTTACCGTCGGCAGAGATCATCATGTCGTAGTTACGTGTGTCGTAACGTGAAGTCTTCGTATATTTCTTCACGTAGTTCTCACGCATCTCGTCCACCTTATCTATAATATGGCGGGCCTGCTCAGGCGTCACGTGCTGCTTCCTGGAAACGCGCTCCACACGGAAAGGCATCGAAGCCTGGATCAGGATACTCAGACGGTTGGGATGGTCACGGAGCACATAGAAACCGCTACGACCTGCTATCACACACGACTCCGCATCTGCGATACCTTTCAGGATCTCAGTCTCCGATCTGAACATCTCGTCGGTGGTCAACATGGCAGCAGTATCGCTCATCGCAGCCTGATAATAACCTACATTACCAGCCACACCCGTACTGATGCTCAACATCCGCTTGGCTTCAGCCCACCAGTTATCGCTTTCACCCTTCCGTTTCTCAATCTCCTCCACGGTAAGGTGATACTTCTCCTGCAGGGCCTTGATCACAGCCTTGTCATAATAGGAAACGCCTAACTTCTCAGCCAACTTCTGACCGACCGTACGTCCGCCGCTACCGAGTTCACGATTAATCGTGATCACAAATTTCTCATTCTTATTCATCATTGTATGGACTATTTTTAATTATTTGGCTACAAATTTACAATAAAATGTTATCATTAGTGATGCTTCCTGCGTTAAACAGTGTTAATCACGGGCTTTACACTTACAAGAACTTTTCTTTTTCTGACATAAAAAAGAAAGAGGTGCTTCGAATGAAACACCTCTATTCTTTTGTATGTCCTATATGTTTAGGGAAGGCTGATAGCCTCAGAAGGACAAACACTTGCGCATGTGCCGCACTCTGTGCAAGCATCAGCATCAATCACGTAGCGCTCTGCACCCTCAGCACATGTTCCACAAGAAATGCAATCTTCACCAATTACGTATGCCATAATTCTTATTAATTTAAAATTGTTAGAACTGTTAATACTCACATTTGACGAGGGCAAAGGTACAACTTTTTTCGAATAATACCAAACTTTAGGTATTTTTTTTTCGGTTTTCTTGTAATTTTCGTGGATTATGCGTAATTTTGCACCAATCATTACAGTAACCATTAACTTTTTTAAAAATGAAGAGAACACATTTGTTAGTGATGGCCCTTGCGGCTATGTTTGCCTTCAGCACGCCTGCTGAAGCGCAGTTCGGACTTGGAAAGTTGGCACGCAAGGCGCGTAAGGCCGTTGGATTGCAGACCAACCAAGACAAGTATGAAGAATATCGTGAACAACAAGCTAAGGAAGAGAAGGAGCGCAAGCGCAAGAACGACTCCATCCAGTTGGCCATCAAGGACATCACCCCCACTATCCCCCAGCCCGCTGCCAAAGGTGCACTGAACACTATCAGATGGGGCAAGACCGCCATCGGCACATGGGATCCCGTGAATCTGGAAATCACCTTTAATAAGACCTACGACGATGGCGAGTTTGCTGGTCAGAAGGTGAGCTATAAGCTCGACCCCGCCACAGGTAAGTGGACCGCCAAGAACGGTCTGCCGAAGGGCTCGATCAGCAACGACGGTACGATTGAGAGTCCGAACCTGGGCACCATCAAGTTTGACCCCAAGACCAACAAGGTGTCGATGGATGGCAGCGTGATCGGCGAGGTGACCATGCAGAAAGCCACCAGCTTCGGTCATGAGATCGGCTCCTTCGAGGGCCACGTGAGTCCGCTGCTCGTGGCCTATACCTTCCACGGTGCCCTGATCTCCAAGAATCAGGTAGTGGAATGGAAGGAGGCTCAGGCGAAGGCCGCTGCCGAGGCTGCTGCCCGTGCAGAGAAGGAGCGCCAGGAGCGCATTGCCCGTGAGGAGGCCCTGAAGAAGGAGTGGCAGTCACTGAACGTTGAGGTGACGAACAGCAGCTATTCTACGCTGGGTTATATCAGAAGCAATGGTACGGTGGAGAACAGCTCGCACTCGACCATCGGCTATATCCGCACAGACGGAACAGTGGAGAACAGCTCGCACTCAACGATCGGCTATGTCAGAAGCAACGGAGAGGTGGAGAACAGCTCGCACTCAACGATCGGCTACTACAGAAGCGGCTGCTTCGAGAACAGCTCGCACTCAACGATTGGCTACTACCGCAGTGGCGACATCGAGAACAGTTCGCACTCCACCATCGGCAAATTGCGCGGCACGAACAACAGCACCGTGATTGCAGCAGCCTTCTATTTCTTCTACTTCAAGGATAAGGTGGTGCAGAGCTCGAGCAGCAGTAGCAGCAGTAGCAGTGGCGGTGCAACAGCCCTCTATCGCGGTGGTAGCCAGTTTGGCGAGCTCCGTTCCAATGGTGCCGTGTATATCGGTGGCAGCCAGCGTGGTGAACTCCGCTCGAACGGCGACATCTATGTAGGAGGTAGCTGTAAAGGTGAGATCCGCTCCAGCGGTGCCATCTATAAGAGTGGTTCGCAGGTGGGCGAGGTACGCTCAAACGGCGATGTGTACGAGAGAGGCAGTAAGATCGGTGAGATCCGCTCCAATGGTGCTGTCTATCGGAGTGGTAGCCAGATCGGCGAGGCCCGTAATATGAGAGACCCCAAGAAGGTGGCTGTGATCTACTTCTTCGGATTCTTCTAAGCAAAGATAATAATGTGCGCTTTTCTGCGTTATTATAGCAGATATGAAGCGATTTCTACAAATACTGACGCTACTGAGCCTGCTCACAACAACGGGGCAGGCTCAGACGCGTACCGTACAATACAGGCCCTATACCGACCTGCGCCAACTCCATTTCGGCATCCTCGTGGGCATGCACCTGCAGGATATCGGACTGAAGAACGTGGGACCACAGCTGGTGGAATATGAAGACGGCACGTTGGCGGGGAAGACCATCGTGTGTGAGAACGACCGCTGGAATGCGGGCTTCAGCGTGGGTGTGCTCGCCGACCTGAGACTGAGCAAGCATTTCAACGTGCGCTTCACACCGACGATGCATTTCGGCGCGAAGCACCTGACCTTCCATAACCTGACGGATATGGATGAGTACGGACGCCCCACGGAGGTGACGCAGGATATGAAGAACACGTATCTGTCGCTGCCTGTGGATCTGAAGTTCAGTGCAGAGAGATGGAACAACTACCGCCCCTATCTGATGGCAGGCATCAACCCAATGTTGAACCTGACCAGTAAGAACCAGGAGTATATTCAGCTGAAGAAGTCGGACCTGTTCATAGAGATCGGCTTAGGCTGTGACTTCTATCTGCCCTTCTTCAAACTGATACCTGAACTGAAGTTTTGCTACAGCCTGCGCGACGCACTGGACCACAACCATGCCGCAGAGCTGCAGGATGAGAACATGCGGCCCTATACAAATGCTGTGGCCAGTGGCCACAGCAAAATGATCGTCCTAACGTTTTATTTCGAATAATTACTTTTCGAGGTTGAGCAGCAGCTTGCCGATGAAAGCACCGTGCTTGCCGTTCTGATCGACGGGAATCTGCTTGCCTGTCTTATCGGGGGCGTACTCCAGTTCCTTCATATAGGTATGCGTGTGACCACCCAGCACGAGGTCGCAACCCTCAACCCCCAGCAACATTTTCTCATCAGGATATTCTGAATCATACCAACCCAGGTGGGAGAGGCAGATCACGATGTCGCACTTCTCTTGCTTGCGGAGGATATCAATGTACTTCTGAGCCGTCTCAGCAGGATCGAGGAAGGTAATGCCCTCACAGTTCTTGTCGAACACAAGGCCTTTCAAGGGAGGTGCCAGCGCAAAGATGCCGATCTTCACCCCCTCGCGATTGAGGACAATATAGGGTTTCACCAAGTCTTCGAGCACTGTTCCCTTGCAGTCGTAATTAGAGCAGACGATGGGGAAGTTGGCCATCTTGAAAAGCTTGGCCATATTATCCATACCGAAGTCGAACTCATGGTTGCCGATGGTGGCAGCATCGTAGCCCATCTGGTTCATCAAGCCGACCTCTACTTCACCCTTGAAGAGCGTGTAGTAGCCTGAGCCCTGTGAGAAGTCGCCAGAGTCGAGCAAGAGCAGGTTAGGATACTGCTGGCGCTGCTCCTTAATCATGTTGATACGACGCAGGAATCCGCCACGACCTGCAATCTCCTTATCGTCGATGTTGGGATTCAGAGGGAAGATGACGGAATGGGTATCATTAGAATGCAGGATCACGAGCTGCTTCTGTTTCTTGGCACCAGCCGTCAGTCCTGACAGCAATGCGATTATTATAATAAGGTGTAAACGCTTCATATTTCTCAAAATTTATTTTTTTACGACGATTCTTCCCTCTACCTGGGCATCAACCACAATGCCCTGCTTCAACATATCCTGGAAGTAGTTCTGAATAAGATAACGCGTATTATTGCTGGCCTCCTGAGGTGCCACCTTGTCAGTGCCCAGCTTAAAGGCACTCATTCCGTCGTTACCTTCAAGCAGGTAGTTGATGGTACATACACGGTAGCTGGCCTGGGGATCGATCTCCTTGCCATGCAGACGGGCAGAGACGAGTTCACCGCCAGTCTCTGCCTTGGTGATGACCAGCTCCACGCCCTTGCTCACGCCCTCACCACCACGATGGGCTATCTGACGGAAGAGCTGCATGAGCTGTTCACCTGTGAGGGTGACAAAGCATATCTTATTCTCGAAAGGCGCTACACTGAGCACATGCTCATAGGTGACATCGCCCTTGGTGAGGTCGGCACGGATGCCACCCATATTATAGACGGCGAAGTCAGGCTGCTCATTGTAATCACGTGAGGACCAGACCAGAATGTCGGATAAGAGGTTCGACAGATCACTCTCAGGGCGCGTGGCATGCATGTTGTGAGCCACCTGGCCGACGACGGGGGCCATGATACTATCGTTCACTTTCTTATAGGGTGCCAGGAACGCGGCTGCTTTTTCATCGGGATTCTGATCATAACGGCTGTCGATGATGATGCGCGAACGCTCAACACTGGTTAAATGATAATGCTTTGGGGCACAAGATGCCATCGTCAGGATGGCAAAAACACCCAAAAAGTACTGCTTTTTATTCATATTCTCGGTTTTTATGGGTGCAAAGGTATAAAAAATATCCAAAATATTTCTTTGTATTGGAAAAAATGTGTAATTTTGCACCCGCTTTTCGGCGTAATCGCTGGCAGGAAGTATCGAGAGGCCTGTTATGTTGCGTTGGAACGATACAGCAAGAAAGGTAAAAAAGTAAAAAAGTAAAAGATGGATTTAATTAAAGTTGCTGAAGAAGCATTTGCAACCGGCAAGAAGTTCCCAGAGTTCAAGGCTGGTGACACGATCACTGTCGCTTACAAAATTATCGAGGGTTCAAAGGAGCGTATCCAGCTCTATCGTGGTGTA
>CADCBZ010000114.1 GCA_902799765.1 uncultured Prevotellaceae bacterium
CTTCGAATGTAAAATCAAAAAGATAAAGTAATAGGCTCGCCCTTATTTCTTTTTTGCTATGTTTCCTTGCAAGTTTAAAATATTAGTTGTATCTTTGCCTCAAAATGAGGCGAAGATAGGCTGCATCTCTTTTACCTTTGCACTATCTTTGCCGCCAGAAATAAACAAAAAATAGGATTATGACGGCATTAGAATTGAATGCGGAGATATACCGCGCCATGGGCGAAATAGCTAACGATGAAACGTTGTTGGCCAAGGTTCTTAAATATGTGAAAGGGCTTGCTCCTGCGAAAAAGACAAAGGAAGATGCAGGATGGGCTACTCGATTTGTGGGCGCCTGGGAAGATGATCGTACTGCTGACGAGATTGTTGATGACATACGCAGCGCCAGAACTTCTAACAATATTGATATCGAGTTATGAAAGGCTATCTTCTTGATACAAGTACCGCCATCACTTGCGAAACTTTAGTAAAATAAAAAACGAAAAGATTATGAACAAGAAAACTTTTATCACGATGATGCTCGCCCTCGTCACAATTGAACGAGACAACCATCAACGACTACATCCCTATGCTCAATGCCAAGGGCTATCAGGCATACAGCTTTGATGTCAGTGCGATAAAAGGCAGGAATGTGGAAATCTATTTCAAGGAATTTTTGGACGGGAAGGAAGTTAAAGACTCTCCTCGTCTCTTTTTCCCATACTATTTTGAGGCAAGGGGCAACAAACTAATTATCGGTTTCCTTCCTTCTGAGAAAGATTCATTAGCCCTATGCTGCTTCAGTTGGGAGAATACGCTTTCCTTCACTTCTTCACTAAAACTCAGGCAACTTTACTGGGAAAGCGAAAATAAATACGTGTACTCATATAGGTCGGATCCTTTCGAACCCACATCGCCATTAGAAAAGGACACTTTCATTCCTCTCGTATATTATTCTTCATTCTGGTATGATGCGGAGGATAAGGTAACCCGCTGTTGCGGTAGTATCTCTGACATTATCAAGCGAAGCCCTCATTACTACATCCTCGGAATCAAATATTATTAGAATAATGAAAAAGAAAACTATGGTCACCACACTGCTTGCAGCCATATTAGGGCTGGTATCATGCAATAGTGACAGTGAATTAAGCGGCAACGACCCTGTTTTAATTATAGACCCAATAGAGACTGGTTTGGATGAACCAACGGCAACAACAGCACTCAGCCTATCCAATGCGCCTATCACCGATGGTTCCGATTCCACAGAGCCATTGAGAAACCTGTTGATGTGCCGACTGCTCGGTATTGACTGCCAATGGATGCAACGTTTGGCGACCGATGCAACGTGGTGTGTCATTCCGCAATACCATACTTTGAGCAACGAGGATAATAAAGCCTTGCAGCGCATCCTTCAAAACCGTAATACACACGGCTCTTTCATCAGTTTGATTGATGGTGAGAACGACATCATCATTACAGCTCGTGGCATTAGCCGTGATGAGCAGAAATATGCCGATGAGAAAGGCGTTGCTCTGCTCTCCCGTCCTGTAGCAAAAGACGCATTTGTGTTTCTTGTCAATCCTAAGAACCCCGTCCGAAACCTTTCCATCGAGCAGATCCAGAAGATATATACTGGCGAGATCCGTAACTGGCGAGAGGTGGGAGGCAACGACGCAACGATCAATCCCTACGTGCGCAATCCAAATTCTGGTAGTCAAGAGAAGATGGAAACCATTGTTATGGATGGGCTGACAATGATTGACTGGCCTGAAATGATAGGTTATGTGATGCTCTCTCCATATTACCAATTGGAGAACGATGAAAACGGTATTGCTTACACACCTTTTTACTATTATGACACCATCGTGAACGATGATCGCACACAAGTTATCGGTGTTAACGGCATCACTCCAAGCAAGCAAACCATAGAGGATGGCAGTTATCCCTACGTCACCTTTGTCATGTCCAGTGTCCGTGCCGACATAGACAAGTCTAGTACCACCTATCAACTTTTCTACCAACTTGCTTCAGGGCAACATAATGACATTGTGAAAGAAAGTGGGTATATAGAATATCATTGATCCAGTGCAGTTGACAACAAATAAATCTCAAAAAATGAAAGAACTAAGATTTGCATTGATTCTTCTCGCTGTCATTGCGTCAGTGAAAGGATTTGCGCAGACAACGGTCAAAGGTCACGTCATTAATGAACGGGGCGAGAACATCGAATACGTCAGCATCGGAATTGAGGAGGACAGTGTGGGCGTTATCTCCGACGCGCAAGGACATTTCACGCTGACGATACCCGAAGGACGCAAGGAAGAACTGACATTTACACACGTTTCCTATCAGACAGTGACAATACCCTATACAACCTATGCCGACGGACAGGAACTGACCGTAACCTTGAAAGACAAGGTGGTCGAGTTGGCTGAGGTCGTGGTTGGTAAGAAGAACAAACCACACACGCTGTCGGGCAAGTCGTGGGTGAGAACGGGTAATGCTGGTTTCGTTGGTTCTCATAAAGGCGACGTGGAATGGGGCCCTATTTTTGAGAACAAAAAAGACTACCTGTTGACTGACATAATGTTTTCCATAGCCACGTGTAAATATGAGGAATGCTTGCTGAGTTTCAACTGCTATGAGGTCAAGGACAAGAAATTCGTCAATATCTTGAACAAACCTATCTATAAACGTGTTACGCCAACTGACAACGGCAAGGAACTATATGTAAGTCCTGAAGAGACAGTAGTGTTGAAAGGAAAAAAGAAATATTGCGTTACAGTCTGCTTGGTTGATATGAAAGGTGATGGAGCACTTTATTTCCCCGCCAATATTAAAAGCAGTTATGCCCGAAACAAGGTAAAGGGGAAAATGAAGAAACTTCCAGGCTGCCCAATGATTATCGTGAAAGGATACGAAGTAGAATAGTTATTATAACTATATGTTCTAACCTTATATATATTAATATGAGAGCAAGGTCAGCCGTGAGGCTCACCCTGCTTTTTTGTTATGGAAATGAAGATGACAGCAGATGTTCCTTTAGGTAGGAGCAAAGAAGATATTAAGAGAGATTAAACGGTATTTCGAATTATCATCAGATGCGCAGGAGATATTGATTTTCTTGGGTAAGAAAGAAATCTCTATTAAGCGTAATATTGCGACTAGCAAGGGTTTTCTAAAGATGATGATGAATAGTTTTAGAAAAAAATAAAAGACCACCTTAATTGGTGGTCTTTAAATGGGCAGTATCGATAAAGCCTTACCCTCACGCGGGATTCTACCCGGATAGCCAATAGATAACCATTGACGGTGCAAAAATACAAAGATATTTTGTAACTAGCAAGTTTTTAGCCAACTTTTTTATTTCGTGAGCTCCTGGTAGAGTTTGAAGAGTTCTGCCACGCACTGGCTTTCGGTCATCGTCTTGATGGGGAAGCCGTATGCCGCCATCACGGCACGGTCATTGTCCTGATGGGCACGGCGTAGTTCTACGGGCATTGTCAGTTCGTCGTAGAGGTCTGCCAATGATGAGTCAGGGTAGAGGGCTCTTGCGTCAAGGATGGCTTGTGCGGTTTGCTCAATCTTTGTCTTTTGCTCGTCTGTTGGAGTGGGCCAGGGGAAGTTGTTGTAGACCACATCCTTTGAATAGCGATAATCGCTCTTTAACCGCCCGCATACTGCTCTCATCCATGCCATGTGAACGTTGCTTTCGAGGATTCCGAAATGATAAAGGGTTGCATCAGGGATAATTAGTACAAGGTTTGTAGGAATAGTGTCTTTTGTTAATAATCCCATAGGTACATAACGCCTACGTTCTGAAGACACTGAAGGGACAATAATATAAGTCTCAGGATTTAACTGCTCTCTAAATAGATGTGGTGTCAATGCCAGTTTCCTTCGTCCTTCATCTGGTGCGTTTTCTCTATCTTCTTTACATGCCTGTATCCGCTTTAATACAAGCGGCATATTCCTTAATTCTGATGGAGAGGCATCAACTAGCCATAAGCACCAGCGCTCCTTGTTATTTATAAATTCTGCAGCACCTAACAATTTCTTAATATATTTTTGCGAGGATGGCTCTTGCTTAATGAAGTCATCATAATCTTCTGCTTCAATAATAAGATGCCCACCATCAGCAGGTCTATTTCCTGTTACCATTTCAGGAACATCATAGAGGGGATGCTTGCGACTTTCAATATACACATCTGGTGCATCTATCAGATAGGCATTGATATTATCAGCAATCTTTTGCTTGTCATTATCATAGATAACCTTTGGAACATTAACATTGCTAAAGCCAACTATCACACAATGCACGTGGGCTTTCAGCGAAGCCTCGCTATCCCAACGGAACGTGCGATGTGCAAAGTCTATATGAATACCGAATAGTTCTTTCAATGGCTTCCAAATAGCAGCAACCTGTTCGCCTTGTGTGATGCTGTTCGTAGATACAAGTGCAGCACGGATATTTGTATGTTGCATCAATTCTGATGCTTTATAATACCAACCTGCTACATAGTCTATCTTACCAGCGGTCTTAAAAGGTTTCCCGTCAATATCCACAAACACACTGAGGATGTCATCTTTCTGCTCCTTATTCTGAAGTGAATACCCCACAAACGGCGGGTTACCTATTATATAATTAAGGTGGGCTTTGGGCACAACTGTTTCCCAGTCTATTCGGAGGGCATTGCCTTCGTGGATATTGGTATAGCTTCTGAGGGGCAGGAAGTCGATGTCCTGATGGATAATGTGCTCCGTCTCCGTTAGCATCTGAGCCTCACTGATCCAGAGGGCAGTGGTAGCCACAGTCACTGCAAAGCATTCTCCAGACGACGCAACGACAGATAGGTCTCTGTGAGGAAGTTGCCTGAACCACAAGCTGGATCAAGGAAAGTCAGCGATGCCAGTTTGTCTTGATAGCTGTCGAGCTTCTTGAGTCGCTGTTTCTCCACCTTCTCCTCCAGAATCTCGTCAAGCTCCCGGCGAAGGTCGTTGAGGAAGAGGGGATCAATCACCTTGTGGATGTTCTCGATCGAGGTGTAGTGCATACCACCGCTACGACGTGTCTCCGGATTCAGCGTGCTCTCGAACACGGCTCCGAAGATCGTTGGTGATATGTCGCTCCAGTCAAAGTCAAGACTTGCATTCTGCAACAGCGTCTGCTTCAGCTCTTCCGTAAACTGCGGTATCTCGATCTCCTCTTCAAAGAGTCCGCCGTTGGTATAGGGAAACGCCGCCAACTCTTCTTGCAGGTATTTGCTGCGTTTCTCCTTCGGCGTGTTCAGCACCTCAAACAGATCCCGCAGCGCCCTGCGCAGGTCCTTGGCTTCGTAAGTAACGAGGAAGTCATGAAACTGGTCTCTCGAAAAGATACCGGCATCCTCTGCATAGAGGCAGAACACAATGCGCACACAGAGGATGTTAAGCCAGCGCAAAGCCTCTGGGGAGTTGTCGTCGTATTGAGTCAATAGCGCTTCATAGATGCGACCTACGATCTTGCCAGCCTCTATCGATACCTCCATCTCCTTCGACAGATGGTCGCTCTTGGCATACACCAGAAATTGCAGTCGGTAGTACTCTTTGCCTAGATTCTCCAATAGTATCTGCTGGGGCTCACCGTTGGGCTGCTCCATGTCATAGACCAGGAACTCTGCGAAATTGCAGGTCACGATCCATCGGGGACGCTCGGAGTAGGGGAGTTCTGCCGCATATCGCTTGGCCTGTTGAAAGGGATTCAGCAGCGACCCGTCGCTTTGTTTGATGCCCTTACGCAGATCCTTGTCGATGGATTTTTGTTCTATCAGTACCTTGGTTGAGGGAATGTGCCCGTCGATGAAGTTGGTGTTGTCCACCTTCACCTGCTCCTCATAGCGGATGATGGTGCTGGGATTCTCAACACCAAAGACCTCCGTGAGCAACTCCGTCCAGAATACCTGCGAGTCGCCCTTCTCATATCCTCTGCCTTTCCACCGCTCGGCAAATGCCGCAGCGGCAGCAGCCTGTTGTTTCTCTGTCTTCATCGATTGCACAGCTGTTGTTTTAGGCACTGCTGACTTATCGGGATTTGCTACGGGCTAAGACTACGGGACCTCAAGACACAGAAAAGCGTGAACCGCCTTATCTACATCATGAGGCCCTAGGAAGCCCGAACAACCAGATAAGTCATGTCCACGCCAAACGACGCAGACATCAGTGACTAATCATCGGTTGTTCAATCATTGAAATTTCCTAGGTTTCATGATGTACCGAATAATCAGCTAATGCTGTTATTGTTTTACCCACAAAAGTCACACCGGTGTTTACCGATGATCGTTTGCAAAGGTACGAAGAAACAAGCACAATACAAAACAAAATGCGAAGTTTTTTCTATTTTGGCTTATAAATATGCAGCTTTCATTCGATCTGTACAAAAATATGGGTATATTTATATCATGTACGCAAAATTTCATATGAAATTTTTGCATATATCATAGATTATCAGTAAATTTGCATCAAATATTTAACGATGGGGGACAGACCCCTAATATTAACTTTTTGACTCATGGAGCAGCAATGCTCTGTGAGTCATTTGCTTAAAATTATGATATGTTTCACCCCTGGCTCACTTAGTTGGGCCGTCTATCTTTGGGCCTATGCCCGTCTGGAGAAGTCACCTTAGAAGGAGGCTTCAACCGATGCGCTCTGGTGGTCATGGATCACCGGCGCATTTTTGTGAGACATAAAAAATGAAACAAAACTTTAATTAAAGAATATTTTATGACTAATAATAATGATAATGATCTAGTAGATCAGTTAAACCGTCTGCTTGAATGGCTGCATCAGTCAGACGGTCAACACATAGGCAGCCACATCACGCTGATCAAGGTAGAGAAAGGCGCGCAGTATGTCAACCACATTGGCTCACAGGTGTTCAATACCGACAAGTCGGATGTTTCGGCAAAGGATCATTCATCGACCCTTGAACCGCCCGAACTGCCCGAGCCCCTTGCCACGCCTGAGGCGATGGTGCTCTGGCAGAAGGCCCAGCAGGCAGAGTTAGTAGATGACTATTATCAGCCTCTCATCTCGAACACCCAGTCTGCACTTCTGGCCAATGAGATGTCGAAGATCCTGAAGATCCGCAATAAGTGGAAGGTCTATGAGAAGTTCTGGGGCAGACGTAAGATGTACCAGGCCTATTATAAGGCTTTCAACCAGAAGCAGAGTATAGGCTTCCAAGAAGAACTTAAGAAGTTATTCGGCTAGAAATCAGTGCTTTAGGATAACTTATATCTCCTATATATCCCCCCTGCATATCCCCTATGTATGGGGGGTATTTATGTTTTGTTTTTCGTAACTTTGCCCCATGTAAGGTGCGCACCTGACAATCAATGAAAACAAAAATATCAAAGTTATGACAGAAAACAAAACCAAGGTTTCAGAGGACCTGAAGCTCGACAAACTGCGTATCGTCTCGACCAGCGACATTCAGGGCGAGGAGTTCCTTTTCAACATCAAAGGCAAACCCTGTCTGCCTAGAAAAGACCTGACAGTCATTACCGGTCAGCCCAAGACGGGTAAGACCATGCTCATCTCGATCCTCATGGCTTGTTGCGTAAGGGATCGGGAGCAGGGTGGACTGGTCGGCATCGAGCGGATCAGGGAAGAGCCGCTGAAGGTGATGTGGGTTGATACCGAACAGAATCCGCAGAGCACCCATTACATCCTCAGAAAGCGCGTGATGCAGCTCATCGACGGTGAATTCCCGGAAGACCGCTTCTTCGTGTTTAATGTGCGTTCCGTCAATGTCGGCGAGCGTTATGACCTCATCGCCGAAGGCGTGGATGCCTACAGACCCGATATCGTGATCATCGACAATGTGCGCGACCTCGTGAGCGACATCAACAACGGCGAGAAGGCACAGGAACTGATCGAGGGCCTGATGAAACTCAGTCAGACGTGCGAGTGCAATGTGGTGACTGTGATCCACCAGAACCGCAGTGCCGAAAACCGCGGTCTGAGAGGCTGGTTGGGTACGGAGCTGATGAACAAGGCTTTCGAGGTGTATGCTTGTCAGAAACTTAGGCAGAAAAATGCCGGGCGACCCACCTTCTGTATCGAGCAGTCGATGACGAGAAAATTTGACATCGACAGCCCTGTGTGTTACCAGATGGACGACAACGGACTGCCTGTGGCTGCCGACCTTGACGACAGGCGCAGCGACAGAGGCTTTGCCAGTTATGGCAAGGCTTCGATAGACACCTTGAATCAGAACTACATCATCCGCCATCCCGAGAACCCTGACTGCCCTTGGGAATGGGACTTCAGGAAACTATTCGGCAGGGTGATGGGCGGACGCTCCGTGATGGGCTATGCCGACTTTGAGGAGACTGCCATGCGTGAGGCTCATATCCTGCGACAGACCTACTTCGAGAAGATCTTCTCTGAGGCCGAGGCGCAGCGGGTGATCAGGAAAACCAACGACCGCTGCGGCCGCGTGGTGGTGATGCTCCTGCCTGAGTAACCACCCCCCATAGTAGGAAGGGGTGTTACTCCAAGCAGAGCACAGTAACCAAAAACCGGAAAGCAACGATGAAACTCCATCAGATTCTATCCCCCAGTTTCAGATCGATCCTCGCCCAGCTTCAGCAGGAGTCGTTCACCCTCTACCATCCCGCCTCGATGGTGCAGCGCAGCAGTTCGATCTGCAGCCAGTTCTGTCAGGCACTCGTCGGTTGTGGCTATCTCTCGTTCGAGCAGATGCTCCATGCCGCCTACCGTTATAGGTTGGGTGCCTCGGCAAAGGGTGGTGTGATCTTCTGGCAGATCGACCATGAGGGCAGTCTCCATGACGGTAAGGTGATGTACTACAACCCCGACTGCCACCGCAATAAACGGCAGAATCCCACCTGGGTGAGTGCACTGCTGAACCGCCGCCACCATCTGCCTAAGACTGAACATGAGTCGTTCCATAGTCTCTTCGGTCTCCACCTGATCCGGGGATGTCAGGATGCCGTCGCCATCGTAGAGGCTGAGAAGACGGCCGTCATCCTGAGCGAGCACTATCCCCAGTACATCTGGTTGGCTGCAGGCGGTCTCTATGAACTCAAGGTCGATAAGTTCCGTCCCCTCAGAGGGCACAGGATCATCCTCTTCCCCGATACCGACCCCGACGGCCTGGCCTATCGCTACTGGTACCAGACGGCGCAGGAGGTGATGGCCTCGCCCTTCTGGGAGGGATCGCCGCCCATCCGCGTCAGCGGGCTCCTCGAGCAGCAGGCCACCCCTGCCCAGAAAGCCGCTAAGATCGACCTCGTGGATTATCTCTTTTAATGTTTAATGTTTCATGTTTAATCTTTGTTGTATGACAGAAAAAGCACTCAGAGAACTGTTGCAACTCATTAACCAGCAAGGCGAGCCGGTGAACCCGTTCGAGATCCGCAGTTACGGCAAGTCGGAACTGGCCATGCTCTATTTCCCCGATGCCAAGACGAAGAAAGGGGCTATGAACAACCTGAACTACTGGATCAACTACTGCACCGAACTGCGCGAG
>CADCBZ010000115.1 GCA_902799765.1 uncultured Prevotellaceae bacterium
GCAGGAGGCTTTTGATTTAGGAAAGAACATTGGCTAAGAACGAGATTGTTAGGGAGAAATACATTTTGTGAAGGTTTTCCGCTCGGATTAGTCGTCTTTTTGATTATTATTTATACCTTTGCAGCACATTATGAGGCGAATACTACTGATGATACGGATGTTGACGGTCCTTTGTGCCGTATGCCTGACGGTTCTGCTGAACTGGCAAAGCAAGGATGACGCTTTAGCCGAAATACCCTTGCATCCAATGGAGTCAACCGTCATGGTTCCGCTTCAACAGCATCACCATGAAGCCACGCTCACTGATGCCTCACAGCTCTATCGTGTCTGCAGTTCACGCCCTCAGCGCATCCTGCCCTCACAAGGTTCTAGGACAGAAAGAACCATCACGCCGTTTGGCAACCTTGCCCTACGGCAACATATTGTCAAACACCTTTATACCTGTTACGACAGCAGGTGCCGCCAGGAGACGGCTCCATTCTGCATGTCGGCCTCGTGCGACTACTATGTTATCGCACTGAGGCACATTATTCGTTGACGTAGTTGTCTGATTTTCACAAGGACACACAAAATTAATTCACATTATTTATTTATAAAAAGTAACAACTATGTCAAGTATCAAACACTTGGAGATGGCTGCTGCCCTCTCCGCATATCCGCATATCGAGATTAAAAAATCATTGTTTTCAACCAAGGCCATCTATACGCCTACTCATAGCCAGGTTAAGGCCTACATACTGGAATATAGCCCCTCTGAGGGAGAGCGTTTGGAGCGCCTGCTGGAGATGCCCTTTGACAAGATGGCTGCCGACATCCAGCAGAAAGGCAAGCCTGTGGCTGGGGCCAACGGCAACTTCCGCTTGGAGCTCTGCCTGAGCGACGATCATCAGTTCTGTGGCCTTCAGTTGTTCCGCTTCGGCGACTTTCAGTACAAGCCAGTCTTCGAGCCGCGCTTCTATGAGGGCAAGGATGTAGAGTCTATCACACAACTTGTTTAGTTGATGCCACTTTGCTGCTCCCAACATATTGTACTACTCAATTAACTCACATTTTAAAGAAACCTATAATTACCAGTTTCTTTCAAAATCTCGTCAACTTTACGATATACCGCTTCGTCTCGACTGAACATACAAGCACCTAATTCCTCAATTGCTTGAAAATAGGCTTTTGTCCAATCTTCAACCTCTTCTTTGGATAACTTTGCTCGTTGATTACTTTGTTTTTTCAGATAGTCCATGAAACCATTTAATATCTGGGCTGAAAGTATAGAGACTTCAAGATGGTCTTTGGCTAAATAGGTGATAAAAGCATTTACGGCAGACTGGTAATTTCTTCTACCTTTGATGGTAGTTGTAGTTATCCACCATTGGCAGAACTGAATAAAGTCCACAGGCTTATGTCTTTCCTCGTCAGCTTTAATCATTTCTAAAATATCGTCCAATGTGAAATGATGAGCATCCACCTGTATCTTGTCACACATCTCCTGATAGGTCTCTACAAGTTTGTCAACCTTCTGTTTGAGGATTGTTCCCTCCTTAAAAGAAAGGGATTTTGTGAGGTCTTCGGGGCTTGCAAATAGGCTCGTAGATAGCCTTTTTACCTTGCGATTGTACGTAAAACATAACTTTACATTGTACTTGCGGTCAACACGTAAACCGTCTTTTTTTACCATTGCCTTGATTGTCAGCATCTTACGTTAAAATTTAAGCGGTAAACAAAATAGGCTAAATCAACGGATTTTGAACCAAAAAGAGGGTATTTTGATGCTGTTTTGGTCATATTCCCTTAAAACAAAAATTCCCGTAAGTCATTGACTCACAGGAGTTTGTAGAGGGTGCCCGGACGGACTCGAACCGTCATTATGAATTTCTAAGATTTTTAGAAAACACACATAGAATACTGTATATCAGTATGTTATAAAGATTATTAAAAATTTGAGTGTTCAAAAGAATTCATAAAAACTTAAAAATGTTCCATCAATGTTCCATCAATTTAAAAACTTTTTTGTACCTTTGCACCCGATAATCAAAACAAGATCAAGATGGCAAAAAAGTACTTTCTGAGGACAAAGGAAACAAAGGGACGCGCTAACTTATATATAGAGGTACGCAAGCGGACCCCAATGATACGTGCACTGGTGTGTACAAACATCCCCGTGGATATTCAGACTTGGATTCGAGTGAACAAGTCCGCTAAAATATGGGAAACTTTCCGCCAGACCAAAGACGGTAAGGAATTGTCGGATAAACTGGATCTGATAGAGGCCTCCATTAATGATGTTATTGCCAACGGCATTGACATCGATGACGTGCATTATGAAGTAGAGGACGGAAATTCAGCCCTCAACTCGATGCTGCTAAATGCTGCTGTGGAGAAGATTGTCATGAAGGAAGTCTATGACAGAAAGGAGCAAGAGGTAAAAGAAAGGAAGGAGCGGAAGAATCGTGAAATGAAATCAATCGTCGGCTTTTACGAGTATTTCCTTGACGGTATCAAGAACAAAGACATTCTTCATCACAACGGTGAGCACTATGAACGCTCGTCTGTTGTGGTATGGGAATGTTTTGGCAAGTACATAAAAGCTTATACCCCGGCAGATATGACCTTTGATGAAATCACCAAACCTTTTGCTGACAAGTTCTATACTTTCCTTGAAAAGAAAGGAATGATGCCCAAGACCATATCTAAATACGTTACTTGCTTTCGGAAACTTTGCAATCTGGCAGCAGAAGAAGGTATAAATGCTAATGCTGTTTCCCTTAAAGTCTGGAAAGAGAGGACTGTTAAAGCTAACGAAAAGAAAGCTGAACTCTATTTGACGGACGAAGAACTTGATGCTCTGTATGAGATGCAGCTGACTGGCAAAGATGACGAAGTTAGAGACTTGTTCCTGCTTGGCAACTTTTCATGCCAGCGTTTTTCTGACTACGGGTCATATACTCGTGACAATTTCAAAACGACAGAACATGGTACTCCTATTATTAGCCTGTTCCAACAGAAAACAGGCACCTATGTTGAGGTTCCCATTCTTGATAACCGTATGTTTGAGATTTGTGACAAATACAATTATCACTTCCCAACAGTTGATAAACGCACTATGAACCATCATCTGAAGCAGATTTTGAAAAAACTCTCCGAAAGCGTTCCTTCACTGGCAGAGAAATATGTAACCCAGATTGACATGCGTCAGAAGCAGAGTGAAGACAATTTCGTGAAATGGGGCAAGAAGGTGGAAAAAGGTATGAAATTGAATGATAGCGAACGCAGCCAGTATGGTAAGTTGAAGAAGTATGCCCAAGAACACAACGGCTCTCCTTTGTTCGAGCGTAACAGTCATGGTGAAGTCATCATGCCGAAGTACGACTTGATATCAACCCACACAGCCCGTCGTAGTGGTATCACCAATCTATACAAGCAAGGAATCTTCAATACCCGTGAAATGATGGCCATGAGCGGACACCAAAGCGAAAAGGTGTTTGAGAACTATATCAAGGTTGGCGTTAGCGAGCAGGCAGACCGCATAGCAGAGAAAGTTCGTATGGCGAGAGAGAAAAAGTTGAAAAAGAGTAAAGAGGCATGATACAAAAGGATTGACAAGATGAATACCAAGATAAAGCTCTCTATACGAGAGAAGGTAAGTGCCTGGCATGTCCAGAATACTAACGCCTACAAGAAGTTTATCAGGAACTTTGAGAGAACGTCAAACTCCAATATGGATTTTTTTAGGAAACTCATGCAGGTGGTATCAGAGAATATTCCTGAAGAGATTGAGGAGCTATGGCAATGTCTTACAAATAGAGACGAAGATGCTTCTTGCAGCATTTTTGAAACTTATGGCGACATGCTTGACAGATGTGCCAATGAGAATCATTGTTTTAGTGTGGACATTGCTTCGGGAGAGGTGAGAGAATATGAGGACGTAAATAATCTCCAGTTGCAAAAAGGGGAAGTTCTTTTCTCCAAGCAGATTTCAGATTCAGTTTTTCGGAAGATGCCTCGGAAAATCAAGGCTTTATTTGGCTTAGATGGTATTAACACCGAATCAGAAGACTTGACGCTGTTTGCATTTGTCATACTGGCTGCTGCACTAATAGCTGTTCCGAAGTTCATACAGAATTTGATTTCTAAACAAAAGAAGCACTATCAGCTTGCATACGCACTTAGCTATTTTATGATTTTCGACCATGGACTGATGAAGGTGCAGAAGAAACTCTCGACGTTGATGATTACTCAGAATTGGGATCTCCAAAGTCAGATGATGGGCGACTTGCTTTCAAGGGACTTGGTGAACACCAGTGTTTCACATGGCTATGACACAAAAGCTGACTGGGTAGCACAAAGTAAGAAGGAGGATGAAGAAACAGCAGAAACCATCAATGCGACTTTAGCCAAGGTGAAAGGTTCAGGAGGCAGACGGGCTGATTTCGGTTCAATCGAAGACATGTGTATTGGGGAGAAGAGCCAGTTGATGCGACTCATTCGCAAGTTCTTCGATGAAGAGAAGGAAACCGTTTCCCTTGCCTATCTGTTCTATGCTTTGAAAGAAACTGGCCATATATCTGTTCGTGACTACAAAGCTTTTCACCGTGCAATTACACTGGCTTTTCCAGATAAAAATATTAAGGGTGTGACAAAACCTCAGGCAAGATACTCTGAAGTACAGGAAATAGCTGACACTCTTCTTGCAAATGACTATCTAAAATATAGAGATTACAATTGTACCAAATGGAAGAATGCTCATAAGGTGATTAATAGGTGGTTGTCAATATTTCGTTCAGTAAACTGACGTAATAGCTATAGCCTATTGTGAAAGGGATAAGAGGCTCATCAGGAGTCATCTTGTCCCTTTTTTGTTAACAAATCCAAAGAAAGGGTTTGTTTAATTGCATATTGTTTATACACCCTACCGTAGAAATTCAAAAGACTAATTTTGCAGCGCATTTAAGTTCGAACGGATGCATAGCGATTAATTAATGTCACTGGTTGAAACCATATGACTATGTTGAATATAAATTTTGAATCGATATTATTGCTGTCCGATAAAAATCGGAATTGATTAATATTCGTTTGAAACTGCCTTTAAACAGGCGAATTTAGTTTTCACTTCAAAAAGTAACCCCTCC
>CADCBZ010000116.1:0-4153 GCA_902799765.1 uncultured Prevotellaceae bacterium
CTGCCAGACATCAGCGAAGCCACAGAGCCGACAGGAGCTCGAGTGGTCAAGATGCGCAGGTGGATGGCTGCAGCAGCAAGCCTTATTATTATAATAGGTATAGGAACTATTTGGATGTTTGAAAATGAGCAGCCAAAGCCACAAAGACTTACTGCGCATCATTCTGTTGTTACACCAACTCCTAAAGTTGTTGCGGATTTGAAATCCACAACGAAAGAATACGGGGAATTAAAATCCCCCTCAACGAAGGAATCCGATGACTTAAAAACATCCGTAAATACTAAGGTAAAAACTGAAGAAGACAAAACGGAGAAACAATCCCACACTACAGTGATCTCCAACCTTCATTATGCAGTCTACACTCCAGAGGAAGACTCTGCATACCAGGCCCCAAGCCGTATAGACGAGTTCATAGCAAAGTTAGCCGAATATAATAAGGTGAAAGCTGTAGCTATCGATTGCAAGTCTGACAAAGGTGACAGCACTATCGTCAGTACGGCTTACGTCTTCGAAGACACCAAGGAACTCGACCTTTTCGGTCGACTACTACAAGTAGCCTGTTGGTACGACACCAACACACCAGGTTTTCTGCTAAACTTTTCACGTCAGCAGTTCTTTTTCAGTCTGAAAGACCTGCGCAAAAGAGAAAAGTATCTTTGGATAGCTGAGCGCATCAATGATCAGAACATACTGCTTTTCTGCGTCCGTTCACAGATTGATACCAACATCTCATCGACCTGCATCCAAGATTATCGTGAGCAATTGACTAATAGAAACATTCATACATTATTCTAAAAACAATAAAGTTATGAAACGAATATTTCTCCTAACTATTCTCGCAATCACCAACCTCACTGCAATAGCGCAAACAAGAGGAATGAAAGTACTAGCAAAAAGCATGGGTGTATATATGCCACGGCCAGATATCCTAACGGATAAAAAAACTCATAAGACCTTTGCTGTATGGCATAACACTAACAATGCATGGATTAAGGATTTTTGTGAGACAAAAAATGTAGCAATAGAAAAAGAATACAACAAATTGTTTCCTAACGCAGTAAGCGACATGCCATATATGCCTATGAGCTGGATGCTAACAGAAGAGAACAATGAGACTGTACTTCATTGCTATTTTCAAATGCCAGCCGACGAAGTGTCAAACCTTTGGCTTGCATCGGAAGAGACGTGCATTGTTGACAATGCTACAGGTAAGCAATACCGCATCCGTCGTACTGAGCCAGACACTTTCCGTAAGCACTTCAGTGTTAAAGCGCCAAAGGGTTCAGTTCTTGATCTAAAGGTGTATTTCCCCCCATTACCAGAAACAACGAAAAGTGTTACTATGTTCGGCATCCCTAACTGGAATCTGGTTGGTTGGCATCAAGAGCTTAACAAGCCTTTGAATATTCATGTCTCATGGTCCCCTATTAAATGCGACACAGTTCCCAAATTCCATAGTCCACGTATTCTCCAAGAACATCTATGCGAGGACAAACCTTACGACATGCAGAATTGGAATACTTGGAAGGTACTAACAGATGTACATCTCATCAAACCGCAGAAAGACGAAACATTGGCTATCTGGCTGACCCCAGAGACCACATATGTAGCCATTGCCTATGAACAGAATTGGACAAGAGAATACTTCACTTTTAGTAGTGGCCTTATCCTGCTTGACGAGACTGGACATCAATACAAACTCCGTAAAGTTCAAGGTGTTCCATTAAATGAATTATTCTTTATGGAGGGCAACGCTGGCGACTACATTGCTTTCCTGATGGAATTCGAACCTGTGCCCCTGAACATGGAAACCATCACATATATTGAACCTGACATCGAACCTTTCAATGCATGGGGAGCCAATAACAAAGGAACTGTTCTACACAACCTAAGTATTCAACAACTCCGCCTAAACCAAAGTCTCTTCGAGTATCTTCCTCGAGTAGTTGTAGAATAACGTCAAGGACGTTTATTTAGTTAGATATATTCTTTGGTGCAGCATCCGTCGGGATGACGCATGCTGCCTATAAAAACAAAAGTTAAACCCAAATAAAAACAATTATGAACAAGAAAACTTTTTTTACAATGATGCTTGCCCTTGTTACAATGACAGGGCTGGCACAGACAAAGACAGCAACTGTCACTGGTTATTCACCTGCTCTGAAAGATGGCACGTTGGTGCTGGCCGGTACTGGTACTATTGGAAATGTTGTTGACACCGTCAAAGCCGGACGTTTTGACTTTACTCTACCTGTGGAGGAGCTTACCGAAGGCTTTTTCTCTTTAATGGGCGAAGGCTGTCCCAATTTCTCATTAACTATTTTCCTGCGTCCTGGGGTGACAGTAAAGTTGTCGGGTACAGACTGCCTCTATCCTTTATGGAAGGTGGAGAGCCCACTCCCAGAACAGCAGACTCAGAACCGTATAACGGAGTATTGTCACGATATAATAACAGAATTATTACAGATGGATTTGGAACATAAGCCTTGGGCAGAGAGAGAAGTCGTTGAAATGAAATGGATGAAGCAACAGATGGATATCCTGCCGTCATTGCCTGTGGATGCTGCTACAATCCGTGCACTTTGGATTACAGCTATGACGGCTAAAAACACTGCAAACTTCCCACACATGGAGCAGTTGAAAAAGCTGGAAAATACTATCGCAGCCCGCGCACCAAAAGGGTTTGAAGAGCAACTGGCCGAGATACATAATAATGTATATCCACCACGCCTTTTACAGGTGGGCGACGAGGCTGTCGATGCCGAACTTCTTGATATGCAAGGGCAGAAACACCATCTATTTGAAGCCTTTGCTGATGGCAAATATGTATTGCTCGATTTCTGGGGTATCGGCTGCGGTCCTTGTATGATGTCTGAGCCTGAGATGAAAGAGTTCTATGAGAAAATGAAGGATAAGATAGAGATCATCGGTATCAATCAGAACAAACTCACAGAGTGGCAGAAGCATGAATTCAGCAAGCGTATTATCTGGAAGAACTGGAACAATGCCTCGAAGGATATCAGCAGCAGATATTGTGACATAGGCGCCATTCCTTATTATGTAATGATCTCGCCCGATAAGCGCATCCTTTGGAAGAGTATGGGTTATGGCCCAGGATGGTTTATGGGTATGGCTGATGCCTTCAACGGCCTCAAACAGGACAACAGTGCCAACCTCTCGCTGGTTATCCAGAATGTTAATGCCAATACCAGCGGCACTACTGTTAGTTTCCGCTGTTATAGCCATAAGGATTATTGGTTCCGTATAGCCAAAGACTCCTATCTTGAGGCTAATGGTAAGAAATATAAGCTGACGGCAGCCGATGGCATCAAACTCGATGAGGACAACTTTACCAAGGTGAAAGCCTCAGAAGCCACAGACGAATTTCTTGGCAACATTTGCTACACAGACTTCACACTAACATTCGAGCCGTTCGACACCACCCCCGCCACCTTCGACTTCATAGAGGGTGATGTTCAGGGTGCCTTCGTCATCCGCAATGTTTCAGTAAAGTAACCAATCATGGCCAAGAAAGCTATTATTACAATGATGCTTGCCCTCGTCGCTATGACGGGGCAGGCTCAGACAAAGAACTTTTGTATTCACGGAAACCTATCTGAGGTGGCCAAAGCAACGGCGAAACAGAGTGTTAGTTTCGATTCCGTTACCATCGTGAACACCGCAACGAATGAAGTGACTACAAGATGCACCATCCAAGACGGTGTGTTCACAATCAAGGGAACCATCGACAAGCCCTTCTGTGCAATGCTCTGCATCTGGTCCTCCGCTGAAGTCAATGGGGATAGAAAGAGTAAGAGATCCAGATTACCCATTATCATCGAGCCTGGCGACATCATGTTTGATGGCAACCACCAGATGCCTGTAATTAGCGGAACAGTTCGCAATAATGTTTTATCTGAGACTCTTTCTAAACGCAATACTCCTGATTTTACAGAAACACTAAAAGGACTTGCTATTCAGCATAAAGACGACGTGTTGGCTATTCCGTTGCTTCTGATGTTGGACGACAACATCATGGAACAACCAGAAGTCCTATTATCACTTATTAATCAAAGTTGTGCTGAGGTGCAAAACCATCCGAATGTCATTAAAGTGAAAGAAAAGGCCGAAGCAGAATTGTCACAGAAAGAGG
>CADCBZ010000116.1:4219-7310 GCA_902799765.1 uncultured Prevotellaceae bacterium
ATCATCAATGCTCAAAACATCCCCGCTACGCTCTATGGAATTGATGCCCTTCCGCATACCATCCTCTTTGCCCCCGACGGTACCATCATAGCCCGAAATATCTATGGAGAGGAACTGAAAGAGAAACTCAAAGAGATATTCAACGATAATAAATAAAAACAAAACGATTATGAAGAAAAGTATCATTACAATGATGCTCGCTCTCGTCGCAATGGCAGGACTGGCACAGACAAAGACAGCAACGGTCATTGGTTATTCACCCGCACTGAAAGACGGCACGCTGGTATTTGCCGGTACTGGTAGTACAGTACCTGTGGTAGATACCGTGCAGGCGGGACGTTTCGCCTACACCCTGCCCGTAGAGGAATTTACTGAGAGCACTCTCTCTTTCTATGGTGAAGGCTGTCCTAATTCTTCCACTGTAATCTTTCTGTGTCCCGATGTGACTGTGAAAGTGACGGGCAATGACTGTCTTAACCCCTTATGGAAAGTGGAAAGCCCGATACCTGAACAGCAGACCCAGAACCGTCTGACGGAGTATTGCCGCGACGTGAGGACAGAAGCCTTGCAGATGGACTTGGCTAATGCACCTCGGGAGAAACGAGACTCCGTTACGCTGATATGGATGAAACAACAATCGCCGCCCGTGCGCCTAAAGGATTTGAAAATCAGCTGGCAGAGATTCATTCCTATGTTTATGCGAAGGATGAGCAGCAGATAGCCGGAGAATTAGCCGGCAATGAGAGTGTATTTTTCAAGAAATACGACGATGTGACGCCTGAGAACATCCTTCAGGCCATCCTTGACAAGTATAAGGGCAAGGCCGTGCTCATTGACATGTGGGAAACATGGTGCGGTCCCTGTCGTGCAGGGCACAAGGCTATGGCACCCATGAAGGAGCAGATGAAGGGGCAGAACGTTCAGTTTGTCTACATCACCCCGCCCTCATCGCCTCCAACTACTTGGCAGGAAATGATCAAGGACATTGACGGCGACCACTACTACCTGACAGAGGAACAATACAATTATATCCTCAACAAGTACGAATCTCCTAGTATTCCCACATACGCCATCTACAATATCAAAGGCGAGCAGACCTACAAAAGTATTGGCTTCCCAGGCAATGATGTCATCCGTAAAGAATTAGAAACAGCAAGCAAGTAATATTTATCATCCCGATGTCACCTTTTGCTATTCTGAACTGTTATATATATGAATCGGTTCAAGGAAACAGAAGTTTAACAATTAAAACATTAGAAGAAAATGCATCATTTAGATCAAATTTTGATAGTCCTTGGTTGCGGATGTGTACTCCCCATCATGGTTGTATGGCTTATAATTCGAGAGAGCATGAACAAGACCAACCAGCGAACACAAATTGTACTCGCAGCCATTGAGAAGAATCCCGATATGGACATCGAGGAACTCATGAAGAAGATTTCGCCAAAGAAGAAGTTGTTGAAGGAGAAACTGCTCTCGAAACTGTTGTGGGGTGGTATTATCGCTTTCCTGGGTATTGCCCTTTTAGGGTATTGCATTGTTCAAGGTTATGTTGGTGGTATGCCTACAGCAGCTCTTCAACAATTCAGCCTTTTTGGCGCAGTTCTACTGGGCATCGGTATTGCTTTCCTTATCAATTATTATGTTGGTAGGAAGTTGCTTGCCAAGGAGATCGATGCTGAGGAGAAGTTTTTGGTATCACAGGCAGAAAACAAGTGACCCGCGAAGTTTTCATCACCCAGGTAGAGCGTGAGCAGGAAGCCCTCCGAGGTTTCTTGCTCACCCTTTGCTGTGGCGACAAGAGTAACGCCGATGACTTGGCACAAGATGCACTGGTCAAAGCTTATGTCTCGTCGGCTGGCTATCAGGAGAAAGGTCGCTTCCGCTCGTGGCTTTTCAAGATAGCCTACAACACGTTCCTTAACCACAGGGCGAGTTGTCGCACGATGGAAACGCTTGATGATGCCCGAACACTCGTCAGTCCCCAAACTGCCGACGATGGTTTCGAGCACCAAGACATCTACCTCGCCCTGAGAACTTTGCCGCCAAAGGAACGTTCGGCCATCACGCTCTACTACCTCAGCGGCTACGACATCAAGGAGATTGCGGCCATTACTGAGACTTCGGAAGATGCTGTAAAGAAACAGCTCTCGCGCGGTCGTGATAAACTAAAAGAAATACTGAAGTTATGAAAAAGGACAAAGCACTTGAGGAACTTTTCCTCGCCCAGAAGCCCCATTTTGATGACCACGACACGTTCATGGCCAACCTTACCAAGCGACTGGATGCCGTAGAGTTCATCCATCAGCATCAGGAGGCCACCGTTCGCCGCTACAAGATGGCGATGATTGCCACCTTTGTGATTGGTATCATCAGCGGAGCCATCACGATGGCTTTCATCCTTTCCATGCCCGCCGACGTGCCGCTCTTCAATTTTAATGTGCATACAGGCCTCCTTCTCTGGTTTACAGAAATCTCCCGCCCTGTAGTCGCCACAGCCCTTGCTCTGCTGATGACTATCGGTAGCATCAGTGTCATCATTAACATTCAAGACATAAATAACATTATGAAGATGAACAAGAAAACTATAGTCACCACACTGCTTGCAGCCATATTTGGGCTGGCATCATAGTTTTAAGTTTTGTTTTTTTTCAGAGGTAAAGTTTTGTTTATTCAGAAAATATGCTTAACTTTGCAGCAGAACTGCAATAGAGATAGAGAAGGAAGATTCCACATTGATGACGAAGGAAGATTTCTTTGATCGTTTAGATAAGGCTGAGAAAGAAATCGCTGAGGGTAAAGGTGTCACCTTTACGAATAAAGACGACATGAATGCCTGGCTAAATTCACTCTGATGAAATACACCATTACCTATGCTCCTGAAGCCCAAGCTTTTGCCAATAAATAGAAAAACTCTTTACCTGGGTTAAGACCTACACCCTCGGCACCCGATTTCCTGGCTCTGCCGAGGGCTTTTTTGTGCCGTTTTCCCTAACTTTGCCACACGAAATAGTTCAAAAAATTAAAATTCTTAGCAAAATGAAAACAATGAAACTCTGGAGAATCGCATTTATGATGCTTGCTTCTTTCT
>CADCBZ010000117.1 GCA_902799765.1 uncultured Prevotellaceae bacterium
AGAAGCGGAGAGACGGGCTTTAAAGGTAGAAATTGCGGGGATTAAATCTAGAATTTGCGCGCATTAATGGTAGCAATTGTTTTCCTTAACAGTACCTTCGGGAAGCGGAACAAGGCGACAAAGAAAATATTAAACATTAATCATTAAACATTAAAATCTATGGCTATTAAAGTAATTGCACAACTGCGTGAAGTGAAACTTGGTAAGAACCCTGGTAAGAAGTTCGTGATGCGTCCCGACCTCTACGTGCCCATCGCCGAGAAGAAGGTGTTTGCAGAGGCTGCTACCCATAGCGGCATCTCCGCAGGTGTGATCAAGGCGGCTTGGGATGCTGCTGGTGAGGTGATCCGCACCTGGGCGACTGAAGGTCACTCTATCCCACTCCCTGGTCTTGGCACCATGCGCTTCGGCGTGCGTTCGAAGGCTGTTGAGAAGCTGGAGGATGTGAAGGCGAACCTGATCAGCGTACGCCGCATCATCTTCACCCCCAATGTGGATGTGAAGGACGAGCTGAAGAACACCTCTATTCAGATTACCTGTCTCGATGAGGATGGCAACGTGCTGAAGCGCGTGACTAGCGGTGACTCGGGCGACATCGAGGACAACGAGAACGGTTCAGGCACCGAGAGCGGAAACGGCTCAGGTAGCGGCTCAGAGGGTGGTAACACCAACGGCGGTAACACTGGCGGCAACACCGGTGGAGGCGGCGACGGAGGCGATGACGGAGGCGATGACCTCGACAAAAATTAGCGTTCTGGGGCTTCGGCCCCAACGCTTAACTTGAAACATTAACCATTAAATTTCTGAGAAGCTATGACTAAGAAGGAGACTGCTAAGTTTATTGTGCAGATTATTGTATCGATTGCGAGTGCGATCCTGACTGCACTAGGCGCCACGTCTTGCATGCGAGTGTAGAAGTGAGAAGTGAAAAGTGAGAAGTGAGAAAAGATTTCCCCGGCCATTGGTCGGGGAATTCTTGTTACTAGATTCTATTCCTTGATGTCGATGACCAATGACATGTCGCAGTTCTTCAGAATCTCGATCATGCGGTCTTCGTCGCAGGCGAAGGTGGTGGGTTTTACGTCGATATAGGGCATCTTTGTGCCGGGATTGGGCTTGATGCCAAAGGCACTCAGCGGATGGAGGATGGCCGCAAATATAACAATAAAAATCCATTCCACCAAACTTCTCTGTTAAAAAATGGCAAAATAAACTTGGAAATAAAGAATTAATTCGTATCTTTGCAGCAGTCTATGACCTAACCATGTTATCAATACAGCTAAAAAATAAAGAAAGAATATGAAAAAAGTTTTTATGATGTTGATGGCGGCATTGCTGGTGGCAGCGTGCGCCACCCTTACGCCAGAACAGAAAGCCGCCCGTGAGGCTGCCATCAAGGAAGGCGTAAAGTCGGCAGTGGCCAGTCAGAAGTTCAAGATCAACGTTACGTCGGTGATCCCGATGCGTGCTGCCAACCGCTCCGTCTCCGGACCTTTCATCAAGTTGGACAGCACCACCGTGGAATGTTACCTGCCCTATGCCGGTCGTGACGATATTCCACACATGAAGACCCCCGGCGAGGTGCGCATGACTTCGAAGATCGAGATCAGAGGTGAGGTGAGGGACTATGTGATGGGCATCGATCCCGCAGATGAGCGCGCTGTCGTTTCGTTCACGGCCAGCGACCTCGGTGTTGACTATAAGTTCACCATCACCATCGAGAATACGGGTAGTGCCAAGATCCACGTTGATCCCGATAAGCGCGACTATATCGACTACGAGGGTTACGTCGTTATCAAGAAATAATAAAAATGAATTAAACTAAAACTATAAGATTATGAAGATTAAAGCAGACTACGTAAATGAACCGCAGTGGAAGATCTTGACCGTCAAGGCTACGCTTCCCGCAGAACTAAGGTGTTTGAATGAGATGGCCCACAACATGTGGTGGGTGTGGAACCACGAGGCCCGTGACCTGTTCCGCGACATCGACGTTGATCTCTATCATGAGATGAGACATAACCCCGTGATGCAGTTCGAGCGCCTGACGTACGAGCGCAAGGAGGCCATCATGAACGACAAGGCACTGATGAAGCGCATCAAGGATGTGTATGCAAAGTTCCGTAAGTATATGGACGTGAAGCCCGATGCCAGCCGTCCCTCCGTGGCCTACTTCTGTATGGAGTATGGTATCCACTCTGCCCTGAAGATCTATTCCGGCGGTCTGGGTATGCTGGCCGGTGACTATGTGAAGGAGGCTTCCGACTCTAACGTCGATATGTGTGCCGTGGGTTTCCTGTATCGCTATGGCTACTTCACCCAGAGTCTGACGATGGACGGACAGCAGGTGGCCAATTACGAAGCCCAGAACTTCGGCAGCCTGCCCGTGGAGCGTCAGCTCGACGAGGAAGGCAATCCGCTGGTAATCGACGTGCCCTATCTCGACTATTATGTTCACGCTTATGTTTGGCGTGTGAACGTGGGTCGTGTGAAACTCTATCTGCTCGATACCGACAACGAGTTGAACTCTGAGTTCGACAAGCGCATCACCCATTCCCTCTATGGCGGCGACTGGGAGAACCGTCTGAAGCAGGAGATCCTGCTGGGTATCGGTGGTATGTTGCTGCTGAAGAAGCTCGGCATCAAGAAGGATATCTATCACTGCAACGAGGGTCACGCAGCGCTCTGTAATCTGCAGCGTCTGTGCGACTATATCGAGGAGGATGGTCTGAATTTCAACCAGGCCATGGAGCTGGTGCGTGCCAGCAGCCTCTATACTGTTCATACACCGGTGCCTGCCGGTCACGATTATTTCGACGAGGGTCTCTTCGGCAAGTACATGGGCGGCTATCCTGCCAAGCTGGGTATCACCTGGGACGAGTTTATCGGCATGGGTCGTACCCATCCCGACGACCATGGTGAGAAGTTCTGCATGTCAACCTTTGCCTGCAACACCTGTCAGGAGGTCAATGGCGTGTCGATGCTGCACGGCTGGGTATCGCAGAAGATGTTCGCACCGATCTGGTCGGGCTACTTCCCGGAGGAGAACCATGTGGGCTATGTGACCAACGGCGTGCACTTCCCCACCTGGGTAGCCACAGGATGGTTAGAGAATATCTACAAGAAATATCTGGATCCTGCTTATATGACAGACCAGTCGAATGCGGAGAAGTGGAAGGGCATCTATGACTGTCCCGACGAGAAACTCTGGGAGACCCGTACGGTCATGAAGCGGAATCTGCTCTTCTATATTGAAAAGCAGCTGCAAGCTACATGGCTGAAGAGCCAGAACGATCCCCGTCGTATCACCAAGCTGGCGGAACGCTTCAATCCCAATGCGCTGATCATCGGCTTCTGCCGTCGCTTCGCTACCTATAAGCGTGCCCACCTGCTGTTTACCGATCTCGAACGTCTGTCGAGGATCGTGAACAACCCGGAGCGTCCCGTGGTGTTCCTCTTCGCCGGCAAGGCCCATCCTGCCGATGGTGCCGGACAAGGACTCATCAAGCAGATCTTTGATATCTCACAGCGTGATGAGTTCCAGGGCAAGGTGGTCTTCATTGAGGACTACGACTTCCTGCTGGCTCGCAGACTCGTTTCGGGTGTGGATATCTGGATGAACACCCCGACACGTCCGATGGAGGCTTCAGGCACCTCTGGCGAGAAGGCCGAGATGAACGGTGTGGTGAACCTGTCTGTCAAGGACGGCTGGTGGCTGGAGGGCTATCGTGAGGGCGCCGGATGGGCACTCACCGAGAAGCGTACCTACCAGGATCAGGGCTACCAGGACCGACTCGATGCCTCCACCATCTATCATCTGTTGGAGGACGAGATCATTCCGCTCTATTTCAAAAAGGACAAGAAGGGCGTCTCGAAGGGCTGGTGCAAGGTGATCAAGAACTCTATTGCCCAGATCGCTCCACACTATACGATGAAGCGTCAACTCGACGACTACTATTCCAAATTCTATGAGAAGGAGGCTAAGCGCTTCAAGGAACTCGCCAAGAACGATTACCGCCTGGCGAAGGATATTGCCCTCTGGAAGGAGGCGGTGGCAGAGCGCTGGGATGCCATCAGCGTGGTATCCAGCGAGTGGGACTTCCCGACAACGGGCGGC
>CADCBZ010000118.1 GCA_902799765.1 uncultured Prevotellaceae bacterium
AGGTGGACTTAAATTCTAAACGATTATGGCAATGAACAAAGTTAAAGTAAATAGTGACGTAGAGTTGAAAGACAGACTGGTTGCCATCAACCGTGTTACCAAGGTAACAAAGGGAGGTCGCACCTTTACATTCGCAGCTATTGTTGTTGTCGGTGACGGCAACGGCATTATTGGCTGGGGTCTGGGTAAGGCTGGTGAAGTAACAGCAGCTATTGCCAAGGGTGTTGAGGCAGCCAAGAAGAATCTTGTCAAGGTTCCTGTACTTAAGGGCACCATCCCTCACGAGATGGAGGCTCACTTCGGTGGCGCACAGGTGTTCCTGAAGCCGGCAGCAGCTGGTACTGGTCTGGTGGCCGGTGGTGCTATGCGTGCCGTACTGGAGAGTGTTGGTATTAAGGATGTGCTCGCAAAGTCTAAGGGTTCTTCTAACCCCCACAACCTGGTGAAGGCTACCATCGTAGCTCTGAGTCAGATGCGTGACGCCTATACCGTTGCAGGTACCCGTGGTATCAGTATGGAAAAAGTATTTAGAGGATAAAGGAGATTTTGACTATGGCAACAATTAAGGTAAAGCAGATTAAGAGTAAGATCGGTTATCCGGTGGATCAGAAGCGCACGCTCGAGGCTCTCGGCCTGCGTAAGATCTCTCAGGTTGTTGAGGTAGAGGATACTCCTTCAATCCGTGGTATGATCCGTAAGGTTCACCACTTAGTGACCGTTATTGACTAATCACAACATTTTAAAAGAAGATTCGATTATGAAACTGAATAATTTAAAGCCAGCTGAGGGCTCAACCCACTCACGTCGTCGTATCGGTCGCGGACCTGGTTCAGGTCTGGGCGGTACTTCTACCCGTGGTCACAAGGGCGCCAAGGCTCGTTCTGGTTATAAGAGAAAGATTGGTTTCGAAGGTGGTCAGATGCCTCTCCAGCGCCGTGTGCCGAAGGGTGGCTTCAAGAACATCAACCACAAGGAATACTTTGCTGTCAACCTCTCTACGCTTCAGAGACTCGCTGAGGAGAAGAACCTCACCAAGATCGGAATCGCAGAGCTCGTAGCAGCAGGTCTGACCAATGGTAAGGAACTGGTAAAGGTTCTCGGCAATGGTGAGCTCAAAGCTAAGATCGATGTCGAGGCAAATGCTTTCTCAAAGACTGCTGAAGAGGCAATCAAGGCAGTAGGTGGTAACGCAACAAAAATCTAAACTGTAAAATGAAGAAGTTAATAGAGACACTGAAGAACATCTGGAAGATTGAGGATCTGCGTCAGCGTATCCTGATTACTCTCCTGTTTGTAGCGATTTATCGTTTTGGCTCATTTGTGGTACTCCCGGGCATTAACCCCTCCATGCTGAGTCAGTTGCAGTCACAGACTGCCGGCGGTCTGATGTCGTTGCTCGATATGTTCTCTGGTGGTGCATTCTCCAATGCGTCGATCTTTGCGCTTGGAATCATGCCTTACATCTCTGCTTCTATCGTAATGCAGCTTCTTGCTGTCGCTGTTCCTTACGTGCAGAAGATGCAGCGTGAGGGCGAGAGCGGCCGTAAGAAAATCAGTATGTACACCCGATGGCTGACAGTGGCAATCCTGCTGTTCCATGCACCGGGTTACCTGATGAACCTGAAGATGCAGGCTGGAGCTGCCCTGGCAACAGGCATCTCTTGGTCTGTGTTCATGGTTCCAGCCGTTATAATCCTGTCTGCAGGAAGTATGTTCATCCTGTGGCTGGGTGAGCGCATTACGGATAAAGGTATAGGTAATGGTATCTCACTGATCATTATGATCGGTATCATCGCCCGACTGCCTCAGGCTTTCATTCAGGAGGTCAGCTCTCGTTTCACTGCCATCACAGGTGGTGGATTGGTGATGTTCCTCGTTGAGATCATCATTCTCTATGCAGTTGTTTGCGCATCTATCGTTCTGGTTCAGGGTGTCCGCAAGGTACCCGTACAGTATGCTAAGCGTCTTGTAGGTAACAAGCAGGTGGGCGGTGCCCGTCAGTATATCCCGTTGAAGCTGTTCGCTGCAAACGTGATGCCTATCATCTTTGCTCAGGCACTGATGTTCATCCCGTTGACCATCGTTCAGTATTCTGCACCCGAAAATGCAAGTTGGTTCGTGCGTACGATGCTCGATCATCACAGCTGGACCTATAATATCATCTTCGCAATACTGATCATTGCATTCACCTATTTCTACACAGCAATCACCCTCAACCCGACACAGATGGCTGAGGACATGAAGCGTAACAATGGTTTCATCCCCGGCGTTAAGCCTGGTAAGGATACCGCAGAGTATATCGATACAGTGATGTCACGTATCACGCTGCCTGGTTCACTCTTCATCGCCTTTATCGCTATCATGCCGGCGCTGGCTGGTCTGCTGAATGTACAAGATGCATTTTCTCAGTTCTTCGGTGGTACGTCACTGCTGATCCTTGTCGGTGTGGTGCTTGATACACTCGCACAGATTGAGAGTCATCTGCTGATGCGTCACTATGATGGTCTGCTCAGTTCTGGTCGTATTCACGGCCGCGGCATGGCTGCATACTAATCTTCTATGAAGATATTTCTGAAGACTGAAGATGAAATTGAGCTGATGCGCCAGGCGAACCAACTCGTTGGTCATACGCTTGGTGAATTAGCAAAACATATTAAACCTGGAGTAACGACCCTCCAGTTGGATAAGATTGCCGATGAGTTCATCAGAGATCATGGTGCAATTCCGACATTCAAGGGTTTCCCCAATCCATATGGAGGGCCGTTTCCTGCCAGTATCTGCACATCGGTCAACGATGTGGTCGTCCATGGTGTTCCCAACGATAAGACCGTCCTGAAGGAGGGTGATATTATCTCTGTAGATTGTGGGACACTTCTGAATGGTTTTAATGGCGATTCGTGCTATACTTTCTGTGTAGGCGAGGTCTCCGACGAGGTGAAGCAACTGCTGAAGACCACCAAGGAGTCTCTCTATCTGGGTATTGAGAACGCTGTAGCCGGCAAGCATCTGGGCGACATTAGCAGTGCTGTACAGGATCATTGCGAGGCACAGGGATATGGTGTCGTACGTGAACTGACCGGTCATGGTATCGGCAGGGAGATGCACGAGGATCCGCAGGTGCCAAACTATGGCCGCAGGGGAAACGGTGTCATGCTCAAAGCCAGCATGTGTATAGCCATCGAACCGATGATTACCATGGGCAATCGTGCTATCTGGCTTGACGAAGACCGTTGGACCATCCGTACGCGTGACGGTAAGCCCGCTGCTCATTTCGAGCATACGATTGCTGTCCGTAAGGGTAAGGCTGAGATTTTGTCTTCTTTTGAAGAGGTAGAACAGTTAGAAGGTAATATTTATTAAATATATGGCAAAGCAATCCGCTATTGAGCAGGACGGAACTATCGTCGAGTCACTATCGAACGCCATGTTCCGAGTAGAACTTGAAAATGGGGTTCAGATTATTGCGCATATCTCCGGTAAGATGAGAATGCACTATATCAAGATCCTCCCCGGTGACAAGGTTAAGGTTGAAATGAGCCCTTATGACCTTACAAAAGGAAGAATTGTATTCAGATACAAATAAACAAAAGGAACAATTATGAAGACAAGAGCATCGTTGAAAAAACGTACCCCCGACTGCAAGATCGTACGTCGTAAGGGTCGTCTGTTCGTTATCAACAAGAAGAACCCTAAGTACAAAATGCGTCAGGGTTAATGTTAAATAAGCATAAAATGTGCGGAGGTTTCAGAAAATCTTCGTACCTTTGCATGCTTTTTAGCAGAATTTCGAAATTTTAAGTAATTTATTTATTATCTTTTTTATTAACAAATGGCAATAAGAATTGTTGGAGTAGATTTGCCCCAGAATAAGCGTGGCGAAATCGCATTGACCTATATCTATGGTATTGGTCGAAGTAGTTC
>CADCBZ010000119.1 GCA_902799765.1 uncultured Prevotellaceae bacterium
AACCAGTTCCATAGCCTGATTGAATGACAGACCGTCTTCCTCGATATAGTCGCACAGACGCTGCAGGTTGCAGAGTGCTGCGTGACCCTCGTTACAGTGGTAGATATCCTTCTTGATGCCGAGCTTCTTCAGCAGCAACATACCACCGATACCCAGCAGAATCTCCTGCTTCAGACGGTTCTCCCAGTCACCACCATAGAGAGCGTGCGTGATGGGCTTATCGAACTCAGAGTTCATCTCGTTGTCGGTATCGAGCAGATAGAGCTTCACACGACCCACGTTCACGCGCCATACATAAGCATGAACCTGATAGTTGGTGTAAGGCACATCGATCACCAGCGGATTACCATCCTTATCAAGCTGACGCTCGATAGGCAGAGAGCCGAAGTTCTGAGTCTCGTAGTTGGCAATCTGCTGTCCGTCCATAGAAAGACTCTGTGTGAAATAGCCGAAACGATACAGGAAACCAACGGCACACATGTCAACGTTAGAGTCGGAAGCCTCTTTCACGTAGTCGCCAGCGAGCATACCCAGACCACCAGAATAGATTTTCAGGGCAGAGTGGATACCATACTCCATACAGAAGTAAGCCACAGAGGGGCGCTTGCTATCGGGCTTCACGTCCATATACTTACGGAACATGTCGTAAACGCTCTTGTCATAGCTCAGACGCTCAAGAAGCATCACGGGGTTGTGCTTCACATCATGGTAAAGCTCAGGGTCAAGGTCACGGAACAGGTCACGAGCCTCGAAGTTCCACACCCACCACATATTGTGGGCAATCTCATCCAAACACTTCAGTTCCTCAGGAAGGGTGGCCTTGACGGTCAGAATCTTCCACGAGGGAGCATTTGTGTAATCAGCTTTAATTTTCATATTCTCTCAATTTATAAATTTGTTTCTAATTGTTTATTTCATTGCCTGCTTACGTACCTCGGCTTTCGTCAAGGCGATATCGTAAGCCTCATAATAGAATTTGATGAACTCACTCCAGAGGGCTTTCTTCGACAGCTCGCCTGCATGCTTGCGGCAGGTGTCGATCTGCTTCTTGTCCATAGCGGAATAAGCAGCCACAGTGTCCTTGATGTTATCGGCCACCTCAGAGTAGTTATAGTCAGTGCGGTGGATCACCTTCACACCATCCTCTATTTCGCCATACTTGCCAAACACGGTGTTGGCCCAGAGTCCGAAACCTGCGAGGTCGGTAGTGATACAAGGTACCTTGAATGCCACAGCCTCCAACGGGGTATAGCCCCAAGGCTCATAGTACGACGGATAGATGCACAGGTCGTTACCCAGCACAATATCGTAATAAGTGAGATTCACTATACCATCCTTACCATCGAGATAACAAGGCAGGAAGATCACCTTTACCTTCTCATCCTGACGGTTGTGCATATCGTAGTATTTCATCATGCCCAGCACGTTGTCGTGGCTCATATTGTGGAGCCAGTGTGTCACCTGAGGCACATCCAACGGTGTGTCGTATTTCTGTCCGCTCTTTAGGCGCTCCTGCAGATCCTTACGGGGCTCTCCCACCCAACCGGGCACCTCGATGAAGGCTACCACCTTCTTCTTCAGGTCACGATCGCGCAGCAGACGGTTCATGGCTTCCACGAATACATCGATACCCTTATTTCGGAACTCATAACGGCCTGATGTGGAAATCAGCAGTGTATCGTCATCGAGATTCTCGCCTAACAGGGCATTGGCCACATCCAGCATCTTCTTACGGGCAGCCTTACGCTTACGAGTGAAAGTCTGGGCATTGGGTACGAAACTGTCGTCGAAACCGTTGGGCAATACTACATCCACAGGTTTGTCAAGCAGCTCAACACACTCCTTGGCAGTGATGTCGCTCACAGTTGTGAAGCAATCCACGAAGTGAGCAGTCTGCTTCTCGATAGAGTGCTTGGACTGCATATTCAGTTCTCCAGCCATCTGATCACCATTATAGGCAAACAGATAGTCGTAGAGAGGTTTCATGTTACCAGCAATGGAGCGACCGATACTCGTGGCATGGGTCGTAAAGATGGTACCGATCTGGGGCAGCTTGTTGTTGATATAGAGTGCACCCAGTCCGCACATCCACTCATTAGCATGATAGATGACCTTCTTCGACAGGTCGAGATAATGGTTGTAGAAGCTCTCCACCACAAGGGCTGCGGCATACGAGAACATTGAGGCCTCGTCGTAGTCGCCATAAGCATGCAACGAGTCCACCTGATAGTGCTCCCACAGCCAACCATATATCTCGTCCTTCTTTTTGAAGTACGGATTGAAATCCACTAAGATCGCGATTGGTTCGCCAGGTATGGTCCAACGTCCTACCCTTACTTTGAGCCCTTGCTGAGAGGCCTCCCCTTGCCAATCGGCAAAGAGGATTTTATCCTCCTTGAAATAAGGACTCTCTTGTTCTTTCCAAAAATCAGGACCGATGAAAACAATCTTATCCTGAAGTGCCTCTTGTAGGGTCTTGGCACGCGTCGAAAGGACTGTATAGATTCCCCCTACCCTGGTAATAACTGCTCTTTTGCCATATTCTAATTATAATTGGCCGCAAAGTTACTTAATTAATTTTAAAAACCACCACTTTTTCCCTAATATTTTTAATCTAAATTATGAAAAGATGATTTAGATTAGTAACTTTGTCAGCAAATAAGAAATGAACTGAATATGAAGAAGTTAATTTTGTTATCGGCAGCCTGTCTGTTCGCACTTCTGACGGCGTCTGCACAGAAAACAGCGAAGCCTTTCCGCGCGTACCTATATAATAATGATTATGAGGTCTTTATGCGCATTGACCTCTATGACGAGCGTATCACAGTACCTGGTCAGGATCTCTATGGAGAGTTGCCAGGTTATTTAGGAAAGAAGAACAACACCTTCTGCTGGTTGATCACTTCTGCCAAGATTGAAGGCAATAAAGCTGAGCTGCAGATGATCAACGATTATGGCAGTGAGGATCTGACTGCTACGCTGACAGCAGAAAGCGATTCCCTCTACGTGCTGAAGCAGGTAGGGGGAAGTTCGCTAAAGGTTCCCAAGGAGGGAAAATGGCAGAAGTTGCCTTCTAAACTGGTGTTCAAGCGCCGCTAATTATAGGCACTATTTCACCATCACCTTACGACCCTGATGGATATAGATACCCTTGGTGGTAGGTTTGCCACTCAGACGGGCACCAGAAAGAGAGTACCAAGCATTATCGGTATTAGCAGAGGTCTCTGCCATCACCTTTCGAATAGCAGTTGCTCCACCAGTATTGAAACTGCATTTATTACCGGATACCGTCATAGTGACAGGAAATGATTCCGTATTCTGCATCGGTACCCAATCATCTGTGTTGGGTTTCTTTGAGATTGTCTTCACGGTATAGGTTCCGTCACCCAAACCAGCACCAATGGAGAGATATTCACTTTTTAGGGAGGAGTCAAGATAACCAACTTGCCCCCATGAAAAGGACATTCCTTTCTTTTCAGACAACATCGTGTAGTTCACCAGCTTATTATCATTATCATACACGCCGATAGCAGGCACTACCGTCAGTTCCGGCAGGTGAATGTTCCAGAAGTATATGCAATAGTCATTGACTTGGAAACCAGCCGATTTTGAACTGCGAGTATATTGTTTGCCATCCACACCTAATTCAAGATCGTCAGTATATAACGTAAGATTGGGTACGGTAGAATATCCTTTTCCGTCAGGACCCAGACCGCACAAAAGATCCTGTCCATCCGTAAAGCCCTCATTCTCGCCTTCATCATTGATTAACCAGCCTGGATCCATCACACTGAGCAGCATATAACCATTGTCTTCACCATCCCAGCCCCAGTTTGCCCAGAAATAGTCTTTGCCATTCTTATACTGATAACCATCGAGTATAAACTGATGCCCACCCATTGTCAGCGTCCGTCCACCAAACATCACGGGACCAGCCTGCGACATCTCATTATAAACAACGTCAATCCATTCCTGATCATCATATTCAAAGTCATTCAGCATATAAACATCATTATAGCCAAATACATCCTTTATTCCTATCAGCATGTCTGAGTTATTTGAACTCGACTCTACACCATACTGCATATTGACAGCACATCCACAATACTGCATCAGACGTGAAACAGCTTCAATCTCGACATCTTTACTATTCTTGTCGTATTTGTCCGTAATATTAGCCCAGTCGATGCTCGTATTGGCATCAATAGTCTCCGTTTTCCACTTCACGTTCCAAACAGTGTCTCTTTTGCTGGTTTCCTCATCAAATATCGGGACATAACACGTGCCTTCATAACTGGGAATATCCTTCTTCACTTTGGAAGGATACCGATAGTAGTTAAAAATCATACCCATCGCTGTGGCCACACAGCCTGTAGCTGCATGGACAATGGTATCTTTAGTTTTCCACTGAAAAGTCAACTCTGGGGTATGCAGATTATAAGGATATTCTTGTCCCCACTCCGTCTTCATCTTCGTGGCGATGTCGGCCTTACTCCCACCTCTTGTCGTTGCCTTGCGATGAGGTACCGCCGAAACAGGAATACGTTCAATCTTCGTAGCATAACCCTGCAGCCAGTTTCTCATATTGACAGGCAGGCGGTTTGCATCGATATGTCCCGTATCACTAAAGCCTAGGATATCTGCCGTACGGTCATCACCAGATACAATCACATAACCGCCGCCATCATAGTTAAACACATATATCGGCGCATCCGTTACCGACCATATCGTACTCTTCGTCTGCAACGGCAGATAGACTCTCGTCATCGAGCCGATGCCTTTTGACGGGCCTGTTTCTCTCCCACCTTTCCTGCCCAGGCACCAACCACAACAGCCAGCGCCATGACAGTCATCAATATTCTTATCTTCATATCAAGAAAGTTTTTATCCTTTTACTTTATTCCAGTAAATCACGCCGCCGATGATTATCAAAATCACAACAGCACTAATAGTGCTCAAGCGCCGCTAATCATAGACACTACTTCACCATCACTTTACGACCCTGATGGATATAGATGCCCTTGGTGGTAGGTTTGCCACTCAGACGGGTTCCAGAAAGAGAGTACCAGGCATTATCGGTATTCTCTAATGTTTCTGTTACCACCTGGCGGATCGCTGTCGGGCTACTGAATTTGAAACTGCACTTATTGCCGGAAACCGTCATCTGCAAGGCAGTCTCTTCTACATTCTGCATCGGGATCCAATCTTCTGTGTAGGGCTCAGCACAGAGAAGCTTAACGGTGTATGTACCATCACCCAAGCCGCCGCCAATAGGGAAGCTATCGTCTTTTTGGGAAGGATCAGGTGAATAGAGGACATAATTATAAATGGGTAAAGACATACCATTTTCTTCCGACATGTATGTTATGCTAACAAGTTCATTATTCGCATCATATACGCCTAATGCAGTTTTTGAAGTCAGCTCTGGCAAATGATAATTACCAAAGGAAATTTCGTATTCTGCAACGTTAAACGGCTCCGATTTCTTATTACGGAGGTATTCCTTACCTTCCACACCAAGCTCCAACATGTCAGCATAAAACACAAGATTAGGTACGGTGGTATATCCCTTACCGTCATGCCCCAAGCCACAGATCAACATCTGATAGTCTGTGAATCCCTCAGGATTACCTTCATCGTCAAAAATCCAGCCTGGCTGCATCACATCGAGCAGCATATAACCATTGTCTTCACCATCCCAACCCCAGTTCACATAGAAATAATCCTTACCATCTTTCGCCATATAGCCATCGAGCACATACGCATGGCCTTCCTCTGAGGGAGTTATTCCACTAAACAATACAGGACCTGCCTTCGACATCTCATTATACACGGCATCTACCCAGCCCTGATCATCATATTCAAAGTCGTTCAGGAGATAGACGTCGTTATAGTCAAAGACATCCTTCAGACCAATCATCAGAGCTCCATCCCAGGAATCCGAGCCCTCATAACCGTAGTTCATATGGGCTGCACAACCAATATACTGTATAAGGCGGGAAACGGCTTCTTTCTCTTCGTCTGTACTATTCTTATTATACTTGTCTGACAAATGATCCCAATCGATGGGAGTACCAGCAGCAATATTCTCCGTCTTCCACTTCACATTTCTTACGGTATCCATTTCCCCAGTCCCCTTATCAAGCACAGGAACATCACATGTGCCTTCGTAGCTGTCAATAGCTTTCTTCAACTTAGCTGGATAACGATAGTAATTCAGCACCATACTTGCGGCAGTGGCTACGCAGCCTGTAGCGGTATGGACTATCGTATCTTGACTTTTCCATGAAAAAGCTAACTCTGGCGTATGAAGATCATATGGATAGCTTTGTCCCCATTCCGTCTTCATCTTCGTAGAGATGTTTGCCTTTGTGACACCACCCCTTGTCGTTGCCTTGCGATGTGGCACAGCTGAAGCAGGAATCCGTTCAATCTTAGTGGCATAGCCCTGCAGCCAGTTCTTCATATTAACAGGCAAACGGTCAGCATCGATATGTCCCGTATTACTGAAGCCCAGGATGTCTGCCGTGCGGTCATCACCCGACACGATCACGTAACCACCACCATCATAGTTAAATATATAAATCGGAGCATCTGTCACTGACCACACAGTACTCTTTGTCTGCAACGGCAGATAGACTCTCGTCAACGAGACCTCTCCACGTGTCGCAGCTTGTCCCGTCATGAAAGCCGATACTTTCTGACGAGCTTGCTTCTCTCCCACTTGTCCTGCCCAGGCACCAATAGCAACAGCAAGTACCATGACTGTCATAAACAGCTTTCTTTTCATATTCACTATTTTTATCCCTTCACTTTATTCCAATAAATCACGCCTCCGATGATTATCAGAATCACAACAGCACTAATATCTAACCATTCCATAATTCAAAATTTTTGATAATAGAAAGCACCTTACTTATTCTCTTCCTGCAACTGTTTGATATGAGCCTCCAGAATATGGAAACTGGGTTCCACCATGGAAACATGATCATGCCCATCAAGCTCATAGAGGAAAGTCTTCTTGTGACCAGCTAATTTCATCATACGCGCCAGATACTGATTCTCATCATATCGGCCCAGAAGTTCCTGCTCACGATCACCACAGATCAGCACAAACGTCGGACAATCAGAGCGAACCCAATAAATCGGTGCATACTCATCGATTACCACTTGAAGTGGACCAATACCACGCATCTTACGGACATTATAATGTGTCACAGCCTGACCGCTGAAAGGCGCATACATCCATACGTCATCCGCATCCACATCATAAGCCTTCAGCCAAACTTTGTTCAGACAGAGTAGCATCGCGAGATAGCCTCCAGCAGAATGACCCGTCACCACAATCTTCTTCGGATCGCCACCATATTCGGCAACATGACGGAATGCCCATGCCACAGCCTCTGCTGCATCGTCGAGTGTCTTATCAATCGTCACCTTAGGCAACAGACGGTAATTGGCACCAATCACCACATAACCCTTATTCTTCAATTTCTCAGGAATCTCCTTCTCTCCCGCCTCAATACCGCCACCATGGAACCACACGATAACAGGACAGTCTTTAGCGCCCTCAGGATAATACACATCAAGCTTTAACCGCTCCTGAGCATAAGTATCATTCTTTGTCGTAAAACTAATATCCTTTACGGTTTTGTACTCCTCTGCATTTGCCACCAGACCCACCAGAAGCAACATCAAAATCAGCATCTCTTTCTTCATATCTTTTGTTTAGTTTTTTGAATATTATTTCTTGTCAAATATCATTTCTCCTGAATAAGAAATACCTTCCCGTTCACGGGCTTGTACATTGATTGATGAACTGCCATTATCAAAGACAGTCATATGGTAATCGTAAGTATCCTCCTCGTTCTTTACTTCTATATCGATCTGTCTCGATCCGTTTTTCTTCTGCGACTCCTGATAATGGGTTATAGGAGCGTTAAAATTCAGTCCTTTACCTCCACCATACGGTACTTGATAAGCTTTTCCGAAATACGGCAGATTTGAAAACAGTGAGTCATTCCTCACTTCCACAGAATAACCATACGAGATACTTCTGCTACTACCGCTCATCGGAATCATCCTGTTTACACTGATCTTAAATGTTCTTTGATCAAGAGCAACCTTCACCTTTCTGGAAAATTCCGCCTTCTGTGCTGCTCTCTCCTCAGATGACACACAACTACCAAACATTACCAATACCAGGAATAATGTAAGGATTGATAAAAGATTTTTTCTATTCATTGTTGGCAAAGATACAAAATTAATGCGAAATTCCAAACAAATATCGTAAAAACTTTAATACGCCATCTCATTTTGAGATACGATTTGTACGCTATACTTCACAAAAAAGAGCCCCGGGTCATTACTGACTCGAGGCTCACACTTACTTAAAAAGACGGCGGCTTCCTACTCTCCCGCATTGCATTGCAGTACCATCGGCGCAGGCGGGCTTAACTTCTCTGTTCGGAATGGGAAGAGGTGGGA
>CADCBZ010000120.1 GCA_902799765.1 uncultured Prevotellaceae bacterium
GTCATAGAGGTTCATCAGTGAGTTCTTCATGTTCTTCTTGATCTTCGTGACCAAATGTATGTCGTCGACAAACAGCATCTCAAAGAGGTCCTGACTGATAGCTGCCATTGTATGATTTCGCCCTTGTCATTGATGACCAGCAGGTGAAGGGCCACCTGTGCCTGCCGCTCCACAAAACGGTTGTAGGAGACTGTATGGGGAAATTCCTTCTTCATGTGCCGCCAAGCAGGGAGGGCGTAGCTGCTCTGTGTAAGGCCATAGGCCTCTCCTGTCGCCTCTATTATTTGGCTATATGTGGAACACAAAAGGAACCGTCATTACTGTGCTTGCTTTTTGTGTCCTGAACGGTCTTAAAGTTCATGCTATCATCAACTTTTTGCCAAAATTGTTTGGAAGTTAGAGATTTTTTTCGTATCTTTGTCCCAAGTATTTAACAAAATAATTAACCTAATGATGACTAGTATGACAAAATTATTTAATTGGATGTTCGCAGCTGTCCTGATTTGCTGCGGAGGAGGGCTTACTTCCTGTGTAAATGATGACAATCCGGCTGATTCCGTGCCTTCAACACCAGATATCCCTGAGGGGGGTGTCAGCTTGTTTGAGTTCGACTGGGATTATGATCTGCCAGGTGGATATTATTTAGCACCGGGTGTCTACGCAGAACTCAAGGAGACTTTAACTGAACTGATAGATGAGGAGCCGCAAATGGCGATTAACGAAGATACCTATCTGGTGATCCTCGACAAGGTCAGCGACCTGCCTGGTGACAAGTTGGTTGAACTCTATCACAGTGGTGTAACCATTGGTTTTGCTAATCCCAAGAAGGCGGAGATTGACGCCCTCTATCAGGAATATCCTGACCTGGGATACTATTGCAACGACGATGACATCGACAGGGCTCTGCTGTTTGCCATCAGCAGTTTCAACAACGGCTCCTACATCATACCCGACCCGGAGAAGTTCAAGGAGCAGTTCACCTACGAGTCTGATAATACTGACCCGACTGAGCCGACAGACCCGGCAGCTGGTAAGTATGACCCCGATGAGTCTCTCGTCTATACTATCGGTGATGATCACGATTTGCTCTATTTCTATTATGGAATGTTCCTGGCTGATCAGATGTCAGAACTGGCCAAATATAAAGAGGAAACAGTCCAGGCCCGCGCCCTGACAAGAGCAGGTGAAGCCGGTGATAAAGACAAACTCACTGCACAGATTAAGCGTGCAGAGGGCAAAGCACATGTTGGTAAGCCAGGTGTTATTAAGATCAGCGAGATCTATTTCCGAAAGAGTTACAGGTTCAATGGCGAGGCGGTTGTAAATTTGGGTTGCGATGTCTATCCTCTCCATGTGTATGAGGGTGAAAACGGTGCTGGCGACTACTATTTCATGGACATGACAGCCAGTATCAGCAATGAAACCATGTACAAGGGTAAAGATGGCTTCACGACAGGTGGCTTTCCGGTGTATCTGCGGTGGTGTGGTGCATACGCAACCAAATTCAGGGCTGCCAGCACGCTGATCAACGCCAAGGACTCAAATGAAGTAGCTAATGTGATGTTCACGGCAGAAGGTTTCCCAATACCCAGCACCGTCGTCAAGGATGTTGATCACTCAGAGTCGAAAACCTTTAGTATCGGATGCGGCATCTCTGGCGGCTATGATGGAAAAAGTGGATCAGAATCATCAGGACAACCAGGTCAAGATCCTACAGCTGAAAAATTAACCAGTGGAGGTCAATGGGGCATCAAAGCCAGTGTCAATCCCAGCTGGAGCTGGACTGATACTAAAAAGTGGAATGTCAAGGATGTCGACCTGGAGAACCAGACGAGCGGTAATACTGCAGCATGGTCACTTAACTATAACAACCTGCCGGAATTTAATTCAAGTTATAAGTATTGGTATAAAGAAGGTGAATCAAGATCCTTCAGGTCGACAACTACAATCAGAGGTTCTTGGGTTTGGTATATTCCCAATGTACCCGATGATTCAGAGCCGACCCCAAGACGCATAAAATTGGATGCATCAGCTGACTATGGCTTCCAGAGATTCTTTGCTACATATGCCGACAACAAAGAGTTCAGATGGCACGCCAAATGGAATGTTGTCTGCAACATGCCGAAAATTGCCAATTACAAGGCCGGCAACATCATCCTGAAGAATGACACCACGAAATTTATCTCCAACATTATGATCTATAACAAGGATGGCAAGGAAATGATCTCCAAGTACAGATTCCAGAACAGCTATCCCGCCGGTAAGGAGATTAATCTGGGTGCCTACAAGTGTGCTGACGACTTGATTGTCAAGTTCAAGATGGACGGCAAGACCTACGTCTATAAGCAGAACGACTATGTTAAGCCTATCTTCAAGGAGAGTGTAACGCTTTACGTCACCAATGACTTTAAAAAAGAGGAATAGTTCGGATTAGTCCGGATGTTTGGTTAAGGAAACCTCCCCCCGCTTGTCCCGAAGCGAGGGGAGGTTATTTTTTGAATAGTGCCTTCTCAGCAAAAAAGCCCCATAAACATTTGGATATTTCAGAATTTTGCAGTACCTTTGCACTATCAAAAAATTGTTGAACGCTTAAATGATAAAACTATGGGCAATTTACAATCCACTCTGTATCCTCAAAAGTGCAAAAATCAACTTTTATGTTTATTTTTTGCGCCAAACATTTGGGAAAATCAACTTTTATGTTTATTTTTGCACACGAAATAAGGTTATGGAAAGAAACTTATTGATTGAATTATTGGAAGATGGTGACAAAGTTAGCCTGTATTCACCGCATTTCGAGGGAGAGGATTATTCTGAGTTTGAAAAGTTCCTGCTTACCTATAAGGACACCTATCCTGACGATGTAAAACAACTAGTTTACAGGCTTGACATCATCAAACGTGACGGTGCAGCAGACAGACACTTCCGATATGAGGGAACTAAACGAGATCGTGTAATGGCACTCCCCTCTCATCTTGAGACTACATCTCTCAGACTCTATCTGCTGAACATTCAGGCCAAGATTCTCATATTGGGCAATGGTGGACTGAAGACAACGGCGACTTATCAGGAGGATGACTATCTCCACAGATGTGTGAAGACACTCCAAAAGATAGATATTGAACTAAAGGCAAAAGAACATGAGAACGTAATAGTGATCAAAGGCACAGAATTGCATGGCGAACTTTCTTTCTCAATTATTGACGAATAAAAAAGGTAGAATTATGAAAACAAACAGAATCATGGATGAAATCCGCAGTACGATCTCACCAGAGATGAAGTTACAGATGGAAATGTCTGTTTCCATTGCCAATCGAATCTATGAAATCCTTGAAGCAAAAGGGATGACGCAGAAGGACCTGGCAAAACGACTTGGCAAGACAGAAACAGAAGTGAGTAGATGGCTGTCAGGAACGCATAACCTGACACTCTCTACCATTTGCAAGATTTCTGCCGCCCTTGGTGACCCCATCCTGCAGGTGGTTCATCAAGTAGAAAGTTCCCCAGCCTATGAGTTTGAGCCAATGATGGCCAGTGAACCGCTGTCGGATCCTAAGCCATAAGACATCCTCACGACACATTCTCACCCTCTTCCCCTTATTTTGTCGCAATCTTCTTCCGTTGTCGCAACAACTCCGGGAAGATTTCGCCTAAATATTTGGAATCTGCCGAAATTTGTCGTATCTTTGCACCAGTAAGTTTAACAATTTAAAATTTATACGATTATGAAGCAGAATGAAAT
>CADCBZ010000121.1 GCA_902799765.1 uncultured Prevotellaceae bacterium
GACGAGGTAGAACGTTTCCTAAAGCAGTTCCTGCCTAAATTGGATATTTGGGGCATCATTTACATAGACAGAGAGAAAAATGATGCCGCCCTGAGAGCAATGGGTATTACTCCTAATGCACGTGAAACCGTCATCAGGAGTATCGAGACAGATGACTATGTTGAAACAATAACAGACATTGCCTCATGGGGTGACATGTGGGTATTCGGAAAGGATGCCTACGACAAAGAAATATACATCAAGATAACTCTTGGCCAGCCCAACAGCAAGACTATCTGTATCTCGTTCCACGAGTCAGAATACAAAATAGACTATGCATTCAAAAACAAAAAAGGAGGTGAATGATGGAACAATATGTAGACATGAAGAGTCCATTTACGGGTGGACGTGTAAAGGAAATCTTTACGACTGAAGTACAGGACAACGACAGAACAGGATGAACTGGCTTTCAATGAGCTTTATGGACAGTATCGGGTTCGTCATGGAATACCTTTCCCTGAAGAAATTAAAGCAACAAGGGAAAAATATGGCTTAAGCCTTGCTGCTATCAGCAAGATTCTTGGCTTCGGCATCAACCAATATGCGAACTACGAGAACGGTCAGGTCCCCTCAGAGTCGAATGGGAAAATGATACTTGCGGCAAAAAACAAGAGTTTCATTATCAGCCTTTTAGACTCTTCCCGTGAACAGTTCACCGAAGCAGAATACATGAAGATAAGGAATTCTATCCTTTCCGCTCCTGAAGAGAGTACTTCTGACAAGCTGGCTGCATTGTTCTATTCAGACACGCAGTGTTCTGTTTATAATGGTTTCGGCTCGCTGGACACCAATAAGGTAGCCAATATGGTCAAATTCTTTATCCATAAAGAAGGTAGTGTTTTTCCAACAAAATTGAACAAGGAGATGTTCTATGCCGACTTTGCACACTATCGCAAGCACGGACGCTCCATCAGCGGATTACGTTACAAGGCTATTAAATATGGCCCAGTTCCATTCCACTATGACACCATCTACGACAACATAGACGGCGTGGAGAAGAACATTGTGATAAGCCACAATTCAGAAAGCACATGTCTGTCTTGTGATGGTTATGATTCTAAATCGTTCTCTGCGGACGAACTTGCTACTTTAGCTAACTACAACTCTCAGGGTGGTTTTATTCCATACTCAGAGGCATTCAATTTGATCCTACTGTAAAATGACTCGACAAACAAAAAAGGCTCAGAACTGATTATTGGTTCCGAGCCTTTCTTGTATTTTATCAAGGCCAAAAACCGCCGTTTTTGTTACTTTTTCAATTAACTTGTAGAGGAAATCATGCGTTGGTATAAGAGCTTCTACCGTTGTTATATCGATGCCCATGATAATCCTGATTTCCAGTTTGCATATAAGGCCTTCCGCCCTCCATCGCTCCCACCTATCACCGGGCCAGGCCCCAATGATAGGTTCCGCCTCCTCGCCGTCGCACCTATCACCGGGCCAGGCCCCAGTGATAGGTTTTTGATATCAACAACGATGAAAGTCAACCTTCGGGCTGGCTTTCTGTCGTTTTAATGGGGCATGTTTTTGCAAATTGGGCGAGAACGCTATTTGCTATCATTTGCCAAACCTATCACTGGTGCCAGACCCCAATGATAGGTTTCGCTACCCCAACGGGGTCAAATACTTTAGCGTAGGTGCTTGCTCCTACGTATCTTAGACAATTTTTCAGAAAATGTTTGGCAGTTACACCCAAAGACAAGTCCAAGATAAAACTAGCATTGAGTATGTATGATTCTAAGGTCTGCTCCATATCGCAGATCCTCGAAGCAACAGGGATAAGCAAAACGACTTTATATAGATATATAAGACAACGGATATGCTGATAGCACTACGGTAACCACTCAAAAAAGTGAGTTACCGTAGTAAAATAACGCATTTATTCTCCAAATGAGCAAACGAAATACAGTCCAACGGAGGAATAGGACTTGGCCAAACACCCGAAAAAAATTTGGCCAAATGGCGGAATAATTTTAGGTCAAATGGCAGAATTGGCTCTTTAATGGAACAAATCAGTAATAATTTTATTTTTAATTATAGATATTTTTGTTCTAAATTTCAAAATAAAATATAAATTATTTGCTATTTTATTTCTGTATTCGGATATTTTTTTGTATCTTTGCACCCAAATAGTTTTCTTAAAGTGTACTGATATGATACAAGAACTGAAAATCAAGAATTTCCTTTCTTTTAAGGAAGAGGCCACGCTGAACTTTGAGGCTACCAAAGATACGACCTTCGAAGATTATCAGGTAGTTGAAGTTGCCCCGGGAACACGTTTGCTCCGTTTCGCACTTATTTATGGTGCCAACGCCAGCGGAAAGTCGAATCTCCTTTATGTTATCGATTATCTTCATCGCTTTCTGTTTGCTGTTAAAGATGATATCGACAAGCTAACGGAATCTGTACCTTTCTTACTCGATACTGAGACTCCTCAGCAACCCTCGGAAATTGATTTGAAATTCTTTGTGGGCGAACGCAAGTATTGGTATGTACTTCGTCTCACCCAGAGAAGAGTTTTGTCGGAGAAGCTTTATTATTATAAAAGTGTTCAGCCGACAATGCTCTTTTCGAGAGAGTTTGAAGATGGTCAATCTGTCATCAGTTTCAACCCTGCAGCAGTAAAGGTAAGCCCAAATGTATTGGAGCAAATTACTATCAGGTGTCTGCCCAACATGAGTTTCTTTGCTGCTAGGAATCAGGTGAACTGTACGTTGTCTTTTATTGATGATGCCCGTGATTGGATGAAGAATTCGTTAATGCCTGTCATTATTCCTCAGTCACAAATGTTCTTCGATGCGGGTAAGATGTTGGCCAGTGATGAGGGCTTTAAGAAATATATGCTTGATTTTGTACATAAGGCCGACTTCAATATTACAGGATTACTTGCAGAAGTAGAGAAACAGCCTCTTTCACAAACATTAAAAGATAAAATTAAGCAAAGAACTAATGCATCTCCTGATTTGGTAGAGTCTGTCACGTCACAACTTGTTATGGAAGCTGTAAAGACGGATTTTGAGCATACTGTTAGAAATAGCCGAGGCGTTGAGAAATATATTCTACCTAATGGTCTTCAGAGTGAAGGTACTCGGCGTACCCTTGGTATAGAAGCTGCTGTTTATGATGCTATGGAGAATGAGAAGTTTCTCTCAGTCGATGAAATAGAATCTTCACTGCATCCAGACCTCGTTGAGTTTATTATCCAGCAGTTCCTGCAGACACACAACCGCAGTCAGTTGTTGGTGACCTCACACTATGATCCCTTGCTTAATACCGTCAATGACCTGATGCGAAAGGATAGCGTATGGTTCACAGAGAAAGGGGATGATGGAGGTTCACGCTTGTATTCGCTTGTTGAGTTCAAAGGGCTGAATAAAATCAGTTCATTCCAGAAGTCTTATCGTAATGGTGTGTTTGGCGCGCTGCCAAACATCATCGGCTAATTCACGCTAATTATGGCAAGAAAAGAATCAACGACCCAATTTAAAGAGTCAATACCCACCATTATAGGTGCTGGTATCACGGAGAAGTGGTACTTCACCCACCTGCAAGCCAAGTATCGTGTGAGGATGAAGATCCGTCCGCGTTTCTTTGGTAAGGAAACTGTGTTTACACTGGAGAAGAAACTCATGGAAGTTTTGAAGAATGGTGGCCGTGCTATCGTTGTTTTTGATGCAGATGTTTCGACTTGGAATAAGGCGGAGAAAGAGCGTCTGGAAATCATGAAGTCAAAATATGCCAAGAACAACCGAGTATTGTTATGTGACAGTATGCCATCTATTGAGTACTGGTTCTTGCTCCATTATGTCAATACCAACCGTCATTTCGGTACATCCAAAGCTGTCATCATGGAACTGGTCAAGCACATCAAAGAATTCGACAAGACTGAGACTTTCCTGAAGAATCAGAAATGGGTAGATGATATGTCTGCTGATGGTAGATTAGAATCTGCTGCCCAACGAGCGGTTGCTTTTGGAACAAGCGGGGAGTCTTATACCAATGTATGGAAGGCTATGCAAGAACTGCATATCGTTGAGTTGGAAGCATCACAAGAAAACCATGGGAATAGAATAGATAAGCTTGTGGAACAGGACATGCTCTTCTTCATTTTGGGAACGGTTGTCAGTGCTGATAGTCTCGTTGATGCTGAATCGTGCGAGAATGCCTTGAAGATTGTTAGGGAGTTGAAAGAAGATTTGCCTCTCTCGAAACTAAGAGATGACAAGAAACTCAAAGCGAGACTCGACGAAGCAGAGCAAATCATCATGCACGATATGGAAGCTTTCGCTAATGCCAAGAAACAATAAGGTTTGAATTATTTCTTATATAATTGTCGTAAAATAGTTTTGTTATCGGTTTAAGTAATTCATGTCTATGGCAAGAATGAGGAGGCTGAGCTATTGGATGAGCAGGCCTTGGGTACGCTTGATCCTTTGGACGACAGGTCGTGCTATCCTGAGAGCAAACGGGCTGCAGAGACGTTACTGAAGAGCTACCTATCACCGGGCCAGGCCCCAATGATAGGTTTTGATATCAACAACGATGAAAGTCAACCTTCGGGCTGGGTAGTGTAAGTTGAACTGTGTCAAGGCCATTATTTCATCTATATATCTGTCCTTTAGTTGTTTCATTGCTGCATCATGCCACGCGCCCCTTCATAAGATCAAGTATCAAGATTCAAACTTCAGGATTAAGCCTCTCCACCAACTCCGCTTTCACCTTTTCCCACGCCATCTGTGGGTCATACTCCACCTGTGGCCCAAGAATCATTTCCGTGTCCGTTAAGAATTCCTCATCCTGTAGTTTCCCGTCCATATTCAGCAAAAATTCCTTGTACGTAGGCAAGTGTGATGCCGTGCCGCCTCTGAACGCCAGATGCTCCGCAAGAAATGAATCGCTATAGATAGATACTAACGCACGGCAGACTATCAAATCCTGTTCGATGAATTTATTCACCACCCACGGGGCCTGCTCGCTCCATTCAGTAATATATCGCTCTGGTATCATAACTCGTCAATCTCGATGGTTTCGTTCACAATAATTCTCCACTTGGCGTTCCTTTCGCACCCCTCGCTGCTCTTTCCTGCCTTGACCTTCGGTCGAGCTTGCTCCCGCTCGGAATAGCTCAAGCAAGCATGGCTCTCCACTCGCTTACCCGCAACCTTTAAAGGCACATACTGGAGCACGAAACCGGAACACTTCAACAGACTGTACACCGACTCTGCCGCTTTCCCTTCCTCCAGCACCTCGTCCAAAATATAGCCCAGACGCTGCAGACTGGTTACCGGCACCTCCTTCACGAAGTCAGCACCTAAGCGCCCAAAATCCAGTTTCTCAGCCAGTTCAGCCAGAACAGTGGCTGCCCGCGAAACACTTCCTGTCTT
>CADCBZ010000122.1 GCA_902799765.1 uncultured Prevotellaceae bacterium
AAGGTCGGTGTTACGTTGGTGGCCTGCCTGCTCACCTGCACCTCCGACTGGAGTTGTGCCGCCCCGCTGGCCATACTCATGATAGGCCGGAACCGGGGCAACTTCCACAAGCAGATGCTCTGGATGATGGCCATCATATCGCTCTACGCCGTCGCCTTCTTCATATTCCACAGTCCCACCTACGGCATGGTCCACCTGGCCTGCTGGCTGGCTGTGCCGCTGCTGGCGCTGTACAACGGCCAGCGAGGACGGTTGAAGTGGCTCGGCAAGTTCTTCTACTATTATTATCCCGCCCACATGGCGCTCATCGGCCTGCTGGCCCGTTGCATCCAATAAGCGCTACTGCAGGCATAATAAAATTGTTTTATTTTGTTAGTTCCTGGTACAGCTTGAAGAGCTCGGCCACACACTGGCTTTCGGTCATTGTTTTCACGTCGAAGCCGTAAGCTGCCATCACTGCGCGGTCGTTGTCCTGGTGGGCCTTGCGGAGTTCAACGGGCATGGTCAGTTCGTCGTAGAGGTCTGCCAGTGATGAGTCAGGGTAGAGGGCTCTTGCGTCGAGGATCGCTTGGGCTGTTTGCTCTATCTTTGCCTTTTGCTCGTCAGTCGGATTCGGCCATGGGAAGTTGTTGTAAACGATGGTGTTTGAATAACGATAATCACTTTTTAAACGCCCACAGACAACCCGCATCCATGCCATATGAACATTACTTTCAAGAATACCAAAGTGATAAGGGGTAATCTCTGGAATAAGAATGTTCGAGTCACTACAAATGACATCCTTATCCATATATCCCATAGGTATATGAAACAGAAAAAGTTCCCAATGAGCACGCAAAAAGCAGATTATCACCTTCAGACGGTTAAATATGATATTCTATGGGATAACGAATTCACCGCAATCAAGCATTTTTTGACCGAATTTGCAAGACTCGCACAGACGGCCATTGAGAAAGTGGCACAATGGTTCGTCTGGATTTGCAAACAAGTAGGACAGTTGATTGATTGTGAGTTAAGACGTGCCGATAGCGAAATCATGGATCTTGTAGATGGCAGATACGATGGACGAATCAGAAGATTTGAAAACCGTTATGGTGGGCTATCAAGATAAAAAAGCCCACCATCAGATATGAGCTTTGAGCTTAGACCAATATGTAAATTCATACATGATCTTGCAATCCTTTGATAATGTTTACATTAATTCCTGAATAGAATTTGCGTACATAGACAAAGTCAGTTATAGCAAACAGCATATGCTGGAAGAGATTATGGAATTGACTTATCAGATGCAAGTTCTTTGTCAGTTCCTGATCAAGACCTTCATTCCAATTAGGTGGTGGGCAGTCCATGCCAATGAAAGACTCAAAGGTCTGTCCTTCATCTCTTGGAAACGTCAGTGTCAGTACAGATATACCATCAGCATACAAAGGGTTCAAATCTTCGTCACAGAGCGCATTCCACAGGTCTTGCCGATCTTCGCCTTGAATGGGATGCAGCTTCGAATAATCATAATCTAGATAACATTTGGCTGTCAGTTCCATCTCTTCGCCATCAGTCTCGTCTATGTTCTGAATCAATTTATTCCAAATACGATGAGCACGATCATGCATTTCACGAAGAGCCTCACGAAGTGCATCATTGAAAGCAATGATGTCTGGCAATAGTTCCTTCTGGTGAGCAAGTATCTCCTTATTGATGATGTTTTTACGCAAGGACAAAAGCGCACCATTATCTGAATCATAACACCGAGTATTATTATACCCCTGTATGATTTCTCTCTCAATCACCTTGACACTATAGTCACATAGTATGTCTATTTCAAAATCCTTTCTATTCATACCCTAATCCCATAAATTTCTGAAATGCTTGCGGAATAAATCCAATCCTTCCTCAATAGTCTGTTCTTCTTCATCGCTGAATGATGTAATTCGCTTCAGCAATTCGAACGCATCAATCATCTTCTGAATGGCCTTATTGCAATCACCCCAGCCAAATAGTTGTCAGTGTTCCAAACTTCTTCTATGGGGTAGTCATTCTTATAACTCCAGTTCTCAGCGGAGTCATCTCTCTTCTTCCTTTTCATACAGAATCAATATTGTTAATCCGACAAATCACGATAATACTTGCAGAACAATTCCACGCCTTGATCAACCGTCCGTATATCTTCATCATAAGACGGGGAATAATCCTTCACCAATTCGAAAGCATCGATCATCTTTTGAATGGTTTTATTCCAATCCTCCTGATTCTCGAAATCTTTTGGCCATCCGTGCTTATCGAGTGCCTTGAATGCTTTCAATCTTGGTGCAATCTCTCTTGCCAAATAGTGATAAGTCCCCCAGACTTCACTTATTGGATAACCATTGATATAGTCAATAGAGTCATCATATTTCTTTTTCATATTGCTTGCCAATTAATGGATGTTCTGAATTGAATGTTGCATAGTCGATGCGGACTTGTCTGCCCAATGAGGGATCTGTGGCTACAAGGATGTCACTCGATTTGCAATCACCAATAAGGAGCTTGCACAAGCGCTGTTCATCCTGAGTCAGTTCTTGGTGCCATTCGCCAGTGGTTAGAACCACTACCATTCTGTCTAACCTGGTATTGATATCTTCCATCTCCAGCAATTCACAAAGATACTTGGCCCCATAGGTATTCTCATCCGCATACGATGTGATTGTTTCTGGACTGAACAAGTCAGACTGAAACAGGCCGCACAATTGATCCAAACTCATATTGTTTCTTTCGTCACTCAAAGCCGGAATTGCCTGAACGATGAACCTGCTGATGGCTGCCATACGCTCATAGTAGTGTGCCATAAACTCTCTGGGAGAAATACTTCTCTGCACGTGCCTTATTATATACAAAGTCATCCCACCTATCTTTGTGGTATTTGTCGAGTTTGAAAAATCTGAATTCTTCCTCCTGTTGTTCTCTCACAAAACCATAGAATGATGTATGCCAGATGCAACAAGCCGCAATCTCAGCATTGGAAGCCTTTACCTCAGGGTCAATGACGATTTCTTTTGTCAGTGAATGCTCCCAATAATCTCCCTCCATAGGGTGAGCATCGAGATGTGGTTCACTGTCTTCGTTCCATTTGCTCATGGAGATATGGCACACGTCAGAATTTGCATCATCATGATGTTTTGGAGTCATCAAGCGCAACATATCGAAATGAATCTTATACCATTTCAAATTACCCTCTGCTTTTGGGTACATCTGCAAAAGGCAAGGAGCCACCTCCTCAAATGTGACGTTATTCAATAATTCTTTGAAAGTCATAATCCTCTTTTATCTTTATTGTTCACAGTGCAAAGATAAAAGAAACCCCTGCCGTTTTGGGGCAGAGGTTGAAATTTGTTTGGAGTTTTTTATTCTGGTAAGTCCGTTTCTCGATACTCTTTCATCTTAGACAATAGCAAATTAAAGAAATCAACGATTTTACTATCATCAGTACCAACATCTGCGACGAAGTTTGTGTGAAACTGTTAGTCCGTTGCGTCGGACTGTGAGTTCGTTAGGTACGGACTTGGAGTCCGAAGCCTACGGATTAATAGTTCTCATTAATCGGATGAATCGCATTCCTTTGATGAAGAATGCTGTCTATAAGAGAATGTTTCTAATTCAATTTTGGTTTTAACCTCACTAAAATGGCTGAAAAGCCTTTAAACAAAGGGATTATAGCCAGTGAGGTTAGTTGTTTTAACCTCACCTAGACCTCACTTAGACCTCACTTAGACCTCACACAAACCTCACTCAAGCTATAAATTGACTCATGAGGGAAGAAGTGAGGTTCAAGTGAGGTTTCCTGGATGAACCTCACCTGCCTCAAACGCCCTATACATCGGCATTTCAGCCCTATCAGGTGAGGTTACACTGATGTTAATAACACATCTACTATTTTATTCACAGTGCAAAGATAAAAGAAACCCCTGCCGTTTTAGGGCAGAGGTTAAATTTTTATTCGGAGTTGTTTTATTCTGGTAAGTCAGTTTCTCGATACTCTTTCATCTTAGACAATAACAGATTAAAGAAATCTACGATTTTACTATCATCGGTACCAACATCTGCAACGAAGTTTGTGTTAGCATCCTTTTTAAATAGTTTCGTCTCATCACAAACTCCTTGCACCATAGTCAGGAATTTTTCTGGATGATTGCCTTTGGTCATTATCGAGAACGAGAATTGCTTATTATTGCAGGATATACCTATTGAAACAGTGCCATTCTCCTTAATATATCTATTATTTTTATTATTGCACCAATATTCATAAATGAGGATACCATTTCTATCTATTCTTTTATTTGAGCCTTTGGCTACGATGTTTTGCATGAGTTCGTACAACCTCGAGTCGTTTTTAGGAGCCAAGATAGACTCGAAATTTACTATTGTTTTACTCCTATCTTCTTCATCAAAAGAATTGTCCTTATCATAGAGTTCTTTGTATAAGGCATCAGAAATAACAAATAGTTGGCTCAGCATATTATTGCTATCTTTCTCATTATTCTTTATATCAACAACAATTTTTCGGACTTGCTCACTTATTATTTTTATTGAATCCGATTTCGTATGCATTGCAATATATGACACCTGAAACTGCAACTCGATTTCTTCATCAGGAGTAATTTTCTGGTCTTTTACCACGTCACATAATTTCCTAAGGAATTCCTGGTAGATACGCAACTTCTCCTCGAATACTTTGGTTTCAAGAAGCCTGTATTTTTCCTTGTCTTTTTGTTCAGCTTCAAATTTTCGTTGATCTAAAGTCTGTATCTTTTGGAATTCTCTTTGAGCGTGAGTAGATTCTTCCTCGAATTTCCTCTGTTTCTCATTCAGCTCTTCCTGTTGTTTTCGCTGGAAAATGAGCAATAGCGCAGTTATAACACCTGTAGCAGCTACACTTAACATGGCTGCAATCAACTGTTGATAGGGCTCAAAACCTTTAAATACACCCATGTATGATGCACTTAAAATGATGGTAAGGAATAAGATAAAAACAACGATCAATCCTAAACCATATCCTCCTACGATTTTGTTATTTGTATCCATGATTCGTAAGCTTTGATTGTTATCTACGATGCCAAGTGCGTCCACTATCTTTTGAATAATACAATCCCTTTGAAGTTGTAGCCAAGATGTTTTGACCATCAGAAGCTAATTGAATGAATGAGCCATAAGAACTGCTTGTATATCGACTATGCCAAGTGCGCCCATCGTCTTTAGAATAGTAAATACCTTTCGAGGTACATGCTAGAATCTCAGATTCCAGATTAAATAAATCGACGTATGTCCCAGCATTGCTGCCTGTATATCGCCTATGCCAAGTACGTCCGCCATCTTTTGAATATTCGATGTCGTTCTTTTGAGTATTGATGCGGAGTAATTCACTTCCGCGCTGAATCATTTGTGCCATTTGTAATCAATTATCTTTATGTACAAGTTCAACTATATCATTTATTTCTGATACAATCTTCGTAACTATTTCATCATCTTTGCGCCCATAGTCTTTGATTAACTTTTTGCTTAACCAAACAGGAGTGTCACAATTCCACCCTTTCTCCATTAATATATTTCTATATCTTTCAGTAAAATCGTATTTCGAGTTAGGGTATTGAACATCATAATTTTTATGTCGAATAGCCAAATAGCCATTTCCTGTTTTTGTGATACGAATCATCAAATTCTTAGAAAGGGAATAATTCTCTTTCTCAATCTGAGTAAGTTGAAAATAAGGGCTCGTAATTATCAATTCTATGATTCTTGTACTATCCATTTTCGCCTTTCTTTTAGGCTGATTTGCCATTCGACTTTCTTCGAAACAAATGATATCTTCTTTAATATATGATGCATAAATACATTCTTTATTAATAATTTCTTCAGAATGATCTAATATGTATCCGATAGTTTTTCCTATAAGTTCCATCTCAATTGAAGAGTAATAATATGCAGTATGTTTTATTGCAAGTACGTGGCTTTTTCCAGACATGCAATGATACATAGAATTTGGCACCAACACTTCTAATTTGTTTTCAGAAACTCGATCAAACAATTTCCGACTTTGACTTCCTAACAATAATACAACTTTAGGTTGAAGTATGGATATAAGCTCTATTGTTTGTTCTGCACACTTTTCTTTATTAACGCCCTTAGGTATCTGGTTTTCCTTATCAGTTCCAAAGAAGATCATATTAGTAAGAACAAATCGATCTAGTTTTTCTAATAGTTCTCCTTTTCCTGCATAGCTAAGCATTTTATGTATTTTTTTCCATAAGTCCCATCCATATCTCTTCTTGTCTTTATCATATTTCTGAGACATTTCGTATATAATCTCCTTATCACTCAGACCTTGAAAACATGGGTTACCCCGATACAAGAAATCAGAATTACTTAAAAGACAACCCGCCCCAGGATTTATGCCAATAATCATTAGTTCGCAATTTTTCACTCGAGATAAATCCGATTGATTATAAAAAGATGTTGCAACATCTTCACCAACTCTTTCAACCTCACCAAGATAATAACCAAGTGTTGTTTTGGACCAATCTTCTATTATTAACTTATCAACTTCCATAATGATATTATTATTCCACAAATACTATTAACAATGCCAATTCTTTTCCTTCTGAAGAGAGTTCTCTCGTCTGCCAAACAACATTTAGGCCATCCATGCAATCGGCAAGTTTTTCAAGTAAGCCAGAAGGATTTGACGATCCGCATAACGTTACAACGACTTTCTTTGAGGAATGTAGTTGGGCCTGGTATTCACTTCTGATAGTATCAATAATGCTTTGAATTTGCTCTTCATCATTGGCGCCTTTTCCTTTAATGCGGACTTCATAGACACAATCTGCATCGTAGAGATCTTTGATGTCATGATAATCAATGGAAACAAGGCCATGTTGCTGCAAGATTCCACATACAACAGCATCGATGTTTTCCCACTGATAGGGCCAAGGACCTTGGCAAGCATTATATTCTTCAAAGGCAGCTTCACGCTTTTTGTCAAAGTCACGTCCAGCTTGTTCAAAATCCTCATCAGAAATTCTTTTTGCATCATATAGTTCGCCAAGTGCATCATAGTTGTCATAAAGACTAGGCTTTATGCAGCTTTCAAGGTATGTTATCGACTTGCCTCTGTAATTTGCATAGGCGATTTCTCGTCTGGTGCTATCACCAATGTAACCACCTATATTGATGACAAAGATTTCATCAGCCAAATCTATCTTTGCCAGATGCTGACGATCCAACATATCTTTTACACCTTCAGTCCAAACCACATCATCACCAGAGTGGCCAAACAGCCCCACAGAAATAACGATGTTGCCTTCAAGTGTCAGACGCTTTTGTGCTTCCAAGAATTCTTCCTTGAAACGAGTGCTACCACAGAGAGTTATCACTTTAAATCCATTAACCATAAGTCTTATTTATCATTTTAGGTGCCACAAAGATACGATTTTATTTTTTTATAACAGAGCGTATTAACATATTTTCGTATAACTATCCATTGTCTTTAGGACCATAATAGGTCATTTCCCAAAACAGCCCTGCTGCAAATTCCACCTCGCTGATTTCGACGTCTTTATCTACTCTCACTTTCATGCTCAGTACTTCGATCATATCTTTCTGATCTGCTACTGCGTAGCAAAAAACATTCTTCTCTTTAACATGGCAA
>CADCBZ010000123.1 GCA_902799765.1 uncultured Prevotellaceae bacterium
GGCACCCTGACCGGGACGCATCTCAATGTTGTGGATGACGGTACCGACGGGGATGTTTGCGAGCGGAAGTGCATTACCTACCTCAGGCACTGCATCAGCTCCAGACATCAGCGTTGCACCAACCTGCAGTCCATTAGGAGCAATAATATAACGTTTTTCACCATCAGCGTAGAAGAGAAGAGCGATGCGAGCCGAACGGTTCGGATCATACTCGATTGTCTTTACTACAGCTGGAACACCATCTTTCTCTCGCTTGAAGTCGATCAGACGATACTTCTTCTTGTGACCGCCGCCCATGTAGCGAACAGTCATCTTACCGGTGTTGTTTCGACCACCGGTTGAACGCTTACCGTAAACGAGAGACTTCTCTGGCACGGATGCAGTAATAGGGCTTTAATTTACGTACTGCCATTTCTTATTGAATATTGCTATAAAAATCAATTACATCGCCCTCCTTCAGAGTAACGATTGCTTTCTTGAACGCGTTCTTCTGACCTTTGATCAGACCAGCCTTGGTGTAGCGTGAGCTACGCTTTCCGGCATAACGAACGGTGTTCACATCGATCACTGTCACATTGTACAGGCTCTCGACTTCCTTCTTAATCTCCAGCTTATTGGCTTCGGGCTTTACAATGAAACCGTACTTGGCCTCTGCCTTCTTGGTACGAGTCTCACCCTTCACCTTATAAGTTTTCTCTACAGAAGACTTGTCTGTAATCTTGGTCATCTTCTCAGTGACCAGGGGTTTAATGATAAATGCCATATCTGATGTCTCCTTTTACTTGTTTAAGATACCGTCGATTGTCTCCAGTGACTTCTCTGAGATTACAAGAACATCAGCATTCAAAACTTTGTACGAATTGAGTGTTGAAGCCTCCATCACCTCTGCCCCCTGCAGATTGCGAGCCGACAAATATACATTATTATTGGTGCCTGACAAAACAAAGAGAGTCTTCTTGCCATCTACTTTGAGATTTTTAGCAATATTTACGAATTCTTTAGTCTTGGGGGCCTCCATGGTGAAGTCCTCAACAACTACGATCGCATTCTCCTGTGCCTTGTAAGACAGTGCAGACTTACGAGCAAGAGCTTTTACTTTCTTGTTCAGTTTGAAGCTATAGTCACGGGGTGTGGGACCGAATACGCGACCACCACCACGGAGCAGCGGAGAATTGATATCACCATGACGAGCACCGCCGCCACCCTTCTGATGACCAAGCTTGCGAGTAGAACCAGAGATTTCGCTTCTCTCCTTTGACTTAGCTGTACCCTGACGCTGGTTAGCGAGATACTGCTTTACGTCCAGATAAAGAACGTGGTCATTAGGTTCAATGCCGAAGATAGCCTCGTTCAGAGTTACCTTACGTCCGGTCTCCTGACCTTTGATATTTAATACGCTAACTTCCATCTTACTTGTTGATTAAAACAGTTGAACCATTGTAACCAGCGCAGCTACCCTTAATAAGGATCAGGTTGTGCTCCGGTATCACCTTTAACACTTTGAGGTTCTGAGTTGTCACTCTGTCGCCTCCCATCTGGCCGCCCATACGCATTCCTTTGAACACCTTAGCGGGATAAGAACAAGCACCGATAGAACCGGGCTTACGCAGACGGTCGTCCTGACCGTGTGTGCTCTGGCCTACACCACCGAAACCATGGCGTTTCACGACGCCCTGGAATCCTTTACCTTTTGATGTACCGACAACGTCGACGAACTCTGCACCTTCGAAGATGTCAACCGTGACGGTGTCACCGAGATTCAACTCGGTATCAAACTTGAACTCGGCCAAGTGGGCCTTTGGTGTTGTGTTAGCCTTCTTGAAGATACCCATCATTGCTTTGGTGGTGTTCTTCTCCTTCTTCTCTCCGAAGGCGAGCTGAACAGCCTGATAGCCATCCTTCTCTACAGACTTAACCTGAGTAACAACACAAGGACCAGCTTCGATGACAGTGCACGGTACATTCTTACCGTCGGCACTGAAAACGGATGTCATTCCGATTTTTCTTCCAATTAATCCTGGCATTTCAGTTTAAAATTTAAATAATAAAGGGTATTGATAGCTATCAAGCCAGCGCAATACGCACTTTTGCGGGTGCAAAGGTACTAATATTAGGTGAAATACACCACATATACCACCTGAAAAAGTGCAACTTTTAAGATTTTTTATACTTTTAACTCATTTTTAAGGCTGAATGAGCTTGCGTGCAGCCTCTATCATCTCCAATAACTGCGGCGTCGGCTGCTCCACTTCGGCAGCTTTTTCCAGGAAAAGCCGATAATATGCAAGTGCATGTTCGCGATCTTTCAGGAGATAGCAATAGGCATTGGCTATATTATAGTAGGTGGCGACGGAAGAGGGATTATAGGCCAGATGTTCCTTCCAGGCTTCCACCGCTTCAGGATAATGCTGCGTCAGATAATATCCTTCGCCCTGAGAGAGCGTGATGGCCTTCATGATGGTCGTATCAGGGCGCAGGAGCTCCTTGGCAAGATTCAGATAGCCCAGCCCCTCAGGGTAGCGCTGGGTATCGACACACACCACCCCAAGGCGATAAGCACACCCCGCATGTTGCATGCCACTGATAAGAAAGGCCAACTGAAGATACTTATAGGCACACTCGAGACTGTCAAGTTGCGAGTAACACATGCCTGCGGAATAGAGCGTATTAAAAGTAGAGTCGCCCTGTTCGAGGAGTCGATTGTACAGTTTGCCAGCAGCATTGAAGTTGCGGTCCATAAACCACGCATCAGCTAGCGCCCTGTTCACCATGATATTCATGGAGTCCCTCTGACAATATTTCATGCCGCAGACGATACCTCTTTGTGGTTGATTGGCTTTGGCAAAGGCAAGTGTCAGGCCTGCCACCACCTCACTATCCATGGGATAACGGTAGATCAGTTGCTCGGCCCAATACATAAAGGAATCATTATCGCCTTGTTTCTGATAACTGAACGCAAGCTGACGAAAGGCCTCGTGCGAGAGACTATCCTCAGGAATGTTCTTCAGGAGCTCGGTAACCTGACGATAATTGGCGCGTTTGTATTGGCAATCAGCCAGTTTCATACGAACATCCTGTCCCTGAGCAATCTCATAAGCCCGCTGATAGTTCTGAAGCGCCTCGAAAGTATTGAACGCCTGCATACAACTATCGCCAGCCTGCACATAGACCTGCAAGGAATCAACACCCTCGCCCCTGACGGGAAGAACCGTCAGCAGGGCGAGGGTAATCATTGATAACAGACTTTTCATGTTTAATCCTTCTTGAGGGTGATGAGGATCACACCGTCCTTAGCCTTGTCGCCATACTTATCGATAGCCTCCTGACCATTCTGCATATAATAGCGCTCGATAGCCTTGGGATTAATCGCATACACTTTCTTACCATCCATGACCTCACCGTCAACGATGAAAAGAGGTTTCACGATAGTGGTGTCGCCTTTCTCGATATCAATCTCGACGATCGTTCCGTCCTCCCTGCATAAATGGTCTATCTCCTCTCCCCCGCCATCGAGGTTAAAGCTCAAAGGAACGGTATACTTGACGCGGACCACTTTGCCATTCTGCCTACCAGGCTTCCAGTTCGGCATGGCACTGATGACACGAATGGCCTCGGCATCAAGCAGAGGATCTACGGACTTCACCACTGTGGGCTGTGAGATACTACCATCTTTCTCCACAACGAATGTCGCGATGACTCGTCCCTGGATGCCAGCCTTTTCTGCTTCTTCAGGGTAGTGGACGTTTTCGCCTAGGAACTTAAAGAGTGCCTGGGGACCACCAGGATATTGGGGCATCTCCTCCACCACGTCGAAGACATCCCCTTGAACAGGTTCGAATGTTCCCACAGCCGTATTGGCGTCAGAAGAATCTGCCTTCTTTTCGGCAACACCTTTTACGTTTTTCTTTGTATTTTGCTTCTGCGGTTCGTCGTAACGGACATCAACCACTTTCTCTGCATTGACAGCCAGCGCTATGCCCACGATGGGCAGGAGGGCAAGGAGTTTCAGCAGACGACTGCGATCGGATTTAGTATGTAACATCATATTGATTCGGTTTTTGAGGGTACTATGAGAGATACCGTTGGCAAGGGAGTACCCGCCGATGCCTGCGGCTTTTGTGATTAACAGGTATTGATATTGGCGCGCATTGATGCCTTGAGAGAGTACCGCTGCATCGTCCAACTGAAGGGTGTCAACGATGCGTTACCGGTCACGCAGATCGTAGTACCGTCAGTTTGCGGATACCGTTCGCTATGCCTGATAATTCTGATGATTCTGAATAACGACGAGAGGGTGTGGACGAGAGTCACCATCATACCTATTATAAATAATATAGGCAAGACGATCTGCCACAGGGGCGTTGCAGGTTCTTCGTCCATCATATCTACCTGAAAACTGCCGACCGCCACTTGTGCAGCCCGCTGCATGGTCACCGTTTCATGAATGGTAATCACACAGAGAGGCAAGACGAACGAGGCCACTGCCGTCAGCAGAAGTATGATACGGTTCACGCGGTGGAACGTCTCACGGGCCAACATCAGTCGGTAGAACATATAGAACACCGCCAGAAGTACGGCCACCTTCAGGTCGTATGTCAGAAACTCAATCATTGTTGTTCTCGATTTGGTCTATCAGTTCCTTCAGTTCTTCCACAGAGATCTTCTCTTCCTTGACGAAAGAGGATACAGCCGAGAGGTATGAGTTATTGAAGTAGTTCTTGATCACGCCCGCAATGGAACTACGGCCATATTCCGCCTCTGTGACGAGGGGGTAATACTGGTAGGTGTTACCAAACTGCTTGTGGTCGAGAAATCCTTCTTTCTCCAATATGCGTACCATCGTGGATAACGTATTGAAATGCGGGCGCGGCTCATCGTAGAACTCCAAGAGTTCTTTGACGAACATGGGGCCATGCTGCCAATACAAATCCATGATCTCTTTTTCTTTATTGGTTAGCTTCTTCATTGTCATTTTGCTTTTAGTGATTCAGTAACTAAAACTTTTCGTTATATACAACTAAACATATTAGTTATTAAACTAAATTAATTAGTTCAACAACTATTTAACTTATTTTTAGCCCTATGATACCGATTTCAATCAGTCTTTCTGCGAATCGGATGTGTTGTAGTAGCGTGTCTCGATGGCCTCGCAACCGTCGAGGAGACTGCGGTGGATATGCCCCTTGGCCTCGCCGTCAAATGACTTATAGCGTTTGCCCTCGGGCGTATAGTTACATTTGAAACCCGTTATATGGCGGTCGCGACGGAACTCCTTGGGGGCATCCACGCACACGCTCTTCACCGAGATTGACAGTTTGCCCATCTCGCGGAGATCGACTGTATAGCCATTCTGCATGTAAAACTTCACCGTATCGAACAGTTCACGCAGCACGAGCCTCACGTCAGAAGCCTTGGCGGTGCAGTTTTCCTCAATCATCGCCTCAATGTCTTCAAGTGAAACGACACCGCGCTTCACCGTGTGAGCATAGTATTTACCATAGTTCTTACTACCTTTAATCTTGTTCTGGAGCAGTCTGTAATGTATAGCCATAATCGTTTTTGCTTGCAAAGATAACACATTCTTTTGAAAGAAACAAATGATTAAATAATAAATTCAGTGAAATTGCTGACCAAATTCAGTGAATTTAAAAAGCAAATTCAGTGAATTTACAATATAAATACACTGAATTTATAAACTAAGACATCATATCATCAAAGAAGAAGCCCCATCCTCTTATTTCACCAGCATCACTTCTGCCTTCTCTATATGACAGGTCTGCTGGGCACCCTCTATATTGAATGTCAACACAGAATCCTCAGAGGTGACAGTAAGCGAACACGGTGCTCCCTCAATAAGCGGGATACAACTGTTGCTGCCGACAGGGAATCCACAACAGATGGGAATTTCCAGATCATGCAGATGGGCTATCAACATCTGTTCAACACTACCAAACTGCAAGTCGTATCTAATGGAATTGAAGGCTCCGAAGATAATTCCCTTCACCCTCTCGAAACTGTTCTGCAACTGTAGCATATAGAACAATCTGTCGATGGCATGCAGCGACTCTTCTACCTCCTCAATGAAAAGAATGAAGTCTTGGTCTTCTGGCATCTGGAATTTGGTACCCGAGATCGCGGCGTAACTTGAGAGATTACCTCCTACAAGGATGCCTTCCGCATGACCACAGCGGTTATACGGATTGCTTGGAATAATGTATTGCGGTAATATACCCATCAGCAGGTTGCGTGTGATGGTGGTAGTTGGTTCCTGTTGGCTTGCGATCTGGAACCCCATAGGACCATGAACGCAAAGTGTCCCTGTGGTTGCGACGGCATAAAGCAGCGTCGTGATATCACCATGTCCTATCAGCCATTTGGGATGTTGCCGGAATTTCTCCAAGGGGATCCGGTTCAACAGATGCATCGAACCGTAGCCCCCTCGAGAGCAAAATATAGCTTTAATGGTATCATCTTCTAACGCCCACAACAGGTCGGCCGCACGTTCATCCGCCGTTCCCGAATAGGCATCCACATTCAGACTTGTGGTATGAGGGCCGATAACCGGCTGCACCCCCCAACCTCTCAACACCTCAGCGGCTTGCATAATAACCTCCTCCGGCACCCAGTAGGCAGGGGAAATAAGGGCCACCCTGTCCCCCGCTTTTAAATAAGGTGCTCTCACAATCTCTTTACCTTTCTCAATCATTACTAACATTAATCGTATAAAACTGGTGCAAAGTTAGGCAAAAAGATCTCGACCTCCAAGAAACAATATGCACGCATTTGGGACAATAGCCAAATGCATGCATACCAAACGGCATTTCGAACAGAAGGACTACAAACTCTGGCGGTATTCCTGCGGGGTGACACCGTACTGACGCTTAAACTGTTCACGGAAGTTGGCAGGTGTGAACCCCACAGCAGCGGCGATGGCAGCGATGGTCATCGAGGGTTTATCGCGCAGCAGAGGAAGCGCCACCTCCATACGGATGTTATTGATGTACTGCGGGAAAGAGGGACTGCCAGTATGCTGCGCCAACAGATTGTTGAGTGTATGACGGGTGATACAGAAACGTGCACAGACGTCCTGACGCTGAAGCGAGACATTGGCATAGAGGTGCTCCGTGCGGATGGCTGTATCGATCGTATCGAAGAGGGCAGAGTTAGACTCTGGCTCTTCCGGTTCCTCTGACTCGCTGACGTCATCGGCATCTTCCGTTCCTTCCGTCTCATCAGCAGGCACCACAAGCGGCGTGCCGTTGATCATGCGAACCAAAGCACGGTTCTTCTCAGTGATAATCTGGCGCTGACGACGGTAGTAGAACGAGATGACACTAGCGATGATGAACAACAATACGATGACACCAATGATGATCGACTTCATGCGACTGGCTGTCTCGGTCTCCCGAATCTTCAGTTCCTGCTCCTGGGCATGATAGCGGGCGGCATAGTCGTGGGCCTCACTGGCATGCAAACTGTCGCTGAGCACCTTCGCCAGACGGGCATGACGGTTCATCAGATCGTAGGCCTCAGCAAGACGCCCTTTGGCGCGGGCCACGATAGCACGGTCGCGCAGGATCACGGCATAGTCGTCATTGATGGTATCACTGCCCATGCGGTACACGATCTCATCACTGGTGGCCATCGCCTCATCATACATGCCCAGTGCCATCTGCGCCGGAATAATCATCCTGCGGGCACTGAATGAAGGGCCGTAACCACTCTGGTTGAAGCGGGCAAGACACTCACGGGCATGAGCTTCATCACCCGTCATGGCATAGGCGCCAGCCAGGAAGCCATTGGCCTGGGCACGGCTGAAGTCGATATAGCGGTCGCGGTCGGCAGGACTGTCGCTCCACGACAAGCGGTAGCTGTCTTCGGCATAGTCGGCAGCATGCTGCTCGTAATGATCAAGCCGGTCGAGGATACGTTGAGCTAAAGGGACGACCTCAGCATAACGACCCTGATCATTCAGTACAGTAATCTTACGTTTCACGGCAATGATGAAGGCATCCATGCGGTCGATACTGCCGGGTGCATCCAGCTGACGGATTGCCTCGTCGATTTTCGTCATACCTTCCTCCGGCTGTCCCAGGTGAGCCATCACCATTCCGATCTCTGCCTCCGTACGCCATTGCTCCGTCTCCTCTCCCTGAAGACGACAGACCTCGACCTTCTGCGTCGCCCACTTCACATAGCCTTCAAAGTCGGTCTTGGTACGACTGGTGATCATCAGCAGATCGAGAATATTCTCCTGTTCATGGGGAACATTAATCACGGAATCATGCTTCAACAGCTGCTTACAGATCAGGATGGCAGAATCCTGCCGCTGCTTGAGGAGCGACTTGCTATAGATTTTGGCACGGATAAACTGACCACGGTAGTCGTTGATGTTTCCAAGGAGCAATGCCGAATCAAGTAGTATGAGTGCACGATTCGGATGATAG
>CADCBZ010000124.1 GCA_902799765.1 uncultured Prevotellaceae bacterium
GTTGCGTATATAGAAATTCTGACGGCGTTTGCGTTGGTCAATGTTCTCACTGACCTGCGTTGGGCTTTCCATGTCCAGGACGAAGGATTGTCCCTTATAGTGTTCTATCATCTGAGTCAGTATCTTCTGACCATAGCCATTGCCTCGCAACTCTTCGCACACGGCAAAGTACCAGAACCAGTTGATAGACTTACGTGGATAGACGATGGTGAAGCCAATGAACTTCTCGCCATTGTAGTATGCAGTGAAATCCAACGGCATGTCCTCAACCAGGCGCATCAAGTCCTTCCAAGGGATTTGTTCGCCTTCAGGGAATGCCGTTTCATACAGTTGTTTTATCTTTTCGTCAGCATTGGATGCTATTATCTGTTTGGGAGTCATCTCTTCTTGTATTTTGACTTAACAATCTCATATGAGTTTCGGGTAAGTTCTTTCAGCAGATTGTCAGGAGCAGTTTCTGGGGTGATGCCAATCCAGTGTTTGGGTGATTCGTTGTACGGATTCCCGATACACTCATACTGTGCCTTCAGATATTCAATGCGCTCTGGCTGACATTTCAGCGAGATGACCGAGAAATCGTTGCAGTCGAAGAATGAGAACATATGTCCTGCTACATAGAATACCAGCACTCCCTCTCCGTTCTTGAACTTCTGGAAAGGCAGTTTTTCCTCAATGTCATCGCCCAATGACAGGCAGTATCCACGATAGTCTTCTATGTTCATGCTACTTTTCTTTCGAGAGTTCAGATTATCTTTTCAAAAAAAACAAATTCTAATTCAGTTGTTATGCTTTTACGTTCAAACTCTTTATAGCCCATTCTTTGGTACATCCTTAGATTGTTGATGCTTCGTGTACTTGTGAATAAGACAAAGCGTTTTTGGGAAAAATACGATTCTATCTCATTTAACAGTTTTGTCCCATAACCGCAATGCCTATAATCTGGGTGAACCATCAGTTTGCCCACTTGAATAGTACCTTCAGTTTCCCATGCACGTATGGAGCCAATAATCTTGTTGTCTGCCACAAGCTTCAGAATTACACCTTTATGATATTCCTCAACAACCTCGTCTATTGTCTGCTTCAAAGGTGGAATGTCATTACTGCCAAATAGTGCAGCCTCGCTCTGATAGGCAAGATATTGAAGTTGTAGAATCTCCTCCAGGTCTTCCAGACATGCTTTAGTGATAACAGGATTATTCATAACCTGCTAATCCATTTTCAAATTGTTTCTCCTAATTGTAATGCTTCATCTAAATACCCCGAATTGATGATGTCTCCTTTGTCTTTACAGCCACGAGCCAAAACCTTGCCAGCGTCTTCTAAGTTGAAGAAGTTCAGGCAAAGCTGATACTCGGTAAGGATGCTGTCAAACAGTTCTGGGAGTGTGGCTGCTCCTACAAGGAGTAGTGCCATCTTCTGTATATGGAATGTATCTCTGATGGGATTATGAAAGCGGTCAATAACAGACTTCAGTTGAGCACTCAGTCCATAGAAATACACGGGTGAAGCTATCACAAGCATGTCTGCCTCGTTAGCCTTCTCATAGATGAGAGCCATATCATCCTTCTGTGCGCAGATGTTGCCCTCGTTCTTGAAACAGGCATTACATCCTATACAAGGATTGACCTTGTAGTCTTGTACTGAAACAATCTCCACATAATGCTTTTGTGAGGCCCCCTTTACGAATGCCTCCACCAGCAAGTCGGTGTTACCACCTTTTCTCGGACTTCCTGAAAGGATTAGTAAGTTCAGGTCAGTATTTTTCTTTAGTTTCATATTTCTATATCCTTAATTCCGCAACACTATTACAAATATAACTTTTTAAGTACCTGAGCAACAAAAAGTTGCCCAGGATTTTGCCATGTCGAAGAATTCACTTATCTTAGTGTTGCAAAAATAAACAAGCAAAACTCTGATATGACATGGCAAAAATACAAATTAAATCTGAGGAACTCACTCCTTTTGGAGGAATATTTTCAATAATGGAGCAATTTGACTCCAAGCTCTCATCTGTTATAGACTCAACCCTTGGTATGAGATGCAAGCTGTATGGTTATCAATACAGCGAAATCATCCGTTCGCTTATGAGCGTTTATTTCTGTGGCGGCTCATTCATAGAAGATGTCACCACTCATCTGATGTACCACCTCTCGCTTTATCCGACACTTCGCACATGCAGTGCCGACACTATTCTCAGAGCCATAAAGGAACTGACCCAGGATAACATTTCCTACACATCAGACACGGGCAAGACCTATGACTTCAACACGGCAGACAAGCTGAATACATTGTTCCCCAATTGCCTGTTGTCCACAGGGCAGCTGAAAGAGGGCGAGGGGTATGACGTTGACTTCGACCACCAGTTCATAATATGATGCGCATAGTTGCGGATTTGAGGATTTTGAGAATAACTTCTATTATCAGTATCCGAAATACTTTTTGCAATACACGTTCATGATGCTGTCGTGGCGTGTCGTGCAGTCCTTGTCTTGCAACAGGGCGTGACCGGAATTTGGAAAGACGATGAGGTCGTAGGGTTTGCCGAGGCTGTCATATTTCGCTTGCAGGGCATGGTAGTGGTCAGGCTTAATCAGCCAGTCCTTTCCGCCGTATGCAAAGATGGCAGGTAGAGCCGTAGAATCGTTGATGTAGCTGACGGGTGAAGCCAGTAATTTGATGCTATCCAGCAACTCCCTTGAACATTCGTTTGCACGCATCCGCTTGCCCGTGCAACTGAAGACAAGGTTCTCCACGTCTTCCGCTTTTGCGTTCTCCTCGTAGGAGAACAGGATACGGAAGTCTGACGGCCCGACTTTGATTGCCTCGAAACGGAGCGGCAAAGGATGCGAATGATTGTAGGCAAACATCATGGCCAGATGCCCGCCTGCCGATGTCCCGGCAATAGCCATCTGACGAATGTGGACTCCCTTCTCGGACGCGAAGCCAACGATATGCCTGATGCACGAATCAATCTCGTCGGACATGGTATGCAGTGAAACGCTGTCTTCGCTCAAAAAACTATAGTTCATCGTAGCGGTGGCATAGCCCCTCTGAACCCAGGCGTAGCAGTCACCATAATGCTCATCTTTGTCACCGCCTAACCAGGAACCGCCGTGAACATATAGGATGAGAGCCAGGCTATCGTTTTTCTCTGCATCATTAGGCAGATAGAGGTCGTAAGTGTTGTGCTGTCGGCTTCCGTATGAGATGTCTTGAAACCGCTGGCCATACTCATCGTGCCATTTTGGCTTGAGCACATACATAACGATGGCTCCAATGACAACTGCCAGCACAACTGCGCCAGACAGACATCCACATCCTTTTTTCAGATAATTCTTTGTCTTCATATTGTTTCTCTTTTATTCCTTAATTCCGCAACAGTATTATAAATACCTCAAATCCGCAACCGCCCTCATAAGATGACACAGAGGTCAAAAAGGTAGCGTCACTGCGGCAAAAGAGG
>CADCBZ010000125.1 GCA_902799765.1 uncultured Prevotellaceae bacterium
TTCTTCTCCTCTTTCTTCTCCTCAGCGGCGGGCTTTGCAGCGGGCTTATAACGCTTGTTCAGACCGTTGATCACATCCTGAGTGATATCAAACTTCTTAGCACCCAACAGGATATTGTCACCAGCCTTCGAGAGGATCAGGTCGTAATTCTTATCCTTGTTATAGTCCTTCAGGAAGTTCTGCAGAGAGTCGCGCAGTGCCTCGTTGAACTTGGCAGTCTCTGATGCGAGCTCAGACTCCAGACGAGCCTGCAGCTCCTGCAGGTCACGCTGCTGACGCTCCAGGGCAGCCTGCACGCCAGCGGCCTGCTCACGGCTCTGGAAACCGTTGTTGTTAATCTTCTGCTGGAAGTTGTTCACAGCAGCCTGAAGGGCATTACCCTTCTGGGTCAGGGTGTTACGGGCATTGTTCGACTTCTTCTGCAGGGTTACGCTGTAATCCTTGGCGAAGTCATACTGAGTCATCAGAGAATCCACCTCCACATAGGCGATCTTCACGCCAGAGGTAGCATTACCAGTAGCTGCGGGCTGCTCGTCCATCTTAGGACTTGCATTGTTGCACGATACCATCATAGCTGCGATGGCCAGTGCAGAGAAAATGTACTTTTTCATTCTTCTTATTTAATGTTTAATATTTAATCTTTTAATGTTTAATGTTCTTTCACAGCAAACTTGCTATTCTGTCGCATCTCCCGATCCTGATCCATCACGCAGTGGATGCCGCGTTCCTTCATCGCCTCAGAGTCGTGAATATGCTGCGACTTAAACGTGCCTTGCTTCACAAATAGCACTCTCACGAGGAAAAATACCATCGCAATAGCAATTATTAACGTGCTTATGAGCAGAGTTTCAATCATTTTTTGTAATTTTGCGCTGCAATTCGGCTGCAAAGGTAAGCATTTTATGACGAAATCAATCAAAAAATACATTAATTATGAATAAAAGTGATTTAAAACCTGCTGTTGTCTTCGAAGAATTTGCGAAGATTAACGAAATTCCCCGCCCTTCGAAGCGCGAGGAGAAGATGATTGAATACCTCAAGAACTGGGGTGAAACCCACGGCTTTGACACCAATGTCGATGAGACAGGCAACGTGATCATCCGCAAACCGGCCACCCAGGGCATGGAAAACTGCAAGACCGTGATCCTGCAGAGTCACATGGATATGGTGTGTGATAAACTCGTCGATGTGGAATTCGACTTCGACAAAGATGCCATCAAGACCTACATCGATGGCGAATGGCTCACCGCTGAGGGTACCACCCTCGGCGCCGACGACGGTATCGGCTGCGCCATCGAACTCGCCATCCTCGCCTCCGACGATATCCAGCACGGCCCCATCGAGTGCGTCTTCACCCGCGACGAGGAGACTGGTCTCTCTGGTGCAGAAGGCATGAAGGCAGGCTTCATGACAGGCGACTACCTCATCAACCTCGACTCTGAGGACGAAGGCGAAATCTTCGTCAGCTGTGCAGGTGGTCGTAACACCAGCGCCAAATTCACCTTCCAGCGTCAGCAGGCACCTGCAGGCAGCTTCTTCCTCAAAGGTGCCCTGAAGGGTCTCATCGGTGGTCACTCCGGCGACGACATCAACAAGAAGCGCGCCAATGCCATCAAGCTCCTCGCCCGTTTCATCTTCCAGACCATGAAGCGTTATGAGGGTGTGATGCTCGCCCAGTTCCACAGCGGCAAGCTCCACAACGCCATTCCTCGCGACGGCTACTTCGTGATCGCCGTGCCCAACGAGCTGAAGGAAAACATCCGCGCCGACTGGAACGTGTTTGACTCAGAGGTGGAAGATGAGTTCCATGTCACCGACACGCAGATGCAGTTCATGATGGAGAGCACCGATGCTGAGCCTATCATCGAGCCCTCAGTGGCCAAGAAGTTTATCTGGGCTTTGCAGGCCGTTGACAACGGTATCTATGCTATCTGTCAGGATCCGGAGTTGAACGGTATGGTCGAGACCTCGAGCAATATCGCGAGCGTCCACACCTCCGAGACCACCATCGACATCCTCTCGTCACAGCGCTCCAATGTCATGTCAAACCTCGACAACATGTGCTACACCATCCAGGCAGTCTTCGAGCTTGCTGGTGCAGAAGCCGTCTCTGGCGAGGGTTATCCCGCCTGGAAGATGCGTGCCAACTCCAAGCTGCAGGAGATTGTCGTTGCCTCCTACAAGAAGCTCTTCAAGAAAGAGCCCATCGTTCGCGGCATCCATGCAGGTCTTGAGTGCGGTCTCTTCTCCGAGCGTTACCCCAACCTCGACATGGTGAGCTTCGGCCCCACCCTCCGTTTCGTCCACACGCCCGATGAGCGTCTGCACATCCCCACTGTCCAGATGGTCTGGGATCACTTGCTGGATGTTCTGAAGAACATACCATCAAATGTTTAATGTTTAATCTTTAATGTTTAATGTTCTCACGCGCGTATATTATAATAGGTGTATTGGCCCTGCTGTTGTTCGCTTCCTGCGGACAGCAGCATAAGGCTGAGAACCTCGCTAAGGAATTTGTGGCTGAAAACATGGAGAATCCCTCAGCCATCAGCCATCAAGACTTTGCTGATCTCGGCACTACCCGTCATATCAGCGACTCCCTCATCACGCTCATGCGCCAGCGCGGCGCCTCAGGTTTCAAGAAAGGCATCACCTACGGCAAGATGCCGTCTGGCGACCTCTACTTCCTGAGAATGAGCTACATAAGCAATGGCGACACTCTGCAGAACACCTTCTACTTCGATTCCGAGCTGTCGGAGGTGGTGGCATTCAAATAACTTTTTTCGAAAAAAGTTGCCCAAAAATTTGCAGGAACGAAAAAATAGTCGTACCTTTGCACCCGCATTTGAGGAGATAACCCCTCGGTTTCTAACACGAAGCATTCTTGGAAGGATGGGTGAGTGGCTGAAACCAGCAGTTTGCTAAACTGCCGTACGGGTTCCCGTACCGGGGGTTCGAATCCCCCTCCTTCCGCAGGGGTGATACTCCAAACAATGCAGCGCGGTCGATTCATCTAATGGTTAGGATACAAGATTCTCAATCTTGGCATAGGGGTTCGATTCCCCTATCGACTACGAAGAAACATTCAAAATCCTCTGTAAATCAGTGATTTGCAGAGGATTTTTCTTTTCAAGGGCGTTAATTAGGTGTTAATCTTAACCAAGAATAAGAAAAGCGACCAACTGTTAATCTTTTCTTCTTTTTCTCTTGTTTGTTCTTATTCTACTATAATTTTGAGTATCTTTGCACTCCGAAAAGAATAAATACAGGATAATGGATACACAAGATACACAAAATTGTTGGGAACCTATCATACATGAGAAGGAAGGAGTGATTAATGCTTTTGTAAAAGAAGCACTCGATAGTCTTGAAGAACGTCTGACGCGAACAGCCGAGGGTGCATCAGACGAG
>CADCBZ010000126.1 GCA_902799765.1 uncultured Prevotellaceae bacterium
AACGGCATTATTGTGACCACCCACTCGGACTATCCTGCACTGAGCGGCAGCCCAGACGACCCGTTTGGCATTATGGAGATTGCCGTGACAGGTATGCTTCACGGCGAGAACGGTAACCCTTGGTGGCCCGAGGAACTCATCACCCGCGAGCAGGCCATCGCCGCAATGACCATTAACATTGCCAAGCAGATGTTCATCGAGAATGAGCGTGGCAGCATCAAGACAGGCAAGTATGCCGACTTCCTCCTCGTCACCAAGGATGTGCTTTCGTGTCCTGAGAATGAGATTCACGAGGCCAAGCCCGCAGCCACCTACTTCGAGGGTAAGAAGGTCTTCTCAATGTAACATAGTATAAAAGGACAACAATATGAAAGAGATTATAGACTATTCCAAGAAGGAAAACTGGTATCAGATTCCAGAGATTACCAAGGACGTGGACACATTCTACATCTATGCAACGGAGTACATTCTGAAAAGTTTCGATGAAGGCGCACCAGACTTTGCAGACCTCGACAATGAAGAGATGTTGGTAGGTGCTGCAGGTGAGTACTTGCTGCACGCAGCTGCTTATGCAGATTCCACAAACGTCTTCATGCCTTATTACCGTCAGGTAGGCTTACGCTATGTGGGTGACGTCTTTAAAAGAGACGGGATCATCGACGCCGCCATCACTGGCATGCCCTACGACGACATTCTGGCAGCAATCGACTACTACTTCGAGCACTACAACAATGGACGTCCCTTTATCATTGCCGGCCACAGCCAAGGTTCGGTCATCATCAAGTACTTGTTGGAAAAATACTTCACTAAGCACCCCGACTACTTACAGCGAATGGTGGCAGCCTACGCCATAGGCTATTCCTTCACCAAGGACTATTTCGATGCAAACCCACACCTGAAGTTCGCTACCGGTGAGACCGACACAGGTGTCATCATCGCCTGGAATACCGAGGGTCCCAAGAATATAGAGGTAAACGCAACCAACGCCGTGGTGTTGCCTGGTGCCATAAGCATCAACCCGCTGAACTGGAAGCTTGACGACACCTATGCCCCAGCCAGCATGAACCTAGGTTCTATTATACTGAACGAGACAACAGGTGAGTTGGAAATTGTCGATTTAGGCGCCGATGCGCAGGTGTGTCCCTCCCGTGGTGTAGTCGTAACACACGCCAAAGGCGAGGCAATGCCTGAGGAAGCCGCCAAGATCAATGAAGCATTCTTCGGACCCGAAGGTCGCCATGGTGACGACTACTCGTTCTTCTATAACAACATCAAGGTCAATGTGGCGAAGCGTGTCGCTGCTTACATGGCGAATGCAAAGACCAGTGCCGACCTTGTGGTCTATGGTAAGATCTTCACTGCCGAGAACAATCAGATTGTCGAAGCCTATGCGGTAAAAGATGGTAAGTATGTCTATGTAGGCGACAAGAAAGGTGCCGAAGCATGGATTGAAGCCGGTAAGACCGAGGTGGTAGATTATACCGGCAAGGGACTTGTGATGCCCAGCTGCGGCAACGGCCATGCCCATTACTCCATTGGTGTTGCCCTGCCGATCGTTGGAACGGTGGCCATTGGGGCTACGCCCGACAAGTTCCTGAACGAGCTCGTTCCCGATGCCGTCAAGAAAGCTCGGGAAGCAAAGGCGACGGGTATCTTCGGTTTCGGTTGGAGCTACTTCACCTTTCAGGATCAGATTCCTACCCGCCAGCAGCTGGATGCCATCTGCAGTGATATCCCCATGTACTTTGCGGATGATGAGGGACACAAGGGTGTGGCGAATACCCTTATGTTGGTCAATGCAGGCATTATGAAGGCCGACGGTACGGTGCTCAAGAAGGATAAGGACATCCGTGGCGGCGAGATCGTGATGGGTGCCGACGGTACTCCTACTGGTTTCCTGAAAGAACAGGCCGGCACTTACACCCGTTCCTTCCTTGACAATGACAGTCTCTATCCCGTTGACGTGGCAAAGATCGTCATCCCAAAGATTCAGGAGCATCTGTTGGCAGAGGGCTACACCATGTATGTCGATGGCTGGGGTAACTATTTCTTTAACGACAATTTCTTCAAGGCTGCCCAGCAGCTGGATCAAGCCGGCGAGTTGAACTTCGTGATCGGCTTGACCTACGAGGTTGAGAGCTGGATGAATGTGGAAGAGGCCTTGAAAAAAGCCGCTGACGTTCAGCAGTATGCCACCACCCGTGTCAAAACGAATTGGCTCAAACTCTTCATGGACGGCACGGTGGAAGGTGGCACCGGCTATGTAGAGCCGTTGTATCCTGACGGTCATCAGGGCCTCGCCAACTGGACCGAAGAGGAACTGACCGACATTACGCGCAAGACGAATGCGAAAGGTATCTCCATGCATATTCACACGATGGGTAACAAGGCCGTTAATACCGTGGTCAGCGCATACGCTAATGGCGGTAAGGATGAATTGCGCAACACGCTGGTTCACGTTCGAAACGTCAATGCGGAGGATTATCAACGTATGGCAGACCATAACATGTATGCAGTCTCTGGTATGCTCTGGCACCATGGCCCATCATGGTTAGCCGATTATATTCGTGAGCATGGTATGGCACCCGTAGGTCAGGAGACCAAGTCTTATCCGATGAAATCTTATTTCGACAATGGCATCCACATGACCTCTCACTCCGACTTCCCTGCAACGAGCGGCAGTCCCGACGATCCGTTCGGCATCATGGAGATAGCTGTCACTGGTGTAATGGCTGGAGAGAAGGGTACCCCTTGGTGGCCCGAGGAACTCATTACCCGTGAGCAGGCTATCGAGGCACTGACCATCAACATCGCCAAACAGATGCTCATTGATAAGGAAAGAGGCAGCATCAGCACAGGCAAGTATGCCGACTTCCTACTGGTTGACAAAGACGTGCTGACTTGCCCGGTGACAGAGATTCATGCCGCCAAGCCCGAAGCCACCTATTTCGAGGGAAAGAAAGTTTTCTCGATGTAAGAAATAATGAGGAATCTGAACCCGCTACGAGGGAAACTATTGTCCCCCGTTGCGGGCAGTCGGCCAGAATAGGAAGCAACTCAAAAAGATGAAAAACAAAACAATTACTAGGGATTTATTGTCCCGAGAACAGGAAATCGATGTTCTCATTCGCCGGTATTTCCGCAATTTAAGGCTTTACAAGATGCGTCTCGTGACAACGCAACTTTCAATCTTTGGTGACCTTCCCAATTCTGACCAGTTGGAGGTGTTTGAAAAGGCGATGCAGGCGGATATGGCTATGGAGAAAGAGTTTAAGTTCAGACATCCGAAGGATAGCGGGGAGGAATACTTTCGTCATTACGTCGGCAGCTCGTTGAATGGCAATGCGTTTCTGATGGTCGGTCAATTTAAGAAGGGCTGGGATTTCGCATTCGTGCGAATCATGCTCCTTGGGAGCCGACAGAGAAGATGACGTGGCTCCTTGACTATGAAATGTCGTATCTGGAAGAGATGGAGAAGGCCGATCCCGCCGACCTGATCATGATCGGTTACGAGGAGGCGCTGAAGATGCGTCGGATTCTGGAGGCCATGAAGGAAGAGAGCCAAAAGCACAAGATTATTAAAAAGTCGGATGATATACGAACGTATATCCTGACGGAGAACAAAGAGGGCATCATTCGGTTTCTGCATCGGGCCGTGAAGGGGGTGAAGACTGCCAAGGAGATTGCTCGTCCCTTTAGATTACTCTTAGACCTGATGCTGACTGATCGTATCCCCCATAAGGCTGTGATAAAGGAATTCCCAGAGTTGAAAGGGCTGATCAAGGAGCGTAGATACAACCACTGGACCAATCCGAACAGTTCCAGTTATGATGACGATCCTTATTATAAAAAAATGAAAGCCAAATTCAATTTGTTTCAATAAAATACTCGTCTCATAGGCAACAGCCGAAATGAGCCGAAAAGAGCCATTATAAGGTATTATCAGCCATTATTGATAATACCTTTTATTTTTGTCGTTCATTAAAAAAATTCACCTTACCTTCGCACCGCATTCTGAGAATGCAAACTTAAAATATAAAATTACAAACCTGAGACAGGTAGGCCTATTCTGTTTCGCAACTTGCAAACAGATGAAAGAAGTGATTTTAAAAATTGATGACTCAGCGTATGAGAAGTTTATGGGTATGGTGGAACTGTGCCCTCAGGTGGAAGTGGTGAGTGTGGATGAAGGTGCCGTCGTCCAAGAGGGTAGGATGGCTGACCGCGTCCGTCATGCTATCATTCAGCTGAGGGCTGAGAAGCTATTGCTCAGGAAGTACGACTATGCCTGGCTAATGGTGGCGATGAACTCGCTCGACGACATGCCGACATTCGGTTCTGCCCAGTCATACCTGAATTATTTAAAAGACGACCTGCAGTTGGGCGACCTGCCCAGCGAATCTACGATCTCGAAGAAGATGGATCTTGCACTTGGCACCATCTTCAATTGGACATTCTGCGATACAGTCGATAAACACGAGATGATCCGTAGAAATAACATCGTGAAGCGTTTTTTCAACTTGGTGAGGACTGGGACTTAGTCGTTTTTCCGAAGATTGTTCCGAAAGGTATGGTGGTTTTTCCGAATGTTTTCCGAATCGGCAGGGCTGCTATTGTAAAGCTCGGAAATCGGTTTTACATTTGCACTGCAATCCAATCCAAGATGGGTTTGAGATTGCGGTGCTCTTTGATTTATTGCTACACAGGACACGGCAGGCAGGCCTGCGCGAACATTAATTAATAACTATCATTTATGGAAACAAAAATTTTAAGAGTGGTACGCCAGGGCGAGGCCTTTAGCGTACAGTCATCAAAGAGTGACAATGGTTCCATCCAGAAGTGTAACATCGTGTTGCGCGAGTTGGGTGGTTCAAAATTCGAAAACGAGTTTGTGTGCGCCATGCTGGGGAATCTGGCGGCGTGCAAGTTCTACGAAGGTGATGTGGTGGCAGCCACCCTTCGTTTCTCTACCCACGAGTATCAGGGACAGACGTTCCAAGAGATTCTGGCCACGGATATTGTAAAATTGAAGAATTGAAGAATTGAAAAATTAAAGTTTAACCTGAGTTGAAAGACGAGCGGAGAAGTATCCGGATGAAATGAGCTCAAACAATCTTCGCTTTTCCAAGGCTCGTAATTCAACAAAACAATGAATAATTTGATTAAAAGAGAGCAGAATAAAGATTTCTGCCAGACTATGACGTCGCTCGAGATTGCCGAGCTGACTGGTAAGCAACACAAACACTTGATGGAGGCCATCCGAAAGATGGAGCCTGCATGGGTGAAAGTACATGGGTCGAAATTTCGGCTGATGTTCCGAGAGGTGGCTATTGGTAATGGAGCGGTT
>CADCBZ010000127.1 GCA_902799765.1 uncultured Prevotellaceae bacterium
GCATCCAGTGCCTTCACCAGATCGATAAACTTCTCACCCGTCGTCTTGCCGAAATCGCCGATGTTCACACCCGTCAGCACGATCTCCTTACCCCCTTCCGCTGCCGTCTGCTCAGCCTGGGCCACCAGCGAGGCAATCGTCGGGTTACGCGAGAACCCGCGCGCATACGGGATCGTACAATAGGTACAGAAATAATCACAGCCGTCCTGCACCTTCAGGAAATACCTCGTACGGTTCCCCCTTGAGCACGATGGCGCAAAACTCTTGATATCCTTCGTCTTCTTAATATAATAAGGTGTAGGCTGCCCACTCTGCGAGAACTTCTCGCTCAGGAACTGAATCAAGTTCGCCTTCTCATCCGAGCCCAGCACCAAATCCACACCCTCGATCTTCGCCACCTCCTCAGCCTCCAGCTGGGCATAGCAGCCCGTCACCACCACAAACGCATGGGGGTGATTCCTCACCATCCGGTGGATCGCCTGGCGACATTTATGGTCAGCCACCTCAGTCACTGAGCAGGTATTGATCAGGCAGATGTCAGCCTGTTCACCTTTCTGTGCTGTTCGCACGCCCATTTCCTGAAGAATCTTCCCGAAAGTTGATGTTTCTGAGAAATTCAGCTTGCATCCTAACGTGAAATATGCTGCAGTCTTACCTTGGAAGGCAGAAGTATCAATCATATCAAAAATGGTGTTACTGTTTACGGGCACAAAGGTAGCACTTTTTTTCTGATTTTTGCCATTTTTTGCAGAAAAACCGATAAGTGTCAGATTTACATCATTTTTTAACATTTCATATCTGCTTGATTTTCAGCGCTTTGCAAAAAAGTTACAAAAAAGGCCAAAAAAAAATCGAAAAAAATGATACGTTATATAAAAAAAAGCCGTAACTTTGCAGCGTTTTAATAAACAAATGATTGTTTTACAGATTTAAAAGCATTAGAAAAATGAAGAAATTAGTATTTATGTTCGTAGCAGTTGCTGCTATCTCTTTCGCTTGATAGCGTAGTTGACAGCATGGCTGTTGATTCAGTTGCTGCTGATTCAGTTAAGTAATCAGACGAACAATTGAGAGAAATGGAGGCCGTTGGACGTGAGTCCAGCGGCCTTTTTTTATCCCTTCCCCCCACTTTGTCGCAAATCCACCCCCCTGTCGCAACAACTCCGACAATAATTTGGCCGATTTCTTGGAATCAGTCCGAAATCCCCGTATCTTTGCATCAGAAAAGTTCTTTAGTTATTGTTTGAGTTTCATTTTTGAATAGTTGTTTTTGCAATTTGTTTTAGGTTATTGGTTAATGTTAGTAATGATTAGGATAAGGTTCGCAGGGATTGATCTGAACCCCGAAAGTTAGACAAAAAACTTTCGGGGTTTATTATGTCAAAAAGAAAGAAACATGGTTTGGCAGAATGTTTGAAGTACATGCATATGATTGAAGAAGGAATATCCATTCATTCTATACATGTGAAGTACGGGATTAATAATGATCGACTTCAAGTTTTATGGGATCGGTATCAATTACAGGGTCGATCAGGTTTGCTCAAAAAGAAGAATATCAAGCCAGATTATGCATTAAAAAGGGAAATCGTTCTTGATATTGAAGAAAATCATCTAACTTTGCACGCAGCTTCGCTCAAATATGGGGCCAGTCCACAATGTATATCGGTATGGCTACGGCAATACAGGATGGAAGGTTTGGCTGCTTTGAATAGTATGAAAAGGCGAGGACGACCACCAGGAATGGGAAGACCAAGAAAGAATAGCAAACCGCTCACAGAGCTTGAAAGGCTCCGCAAAGAGAACCAGGAGCTCAAGACAGAGAATGCTCTGCTAAAAAAAGTGAGAGCCTTAGTCGAGGAAAGGAATGCCCGACTACGCGAGATTGGGCAAGAGCCATCGAAGAACTAAGGCGTGAAGGACATCCTCTGCAGTTTATGCTGTATAGGATGAAGATGGCTCGTTCCGTATTCTATTACCATATGTCGCATCTGGGTGACAGCGACGGATATGATGGAATCAGGGAACGTATAAAGCAGATATATGACAAGAATCATGGACGCTATGGGTACAGGCGAATCTGTATGGAATTGCGTAATGAAGATATCGTTATTAATCACAAGACAGTACAGAAGCTGATGAATCAAATGGGACTTAAGGCAAAGACCAAGAAACAGCACTATCACTCCTATAAAGGGGAGATAGGAAAGATTGCTCCCAATGTCCTGGAACGCGATTTTTGTGCAGACAGACCCAATCAGAAATGGGCAACAGATGTTACGCAGGTATGCATAAACGATAGGAAGCTATACCTGTCGCCCATATTGGATATGTTTGATGGTGGAATTATATCTTACACCATTTCTACCAGTCCTAACTTGCAGATGGTCACATCTATGCTTAAGAAGGCTTTTAAGAAGTATCCACAACTACATGGCCTCACCCTGCACTCAGATCAAGGTTGGCATTATCAGCATGGTATGTACCAGAAGATGCTTAAAGACCATGACATCACTCAGAGTATGTCACGCAAGGGCAATTGCCTGGACAATGCAATGATGGAGAACTTCTTTGGCCTGATGAAGAACGAGCTCTTGTATGCTAACAAGTTTGATAGCATAGAAGAGTTTCAGATAGCACTAAGAAGATATATTGATTGGTATAACAATAAAAGAATAAAACTGAGATTAAAAGGAATGAGCCCGGCGCAATACCGAGCTCACTACTATAGAGAGTTGAATAATTAATGTTTAATTTAATGTCCAACTTTTCGGGGTCACTTCAGGATGCGGACCTTATCCTTTTAGCACCTCTTTCTTTTAATTTACGTCAGGATAAACTTACACTTCCGTCGGTTACCGTTCGGACGCACGGCGAAGTGGATCCAATGGCTGCCCGCCTTATTACGCTTGTTTAGGGGTTCGCAGGGATGCGGGCCCCTATGCTATTCCTACACCAACAAAGAAACATGGGCTATCCATGCCATTTAAGCATTTTAACCCATGATTATTAATGGAGGATTATTGAAATCTACCACTGCTATATTGATGTTTCCGTGCACTCACTTAAGTTCATCTAACCCTCTGCTCATAAAGCAATTACTATAGCGTTCTGGAATGACTATCCAGAACGTTTTTTTATTTAGATATATCTCACACGGGGGCAGGAACGCAATAATTGTTTATCGTATGCCTTTTCCATAAGGGCCCATTTTCGAATCAAGGGCACCATCCTTGAGGAAATTAATACTGCAATGACGCGACTACGAAACATACAGAGGCAAACATCCCCTGCACTTCAGGCAGTGCAGGGGATGATGTCGTGGTTGCGGGCGACGGGGCTATTTGTCGTCGTAATGACCGTAGGCAGTTAGAACGAGTACAACGACCTCGGCATCGTGGATTTCGTATACCAGACGGTGCTTCCTTGTGATGTGGCGGCTCCACTGTCCTGCACGGTCGCCCTTCAACTGTTCTGGCTTACCCGTACCTGTGCGCGGATGCTCCATCAGTTCGCCGAGCAACTTACCCAGTTTCTGAAAGGCCTTCGGCTCGTCGCGCTTCAGGCGTTGCATATCCAGCATCGCCTCGTCGGTATAGTCCAGTTTGTACATAACGCTCAAAGGCTATTCAAGAACTGGTCCAGTTCTTCTTTTGAATCAATCCTGTGTACACGTCCCTGTCGAGCCTGTTCCAGCGACTTGTCCACCTTGGCAAAGAACTCCTCTTTCGTCATCAGCGTTGGATCTGCCTTTTTGGCCACCAACTTCTTCAGATACTTTGCCAACTGCTTCATCAACTGCTCGCTGTCGGCTATCTCGGCCATGTCGCGCCATATCTGCGCATTCAACTCTACTGTTGTCATAATCCTTACATGTTTGGTTCTGGCTGCAAAGATAGTGTAAATCGAGCGAAATACCAAAGGAAAACTCGTTTTTCTTTGTATTGCCGAGATGCATCCTATCCATTCCCGAACATAGTTCGCCTACCCGTAGCCTTTCGAGACAATTTGGTACAGATGACAGATGGCAGTTTATTTGGGGAGACATAACTTTATAGAACTAAATACTATAGTTATAAAATTACTATATATATAATATATATATTATATATATAGTAAAATTTATATTGAAAGATTATTGGTACTCATGAGAAAACTGCCATCTGCCATCTGTACCACTTAAAGGCTCCTATTTTTCAAACGTGTTTTGAAACGTGTCTTTTTTGGCGATTTATTTGTAAGGTACACACCGCACTTTAAGGATAAAAATTGCGAGATTTAAATCTAGATTTTGCGCGCATTAATGGTAGCAAGTTTTTCCTTTAATAGTGAGTGTAAAGCCGACCGAATGAGACACCGAGAACTATAATCATTAAAATTAACAAACAACTAATTAAAAACTATTCAAATTATGGCTATTAAAGTAATTGCACAACTGCGTGAAGTGAAACTTGGTAAGAACCCGGGTAAGAAGTTCGTGATGCGTCCCGACCTCTACGTGCCCATCGCCGAGAAGAAGGTGTTTCAGGAGGCAGCTACCCACTCAGGTATCTCTGCTGGTGTGATCAAGGCGGCTTGGGATGCTGCCGGCGAAGTGATTCGCACCTGGGCCACCGAAGGTCACTCCATCCCCATCCCTGGACTGGGCACCATGCGCTTCGGCGTGCGTTCGAAGGCGGTAGAGAAGCTGGAGGATGTGAAAACGAGCCTGATCAGCGTGCGCCGCATCATCTTCACTCCGAATGTGGATGTAAAGGATGAGCTGAAGAACACCTCTATTCAGATCACCTGTCTCGATGAGGAGGGTAATGTGCTGAAGCGCGTGACCTCTGGTGACAGCGGGGAGATCGAGGACAACGAGAATGGTGGCGAGAACCAGAACGGCTCAGGATCCGAAGGCGGCAACACTGGTGGCGGCAACAACCAGGGTGGTAACACCGGAGGCGGTGGCGACGGCGGCGACGATCTCGACAAGAATTAAACATTAAAATTCTGAGAACATTAAAATTCTGAGAGATTATGACGAAGAAAGAGACCACTAAGTTTGTTGTGCAGATCATCATATCGATTGCCTCAGCAATCCTGACTGCACTCGGCGCCACGTCCTGCATGGGACTCTAAAGAGAGAACCCTCGACTAAGGTCGGGGGTTCTTTCATATTACTTGTATTTTGCCAACATTGTTTCTATGACTTTCTTCATTTCTTCTCTCACATACAAGGGCTCCAAAACCTCTATCTTTTCCCTATGCCAAAGCAATTGCTGATAGAAATTATA
>CADCBZ010000128.1 GCA_902799765.1 uncultured Prevotellaceae bacterium
ACTCGGTCCATTTTTTATAAAGACCTCTGAACACCTCAATACTCGCGTCAGAGAAATGCCGCCCACTATTCACCATAAAGAGGTGATTTAAATGCGGTAATATGCTTTCAAAGTCATACTTCTTAAATAATTCTGATACTGTCATATCGTTACATCTTTATAGTTCACGATGCAAAGATACAAGAAAGGTGCGCCGTATTGGGGCACACCTTATAAAAACATCATTATTATTTCCTTTTCTTTTTTTCTCTTATTCTTTTATGAGTATAATAATGTGGTGTGGATAAGTTGACAAATGACGTAACTAGTTCAGTTCTTCTGATTAATCAGATTGACTACGACTTTCACCATCACGTCTTTCTCTTCTGTCTTGCTTTCTGCGATCATCAGTGTGAGGGCGACGAGGGTATTATCAGCCAAACGTTTTGAACCATCAGAGCGATAGAGAATGCCATTGTTATTCAGGAACCACAAGAATAGCGTTGCAGCAATGCGTTTGTTGCCATCACTAAAGGAGTGGTTCTTCGTTACCAGATATAGCAACATGGCTGCTTTCTCCTCCACACTGGGATAGAGTTCTTCGCCTCCAAAGGTCTGATAGATCTGACCAATACTGCTCTTGAAGGAATCATCCTTCTCATTACCAAATAAAGCAGAACCACCAAACTTCTCTCGCAAGCCATTGATGGTCTCCATCGCATTCTCATAGGTTGCATGGAAGGATTCTTGCTTGGTGGTGTTGTCGATAGTCAGTCGCTCGTAATCGTAATTATCAAGCGTATCGAGGGCATAAGTATAATCTGTCACCACCTCGAAAAGCGCATTGGTTTCATCATTCGACAGCAAGGTCTGATTCTGGATCGTGCGCCCCAGCATACCTACTAACTGACGCAACTCGCCAATCTGCTCCTTACGGATGCGCTCATTGACGGCATAGCCTTTCACGAGGTATCCCTTGATTATCTTTCGCGCCCAGATGCGGAAAGCAGTGCCGCGTTTGCTCTTCACGCGATAACCAACGGATATGATAACATCGAGGTTATATAGAACAATCTCTTGTGTTTGTTGTTTCCCTTCTATGGCACCATGTCGAGTGGTATGTGCAAAATTTGCACACACCTCTTCTTTTTCTAGTTCACCCTCTTTAAAAACATTATTGATGTGGCGAGTTATAACGGTTCTGTCTTTCTGAAACAGCTCAGCCATCTGAGCCTGTGTCAGCCATACCGTCTCATTCTCTAGGCGGACATCAATCTGCGTCTGTCCGTCTTCCGTCTGATAGATTACAATCTTGTTCTCGTCCATTTTTGCCATATGATATAAACCATTCTGCAAAGATACAACTTTTTTCTTATCCATCAAGCATTTCATAGGATTTTTCTTGCTATCCAGGCGCAGGCTTCTGCATCAGCAAGGGCATGATGATGATTAGCCAGATGATAACCACAGTATTCTGATACTGTATGCAACTGATGGTTGGGTAACTGTGGAAACGCTTTGCGAGAAGCCACACATGTACAGTAAAACTGATAATCCGGATAGTCCATCTGGTAACAGCGGAACACTGCTTTCAGGCAGCTCTCATCGAAGGCTTTGTTATGGGCCACAAGGGGCAGTCCCTCAATCAGTGGCTCGATCTGTTTCCAAACTACAGGAAATACAGGAGCCTCTTCTGTGTCACGACGCGTCAGTCCATGCACCTGCGTACACCAAAAGTTATAATAGTTGGGCTCTGGCTGGATCAGAGAGTAGAAGGTATCTACGATCTTACCATCACGCACTATCACCACTCCAACAGAGCAGACACTGGTTCGCTCATTGTTGGCTGTCTCAAAATCTATTGCAGCGAAGTCTCGCATCATCAATCCTCCTTATATTTGTTCCACATGTTTTTGGCAATCTCTGCCATCTCATCACGGAACCATTTGGGCTCCAGCACCTCAATGTCGCAACCTTGTGAAAGAATCTCCTGACGGAAATCGAAGGTAGGACGCAGACGAACAGTAAAGATACTGTACTCATCGTTACGCTCAATCTCCCTTTGTGTCTGATGGAGCGTCAGACTGCGTAAATAGTTAGCCTGTCCTGCTGACACTTTGATTTTGACAGTCTCAACATCGATGCTCTGATCTGCGATGATTCCAAAACAATCCTCGAAGAATTCCTCGGCATTGAAGTCCTTAGGGTATCTGAAACTCTTTTCGGTTAATCCTAACCATTTGACACGATCCAGAGCATAAATCATCACTTTATCATAATAAGGACTACGAGCTATCAGATACCAGCGCTGTTTGAAAGCTTTCAGACAATATGGCTCTACTTCAAATGTATGAGTCTCGTCTCTCGAAAAACTCTGATATGACATTCCGAGTATCAGGTTCTTCTTCAATGCTTCTAGAATGGCAGGAAGATATTGCTCGCCATCAGGAATCTCCTCGAATAGAATTTTATCTTTGACACTGACATTCTCCATCATCAGATTGCTGACCGTTAACGTGTTGAATAGCCAACTGCGCATGGAACCGTTTCTCAACTCGTCGGCATTCTGGATATAGTAGCGATATCTACCTCCTTGTTCGTTCTCAATGATGAGACCAAACATTTCCTCAATAGCTATTCGCCATTTATGAAATGTACGTATAGATAGTGGTTTATCTTCACTCATATCATTCTCGAGCCACTTTTGATTGATTTCCTCAAAAGAAATCTGCTTGGCTTTATAGATGGTTTCTACAAGCCAGACATACTTGTTTAAAAGGTTCTTTGCCATACTTCTTATTATTTTATGTTGCAAAGATAATAAAAAGGTGTGAATTATTGAGGCATAGGTTTATTTTTTAATAGAAGTCGTATAAAATTATAGAGTATGAGATTCTATAAATCACATGCCAAGGTTTCATGATGAACCGAATAATCAGCTAATGCTGTTATATTTTACCCACAAAAGTCACACCGGCGCTCCTCTGAAGTAAATGCCGGCGATCAAGGGGCAAAGGTACGAATAAGTGAGGACAATACAAAACAAATAAACGAAGTTTTTGCACAAATTGTAGAGCAAAGTACGCTATTTTGGGGTATTATGCATATAAAAAAGAAAAATTCTTTGAATTTTTGGGTCGTTTAGGTAATTGTTCGTATCTTTGTGGCATCATAACAATTAACCAAAAACGATGCAGAGACCAAATATTGACTCAAAATGCTGGGCAGCCTTCCTTAAAATGGGTGCCCGCCTTGAGAATTCTCCATCCAAATTTTAAAACCTATTAAGGGGACAATAGCGTTGTACTCCTTTCGTACGCGGGGACTGACCTCATGTG
>CADCBZ010000129.1 GCA_902799765.1 uncultured Prevotellaceae bacterium
TTTTAAATTTGACATTTTGTTACTTGATTGCCTCTGCTTTCGCTTCAGCTTTCACTAACAGATAAGCAAAGTACATGCCTATGGAAAGAATCCGTGCCAGAATGACAATCGCAGAAGTCAAACTGGCACGGAATTTAAACTCGCTTAAACTCTACTGACAATTTATTAAACTCGCTTAAACATTGACAGCATTATCCAATAGTATATTGTGATTACTTCGGCGGCAGACTTTGGAAATGCCGTGTTGCCCAAACCTGAACTAGGAAGACGAGGCAGAGCAGGATGGCAACCTTGTAAGGAGCAGTGAGGTCGGCCCCAAACAGATTGTGCGACAGCGGTATGACTACTAGGGGCGAGACGAACTGCCCAAGGTAGAGGGCTGCGGAGAGCAGAGGCATGACAGTGGTGGCAGAGTTCTTACCTCCCTTGATGCTTGCGATGGTGTTCAGGTAAGGCACACCCACGCCGTTGGCTATGCCGATAAATGCAGAGCCGATGAGTATCATAGCAACACTGGGAACAAGATAGGAAGCGTAGCCCAGCAGGAAGAATAGTGGAGCGAAGTATTTGATGGGCTGGCGGAACCAGTGCATCAGAGATCCAAAGACTATTCCCACGAAGAAAGCCACGACATCGAGTCCAACCATAATCATTGTGACGGCCTCGCTGGAAAGTGCTGTCTGCTGGCGGGCGATGATGGCGAAGTTGGTTGGGAACACAAAGAAAATCATCATCAGCAAAAGCATGCCAACAACTGAGGGGTGAAACTTCAGCAGCTGGCGAGGTTCGAAGGGGATGCCACGCTTGTTGGCAGAGCCGAGTTGCTCATTTGGCAACCACAGCCACACCATCACGACGGCTATCAGTCCCATGAGATAGACCAGGAAGGCGTAGTTCCACTCAATGGAAGCCAACAGTCCTGCCAATAATGTGGCCACCACGCCTCCCATCTGGTTCATGGCAGCCGAGAGTCCCATCAGCCGCGCCTGTTCCTCTGGAGGGAAGTAGTAAGCCAGCAGCCCAGTAGAGAGTGGCATGATGAGTCCGACGCTGATGCCAAGCAAGGCTCGCATTACAAGCAGCACATGGATGTCATTGACGAAGAAACATCCCGCTCCTGCCGTCACATAGAGCAATAGCCCCGTAGTGGCAATGGCCCTTGTCCGCAGGCATCGACTGATGGAGAGAAAAAAGAAGTTGGTGACGATGATGAGCAGCGCGGGCATGCTCACGATGAGCTGTACCAGCAGGTCGTTTGCCTGAGAGAAGTGAGCCTTGATGATGCCCAGTGCGGGGGCGATGGCGGCTCCTGCCATCACAGTGAGCAGCGACATCGACAGGATGGTAGCCGTCACTCTTTTCGTAACGTTTGTTTTGTCCATAAAAATCTGTGGAGTTGTAAGCTCTACCAAGCTATAGAGTCGTTTCTAAAAATCGGGTGCAAAGGTACAAATAAAAGTTAAAATAGAGGCCATTTTCATCTTAAAAAATCGAAAAAGTGATGCTGTATAGCGTTCGTAAAATCGACTTTTTTTGTTAATTTTGCGGTAGGTTTTAATCCTAATGTATCACTTTAAACAGAAGAATTATGTCAAAGACAGTAGAGATTCAGATTGAGAAAAGTCGCGGCCTCGTAGAGGGTCTGCGCCGTCATGTCAAGGAAATGGGTGAACGTGGCGTCACCATCGAAGAGATCAACGCAATGGAACAGTCCGTCAAGGAACTGGAGGCCGTGAACTCCGAGGTGGACAGCATTCGTGAACAGCTCACGCCAACGGTGGCAAAACTAAAACTCGTAATGGATCGCGTAAAGGAAGCCTACGCCGAGAAGAAAAAGACGCTGAAGGGCTACTACCCCCAGGAGCGCTGGATGGACTACGGTGTACCCGACAAGCGATAGGACGATTGGTGAGCATCATCGGCCAATTGGTGCTCACCATCGTCTAATTTGTTCATTTCGGCTTAGAATTGTCAAAGTCTATTTGCTCTGTCTGAATAACCAGTCGCGCACTGCTGCAATCTTATAGCCGTAGTCAAAAGATGCCATGTGCTCCATACCCTTGCCTGATTCAGGGAGTACACTGCCTGCCTCCCACTTGATGAAGTTGATATTGCCGCCCTTGGCTATCAGTTCCTCGGCCAATCGTTCCTGTTCTTCGCTTGGAAGCTTTGCACTCTCTTTCAGCACCTTTGCCAGGTCTCTCATGCCACCCGATGCTTTCTGGTCGCCGCCAGCTACGATGTAGAAGAAATGCTTCTTGCCGAAGTCCTGCATTTTCGAAGTGTCCCACTGGCTACTGACAAAGAGAGAAGCCGCAAAGAGATCGGGATGCGTAATGTTGAAGTAGAACGACATCATGCCTCCCATAGACTGACCTGTGGTGTATAGACGGTTGGTATCTATATTGTATTCCTTGCAGACGGTCTGTATCAGTCGGATTGTCATTTCCACCTCGTCCGTCGTACTCCAATCATCCTGCACAGCCCAGTCAGTATATTGTGGCACCAACACGAATGAAGGATGCTTCTGCTGGTCTCTATTTGAAGCGAACTCCAAGGCACCATACCCTTGCGTGAGCGGAGCCGTCACTTCCTTTCCTGCAGTACTGGGCGAGGACCACGTTCACCGCCCTTCTTCTGGGCGCAGGCTGTCAGGCACATCACTCCTAATGCCAGCAAAAACATTACTTTCTTCATACTCTTAATCCCTGCATTATAGCCGTCCCTTATCAAGGGACTCTAAACTGCCAAGACCTTTTTACTTAAACAATGTTGCAAAATTAGTCATTTAAGGCGAAATATGAATAATAATGCGTAAATTTGTGCCTGTTTTTGAGAATTATTTAGGATAAATCGACAAAACTAATACAAATTAGAATTATGAAACGAATAACCATATCAATCCTATTCTCCGCAAGCGTGCTGTTTGTTGCTTGTGGCGGACGGTCTGCGTCTGGTTCTGATAGTGATGTCAATCCGCGGGATACGGTGAAGGTGCCGGAAGGATACACTGGTGAGGACAGTATCGCCTACATCGAGAATGCTGTCTTGAAAAGCAACATCACGGCTGAAAGCACGTCAGGCGCTTGCTGCCACACTCCCAAAGGAGCAGGGCGACTCATACGATTACCTGACTGCGGACATGCACAGCCGAATGACAGGCAAGCTCGAAGCAATTATACCCTATGACTATTATTAAGATGATAGAGATTAGGGAAGCAAGCAAGAGCCAAGCAGCAGAGATTGCCAGCCTGATAATGACGGCCATGACGGATGACTGTTGCCTATATTTCTGTGGCGAGGGCTACGGACTGGAGGATTTCCGCAAGATGATGACCATGCTTGTGGAGCGCGAAGATTCGCAGTACAGCTATCGGAATACCTTGGTAGCAATGGATGTGGACAAAGTGGTTGGCATCTCCGTCAGCTATGATGGTGGACGTTTGCATGAACTGCGCCACGCCTTTATCGAGGCTGCCAAGGAGCATATCGGCAAAGATCATTCTGGTATGGATGACGAGACGCAGGCAGGCGAACTGTATCTTGACTCGTTGGCTGTGCTTCTAGATTATCGTCGTCAGGGCATTGCCAGAAAGCTGTTGTTGGCGACCAAAGAACGAGCCAATCGTCTGGGCTTGCCGTGTGTTGGACTTTTGGTTGATAAAGACAATCCTGTCGGCGAGGCATTATACACCTCTGTCGGCTTCCAATACGTGAATGATAACCAATGGGGTGGTCACCCAATGAAACACTTGATAATATAAATGAGTAGCATTGTTCTCTCCATATTTCTGCTGAGCATCGGCGCGAGTTTCATCCAGCGCACCACGGGCTTCGGCTTCGGCATCTTCATCATGACGATGCTGCCGTTCCTCATGCCAAGCTATGGCGAGGCTACGACACTCTCAGGATTGCTGGCTACCACTACTTCTGCAGCTATCGTGTGGCGGTTGCGGAACTATGTCACATGGCAACGGCTTTGGCCAATTCTGCTGACGTTTATCATCGTCTCTACCATTGCCATATTCGCCCTGACACGTATTGAAGATCACATTCTGCGACGCATCCTTGGCGTAGCACTCATCCTGATCAGTATCTACTTCATGCTGTTCAGTACTCGTATTAAACTGCCAACGACGAAAAAGGTGCAGGTAGGCGCAGGAACATTGAGCGGACTGATGGGCGGTTTCTTCGGTATGCAAGGCCCGCCTGCAGTGCTATATTTCATCCAAAGTGAGCCGACTAAAGAGCACTATATGGCAATGGCTCAGACCTATTTCCTGATTGGCAATGTGATGATGACTGGTGTGAGAGCCTACAACGGCTTCTTCACAACTACTGTAGCCGTTGACTATCTTTATGGCCTTGGCGGTGTCATTATCGGCACTATATTTGGTGCCTACGTCTTCAAACATATCCCCAACCGTATCTTCCGCTACATCGTCTATGCCTATATCTGCATCAGCGGTGTAATCATACTCATGACAAATTAAGAACTATGACATATATGAACAAATTCACCCAATCTGATGATTATCGGCGCGATGAACTAATCCGCATCATCGAACACTCTGTTGAGAAACTGACTCTGGCCGAGTTGGAAGCCCTGTACTATGACATGACGACCAAGTCCTATATTAACGATTGACGATCTTCTGATAAGCCAACCTCTCATCGCCAGACAGCAGATAGATAATGCCGCAATAGGTGAAGCCGTGCTTCAAGATGTTGTGCTGCATAATCTTGTTGTCGTGGTGGGTATCTATGCGGAAGCGAGTATTATCTGCATATCATTTTATTATAGTTCCACATCTGAAGGACTGTAGTTGTTCTCCCATCACGACCTTCATTACCTCAAACACATTATCTCCTGTGCAATGGCTGGTGTAGAACCTTGTTTCTGGATAGTTGGTTTTTAGCCTTTGAGTCAAAGCCGCCAGTTCTTCGTCAGTCTCCTGACCGTCGAGCAAGTGAAAGCCACCGACAACGGTATGAACGTGCCAAGGACAGGCTGCCAGAATGTTCTCCAGACCACTATGAGCACAGCCCGTGAATAGTAGACCATCAACATACAGGGCCAACTCATGGCGAAAATCGTCGTGGATATAATCTCCATTAGCATCCTGCACATAGAGATTCTGATTCCCCTTGGGCATCGAGTGAATTTGAGGGATATGGGCAATAGCATGGATACCTTCTGCTATCTCACAGGTCTGGTCTATCAAGATAAGTCTGTCTTCGTCTATCTCTGGCCACTCAGTGGTAATGCTATGCAGATTCCCTCGCTTGGAAAAGAAATGACCGCTCATGGCATCGGGCGAGACGATAACCTGAGCCTTTTGATTCTGCTTCATGAAGTACCGTAAGCCGCCTGCATGGTCGCTATGCCCATGAGAAATAAGAACATAGTCAACATCGCTGAGATCTATGCCCAATTGCTCTGCGTTTCGTATATACACGTCACTCGCTCCTGTATCAAGCAAAATCTTGTGCCGCTCTGTTTCCAATAGAATAGAAAGACCATGTTCTGTGGATAGACGGCTATCGCAGCTTCGATTATCTGATAATATTGTCCACTTCATCGCTCATTCATCTTCGTTATTCTTGCCAAATAATCGTAATGCTCACCTTCAGCAACTATTTCTGCAATATAGCCGTTCTTCGCTGCATTCTCTTTCAGGGTGTCAGTGGAAGCTATGCTCTCCGTAATAGTCCATTTCGTTAGGAATACCAATCATGCCGTTTTCATCCTCGAATACATAGCTGATATCTGAGGAATCACATAATACCTGACCTCCTGGAGCCAGTATGTTGTCTAACTGACGGAAGAATTTGGGCAGACGTTCCAAGGTTCCAACGATGCCAATGCCGTTCATTAGCATGAGAATAGTGTCGAATTGTCCCTCCAGAGTGAAGAAGTCTTGTTCAAGCACATTCTTAACCCCACGCTCTTTCATGGTCTGAACAGACAGAGGGGAAATGTCAATGGCGGTTACATCGATGCCCTTTTCCTGCAAGACAAGTGAATGACAGCCAGAACCTGCACCCACATCAAGCGTCTTACCAGTAGCCATGTCGAGAGCTTTCCTTTCGATCTCTGGCATAGCCTTGTATTTACGGAAAAGTGTAGTCAAGGGTATCTCGTCCTCCTCAAACATCGGGGAGCTCTGCCCATTGGATCTAACTTGCTATTCACAAACAGGTTTTAGTAATATCTTTCCTGATAGAGACGGACGGAGATAATGTCATTCTCCTTATTGAAACTGATTTTGTCCTCGCGAGCAAGCCAGCCAATAGCCGTAAACAGCTGTAATTGGTCCAAGTTGGTCTCTGCTTGCAATTCCTCGAAAGAGAGACTACCTTTATTCTCCAATGTACGCCACACGATGCCGGCGTTTTCTCCAATTTGAACTTTATCCATAATCACTTAATTTATTTTAATTCGATGTTATTTCTATAAGATCTTCCATTCTGTCAATGATAAAGTCTGCTCCAGCCTCTTTGAGTTCCTCTCTGGTGCTGTTGCCCCAAGTCACTCCACAGGTCTTAGTTCTGGCATTGGCTCCCATCAGAATGTCAACATCCATATCGCCAACCACCAAGGTCTCGTCAGCCCTGAATCCCAAAATATCGAGAATCTTCAATACGGGTTCTGCATTTGGTTTGGCATGAATTATGTCCTGTGCTCCAATGATGCAAGAGAAATAGGACAGCATTTCCATTCTGTTCAGCAGATCCCGTAGCGACTCGCTGGTTCGTGAAGATGCAATAGCAAGACTGATCTCCTGACTCCTTTGCACTTCAAGCGTTTCTTTTACCTGAGGGAAAGGCAGTGGCGTTATCTTCTTCAGATTTTCGGCGAAATATCTGTGATGCACTTCTGCACATCTTTCCAACTCATCAGCATTAAGTTGAGGAAACATCTTGGCATAGCATCCTTTTAATGGCAGTCCGATGGTAGAAGCACACACATCTTCGTCCTGCAATGGAAGACTCAGCTCTTTCATGACGTCCTGCATTGTCACAACAATATTCCGTCTGGTATCGCCCAACGTCCCGTCAAAGTCGAATATAATCAGTTTTATACTCATGTTTCTTATTCCATTCGTCCCCATTTCATTTCCTCACCATCTTTATCATACTGCTTGCGCTTACCAACAGGAGGTTCAGTCAAGGTGATGCGCACTACGGCAGTCCTTTCAAGGCTGCGGGCAATAGCGTCATCGAAA
>CADCBZ010000130.1 GCA_902799765.1 uncultured Prevotellaceae bacterium
GGGTTCTCCATCTTCAGGATGGCCGAATACTCGCCCGTCTTGGTGTACAGAACCCCTACCCCATCCACATCTTCTATCGAGAAATAAATGTCCTTGAACGTATTGGCACGCTTGCCGCCGGTGCCAAAGGCATAGACGCTGACGGCCATTCCGGCAAGGAACAAAATAAAACCTAAGATTACTATTAATGTCATTCTGTTATTCTCTGTTTATATTCCTCCTTTCACTCCGTGTCCGCCTATGTCTGAGAGATACTAAAACTCCCTCGTCCGACGCAACACGAACACACCTTTCTCCTCATTCTTGGAGTGCAGACCCTTCCGTTGTTTCAGGAATGTCATCACACCGCCAAAGGCGAGAACAGCCGTACACAAAATCAGGGCAGCGACGAAGCCGATGGCCACATAGCCGACGATGAACGCGACGATGGCACCGCCAGCCGTTCCCGCAGCCCAGTAGATGTAGCGTCCCTGAAAACCCAAGAATTCAAGAGGCCGCTGAAGCCCCTTGAAAACTTGGTAATCAAGATGTTCTGCACCAGTCATCATTCACCACCGATGCCGAAGAACAGAGGCAGAGCCTGGGCTGCTGCAATCAGGAAGATGCAAGCACCCACGAGCATCATGATGCTCTTCTTGATAGCACCCACTACGGCTACGACACCAGCGATGGCATAGCACAGCTTCACGGCCACAGGCACGTACTTCGCAATCTCCGTGGTCACGGTTCCAAGAGCCGTAGTACCGGCGGAATAATCGCCAGCAGAGTTCTGAGCGAACGTTACACTTACCATGCAGAGCATTGCCAGCACCATTCCAAAACGGGGTGACTTCACTGCTTTCTCACACATGCCGACGGCTCCATTCAGGATGCCAGAAACGGCCTTACTAAACTTACTTTTCTTCATTTTTGTGTTGGTTGATTAATTTAGTTTTTATGATAAAAATGTATTGTCTAATCGAATGGGGAGAATCCCGACGAGCCGAAGTGATATCCGAAGAACGCTGGCAGCACAATCGTTGCGCCTATCAGGAACATCACGGCTCCAAGCATCATTAGAACGGCCTTGGTGAAACCGCCCTCGCCTGCCTGCAACTTGATATAGATGACTGTTGCATTGTAGATGGCCAGCAGAGCTGCAACGGCATAGAGCAAGCCTACGACATAGCCCATCGTCAGCACCACCTCGTCAGTCATCTCGGCGAGTGCCTGAGCCGTCAGCGAGTAATTCGTACCGCCATTGCTGATTGTCACTAAGAACAACTTCGTCATGCCCATCGTCTCACTTTCTGTTGTTTGCCTTCATAGTTCGGTACATCTGCATCGGCTTGTCCATTGGCTGACTGGAGGCAATATGATACTCCCTGCTGTCAAACTCTTCTTGGTACTTCGGACGAGCCACTATCATCTTCTCCTGGACTGATTCCTTCAGCTCCTCGAACTGATGCACACTGGCCTCACTCTCCTGGTTCAATAGATCCTCATCATCAGGATCATCCTCTACCGGTTGCTCTTCCTGGGCCACATCGTCATCATCACCCTGCTGCATCTGCTGACTTTGAGCAGCGTTATCAGAACTGTCAGAATTGTCTAAGTCGCCCTGAGTGTCATCATCGCCATTCCTAACGACAAAGCCTTCCGCTGTTTCATCGATGACAGTCGACTTCTCCTCTACGGCATCGGCGGTGTTGAACTCCTCGACGTCCTCTTTCTTCTTATCTTTCTTTCCGTGTAGATCGAAGGCTATCGTCACACCCATGTAGAGGATGTATAGGCCTGTCACTACCATTGCATAAATTGTAAATGCTCCCATGTCTGTTTAGTTTTACGGCTGCAAAATAACAGCTTTCCGAGGACATAGGATGCCTGAGAAAATTTCCTATCATGACTTAACACTTCATGATTGAAATCTTCGCAGCGATACAACCGCCCGTCACAGGTAGTTGTATCGCCCCTTGTCTTACAGATTGCTAAGACTTCGGTTATCCTTTTTTTATTAATTTTTTAAACCGATTTCTAAGATAAAAACAAGAGTAAGGCACTTAATAAATGTTAAGTGGTCTCATTTTCTTTATTTTGAGGGCTAAGACAACAGATTTTGTTGTAGCGAAAGAGCGTGTTATTCCGATTTCGTTACAAAATGATGCGGTCTGATTCTTTTAATAGTAGTGCTGTTCTGGATTTCTAATAAGTGAACCGCATCCACCTACTGGACGAGACTAAAATGACAGGAGGCACTCCTGCCATAGTTCACTCACTCCTCGGTGCTATGTGCTTCGGCCTGTGCCTTGTCCAGCCCTCTCAGTTCAAAATTCCTTGCCTGTTTAGCTACGGAGAACATCTCCCTGATGAGTTTGAATTTGACGGCATTAAGAGCCTTCTTCTGCATATCTTTGTCCTTTGGCTTGTTTCCTAATTTACGTTCATACAATTGTCTCATCTCCCTGCTTAGTTCAATCGCGTGCAAGGCGGCCATCGACAGGTCGGCTTTCGCCTGGAGGTCGGCGTGCGGTGACGGTCGTCGTCGCCATTGGACACTTGTGCCTGATGAGTGTTCCGATGGCGCTACGCCCACATACTTCGCATATTGCCTTGCAGTCTCAAACGCCGTAAAGTTCTGGGTATTGGCTATGGTATTGATGGCGTTGACGAAACCTATGCCAGGGATGGAGTTCAGAAGCCTGTAAGTGGTGTAGATATCCGGATCCTGTGCCACTACATCCAGCATTTCCTTCTCCACCTGCTCAATCTCCTCTTTGTAGAGGTCGATGAGTTTCTGCATGTGTTTCTCCTCACTCTTTGACTTGGCTACCTGTAGGCGACATTCACAGCCAACGCGGTTCTGTACAAGGAATTTACGCTCGCTCTTCAGCTCCTTCAGTTTCTGCAGCGCCTTTGAGGGCAAGACACGCAACTTGATGCATTCCGTGCCGTTGAAGCGGAACAGGTAGTCGGCAATCTTTGCTGAGTCGATCTTGTCGTTCTTGTCATGGGTGCCACGCTGGTAGTGCTTCACCACCGTCGTTGGCAGCATGGCGTAGCTGATCTGCTTCTTGGTCAGGAACTGTTCCAATGCGTCGGAGTAGTATCCTGTGAACTCCAGACCGAAGAGCGTGTCCTTCGTCTTCACACCCTGCTCCTTTGCCCATCTGAACAAGTCCTTGAAGCCCTGCTTGTCGTTCCTCACCTGTATGTGGGGAAACTTGTTGATCACCTCGCCTGCGACGAAAATCGATGCGTCAAGCGTTTTTTTCGAGACATCAATGCCAATAAATTGAATAAATTTCATACCTTTGCGGCGTTTTAAAGTTACGGGAGGGGCAACGTGCAGGGTCGTAAGCCAGATCTTTTAAAGGCGTGTTAGCGGCACGTCAATTCTCTAACAGGTACTGCGGCCATGTACATGGGCGAAGGAGACTAAATCGAGGTCAAGAGCTTCGTCTAACCGAAAGAAAGTTCACTACCTCCGCCCTGCTCCTCTCCTTTTCGTTGAAAAAGCGGGTGCAAAGGTAGTGAATAAAAGGCAGATGTCCTAATCGGAAAATAAGCATAGCAATCTTAAGATGCAGCATGGTTCACATCCGCCCTTACGGTCTATCTCTTGTAAGCATCCATTTCTACAAATGGAGTCTGCCTCTTTATGACGGCAAACATTCTTAATACGATCTTAAACTTGATAGCGTTTAGCACGACCCCGCCGTGCTTACCTTCAGCTTTCTTTCGTTGCCAATAAGACTTTATATTGGGATCGTTCTTAATAGCGGACAAACATACAATGGTTAAGTCGGCCTTTGCCAGAGTAAAGCCTTTTCTTGACACATGATTACCACCACGGATACTGATTCCCGATTCCTTCTTTGCTGGAGCTATACCAATATAACATGCATACTTGCGAGGATTTGTTATCAAGGTAAAATTCTCTGTCAGTACAATAGTGTCTACTGCTACGACAAGTCCAACGCCTTTGACGGAATACAGAAGGTCATAGTTCCTTTTCAGACACGGGTCTTTGTCGATTATCCTCAAAATATCCGCATCAGTCTGCCGAATCTGACTTTTAAGAAGGTCAAGCCCAGATTGCTTACGTTTACGTGATTCCTCCGTATCATGTGCAGAGATGTCATGCAACTGCTGTTTATAAATTACGGACTGTTTCGTATATTGCCTACGCTCAGCCATCAGACGCTTCAACTTGAAATATGCCTCTCCAGGAAGTCTTGAAGGAGAAGCCTTTATCTTTCGGCTATGTTTCTCACAGTACATCGCTATACGAAACGAATCCATTTCATCGGTTTTTATTCGGTCTAGCGCACGGTCATTTTCACCTAGGTCAGGCTCAAAGCGATGCATCTTCCTTGGATTCACCATTCCATACACTAAACCTTCTTTTTCAAGCCATACACGGAAGTCCTGACCATATAGTCCCGTATGTTCCATACAAAACAAAACATGATCCTTATCCGTTCCCTGTTTCTTCAACCACCGGGTTATTTGATGATAACCAGACGGCTTGTTGTCTACCCGGATGTGTCCTTGCTTCCAATCAACTGAAATGCCATCATAGCAAGCTAAATCAAGCCAGTTCTTCGACACGTCCACTCCAATGTACAATTCCTTACTCATTTGCATTCCCATTTCTTATTATTTAACAAAATGGAATCAAGAGCAGGAAATGAAAGGATCCTTTGCTTAATCGGTTTATAGAGAGCCTCTCGTATGAAACATAGTCCCATTTAAGTTTCCTTCACACTTATACCACTCTTGTTCCGTGGGTGCAAAGGTAAAAGTATGAAAAATAATATCTACTATTTATATTATATATATGTCTTCACTTCACCAATCCCTTACATAGCAGCTCAGAGAAGGTTTTCATCTCGTATGCCAATCGATAGATTCGCTTGCTAGGTCTGCTATGCGCGTATTCTCCGGCTTGGGGAGATTGAGGAACCGCAGCACGAACACTGTCAGGATGATGCTTTCGCTGGTATTGTAATAGATGCTCTGACCTGTTTCACGGTCAATCCAGTCAAACAGCATGTGGGCCGTGTTATCTGTGCGGTTAATAGCTATCTGAAAACAATCAATCTTATACCAACGCCGCAATGCCTTTGAGAGATCCACCAACTGTTCAACAGTGATTGTTGACGGCACCTTGAAAACACCCTCGCGCACAGACTGCAACTTCTT
>CADCBZ010000131.1 GCA_902799765.1 uncultured Prevotellaceae bacterium
ATCTGGATAGAGGTGTTCTTCAGCTCGTCCTTCACGTCCACATTCGGGGTGAAAATGATGCGGCGTACGCTGATCAGGTTCGCCTTCACGTCCTCCAGCTTCTCAACAGCCTTCGAACGCACGCCGAAGCGCATCGTGCCAAGTCCAGGCAGGGGGATGGAGTGACCTTCGGTCGCCCAGGTGCGGATCACCTCACCGGCTGCATCCCAAGCCGCCTTGATCACACCAGCGGAGATGCCGCTGTGGGTAGCCGCCTCCTGAAACACCTTCTTCTCGGCGATGGGCACGTAGAGGTCGGGACGCATCACGAACTTCTTACCGGGGTTCTTACCAAGTTTAACTTCACGCAGTTGTGCAATTACTTTAATAGCCATAAGCCATAATTTTAATCTAGTTTAGTTTTTGTGTTAAAAAAATTGTTAGTTCTCTCGTTGTCGCCTGATTGAGCTGTTTTGACCATCCTTAAAGGAAAATCTTGCTACCATTAATGCGCGCAATTTCTAGATTTAAATCTCGCAATTTTTATCCTTAATAGCCGCCTCTGCAACCTCTTTCATTTGACACTGCAAAGGTACAACATTTTCATTGCGGTTCACGAATACCTCAAAAGAAAAAATAGTTTTCTCACAAAAAAATTTGTGTGTATTGGCGCGGTCATTTGGTCAAGGTCATTTGGTCAAAATCGAAAACGGACTGTCAAAATTCGCCACTATATATAAATATTCTATTTATATATAGTGAGCAATGACCGCGTTCCCGAAATCGAAAATGACCAAATGACCATGACCAAATGACCACGATTTTTTGGCTGATACACGTAAACTGGTACACGATATTAGAAAGTATTTCGTTAAACAACCCGATGCCATTGAGGTATTGATATTCAAAGGCAAGAGCGAGATTTCTGTTTCCAGGCGTTTCGCCCTCAGTACCAGATTCTACTTCGAGTTCAAAAAGATGTTTGAAAAATAAAAGCCACCCTCGGGTGGCTTTAAACGGAGCAGGGTCGATGAAGGCTTACTCCACTCGGGATTCTACCCGGATAGCCAAACATACATTTGACGCTGCAAAGATAGGAACTATTTCCTAAAGTTCCAAATATTTTAGTAGAAAAATCGTCATTCCCACGTTATTTTCAAACTTTTCGCCCTTTTCTTTCTTTATTTCCAAATATCTCATGTATTTCGTCTAACCAACCATTTCTCCATGCAATTGCATAAGCACTGGCACAATTCTTTCTGAATTGAGAAAAGGTTTTGTGTTTTCTTGCCTCTTTGATACATCTTTTTTTAGTCCAATATCGTTTTGAAGGAATGCGCTTTGGCATATGGAAGCAAATATCTTCCAGCCATCTATGACGAGAAGCATAGTTATACAGGATGTTATTATCTCTTTTAAAATCTTTTCTGTACTCATATTTCTTTGCTTCTTCTGCACAAAATTCTTTTGTATATTTCTGTGGTCCTCCTCTAAGTATGCAACTTTTCGATGATTCTTATCGACAGCAAAGACATACATATTCATAACTCCATTGACTTTTTGAGTAGGGGTGAAATCTGTCATATTATTGATTCTTTCATCAAATGTCAGACCACGTTCTTGAGCCCTTTCTTTGTCTTCCTGGCCTTTAACAATACCCCATATAATTCCGCAGACAAAGATGAAACCTAAAAAAAACAACCATCCTTCCATATTTCAATGTTTTATTGATATTTGCTGCAAAGTAGTACTTACTTTTTGTGCTGTAGAGCAACAAAGAATTCTATTTTTAGCAAAGAAGTTTGGTGGAGTGTAATATTTTTAGTAATTTTGCAGACGAAATGAAAAGGATGCCCTAAACCGTAAGGAAGGGAGCACAAAATAAGTCTCATTGGATGTCCGTGGTGGGCATTAGTCTCGGCAGAACAAACGACCACATCCTTTTCATTCTAGAATATATAGGGAAGGATGCCCATAACCGAGAGGCTGGGAGAAAACTCTAGAGATGCACCGAAAGGTGTACCTTTTCATTTATCTGGGCCATCCTAACCCTATCTTTTTGGAGGATGCCTTCAATCGTAAGGTGGAGGTCGTTAGATGCCACCATCCCCCATTTAACCTACATGGGCTTGAAATGCATAATGTTTTTTATTGGAGGCATAAAAAAAGGGCTCCGCTGAGCCCCCATCAAAAACTTAAATCTTAATACTATGAAGATCATCCGTCATCACGACGGGTAAATATTTAAAACTATAACTATTTCTTATCGTCATCGTCCGATGGCCCCCTTTTAATATTCAAGGTGCCAATTTGGCATCTAGATCGCGGGGACAGGTGATTAATCTTTTCCCCAAAGATGAGAATAGAGAAACGGAAGTCAATCGTGACTTCCGTTTCTTCGTAACCACAGGGGACAGACCCTGAATGTTAATCCTTGAAAATCAGAAAGTTTCTATAGAAAAAAAATAGATGACTAAACATTTGGTGGTTTCGTGAGAAATACCTACCTTTGCATCTGAATTCACATGTTGAACTTTAAATTTTATGCGTATGAAAAAGAAAAAATGCAAAATTTTAGTGAGAAATCTTTGTAGTGTCGAACTATTTTATTACTTTTGCAGATGAAAGAGGCGTTTGGAAAATGGCTTCTTGACATAGCCAAGTATATGGTAACTGCATTGCTGATTTCAACCATCTTTGCAGATATGAAAGAGCCCATTATTATTTATATTGTGGTGCTTCTCTCAGTAATAATTCTCTTGTATGGCTTGTCTATCATAGACGAGAGTGAAAAGGAAAAAGAAAAAAGAACAAAAAAGATTAGGAAATGAATACATTATTTGTTGCAGGTTCGATGGTCCTTGTGGCGATCATAGGATACTACTATTTTAAGTATCAGGATTGGAAGACAGAAAAGAATTCTTCTGAATAAACATGTATAAGTAAAAAATGGGACTTGCATCGCTGCATGTCCCATTTTATTTTATAACCCCTGGGGCCAGCCCCAGATGATTGAATATTAACTTTATGAGATCTTTCCATCTGCGGCAGTTGTCGCAAATTTTGCGACAACTGGTTCATCATCCAATTCTTCTTTGAGAGCATTATTGATGTGTTTGCCTATTGTTTTTATATCTCTAGAAAACAAAATGGCAATTTGTTGGCGGTTCAACCAATTTTCTGCTGAAATATGATTGGTTTTTGATGAGAATTTATTATCTTTGCACTCCGAATAGAAGGGACTGTCCCTAGTATGAAATAACTGAAGATTTTTTTAACAACTTATAATAAACCAACTCCCCTATGGACAAAGAAAAGCAACGAACAACGCCGCAGGCGAGCATGAAAAGTAAGTCTAGTCTGCGGCGCACCCAGAAGAAAGCCAACACATGTAGGAGACTTATTGCCTAACAAAGAACATAACTGGCATAATGGGTGGCGCTACGCTAACTCGCTATCATTTAGCCAATAAATATAAAAAGATGAGGAGATAATGTCACTAATTCACAGAATTGTTGTACTTTTGCATTCAAAGACTGCGAGAACGGGCTGCGCCTCAGCAATTCGAGTGAACTCGATTGCATTCGGCTTGCACCGTCCTTGCATGCATTAACGCCATAACATTATGTATAAGCTGCCAGGACAAGAAGAGCTTCTATTTTATATGTTATATACAACAGCGGCTGTGCTGTCTCTGATAGCATGCTGTTATCTGTTGTTCCGGAGGGCTAACGCCATTGCCCCTGACATTACTTCGCCGGTACGTTTGCGCCGGTGGACGGCAGTCTTCTTCGCAGCCTTGACTTTGAGCCACCTGTGGTATTTGCCTTCTGTTTTTCTCTCATCAGTCGATGATATTCTGCTATGCAATTCTATAGGTGCGTTGCTCGACTGTATGATTGTTTATCCTTTGATGATAGTCGTATTGCTCTGTATGCTGCAAGACCGCAGGCGACCACTGTGGCCTGTAGCTGTGATGGTGTCACCACTCGTTGTTGGCATAGCGGTGTGCATTGCCAACCAGAACGATACCCTTCTGCCAATGTTACGTATCTATATTCTGCTGTTGGGCATCGGCTTAATAATATATATGGTTCGCGAGGTCAGACGTTATGGACACTGGTTGCGTGATAACTATGCCGACTTGGAGCACAAGGAGGTGTGGAAGAGTTTCTTAGTACTGGCCATCATGATGTTGGTGCTCGGCATTTACGCAAGTGGTGTCGGGGGAATGGCTTACGAATACGCCGTTCAGACGCTTGCCATTGTGCTTGTCTGCTATCTCCTGTGGCGAGTGGAAACGTTAAGCAACCTGAGCATTCCCCTGTCGCAGGACTTGTCTGTCGTAGAGCCAGCCATAACAGAGGCAGAAGATGTGGAAGATAATAGCCTTTCACAGACCAACCGCGAAAATATAGGAACATTGCTCCAACAGCATTGCATAGACACGCAACTTTATTTACAGCATGATCTGAACATTTCCCAGCTTGCCAAAACGATTGGTGTCAACCGTTTATATCTCACTTTCGTCAGTCTCTATCACGAGGCTGTCGCTTCCCATCGCTCTTTTTCCGCCCAACAGTTGGCTCAGGAGAGTGGTTTCTACACTTACCGCACCTTTAGTGAAGCCTTCAAACGCAAGATCGGATACACGGTATCTGCTTGGATAAAGGCGCAGAATGAAGCATAGGAAAGCCTCAATGTGGAAGAATTAGAAATAAAAGTGGAAGAATTAGAAAAAATCACGGCTTAGGACATAGGCCGTGATTCTTTTTTGAAAGGAAATAGCTAACTTTGCCATCGTTTATCTAATCCGATGACTATCAATACATGTCACAAATAAATAATAATTATGAGAAATTTAAAAAAGTGGATGCTTGCCGCCATCCTGATCTGCGGCACCGCAGCGATGTTCATATCGTGCGCAGCGAATGAAGACATCCCTTCAGAAAAGACCATCGCCGACCTCGTGGTCTATGGCAAGGTCTTCACTTCCGAAAGCAACCAGATTGTAGAGGCATTTGCCGTGAAGGACGGCAAGTACGTCTATGTAGGTGACAAGGAAGGAGCAAAGGCATTTATTGAAACAGGCAAGACAGAGGTGGTGGACTACAGCGGCAAGGGCCTTGTGATGCCTGGCTGTGGCAACGGCCACGCACATTATTCGATGGCACACACTCTCCGGACAGCAGGAATGATGATGGATTCGAGCGCAGACCCGAACAAGTTTCTGACGGAAATCGTTCCTGCGATGGTCAAGAAGGCAAGAGACGCAGGGGCAAAAAGTATCTTTGGTTTCGGATGGAATGTTCATGTCTTCGAGGGTAATATGCCTACTCGCCAACAGTTGGATGCCATCTCCGGTATTATGAAGGCTGACGGCACCGTGCTCAAAAAAGATGGAGACATATTAGGTGGTGAGATTGTAATGGGTACCGACGGCACACCTACAGGCTATCTGAAGGAGCAGGCCGGCACTTACGCACGTTCCTTCTTAGACAATGAAAGTCTCTTTAGCCTTGACATTGCAAGTGATATCTTGCCAAAAATCGAGCAGCAGCTATTGTCTGAGGGCTACACCATGTATCTCGATGGCTGGGGTTCCTATTTCTTTAACACTAATTTCTATCAGGCCGCTCAACAGTTAGACAATGCTGGTGGTATGCACTTCGTGTTGGGCCTGTCTTACGAGATTGAAAGTTGGATGAATATTGACGAAGCCCTGGCCAAGGCTGCTGACGCCAAGAAATTTGCTTCCACTCGCGTCAAACCGAACTGGATTAAACTCTTTATGGACGGCACGGTGGAGACTGGCACCGGATTTGTGAATCCGCTCTATCCTGACGGACATCAGGGCCTGCCCAACTGGTCGGAAGAGCAACTGACCGACATGACACGTGTGGCTAATGAAAACGGTGTAACTATGCACGTACATGTCATGGGCAACAAGGGCGTCACGCGTATTGTCAACGCCTTCATCAATGGCGGAAAGGATGAGATGCGTAACACGCTGGTTCACGTGCGTAATATTGACGAAGCAGATTACAAGCGTATGGCAGACCATAATATCTATGTCACCTCAGGTGTGCTTTGGCATTACGGTCCTGATGG
>CADCBZ010000132.1 GCA_902799765.1 uncultured Prevotellaceae bacterium
GGCAAAGATACAACTAATATTTTAAACTTGCAAGGAAACATAGCAAAAAAGAAATAAGGGCGAGCCTATTACTTTATCTTTTTGATTTTACATTCGAAGTATCATTGAAAACCGTTCTTTTCTTTTTGTAACCTTTGTGTATGGCGTCGAGCATGAAGCTGTCGGCACGGCTGATGCCTATGCGCTGATCCTCGAACACTTGCCATTCGTCGATTTCCTTGAAGAGCCTACTGAGGTGGTCGTGATAGCGGTCTGGAAAAACCATCGTATAGACAAACCAGAGTTTACCCCAATTGACAAAACGCGAATAATAGCTATAGTCATCCATGCGACTGCCATTTTCATATTGTGGGCCAGAGAGGATGAAATAGTTACTGCCAAGTTTGCGATCTGTCGCATGAAGAACCTGTGCTAGCGAATCCATCCCGTTTTTAAGAGACAGACCATTATTGCGTAAGGCATAACATTCGAGCACGATGGTTGCCCACTCGTTGTCGTAACTGAGTCTGACATGGCCCGTATATTCATCCAGTGAGTCGGGTTGCACAATGAAAAACGACGGGTATCTGACCGTGAAGCCTAAATCAGGGTCTTGGTATGTCAACATCTCAGCTGTATTCAAACCTTGCTCAAACACGTCTCCATCTGTCCTTTTTGTGGTGAAAGGCCAGATGAAGTCGATGCTTGTCATGATTGCAATGGCTGCGACGAATAGCAGAGCGGTATTCTTCATTAGTATCCCATTCGTGAGGTATCTACCTCTTTTTTCTTTTTCTCCTTGAAGTTACCGATGCGGTAGATGGCGGTGAGCATAACATTAGGCGTGTTAGTATTCCAGACGCGCATAGTGTAATCTTGATTAGCAAGCGTGGAATGTACGGTAGAATGACCATTGAGAATATTGGTGCCCTTGGCTATAAGGCTCCACTTACCATTGTCGGATGTCCAACGGAGCGTTGCATGAAGACGGAACATCGGGTCGATGTCATAAACACCCTGAATGGCTTTTGACTGGAAGAAGGGATTTATGATGAATTGGATATTGTGAAGCTGAGAAAGTTTAACTACAACCGTACCACTTAAAATAGATGAGAGTTGAGTTCGGTTGAATGGAAGGTCGAAAAAATCATTGCTCTTGTCATGCCGATAGATACCCGTAGCGTTGACTATTCCGTTAAGCCATCTGCCAATATGGAACTGTGCAGAGGCTTGCAGACCAAAGTTGTTGGAATAGTCAAAGTTAGTTTCCTTCATAATTACTGCCATACGGTCGGAGGGTTGGTAAGCAAGTTGGACGAAATAGTCGGGCTCAAATTGTGCAAAGGCGGTTAAAGTATACTTGCGATTTAATTGCCACATCAAGTCGAGATTGTAACTCGAAGCAGTCTTCAAATCGGGATTGCCCCATATTTCACTATATGCCGAGGAGTAATAGATGCTACTCATCGTACTCCAATAGGTGGGATAGATGGTCTCGCTACTGAATGAGAGATTGAGCATATTCTGAGGGTTGATGTTCCACATTGCGTTGAACTGCGGATAGAAACGCCATTCATTCCACTTGGTGGCATGATACTGTTCGGCGGTCAACGAGGCATCAAGACTAAAAGACTGACCTATTTGTTTGCTGAAACCTGCGTAAGCATTCAATATGCGCTCGTTGTAATCTACGTATGATGTGGCATCGTCTATCGGTTGGCGTTGTTCATCAAGTGTTATCTGAAAGCTGTTATTATTAGTAAACTGTGCTTTTACACCGTACATCAATTCCCAGTCATTAGGAAGTTGATGGGTCTGGTCGGCAGTGAAGAGCCATTTCCCTACTTTCTGACGACTATCGACAAAGAGATTACGTGTCTGGTCGTACATTGTGCCGTCAAGATCCTGAGTCCTTGGCTTCTGATAGTTCGTATAAGATGCAGATAGTTGCAATCCAAATGGAGTTATATAGCTGGCATCTACATTATGCAGATACTCGTGCTCATGAGAATGTTGAATAGTGTTTGCCGTGCCCGTAGTGGTGTTAGTTGAGCTGCTCTTGTCCCACTCGCCTGTATAAGCGATATTCAGACGGTTGTTTTCTGCAAAGGCATAGTCTATACCAATACGATATTCATGGGTTGGGCCCTCACTCTTAAAACATGTTTCGTCGTTATAAGGGATACGTTTATTATTGAGAAGATGGTTAGCTTCATGCTCTACTTTTCCATAACTTATACCATCGGTGAAGGTGTATGATACATCCATACCAAACTTATCATGATTGTAGATGAAACTGCCACCTATTTTCCCCATGCCGTACTTGTGTTGTCGCCAAGTACCTTGTAACTGCCCAGACAGTTGGTTCGTTCCTGCAAAATCTTTTGTTACAATATTGATGGCCATGCCTCGGACATGGTATTTCGCAGGAGCCGATGGCATCACCTCTGCCTTAGCCAACATGGCTGAGGGCATAGTTTTTAATCGTTCTATCACTTTATCTGCATCAAGTGTTGTCGCTTTGCCATTAATAATGAGCGTTACTGGTCTCCCGCTGAATGTAAGATTTCCCTCCGACTCAATCACGCCAGGGATGCGAGTCAATGCTTCGTAGGCATCATCAGCTGGATAAATTTGCAGCAGCATGGGCAAATTATATATAAGGTGGCCATTCTCTGTCCCTGATACAATACGCTCACCTTTCACAGTAATACCTTTCAATGCCGTTGTTTCTGGCTGCATCCGTATAGTGCCAAGGTCGGTGGTGTTGCATTGCTTGTAAATTGTCTTGTAGCCGATATAGGAGATTCGGGCGAGGATATTTGTTTGTTCAATGGGAATCACAAAAACGCCACTATTGTTGGAGACACCACCACAAAGGAGGGTGCTGTCAGCAGGGTTGAGAACGGCAATATTAGCGTATGCCACGGGCTGGCCCTGTTCGTCGATGACAGTACCCGTCAGATGGCGGTCTGTCTTATGGGTACATTCCACATATAACTCATGCTCTCCACGCTTGACGGCCCGGACGGGATAGAAGCCAATGACCTGCATGATAGCATCTGTGACAGAC
>CADCBZ010000133.1 GCA_902799765.1 uncultured Prevotellaceae bacterium
GGTCAAAAAACTTGCAGAATTCATCCGCCATAAAGAAAATTTCCGTAACTTTGTCCTCGGTGAGCATAGCGATTATTGTTTGTACTACTTTAGTAGTTTGGGCACTATAAAGGTACAACAATTTTCGCTAATCACCAAATATTTAGACAATTATATTTCGTCGAACTCACGTTAAGTTATTTACTGTTACTGTTTTATAATGGAAGTCATGGGATGTTTATCTGCGTCCGCCTCGGGAACTGCCGCCGCCACCGCCACCTCGCGCGTCGAAGAACTTTTTGTTGCTCAGGTACTTATAAAGAAAGTTAAATTAAAGTGCTGCGGAATTTAGGTGAAACAAATTAAGTGATGGACTACGGACAGATTATAGATAAGGTGTACACAGCCTGCCTGCCCTTCGCCAATGAAGGGAGGCAGGCTGACTATATTCCCGTGCTGGCAGAAGTAGATGCCAATCAGTTTGGCCTGTGCCTGCTGACGCTCGACGGGAATGTCTACGAGCAAGGCAACACGCGCACCCGCTTCTCGCTGCAGAGCATCAGCAAGGTGTTTGCCCTAGCCATGTGCCTCAGCCAGGAGGCTGACCGCCTGTGGCAGCGCATGGGTAAGGAGCCTTCCGGTAATGCGTTCAATTCGCTGGTACAGCTGGAATATGAACACGGCATTCCCCGCAATCCGTTCATCAACGCCGGTGCTATCGTCATGGCCGACGTGCTGCTCTCTACGCTGAGCCGCCCCGAGGAACAGTTTCTGACCTTTGTCAGGAGCCTCAGTGGCAGCAGCACCGTGGGGTTCAACCGCCGTGTGGCACAGAGTGAACAAAGTTGCGGCTACCTGAACGCAGCCATTGCCAACCTGCTGAAATACCACGGCAACATTCGGGGTGACATTACCCGTGTACTAGAATTCTACTTCCTGATGTGCTCCGTAGAGATGTCGTGCCACGAGTTGGCCCACGCCTTCCTGCCCTTTGCCAACCATCGGCAACCATTCAACTATGGCGGCGTGTCGCTCACCTCGTCGCAGGTGAAACGCATAAATGCCATCATGCAGACCTGCGGATTCTATGACGAAGCCGGAGAATTCTCTTATCGCGTAGGCTTGCCGGGCAAGAGCGGCGTGGGAGGCGGCATAGCGGCCATCCATCCGCTGCACTATGCCGTAGCCACCTGGAGCCCCCGGCTTAACATAAAGGGTAACTCCGTCATGGGCATGAAGGCACTGGAACTGCTGACCTCTGAGACCGAAGAGTCTATCTTTTAATTCAGCCGCCCGCAATCATAAGTAACATCTGCACGAGAATAACTCTGGCGAACATGCCCAAAGGATAGACCGTGGCATAACTGACGGAAGGACTGTCGCCCTCAATGGTGTCGTTGACATATGCCAAAGCCATCGGATTGGCCATACTTCCGCTAAGGATGCCGCAGATGGTGCCGTAGTCGAACTTGTGGCTCCGCAGGGCAGCCATGCCCACCAATAGCACAGGCACAACAGTGAGTGCAAAGCCTATGCAAATCCAGAGGATACCTTCTGGTCTTATGACCGTCTCGAAAAACTGTGCGCCACTATCCAGACCAAGAGAGGCCAGATAGAGCGAGAGCCCCAACTTACGGAGCATCAGCGAGGCACTGCGGGTAGTGTAGGTGATGAGGTGAAACCGCGGCCCAAAAGCTCCCACGATGATACCTACCACGATGGGGCCTCCTGCGATGCCCAGCCTGACCGGAATGCTCATGCCAGGCAACTGGAGCGGGAGACTGCCCAGGGCAAGTCCGAGGATGATGCCAATGAAAATAGCGGCCAGGTTGGGCTCGTTTAGGCTCTGAACGCTGTTGCCGAAGAAAGCCTCAACGGCATCGACGGACTTGGGGTCACCCACGATGTGAAGACGGTCACCATACTGCAACCGCAGGTCTGGCGTGGCCAGCAACTTGATGTCACCACGTGTGATACGGCTAATGTTGACACGGTAAGTGTGGCGTATCTTCAGACTGCCAAGTCGCCTGCCGTTGAGTATCGGTTTGGTGAGCACTACCACGCGGCTCTCCATCTTGTTATCGAGTGCATTCCAGTCCACCTTCTCGCTGTTCCAGTCTTCCGGCTCTTCCACATGCAGGCCTATTAGGATTTCGAGCATTGAGGCATCTTCCTTTTTGGTGACTACCATTAGGCGGTCGTCCAACTGTAGTTGGGTTGTCGACTTGGGCACGATGACTTCGTCACCGCGCCAGATACGCGAGATGATAAACCGCAAGTGAGTCATCGTCGCAATCTCTTCCAGACTCTTGCCAACGATGGCGGGATTAACCACGTTGAACCGGGCAATGTAGGTCTCGTTCTCTTCACTGATACTTCTGGGCATCAGGTCGGCAGGGCGTACGAAAAATTTGCGCATAAACAGGATGGCGAGGATGACACCTACCACACCCAACGGATAGGTGACGGCACAACCGAGGGCCGTCCCACTGTGGGGGATGCCCAGCTGTGACAGTGTCTGCTGGGCAGCACCCAGTGCAGGTGTATTGGTGGTAGCTCCACAGAGCAGTCCCGCCATGTCAGGCATACTGATGCCTGTAAGCGGACAGAGACAGACTGCCATCGCCGTGCCGATGAGAATGACGGCCAGCCCCCACAGGTTGAGTGTAACACCCTCGTGGGCCAGCGAACCGAAGAAACCGGGACCCACGCTCAGGCCGAGACAATAGACAAACAGAATCAAACCGAAACTTTGGGCATAGTCAAGCATCCTGGAATCTACTTCAAAACCGAAATGACCTGCTAGGATACCAACAAAAAATACGAATGCCACGCCAAGGCTTATACCCATGACCCGAATCTTGCCCAAGGCAAGCCCCAAGGCACAAATCAGCGACAGTACCACTACGGTCTGCATAGCCGATGGATTAAAAAGCAGATTGTTTATCCACTCCATGTCTCACACGATTTGGCTACAAAGGTAGTCATTTTATGTCGAATGACCGAGTGCTTTTTGTTTTTTAACCTCCTTTTACATCAGCTTGTGA
>CADCBZ010000134.1 GCA_902799765.1 uncultured Prevotellaceae bacterium
CTTGCAGAAATAATGCGTAAGGTACTTCTCTCCTTTCTTGTCACGCATGGCGGGAGGTTCTATCATCACGCTGAACCGCAGCGGAACCTGATGCGAAGCTCCGTGATAACTTGCCGCACTCAACAGAGCCACATAGTATTTGCGTCCCAGGTGGAGCATCATGTCGTCCAAGTAAAACGACTGCGGCACAGCCCCGCGCAGCACATACTCATCCGGCACTATGACGTAGAAGCCGCGCAGGGGCGACATAATCCGTCCCTTGCTCACCTCTCTGGTCAGCGCCCGTGCAATGCTGCCGGCACTCATGTCAGGGAATGCCCGCGCCACCTCATCGTGTGTGAAGGTGTAATTGCCTCTAAGCGGCTTATCATATATCCAGCTTGCAATGCTCGCCATTATCTCATTTTTATTATTTCGTTTGCAAAGATAGACATTTTTTTGTCTAACTTCGCAAATAAATAACGAGTAATCTCGTTTTTTATTGTATCTTAACTTTTCTATTATGGGAATCAGTCATTATATGCATCACCTTTGTCGTACTCTTTTTGTTCAGTTCATCAAAATCTATGCTGTCTTTGTCTATGTAAAATTAACCTATCACCGGGCCAGGCCCCACTGATAGGTTTTAGGAGTGGGTGGTCATCATCTATGGTTCTGACGATATGATGGAGATAGAGGGCGTATCTTGATGAGAAATGACATGGCGAAGAGTTGAGAAGTGTTTGCTTCTGCTTCGACAGTATCAGGAAGAGATGTTGGATGCTTACCTTCAGGAGTGTTGAAGGAGGATGGTACAAACAATATGAAGAGTCGTTGAAAGAAGAAGGATATAAGAGGGATTTATATAATGCTATAGCAGTGCTGATGTATCCTTTGTTTGTAGATAATCCCAATCTTTGGAAACTGATTTTAAATATTGGAGACATTCGCTCCTGGACATCGTTGGATGACTTGTTTAATCATCTTGAAGCAAATGCGGATGAGAGTTATCGCGAGTCATTGAGTAAAATGAGAAAGATGTTTGGGTGATAGGGGGAAGGCGGTTGAAAGAAGTCTTAGTGAGATTGACGTACCTAAACTGATAAGAGATACCCTATTAGAGAATAGACCTGTAGAGATAATTGCAGCAGATCTGAAATATATAGATGAAAATAATCTGAAGGGAATACAACCTCAGATAGATGTTGTTGCACGAATGCTGAATGGCCTTAGAGCTACTTTGAAGAAGAAGGCGTAGGCGAGAGGATGTGACTGGAGAGGGGGGAATGTCTTAAAAAAGAATAATAATACATGAGGAATGCAATAAAATACGGGGAGAATAGTTAATTTTGCAGCCAAACTCCCGAACGGAATGGCGCCGAACTCCCGAACGGAATGACGCCAAACTCCCGAACGGAATGGCGCCAAACTCCCGAATGTGGGGGTGTAGATTATTGTATGGAAGGAAATTACAAACATAGAGTGGTTGATGCTTTGCTTGAGCGTTTAACCCGGAAACCTAAGGATGGCTATAACGCTTGTTATATGAGTTGTTAAGTGAAAAAGAACAATGCGTTTTGCAAAAAGTTGATATTCAAAATAATCTGGCCATTATAGATGATGCATGTGGATGGTAATTTTTGCCTATCACCGGGGCCAGGCCCCAGCGATAGGTCTCATCTCAAAGGCCGATGCAAACTAAAGCATCGGCCTTTTTCTTTATGCCTATTGCTGCCTATAGACCCCCACAACCTTATATATATTTAAAATTAAGTTCTTGGGAATCTTTGATTCCACGGGATTCCCATCGACCATCTGAATAAAAGCAATGCTTTGATCATCACTTTGCGTGACGGAAACTTTGCGCAGGAGCTTGTGCTCGGGGGTGATGACGACGCAGACGGCGTCGCCGGGGATGTACGCACGCCAGGAGGTGAGGCGCTTGAGGGCGATGAGGTCGCCGGGCTGGATGAGGGGGGCGAGGGCGCTTTGCTTGTTGATACACTTCCATGATGGGCTCGAATGCTGTTCGCCGACCAAGGTAGGGACAGCCTTCGCCGGTGTACATCCAGGCAGCACTGACGGCATATTTCTCGCAGAAAGCCTCGATGGCCTTCTTAGTGGGCTTCTGAAAAGCCAACCTATCACCGGGCCAGGCCCCAGTGATAGGTTTTAATAGGTCGTGTTTTTGCAAATTGGGTGAGAACGCCAATTGCAATCATTTGTCAAACCTATCACCGGGCCTGGCCCCAATGATAGGTTATAAAGGCCGATGCAAAAACGCATCTTGGAAGGAGAAATACCGATATTTGTGAAGTGAGTGATTGGGGTAAGGGTGTGAAATCATAAAAAAACAAAATTATTTGTGAGGATTGCCACATGATTGATGGGAAATTGCTAACTTTGCAGAAATGTAATATATGAAAAAGGAATATGGTAGATTGGAGAAGAAAAAAAAGGACATCTTTGATGATGTCCTTAAAAGTAGGGAGGTTGGTCAAAACTGAGGAACGAGGTTCACTGTCAGAAGTGAGGCTCTCCCTGTATAGGGTAAGATGACTCTTTCTGGGTGCAAAGTTAGTAAAGAAACTAATAAATTGCAAATAAATCATCTGTTTTTTTTCTGGTTTAATTATTTTTAAGCGAAAATGAGGCAAAAAGACTTAAAATATTTCTTTGTTGAGCGATTTCAAGAACTATTAAATCGCAATTCGATAGACAGTTACCGTGTACGATGCAATAATGTTTTTAGCCTGATGAAGGAGCTTAGAAACGTTATTGATAATTGGCTGCGCGGCTATGTGAAGCAGTTCGATACGGTTTGTCTATGCATAGAAGAGACTTTAGAGGCGGTTAAAAATGATGACATTCTGGATTATGCCTTCTATAACAAAGAACTATTGATGGACGATCTTACTGCTTTAAGCAAAGCCAATGAGAAGATACGTGGTGAACTTGGCAATCAGTCTATCTACCTTCTTGATAAGTGTATACAAGCAAATGCCGACACTTACCTTGATAAGCTTTATCAGGCTATAGATACAATTCTATCCAGTGATGCAGAAATCGCTGCAGGTCAGTTCAAACCATTGGCCGACACTTTGAATATGCTTGCTAGTGCTTTGGCCTGTGAGTTGTTGAAAGAGCGCTTTTCATTAAGGCATCTTTATCGTGAAAGTGTCAAACTGTACGATAATGTCAACGACTTTACTAATGCATTTAATCGCTTTCGGCAAAACCATAGCCATAATGTACCTTTTAATACCTATGACGTGGTGTTGAAAATGAATGGTGGTCGTAACAAGCGTTTGATGACAATCAATGGCTTTTTAGGAAACCTTCCTGAAGACTTTGTACCCCAAGAATGCAGGAATGAAAAAATCAATAGGTTCCTTGCTGACAGGGGAGGGTTGTTTTATAAGGTACAAGTCGATGCTCACGATTCTGCCATGGCCATAACGCTTGCTGTCGAGCAGATGGAGAGTGTGATAGATCGTGCCATGTTGGGTTATAGTCTATTGGACGTAGAGATTCAAAAGACTGCATTGGTTGTGCTGAATACAATGACGGGAAACGTTTATCTGGCTCAACAAGTTAATGTGACAGATGCCAGTTATGCTGATGATGAAGATGTCGTAAACAATATGATCTCAAAGATAGACCAGATAATTTTCAACCCATATATTGCAGAAGATGTTAAAGACCGTTTAACCTCATCATTACGTCATCTTCGCATCGGAAATACAGAAAGTGATACAGGGCAGCAGTTGGTGAATTATTGGGTAGCCTTAGAGTTTATTTTCTCATCTCCTAAAGCCGCTGACAGCACGATACCTCGTTTAGAGAAATACCTTCTGAATGTCCTGATGTGTTGCTATGCAAATCGCCGAGTTACTCATCTAAATCAGACGCTCCACAAAGGAGGTACGCTTGATAATGATAAGGACTGGTGGAAACTTTCAGATGCAGAACTTACAGAACTAATAAATAATCAGACGAGTCTGTTGCTACGCTATCATCTTCAGGAGATGAAAGCTGCTTTAAGAGGAAATAGAGATGCCGCAAAGACATTTTTTACTAATCATAAAAAGCATCTGTATTGGCAAATATATCGTATTTATCGTTATCGCAACAAACTGATACATGAAGCAGCTATTTTGCCAGGTCTTGAAAATGTAATACGATGTCAGCGCTTTTATTTGGTCTTGTTGCTTAATCAGTTGATAGGTTATTTTTCAGAGGCAGATGTGAAATCGCTATCTATGGACAGTTTCTTTTTTGAGTATACTCAGAAGAACAACCTATTGAGTAATATCATTAAGCAGGATCTTTCAGGAGATGAGCGTATATCAAAGATAATGGAAATAGGGGTTTTCAGTGAGCTCATTCGCCAGAATATATAACGAGCTGCAGAAAGGAAAGAAATGACGCAGGTTGAGAAGTGGATGATTAAATATGAGGAGGTGATTGACTTCATTGAGACTAATAAGAGGAATCCGTCGAAGCACCGGATAGAAGAACATCTGATGCTGAACTGGATTTTATGTTAGATACAACATAATGTACCATTATGTAGTGTAGTAAAATATGTGGGCATGCATCTGAATAGCCCCTGTTGCTGCAAAATTCCAATAGTTTACCCAACATAATTTTACCACACTACG
>CADCBZ010000135.1:0-492 GCA_902799765.1 uncultured Prevotellaceae bacterium
TGAGGACACGCTGACCGCCACGCAGGTAGCGAAGACGTTTAACATGACGGTCTTTGATTTCAACCATGTGCTTAGCGACATGGGCATTCAGTTCCGTCGCGATGGCCACTGGAACATCTCTGATGATCTCGCCAACCGCAATCTGGTGCGCATGCGTACACACGTCTCTTATTCGCTGAAAGGCAAGAAGAAAGTGAAGATCTATATGACGTGGACGCTTGATGGCGTGCGTTATTTGAATTCCAAACTTGGTTATCCGAACTTTTAAATTAAACATTATACATTAAACATTAAATAATGAGTGTACATTATGTTTATAAAAGGGATGGCGGCGCAAAGTTCATGCGCCCCATCCACACCAGAGAGGAATATCTGAGCCTACGTAACGGTGGCGAACAGATTCCCTTGATGAAGCGTATCAGGGCTGGCGAGGAACAACTGAAAACGGAGTTGGTGCAGATGAACTATTCGTGTCTGCCGAATGAGGACGGC
>CADCBZ010000135.1:511-1200 GCA_902799765.1 uncultured Prevotellaceae bacterium
AGCAAGAAAGATGAATTGGGCTTGCTGATGTTGGAAGAGAGTGCCCGTGGTGGTGGCTATCACTTGGCATTCAAGCGTCGTCCGGATCTCTCGCAAGAGGCTAACCTGAAGTGGGCAAGCGATCTGCTGGGAGTGGAGTTCGACAAAGGGGCCAAAGATATCACAAGGGTTTTCTTTACGACATCAGGCGACCAGTTGCTCTACCTCGACGATGCGATCTTTGAAGTTTTAGCAACGGACGACAGGACTGACAGGACTTTAATATCAGGGACTGTCCCTAAGACTAAAGAAGAAAAAGTCCTAAAGTCATGTAGTCCGTTCTTGCGTCCCTCCGGTAGCAAGCGAGCGGAGCTCGAGCGGCCCAAAAACTACCCAAAGGATTACCACGGGATTCCGTTTACGGATATCCTCAGGGCGACCGCGACACACTGACCTATCAGTTGGCTTGCGACCTAAGGCATATCTGCGGCAGGAACTTCGAGTGGCTCGACCAAGTGATTCCCTGTTACGACGGGTTCCCGTTGGAAGAGAAGCGCGCGAAGATCAAGAGTGCTCTTGCCTCAGAGTTCAACGGGTTTCCGCAGCGCCTTCGCAACACGCTGAATGCGCTGGAAATCTCACAGAAGGGACTGTCCCCATTGTGCGAAATAGAAGTCTTTGAGTCGTGTAACTTGTTGCAAAAGCTTCCT
>CADCBZ010000135.1:1224-10516 GCA_902799765.1 uncultured Prevotellaceae bacterium
CGTGGTGGAGACTTGGATGAGCGAGGTGGCGGCACTCGATAAGATGTACCAAATGCAGGAGGACGAGTGGCGCGCCAAGAAGCGGGCGGCGAAGAACAAGAAGGAACAGCCCGAGGAACCAAAGCTGCCCGTGCGCTGTCTGACGCTGAACAACACCGTTGCCAACCTCGCCGAGCGACTGGCCAACACGGAGGGTAAGCACGCCTTCTCGTTTACGCCTGAGGCCGATACGGTGGCGCAGAAGTGGAAATCGACCATGAGCGACTTTTCTGTGATGCTGCGTCAGAGCTACGACGGCACCAAGTATGAGCGCGAGGCACGATCAGCTGATGCTGTGAACGTACATATCGACCACCTGCTGTGGAATGTGGTGATGTGCGGCACGCCCGTCGTCTCGAACTACACCGACGGTTTCCAGAGTCGTATCGCCGTAGCCCGCACGCCCGACAACACCTTTGCACCGCTGGAGGACAAGCCGCCTGTGCTGACCGACCGCCAGCGTGAGCGCATCCAGCAAATCGCCCACCTGTTGCCCCTGATGTATGGTGAGGTGGTGCTGCCGAAACTGGAGGCGAAAGGTCGAGAGTGGGTGGAACGCATCCGTTTGGAAACGATGAAGAATGACGATCGCACCCGTGCCCGTCAGCGTTTCCGTGTCTGTGTCACGGCGCAGCGCATGACCTGTTGTCTGATGCTCTGTAAGGTGTGCGAGACGTTGATTCAGAAGCACGGGTTGAACGGTGCCGAGACGCAGTTAAAGCAACAGCCCAACCTGTGGAAGGAGATGTTATTAAAGGCGCAGACGCCTTCGATGTTGGAGGCCTATGATGTGATTGCCGACTCGCTCATTGAAAATGCCCTTTACTTCTTCCGTGACCGTATCGAGAACGCCTTCACGAGTCGAGACTATGCAGGCGGTCTGAACGGTGAGCGTCAGAAGCGTGGCAAGAATGACTCGATCTTTGAGCGACTGGATCAGCAGTTCTCGTTCGAGCAGGCGATGCAGCATTCGGTAGCGGTAAAGGGTGCCAATGTGAACCACAACACCGTGCGGCAGATGCTGAAGAACTGGCGCAAGCAGGGGCTTGTGGTGCTCGAGGAGGATGGTAACTACAGGAAGTTGTAACGCGGTCATTTGGTCAAGGTCATTTAGAATGCTTCGTGATGCTCTGGCGGAAGCTGGAGCGCACGAGGCGCCTCCTCGGAGGTCAGTATAAGCGCTTCTGCATCCGCAACGTCATGAAGGCGTGGTTCGGTTATGAAGCCAACGATGATTGCATCTGGAGGGTGTGTCACCTGAGCGAGCAGGAAGGCTGGAACGAGTTGCCTCTGCCCAGTCTCAATCCGCGTAAGCATCGTGAACTGTTGCGGGCTATCGTGGCTGTAGAAACGGGCATCAGCTATTGGAGAATTAATCTGAAAGCCCTCGACGCAGCCTATAGCATCGCATTCCCTAACAGTACACCAATCGATGTTAATAAGAAAGGTAAAAGAGTAAAAAGTTATGTTACCAAGAGGAATTAGAAACAATAACCCGCTGAATATCCGTCGCACGGCGAAGGATCAGTGGAAGGGCCTGAGAGCCCAACAGACTGACGCCAGTTTTTGCCAGTTTGATAGTTTGGAATATATCTGCTCACGCGTACCTATTATCACAAGTATCGGCTTTATACGATCCGAGCGATTATCAGCAAATGGGCACCGCCCCAGGAGAATCTGACTTCGACGTATATCGCGAACGTGAGTCGATTGACGGGTATTCCGCCCGATGAACCCATCGGCATCCCATCAGATCAGCCCGAACGTTGGATGGCGGTAGGCTTGGCGATGGCGATACAGGAATGCGGCACGGAAAGCCTCGATTACTTCGCGATGCTGCGAGGGTGGACAATGGCAAGGCAGGGCATGTGAATCAAAAGACAAAGGTCAGGGCGATTACTCTGACCTTTGTTCATCACATGGCACCCAGAGCCAGAAGGTGGAGCCTTTGTCCTCGCCCTCGCTGGTGACGCCGATCTTGCCACCGCAGCGTTCGGCGATGGACTTACAGATGGCGAGTCCCATGCCCGTGCCCTGCACAAACTCATCGAGTTTGACGAACTGTTCGAATATCAGGGACTGCTTGTCGGCAGGGATGCCCTTGCCGGTATCCTCGCAGTAGAGGTAGAGGCCGTTGTCCTTGGGCTTCCATCCGAGGCGGATATGACCCTGGGTGGTGAACTTCACGGCATTGGTGACGAAGTTGGTCAGCACCTGCTGGATGCGTCCGATGTCGAGGTGGGTGTGGAAGTGGTCGAGAGGACTGTCTTTCTGGAACTCCACGTTGGGGTCTTGTACGCGCTGAGCCAGGGTGATACAGATATCCTCGAAGGCCAAAGCGAAGTCGGTCTCCTCCGGTTTGATGGTGAAGGCACCGTAACTGATACTCGAAGCCTCGATGATATCGTTGATGAGGCGCTGCAGCATGTCGGTGCTGTTGTGGATGATACGCACATACTCGCCGCGCTCCGGTGAGTCGCCGAGTGCTTCCAAGACACTGGTGAAGCCGATGATGGCATTCAGCGGGGTGCGCAGCTCGTGGGTCATCGAAGCCATGAAGGCACTCTTCATGCGCAGACTCTCCTCAGCCAGAACGGTCTCCTTGGCCAACTCACTTTCCGTCTTGGTGATACGGATGATCTCTCCTTGATCGTTGAATGTGGGATTGAAGGTGACGGTGAACACCGTGCCAGTCTGGCCCTCTGAAGGTTCGATGATATGGATCGTGGCAGTCTGAGGACTGCGGGTTTTGTCATCGTAGAGGATATTCATCACAGCTTCACGGTCTTCCTTGCCGAGGATGCGCTGGAAGCGGGAGAAACTGTGTTGGTATTCCGGTTGATCAAGGGTACGGTAGAAAGCGATCTGTTCATCGTGGATGTTGCTGCGTATGAGATAACGTTCACTATGTGAGAGCAGATAGCGCAGACGGTCAATTTGCAGCGCGATTTCCTGTTGTGTCTGTTCGTTCTCCTTGGCTAATTGGAGCCCTTCCCTATAGAGGTTGCACTCACGGGTAACGTCGAAGGTGGTGCAGAAGTAGTTGACGAGTCCGCCGTCGGCATTGAAGAGTGGTTGTATGCTGACGTCAATATACTTGTTGAGCCCGAAATCCGGGTATTCGAAATGCTGACAGAAAGAGACACCGTCCTTTGAGTTGGGTGATATCATTCCCTGTAGAAGTGGGATGTCAAACATACTGACGTTTTCCCAGAAGTGCTGTGCTTCATCGTCTCTATCTATGGCGCAGAGTTCTTTCATGGTATCGTTGATGCTATAGAGGTAACCTTTATTGTCATAGAACGACATGGCAACGAAGGGAAGGTTGGTCAGCACCTGGTATTTGTGTACGAGGTTGCGTGCGGCACGGTCTTCCTCCACCTCCTGTGTGACGTCGTGGATGACATTGAAGATATAGGCGGGTCGTCCGTCTCTGTCGAGTTCGCAGATGGCATGTCCCAGGAAGTTGAGCCAATGGGGTAACTCTGTGGTGCCGGCGTTCCACCGTTTGTCGAGTTCGAACCGCCGCTCACGGCCCTCGAGCAGGGCATTGATCTTCTGGACGAACTCCTGCTGCTGGTCAGCATGGATACGGTCGGTAAACTCCTGCAGGGTCAGTCCGTCTGGTGGCAACAGGTCGCCGTGTCTGTTGATCACACGATCACGCTTGATGTCGTATTCCATGATGATGAAGTTACCCATGCGGAGGGCCTGTACCATCATCTCGTTGAGTTCGGTATGGGCACGAGTAGCGGCGATGACGTGACGGCGTGCCAGCCAGATGAAGAACCACATGATGCCCATCAGTACCAGGATGCCGAGGGAGATGTAAAGCCAGTGGAGGTCCATCTCCTCCTCGATGCGTTCGGGGTGGAACCAGCGATCCTGGATGGTGGCTATCTCACCGCGTTGCTTCAGGCGCGAATACTGGTCGTCGATCTGCTCTATGAGCTGGCGGTCACGACCGATGACATGCACCTCAGAGATGGGGATGCCGACATCGTTGAGCACGATGCCCTCCAGATTGAGTTCCTTGATCTTCCACTTCAAGGGTTCCTCGCCCCACACGTAGTATTTGTAGTCGCCGTTAAGCAAGCCTAACAGTGCCACCTTAGGTGTCTGGAACTCCATGAAGCTGGTATTGATAGAGTCGCCGTCCATGAAGTAGCGGGCGGAGTAGTCAGCAGGTTTGAAGACGGCGCCCTCGCGCTCCAGTTGCCTGAAGGTGATCATGCCTGTGGAGTCGGCGTGGGTGGCTACGCGGACACGGTTGTAGTTGATGATGTTTTCCGACACTACGTACGGGTCCTTGGTGTAGCGTCGGGAGTTGGCAAAGATGATATCAGCGTTGCCACGCTCGAAAGTTCTCAAGGCGATACTCCACTCCTTCATTACAAACTTGACGGGTATGTCGATCTCTTTCATGACGGCTCGCATCACGTCGATGTTACTACCGGCAGGCTCTCCATTGTTGTTGAGGAACTCGTAAGGGGGCTTGTCCCAGTCACACACCACTACCACTGGTCGCTTCGCGTTGTATTTCTCAGACAATGACTGTGCATCAGTTGTGAGAAGTGCTAGATGAAAAATGAAAAATATAGCAAGGATCTTCTTCATAGGTCACATCTGTTTTTTACGTTTGATAATAGAGGCATGACAAGGCAGCATGATATAGACGGTGGTACCGGATCCCAGTTCGGAACTGATCTCCACGGTGCCGTCCATCTGTGTCACCAGTTCCTTGGTGATGGCCAGTCCGAGTCCCTTGGTGTCCTGCGAGGCATTGGTGTTGTCCCTGTCGTTCATGCGTTCCAGCACGTCGTGCGGCATTCCCTCGCCGGTATCGTCAATAGAGATGATGAGTCGGCGACCGATATATTCGTAGCGGGCTCTTACCACACCACTCTTGGTATGCTGTGCGGCATTGGCGGCAATCTGTCCGATGGCATGACCCAGGTTCAGGGAGTCGATATCGATCGTCAGGTTCTCATAGGGATTCTCCACGATGTAGCGGGTGTCGGCATTCTGGTATTTCGACCAGCCCTCCATACACTGCGACTCAAACACCTCGGCAAAGTTGCAGGGCTGTCGGGATGGAGGATATTGTTGATAAGATGTAACAGGTAATCGGCATTCTCCAGAATGACCTTGCTCAACTCCGGCTCGTTCTCCGTGGGTGCCACAGGATCAAACTGTGCCACGTTAGTAAGTACGGTGTTCATCGGGGTACGAATCTCCTGAATCATATTTCTCACGAAGCTGTTCTTTGTGTTACCCACCTCCTGTACTTTCGCTGTCTCTACCTTCAGTCGTTCCTCAAGGTCGCGTAGGTCGGAGATGTCACGCAGCAGTCCAAGATATTCTACCACCTTGCCTTGTTCGTCAAGGAGAGGTTTCAGATAGAACTGAAGCCTCAGTGGTTTACCCCCCTTGGTACGCAGCGTGGTACGTATGTTGGCGATCATCTCCTTTTCCATCCGCTGGTCCATATCATTGAGCAGGCGCATAGCTACTTTGTTGTAGTCGAAGTTGACGAGGGTCATGCAACGCGTCTGTGTCAGCGAATGCTGTACCTCATTGACCGAGCGCAGAATCGCCAGTGTGTGTGATGTCGGTGAGTAGGTGATAAGTCTGACGTCACTCTCATGCAGCACATAGTCAATGTGGACGTTATATTCGTTGAGCACAGCCTTTACGGCATTGAGTCGATTCTTCTCGACGGCATGTTGTTCGATACCGTCAGCAATCTCGCTGATGTCGCGTACAATGGCGAAGGTGTTCAGCAACTGGCCGTCGTCATCATGAACGTCCATCAGACGGACCTCTGTCCGATGGCTGTCACTACCGACGAGATCGTTCATGCTGAATTTCTTTCCAATCATGTCGTCTTTGTTGAGATTAAATATCTCGCAGGCCTTCTGGTTGATATTCTCCAGACGTCCATCCTTGTCAAAGAGCAGGATGCCAACCACGGAAGTGTTGAAGACCGTCCAGTAACGCAGGTTGCGGTCCTCAACAAGACGCTGTTTGTCACGCTCGTTTGTCACATCCTTCTTGGTCCCGATGATGACCAGGGGATTGCCATGTTTATCGCGTGACAGTACGGAGAGCACGATGGTGTAATCTCGGAGTCCTGTGTCGCCGCTCTCCATATCCTTGGCTCTCAGCTGGAGTTTGATCGTCTCATTTTCTTCGGGCTTTGAATGAGCTAGTTTTTTTAGGCTGGACTTGAGCTTCAGGAAGTCCTCGAGACTGTATCGTTGCGAGAATTCCTCCAACGAATAAGTGTAGGCCACCTGTCCGTTCTCGTTGCGCCAGGAGAAATCATTGGCCAGGATGTCGTAAGTCCATACATGTACTTGACTGGTCTGCAGGATAAGTGCCAGACGACGGTTTCGGAGGGTGTTGGCCTTGTTCAGCCGGTAACTCTGCATACGGTAGCTGATGGTATAGACAAGCATAATCAGCAGTAGCAGGGCAGCGGCGGCAGAGACATAATAGACCCATTCCGGCGTTTCCTTCTGTAAGTGCTCAGGGTAGAACCACTTGTCCTGCAACGGCTTCAGCTCCTCCGAGCAGATGCTGGTCGTTCGATATGAACTTATATTCACCGTGGGGCATATTCACGGGGGTCAGCTGAAGGTTGTCAATGAGGTAACGGTGCATGAGCCATTTCAGCGTCAGGGTGTTCCACACAATCTGACCCTCCTCGCGGGCACTCAACTGTTGGATCACCTCGCGGATATCTTTTCGGGGGATGGCATTGTCGCCCCAGCCATAGTCAAGCATCAGGTGGTAGCACATTGAATTGCTGTTGACGATGACTTGCATACCGGGCTTGCCTAAGTCGCGGAAGGTCTTGATTTGTACCGGCTTCGATTTTGGTGTGACCACACTCTGGGTGAACAGTGTCACGGCGTTTTTACCGTAGAGGCCATACTCGTCGTGATAGCCCACAGCAAGTCCCAGGGTCAGGTCGCTCTTGCCGCTTTTCAGGTCGTTGAAGGTCTCCTCTGCCGATTTCAGCTTTATGACGTAGGGAATGTTGAGTCGATCCATCATCAATCGTATCAGGTCTATATTATATCCCTCAGGTTCACCGTTATCGTTGAGGAAAGAGTAGGGCCACAGGTCCCATACGTCCTCATATACCAGCGGATGATCCTTTGTGTATTGACGGTGTCGCGGCTGTGGTGTGGCGGCATCGTCGTTCTGAGCCATCAGAGGGCTGCTGTTCAGCGCTAAAATGACGGCTAAAGCCAGTTGTAATAGAATTGTTTTATGCATGTGCATCGTTTTGGTTTTTATCGGGGTGACAATTCTCACTTAACAGTGAAGTCGTCGAAGTCGGCATAACCGCCGGCTTTCTTCGTGGCGTAGCAGAAGAGGGTGAACTTCGAGCCCATGAAGAAACGGCGCCAGTCAAAGCTGAGCCGGTAGTCTGAGCCGATCTTGGTCCACTGCTCACCATCGAGACTATAGTAGAAGGTGGCAAGGTCTTTGCCACCGAATCTATTGTCTGCAGAAGGACGGAAGTCGGCATCGATGCGCAGCCAGATCTTATTTTGTTTCAGATCGACTGACTCGATGATTTTTTCCTCAACAGCGGTGACGGCCTTCTCGCGCTCTGTCAGTTCTACTTTCTGTTCTGCCATCTCCAGTACCAGGCGCTTGCCCTTCTTCTTCACGGTGAGCAGACCGGAGTCGCTGTTGAAGGCTGCAAAGCCGGCACAGTCGCCGTCCTTCAGGTGTGACAGGTCGATACAGACACTGGCACTACTGGTGGGTCCCATCATGCGCTGGGTCAGGGAGTTGGGGGCCAGGTAGATGTTGGGTGCGACGCGTGAGGTCTTCAGACGCAGGAATCCCGGACGTTCTGTCAGACTCCAGGCGTTGTCGATAGGATTGTGGTTCCACTGCCAGTGCAGACCGAGTTTGCTGTTTTCGAAGTCGTCGCTTTTCACGATGGCAGTCTTAGGCTCACCATTCTTCAGCGCACGTACCGTATCAGGCACCTTGCCGTTCTCATCACCAAGCATCGGCCAGCCGTTGATCCAACGACAGGGCATCAAAGTAAGTACGCGGCCTACACCGCCACGATCCTGGAAGATGATACCATACCAGTCGCCGTCCTCCGTATCGACGATGGTACCTTGGGCTTCGTAGGAGAAGCCGCCAAACTCACTCTCGAGGATCACCTGCTTTTCCCATGGGCCGTGGATATCGTCGGCACGATAACACACTTCACGACGGTGCTTACCTGGTTCATATACATGCGAGATCATCAGCAGGTAATATTTGCCGTTGTGCTTGATGACACGAGAGCCTTCCAGAATGCCTGTCTCATCGGCCTCGCGCTGGAAAATCTGCTGATGGGTGCCTTCGATGACATCACTGAGATCGGGCTTCAGCTCCATCATCTCACCTGTGCCATAGACAACATACACACGATTGTCGTCATCGAAGAACAACGAACAGTCGTGGAAGTGGCGCATCCGTGAGAGAATTTTCCAGGGACCCTCTGCCTTGTCGGCCGTAAAGATATAGGTGTCACCCATGGCACCAGCCTCATTAGGGGCCAGCAGGGCATAGAACTTACCATTATGATACTTCAACGAGGTGGCCCACTGACCGCGTCCATAGACTGTACCTTCCTTCATATCATATTTGGGCGAGTCGGTCAGCTTATCGAAGATATAACCGATGGTCTCCCAGTTCTTCAGGTCCTTCGACTTCATGATCGGCGCACCAGGCATCAGATGCATCGTCGTAGATACCAGATAGAAGGTGTCGCCCACACGGATCACATCGGGGTCAGGCACATCAGCCCATAACATCGGGTTCTGTACTTTCTCCATCTGGAGTGTTTCGTAATCATCGGCCAAGACTGCTGTTGAGGAAAGCAGGGTGCCACAAAGGAGAATAGTTGATAGTTTCATAAAGGTGATTTTAGTATAGTAACAACAAACCCGCAATACCTGCATAACAGATCATGCGGATGGGATTGATCTTCAGATAGCCTGTGCCGAAAGCCGTTGCAATGAGCAGGCCACAGCTGATAAAGAATTGCCAGGGGTTCTCCTTTGGTGTGGAGAAGTTCTCTTCGTTGCAGAGCAATAGGGTAGCAGCAGCCAACAAGCCTACAACGGCAGGGCGCAAACCAGTGAACACCGACTGTACCAGCGAGGTCTTCATGTATTTCATGAACATCTTACTGATGAGGATCATCAGGATGAGTGAAGGCAGCACCAGG
>CADCBZ010000136.1 GCA_902799765.1 uncultured Prevotellaceae bacterium
CTTAAAGCGGAAGGTGTTGTAGATGTCGAAGAAGAAGATGGGCTTAGTAAAGGTCACATCCGTCTTGCCTGTGGCGCTACGAGGATCGTCGTAGGTCATTGTGTTCCAAAACTTCTGTCCGCCAATCGTCCAGCTTGGACTATATACACCCCATGTGGGATTAGCCGAAAGGAAGATGGCCAGATTACGAACGGGATCGGACAAGTTAGCCTGCTTCATCAGCATGATACCCTCGTCGTTATAGACCATGGGTACCTGTGTGATGGTGTTGTCACGACGTTCGTAGGCGGCAAACAAGTTAATCCACTTCCAACGGGCATTGATGCTCACCTCCTGCATAGTGGCATTCTTGAGTTTCGAGTCGCCCTGCGACAGGGTATAAGAGTTCAGATAGTAAATATGGTCGTTCAGTGAGCTGTACTTCGGACGCACGGTTTTCATAGTGTAGCTCAGCGAGGTCTGGATGGCTCCAAACTGCTTTGACCATGTGATATTGGGGAAGAATTCATCCTGATAGCGCGTCATATTGTTCTCGGCATCCAGGTTGTCCGTATAGTCGAAACCCACATGCTCGTAACGCAGTCCGGCACTTACGATACCAAATTTATCCAGATTGGCATTGTAAGCTACAAAAGCAGCCACGTTGTTCTCCTTAACATCCGCATCAGTAGAGGGGAGAGGATAGTTAGTAATCGACGTACAGCTCTGTCGCTTCACGAAACTCATCTCCGTTCCAGCCTGCAACTGTCCTTTCCATACAGGATAGCTCAGCACCAATTTGGTAGCCCAAAGACGCGATGATACATGCGAGTTCTGTTGCATGGTCTGGGTTTCAGGCAAATACACATCTATCTGGTTGTCGTCATTCTCCTTATCCGTCAGGAAATCCACATTCAGATCGATGTTCAGTTTACCCACCTGACCGTTATAATAGGCATTGCCCTGCCAGTTATAGGGGTAGTGTGTATGACCGTCCTGATGCGAAAGGTCGCGACCTGTGAGATTGTTTTCAGTATCCACCCACATGTCATTATGCGTATTAAACTGGTCGTGGCGCTCAATTCTGGCACCCAGCGAGTGCTTGTCAGTAATCTGCCAGTTAAAGCCCAAGTTGTAGTTCAGGCCCTCTCCGTGCCAGTCGTTACGCGCGTGGCTGTCCTGAAGAATATTCCTGATGCCTTCATCGGCCTTTAAGAATGTGGATTGCGTAATATGCAGGTCGTTAGGACTATCCCACGTCCAATAGTTCACCATACCAAACAGGTCCAGGTTGTTGTGGCGATAACGCAGGTTTAGTGTGGTGCTGGGATCGCTGAAACCAAACGCCAGATCCTGATTGTTGGCTGCCATTAAGTCGAAACCGAAACCAGCCCCCTCACGACGAACCGTCTTGATACGTACCACTGCCGAAATGGTGGCATCGTACTCTGCACCAGGATTGGTAATCACCTCTACGCTCTGAATCTCCTCCGAACGGAGTCGTTTCAGTTCGTCCTTATCTCGCATCTTTCTTCCGTTGATATAAAAGACAGGTGTACCCTTACCCAGCACTTCCAGGTCTTCGCCCTTCTGCGTCATTCCCGGTACCTTGGCCAGCATTTCCTTGGCAGTACCCGATTGACCTAAGATTGTACCCTGAATGGTGGTTATCATCGAGTTGCCTGTCAACTTGGTCTTAGGCATCTGTCCCTTCACCACTATCTCATTCAGCATTGTCTGATCTTGCTCCATCTGGATGGTTCCTATTTCTGAGCTCCTTACGTCAACATACTTGGTGCGATATCCAATGTACGAGAATCGCAGGATGCAGCAGGCGTCGGTACTCATAATCTGGAAGTAACCATCCACATCGCTCGTTGCACCTTGTATATAAGTAGAGTCGGCCGTAAGCAGGGCCACACTTACAAATGGCAGAGGTTCACCCTGTGCGTCAATTACTCGTCCTCCTACATCCTCAGTCATAGCATCGGCTGTTAAACACATCATCATTGCAGCTATCATAGCTACCATTTTCAAACTGATCTTTTTCATTTTTCTTTTATTAAATGTTTTGCCAGTTTGATGCTACACAAGCATAAAAAAGTTGCAATCCACCCCATTTCTGGGATGAATTGCAACATTTTGTGACGAATGGCATTCTATGATATGTGTACTATTTCGTAAACGAACCTATCTCTATCAGATTTCCGTCTGGGTCAGCCACATAGCTGGTGCGCTGGCCCCAAGGCTCTGTGGTGGGAGGAAGAACAGATATCGCTCCATGGCGGAGTGCATGCTGATATTCCTTGTCAACATCGGCATACGAAGGAACATCGAATGCTAATTCAACAGTGCCGTTGAGCCCCATTGGATATTGAAATTTGTAAGATACCATTTGTTCGAAATCGCTACGAGGATAGAGGATGATACGCATGTCGCCCAGCATCATCTCCACGTTAGGTTGAATGCCGTCCCAATCGGTGGTAAAACCAAAGATTTTCGTGTAGAAATCGACAGTCGCTTTGTTGTCGCGGGTGAAAAGCCCCACGGTGTTGAATTTGAATCTTTCTTTCATTTGTTTGTGGTTTTGTTATGAATCCTTAGTTCCTGGCCAGTAGCACCATATTATAATGGCGGGAATGAGGGATGAGATACATTGTAGCCAGGTGAAATCATTGATACAGCTAATGCCTCCAGCCAGAGCACGAAGGCTATAGAGCACAACAATGGTGATGATTGCCATACGTGTTAAGGGCAAGCGACGGATGTCACCAGTGGCAGAGAGGGCATAAAGTCCTGCCAGGCAGAAAGCGAGGATGGTCAGGGCATACAGCATCCAAACATGTCCTGATACCATCTGATGTATGATTTCCCGGATGCCATAGGCTTCGAATGCCTCATCCAGAGCGAACAGGCAGCCGATGTGGCCAATGGCTATAAGGAAGTGGAGCACCGCTCCGAGTCGCAATCTTTTTATCTTGTTTTATTATGGTGTCTAACAGTTGTCTGGTAATATTTGCTATCACTGCCTCAGATGATGAATTCGTGGTGAAAACGGCGATAATGGCGTGGCTTCCATCAAGCATGAGAATGATACCTGCATCGTTCATGTCTTGCAATCCTTCAGCAGATGGGAATCCCGTACCTGTCTTATGTACGATACGAGCATCTGCGGATATCGCTGCAGGGATTCGTTTCAGTCCTGTTGAGCAGTCTGCCATCGCCTTCCAGATAAATGTCAGATATCGGTTGTCATCTTTATGATGATAAAACCACTCGAACA
>CADCBZ010000137.1 GCA_902799765.1 uncultured Prevotellaceae bacterium
TAGTCTGATCAGCTCTTCATCGAGCATGAACACGAAGTAATACTTGCCGTCGCGTCCTTTCGACAGTGAGCTGTTGTCAACCCTGAAGATCGGTTTGTTTCTCGCACGCTTGGGCAACTCCGTGATATACATGTTGCCGTCTCGCATCAGTTGCACCTTGCATCTGGCCGTGAAGGACTCCATCACTGCATCCTCGCAGCACTCGAAATCAGCCGTGTGAAGTCCGTTCTCTGACATGCCAATGGTCATCAGTCCATCCAGCGTTACTTGTTTCTTAACCGCTTCCGTATTGTTGAAATTTTTCATTATTACTTTTTAATCAGTTCCGTTGCAACTACGTCCATAAACACTTGCCCATTGTACTCCCGGGCCTGGAATCTCAGCGTGGCGATCACCAAGTCGCCCTCATTGAACTGGATCGTAGCCAGATTACCCAAGGCATTCACCACATAGCAGTTCTCGTATTTGCCACCCAGTTCCTGCAACACCAGCCCGCACTTCACAACTCTTAAAATCATTTCTTTCATACCTTTTATTTATTTTATTGTTACTTTTTTGTTCGCGTACATTAATGATTATACAAGAAGCTTTTAACCCCAGGCTTCAGGATGCCCTGATCGGTGGCGATCCATGTGTAGCACACGTCCAGGATGAAATCCACGGAAGGGCAACCTGTTGAGTTGGCAATGTGCTGATAAGCAAAGATCACCAGATCCACAGCCATCTCATACTGCATGTCAGCATGGAAACCCAGAAGCTGCTGGATCAGCATCCCATAAAGCTGAGGCGACACCTTTTTCTCTAAGGTAGTCATTTCACGATCCGCACAGGGGTCCAATCCGTAATCCCGACGCAAGTCATGGTTCTTCACCTGAACATTCCGTGCAAAACTTTTCACCATAAAATTCTTTTTCTTCATACTTTTAAATGTTTAAATGTTAATACTAAAAAATTTCTGGTGCAAAAGTAGGAACAACAAAAAACTCTGGCAAACCAATAGTATGCCAGAGTATGAGTCAGTATTTTTTAGTATCTATTTCGTATAGACGATACTAAAACTTAGTAAGATCTTGTTGGATAATAATATCCCATAGTCTATTACAAACCTCCTCAAACGGGTTGTGCTTCATCTCAAAATACGGTTTATCCTCTAGAATAATTTTGGAGAAGTTCGTCATTGTGGTCTGACTGATTTTCAGGTTCTCCTGACAATTCTGGGGAGTAATCTTTTGGGCGTAATCTGCAAATCCCTTTTGAGGACAGCGCATGCCCAGTCTGTCTCTTAACACCAGATAGACGCCCATCCAATGTTGTTTCTGCCAGAAAATGGTTTTTCCCGTACGATCGGTTGCAGCCATCAATGTCATCATGGCCTCGCGGAGCCACGCTTGTTGGGTGCGATCATCCTGTCTATTAAAGAAATTGCGTATTTTAGCTTCTTGAGTTGTTGCCGGAGAGATGTTGGCACTCGCAGTTGGCGCCTCCTGATTCAGTTTATCCATATCCTCATGAATCTGGTTCATCTGCACATTATAATAATATAAGGCGATACGCAGATCGTTGCTCAGCTTGTCAAAGATGCGATACAGGTACTGCTTGGCCAATGGGTAGTCGATCATGAACTTGTTGCCCTCCCAATAAGAGTAGCGTCTGAGCTTGGCTGCCGCGTCGATGAAGTTATCCGACAGTTTCTTACCATGCCTCATCTCCTGCGTGAGAAGGTCTAGTCTGACAGCCGCCCTTTCCTCATCCGTCGCGTCTTCGTCGTGATCCATGATACCGAGGTTCAGAATGTCGGCGGTCAATTCTGCCTGGTATTGTTTATATTTCTTCATCGTCAGTCTGAGCTGTCGTGACTTCCATATCTCATAGGGGGTATGTTGGCTCGCCTCATAGCTCTTCATGAGTTTTTTGAAAAACGCCTCGCTGTGGTTCTCGCCCAATTGGAAGATCTTCATCGCCAACTCAGCCATGAGATCCACCATCTGCCGGATTTTCTTTTGCAAAGCGTCGGAATCGGCCTTCGGCAGATCGGCAAACAGCTTATGACCGAGCCAATACTGCGGATTGGTCATGGTGTCGTAGTTGGCGATCAACACGTTTCTGCAGGTTAGTGTTCGCTCGCTGTTTACCAGGTTGGTCAGCTTCACGATGATCGCATCCGTCAGAATGCTCACACTACTGCCGGACTTCGCGACGGCATCTTCGTCCTGTTGTTCCAGATTGTCGTACGACTTTAACATATTGTCCAATGTTACGATATAAGCTAATTTCTTGACTTTCCCCAGACTTTCACATTTATAGTTGTTGTTCATTGTTTTTTTGGTTATTAATCTTAGTTCTTGGTATAATAATTCACACCACTCCCTAGACATCAAAAACAGATTTGATATCTAAAGAAACAATTTATGCACTGATATCTCTCAGTGCAGATATCAGGAATTGGGGGAATTCTCGCGGAGCGAGCCGTCTTTCAAGTATGCCGCCCAACAACAATCACCAAGGACGCTTTGGCTTTTAATCATTGATTCTCACAATGGGGACTGTCCCTTTTGTGCGATTTTCCTGCAAAGGTAGCAAAAATGGGAGAGAAAACAAGAATTTCTTCTTAAAAATTTGGTTTTATATTTAATAATCGCTAACTTTGCAGCGTATTTTTAACTTTATCTATAAGACTATGGCAAGACAAGCAAGAAGAAAAAGTATGAGCGGCGTATATCACGTAATGCTTCGCGGAATCCTCAACAGTAATTGTCACGTCATCTACAGCGCAAGAATGGCCGAGCGTGAGCAGTCTCGCGGCTTTCATGCCGCAAATATAGCAAAATAAATCCATTCCTCCAAACTTCTGGGCTAAAAAAGTCCCCAAAACTTTGGCGGTTTCAAAAGTTAGAATAAATCTGAATGTGAACCAGTGTCAACCAGTATCAAGCGCAATTGCTTGTCATCTTGTTGCCATATCAGCAACCAATCTGATGTAATATGACATTCCCAACATCCTTCATAATTACCATGAAGTCGATGAGGGCGATATTCTGGAGGAAGTTGACCCTTCTCTTGCAATATGTCAAGTACGGTTGTAAAGTTCTTAATATCAAGGCCACGACGCACGCATAGTTTAAGCGATTTCTTAAACTGTGACGTCTAAAAGTCCATCCCATCTTTTTCGATAGGGTACGGAGAAAACTCAAGTCGGCATTTGGCAGCATGAGAGTTACACTTTCTGATGTAGATGCTGTATCCATAATCTTTATTTTAATATTTCTGCTGCAAAGATAGCAAAATAAATCCATTCCTCCAAACACTTCTGCTAAAAAAGTTCTTGGACGATGGCGTTTCGCGTTTCAGTGTTACAGTCAAAAAAACAATGGTGGAAAATCCAATAAATAGTTCTATATTTATTTATATATAAATATATATATAAATATAGCGTTAAATTTTGAGGTAGGAACCGCATAATTTTCTACTGTAACACTGTAACGCGAAACGGGCTCGAAAAATTTTTCGAATGTCTTTTCCTGAATAAGGTTGACTCTTTTTAGGCCTTGTTCTTTAACATTTGCCTACCCGTACGGATTTGGTTGACTCCTCTCTCTGAGATCAGTT
>CADCBZ010000138.1:0-3302 GCA_902799765.1 uncultured Prevotellaceae bacterium
TTTGCTGGGCGCACATAGAGCAGCGGCTTGCCGTCCTCACCCTTCGTTGGGCGAGGATGAATCTCAAATTCTATTCCGTCAGTCTTACGTGGCATAATATCTTGCGTTATTTTGATGCAAAATTACAAAAAAATAAATGATAATCCAAATTTTTGTGTAACTTTGCAGCAAAGATATGAACAGATATAATGAGTAGAGGACTGATTATATTCGACTTTGACGGTACGTTGGGCGATACCAGACGGAATATCGTCACAACCATGCAGATGACTATAAAAGAGTTGCACTTGCCTAACCGTAGTGATGAAGAATGTGCAGCCACTATAGGACTGCCGCTGGCAGGGTGTTTCAGAACGCTATTTCCCGACATACAAGAAGAACTCATCCCTCGATGCGCTGAGACATACAGGAGATTCTTCAATGAGAATCTGAAAACCATCCACCCAGAGGCATTCCCTGACGTTGTAGAGACACTGGCTATCCTACATCAGAAAGGATTTACACTTACCATTGCCTCTTCACGTTCTCACAACTCTCTCACGGAGTTGACTCGCAAGATGGGCATTGCCGACTATATCGCCTATATACTTGGTGCTGATGATGTAAAAGAGGCCAAGCCCAAGCCGGAACCTGTATTGAAGACCCTTGCCGACATGCATTTCGATGCTGGCGAAACACTCGTAGTCGGCGATATGGCTGTAGATATCCTGATGGGAGCCAATGCTGGTGCAAGGACTTGCGGCGTGACATGGGGTAATGGAACCAAGGATGAACTTGAGGATGCTGGAGCAGATTATATTGTAAACTGCATAAATGAACTAATAGGAATCGTAGAGAAGAATGAATCAAACAATAGAATTATGAAGAGTTTCAAATCAACAGCGTGGCTACTGCCACAACCCGTGCTGATTATCGGTACTTACGACAAAGACGGCAAGCCCAATGCTATGAACGCTGCCTGGGGCGGTCAGTGGGATATGCACGAAATCATTATCTCCCTCGGCTCTCATGCTACAACTGACAACCTTGCTGAAAACCCTGAATTTACGGTTGCTTTCGCTACTAAAGATACCATGATAGCTTCTGATTATGTAGGCATCGTGAGTGGCAGGAACACACCAGATAAGATGGAAAAAGCTGGCTTGACTGTAGAAAAGGCTCCGAATGTCAATGCTCCTGTATTCAAGGAGTTCCCAATGACGTTGAGAAAATGGAACTTATCACCTTCGACCCGGTACACCACACTTACATTCAGTTAGGAAAGACTGTTGGTAATGCTTTCTCTGACGGCAAGCAACTGAAATAATAAACTGATGGAGAAGATTACATTTAGCGATGGTTATGGACTACCCATAACGATTGGTAATGACGTATGGATAGGTGGTCACTCTACTGTCTTGCCGGGTGTGACGATTGGCGACGGTGCCGTCATCGCAGCGGGTTCGGTGGTCACTAAAGATGTTGAGCCTCGTACCTTGTTGGCTGGGAATCCCGCAAAGGTTAAGAAACATATATGAGTTTCATCAAGTACATAGCAGACGAGAACCACTACAAAGAAGTCCTTTCATTGGTAGCAAAAGCCAAACGGACGGTGTGGATAGGAACGGCAGACATCAAGGATCTGTACGTTGATGATAAGCCATTCCTTTCCCTGATAGCCTCTTTACTCAAAAAGGGCGTTGAGGTCAGGCTGATTCATGCAAAGGAACCAGGAACGGCATGGAGAGAGGATCACGAGAAGCATCCGATTCTCTATGACGGTATGGAGCGTGTGCTATGTCCGCGAGTCCATTTCAAGCTCATTATCATTGACTCTACCATTGCCTACGTCGGTTCTGCAAACTTAACTGGCGCGGGCATGGGAATGAAATCGCCACGAAAAAGGAACTTCGAGGCTGGTATCTTAACCGATGACCCAGAAATGCTTGACGCAGCCATTGAGCAGTTCGATAACGTATGGATAGGCAAGTTTTGCAAGGACTGTGGCCGTAGAGAATATTGTTCAGACCCGATAAAATGAGTAGGATTATCAGAGAAGCAAGGCCGACGGACATGGCTGAGATCAAGCAGGTCATGGATGCTGCAAAAGCAATTATGCGGCAGTCTGGCAACATGCACCAATGGAGCGATGGCTATCCATCTGAGGCAGTCATTACGGCTGATATGGAACGAAATGGCGGTTTAGTCATTGAGGATGGTGGCAAGGTCGTTGGCTACTTTGCTTTTCTACCATCACCAGAACCGACATATGCCAAAATCTATGATGGCGAATGGATAGATGATGTTCAACCTTATCATGTAGTACATCGCATTGCCAGTTATCCAGATGCTCACGGCATCTTCAGTAGCATCATGGATTTCTGCTTCTCACATGATACAAACATCCGTATAGACACCCATCGTGACAACAAAATCATGCAGCACAACATCCTAAAGCAAGGCTTCACTTATTGCGGCATCATTTATCTACAGTCAGGTGACGCGCTCGACCAAAGGTCGCTTGCTACCAAAGGGACGCAAGAAAGGTTGGCTTATCAAAAGATGGTCAGTCGTTAATATAGGACTTTGTTGTCATATCGTAATATAAAGCCTCTAACTCGGCTAATGTCAACTTCTCTACAGAGTGCTCGATGATACGTATCAGCTCATCCCGCCGATAGTCATCTGACTGGTATTTTTTTTGATTCTATCAAGGGTTTAATTTCTTTCTGAAAGATGCTTTTCTCTACGATTCGATAGTGTGGGCGATATGCTTCGCGGTATTCGGATGAATGGCTGATGGCATATTTGCCGACAGAGAGGATGCTATCAATAAATGCACGGTCTTGCTGGTAATTGGGCAGATTGATTTCCAACTGGTCAATAGTACTAATTATCTTGTGCCATCTGTCGCGCCATGATATATGCCTTCACCCGCTGTTTGTCTGATACCAGATGCTCTGCTCCCATATAGTCCTGAAAGCATGACTTGTAGATGTCGAGCAGTCGCGACTTCGGATAGGTTTGCATCTGTTTAGTCACAAAACCTTGTATGTCTTGTGCTGATAGTGCAAGTGAAAATAGCATGACAAAAACTGAAAATATTGTTTTCTTCATTATCATCCCACGCAAATCCTAATAATTCTCAAGTCTCGGAGCAGCGAGCGCCAACATGCTTGCATGATTGGCCGAGTCGTGACGAGACTCAACTTTTGTTAAATCTTGGCACAAAGATAGCAATAATTCTTCATTTTTTCGTATCTTTACACCCAGATTTAATATGTTTTGTGAAATGACCCTAGAAGAAGCTATTGAAGCCCGTC
>CADCBZ010000138.1:3345-6316 GCA_902799765.1 uncultured Prevotellaceae bacterium
AGGACAGAAAGCTGATGACTTGGATGAGCGCGTAGGCTATTATGGCGAGCAATTGGTACTGTTGGCCCAGACACTTGGCTTGAACACATGCTGGGTAGGTCTCTCGTACTCGAAGGTGTCAGGAACGTATGAGCTTGGCGAAGACGAGAAGATTGCTTGTTACATTGCCATCGGTTATGGTGAGTCACAAGGTGTCAGCCATAAAATCAAGACCGTCGAGCAAGTAAGTAATATCAGCGACATCACACCATTATGGTTCAAGAAAGGAATTGAAGCTGCTTTGCTTGCTCCAACAGCCGTAAACCAGCAGAAATTTTCGTTTGAGTATATCGGTATGAGAAACAATCGCCATCAAGTGAGGGCAAAGAAAGGTTTCTCCATGATTGGTTATACAAAGATGGATTTAGGCATTGCCAAATACCACTTTGAGATTGGTGCCGGAGAAGTAAATTTTGAGTGGTTATGAACATTGAGCAAGTCAGAGAATACACGCTGTCTCTCGCAGGAGTAACAGAAGACCAGGCGTTTGGTGAAGACATCCTTAACTTCCGCTTGGAAGGAAAGATTTTCGTCTGCCTGTGGTTGGGCGGTGGCAGGTATGATATGAAGGAAGGAGTTTCAAGAATTGCCTTGAAACTATCTCCAGACAGGAATATCGAACTTAGAGAGCAATTCTCAGCCGTGAGACCCGCTTATCATTGGAACAAGAAGCACTGGAGCAATGTCTATTACGAAGAAATGGACGAAGCAATAGTAAAGGGGCTGATTAAAGAGTCCTACCAACTCATTGCATCGAAACTTCCAAAGGCTATTCGCTCAAAGTATTTATCAGAATCAAATTAACGCTGAAGTTGCAAAATGAAATTCAAGAAAAGAAAAATCAAATATGCAGCCATCTTCTTTATCTGCTAGTTTGCCTTTCTGGTCTTTCTGATAGATGGAGTTCTGAAATTCCAGACATTGGTTGACTATTTCGGGTCGTACGCATTGTTAGAGGTTGCGTTGCTGCTATTGGTTATCCTTCCTACGTTAGCAATTTACAAGTTTACAAAAGAAAAATAAAGAACTATGACCATACAAGAATTTCGTGATTACATGGCATCGGGCAAGCCCGTCGTTGGCGGTGGTGATGTCCACATGATGTTTCATCAGCTATCTCAGGAAGCACTGAAGATAACGGCTGAGATCAACGGCAAGTACCATACCCCAGAGCAGCTGCACGATTTATTGGAGCAACTTTGGGGGCGAGAGGTTCCCAAAACGGTTGGGATGTTTCCACCGTTCCATACCGATTGTGGTAAAAACACCATTGTTGGTGAAAGAGTATTCATCAACATGGGCTGCAAATTTCAGGATCAGGGCGGTATCACCATCGACGAAGGCGCACTTATTGGTCACAATGTCGTGCTGGCCACCATCAATCACGACCTTGACCCTGCCAAGCGTCAGAGCATGAGTTATGCACCAATTCACATCGGCAAAAACGTATGGATTGGAGCCAATGCCACCGTTCTTGCTGGAGTAACCATCGGCGATGGAGCAGTTGTAGCTGCTGGTGCAGTAGTGACAAAGGATGTGGAACCGAATACCATTGTTGGTGGCGTTCCAGCCAAGGTAATAAAAAAGATAGAGATAAAAGACAGATAAATCGAAATTTACAAATGAAAGAAGTATCAGTATTAGTAGGTGCAGGAAGCATCGGACAGGCGATAATCCGTCGCGTGTCAGCAGGCAAGCACGTGGTACTGGCCGACTATAGTGAAGAGAATGCCAATCGAGCTGCCAAGACACTGGAAAACGCAGGTTTCGAGTGTTCCACCATCCGATGTGACCTTGGAAACAAGGAGGACATCTTGGCGCTGGTAGCGTTCGCCACGAGCAAGGGAGAAGTGAAGTATCTTGTGAATGCTGCAGGCGTGTCGCCGTCCCAGGCTCCCGTAGAGGAAATACTTCGTGTTGACTTATACGGCACAAGTGTACTCTTGGAGGAGTTCGGCAAGGTCATGGCTGATGGTGGTTCTGGCATCATCATTTCGTCGCAGAGCGGTCATCGTCTGCCAGCCCTGCCCCAGGAGCAGAACGATGCACTGGCAATGTCGCCCGTGGAAGAGCTGATGCGATTGCCGTTCATCAAGGAGATAAACGATACACTGAAAGCATATCAGTATTCCAAGCGTTGCAATGTGCTCCGTGTGGCCTACGAAGCCTGTCGCTGGGCAAAACGCGGTGCCACCATCAACAGCATCTCGCCTGGCATCATCATCACCCCATTGGCTAATGATGAGCTACACGGCCCTCGTGCCAAGGGCTATCTTGATATGATAGCCGGTATGCCAGCCCGTCGTGCAGGAACGCCTGATGAGGTAGGCGATTTGGCAGAGTTCCTGATGTCCTCTCGCGGTCGTTTCATCAGCGGTGCAGATTTTCTGATCGACGGCGGCTGCACTGCCAGCTACTGGTATGGTGATTTGCAATACTTAAAGGCAACTCACTAAATTCCAATTTATCTGCATAAAAAAATATGTACAGTTTAAAATACAAAGTAACAACAAGCACCTGCGACAGCGAGGGAAAGCTGAAACTATATTCAGCCCTCCAGATGATGCAGGACTGCTCAGAGATGTGGATCGACAGTGAGCCGGAAGTCAAGGACTACTTCCTGCAGCAGAACATGGCGCAGCTCTTGGCAACATATCCGTGTGCCTGACTACAAAGAGGAACTGACAGTAAAAACCTCCGTCTATGGCATGAAGCCGATGTTCGGATTCAGAAATACCTTCATCTACGATGCACAAGGGAATCCCTGTTACAAGACTTGGAGCATGGGAGCATTCGTTGACAAGGTGGCAGGCAAGCTGAAACGTGTGGACGATGCGACCATACAATCAATGAAGCTGGAGCCGCAGCTGGAGATGAACTACAAAGACCGCCGCATCATCCTGCCTAAGACGGAGGGTGAAGTGCTGGAGCC
>CADCBZ010000139.1 GCA_902799765.1 uncultured Prevotellaceae bacterium
CTGGCCTTCGCCTCCTTCTTCGTCATCATGACGCAGGTGAACTATGACCTGGGCTACAACAAAAGCTTTACTGAGCACGAGAACCTGTTCCGCATGACGATGAAATTAGGACCTGGTGCGGAGGACTATGGCACTCATCTGCCTCGTCCTGTGGTAGAGCAACTGGCGGCAGCTTCGCCTCACGTCACAGGCTATAGCATCGGAAACGGGTGGACAAACTTCGACCAGTTTGTGGTAGATAATCAGGAGTATTCACTGAATCTTATATATGGTGAGCGTGACTTCCTCAGTGTATTCAAGCCTACAGTCATTGATGGCGATGTGAAAGGTTTGAATCAAAATGGCAATATCGTATTGCCACGCTCTGAAGCGATACGCATTTTCGGTACTACTGATGCGGCAGGCAAGACGATGAAGTACAAATGGGATGACAAGACTATCTACAATGTATGTGCTGTGATAGAGGACTATCCTACTAACAACCTCCTGCATGGAGTTTGCTTTATTGGCAGCAATTCCAATGAAGACAATTACAACAACTGGAACTACGACGCTTACATCCGGGTGGATGATGCCGCGAACCTGTCAATGGTGCAGAATATCTTGCGTCAGACAGCCATCGAGCTCTTCAAGGAAAAGTTCAACCTGACTACCAAGGAGGAGGAAGAAGCCCTGCAAGTGGTGCTTACCAGCGTTGCTGACGCTCATTTCTCCAAAGTCCTTGACAAAGCCGCTCCGAGTCGCAGTTCTATCTATCTGCTCATCTGCTTCTCTCTGCTGATAATAGTGATAGCAGCAGTCAACTTCATGAATTTCACTTTGGCCGAGACACCTATGCGCATTCGCAGCATCAATACCCAGAAGGTGCTGGGTGCTACGACGACAAAACTGAGGAGCAGTCTGTTGGCAGAAGCAGTCTTGATTAGCCTGATTGCCTTCGTGGTGGCTATGGCATTCGTGTATCTGGCTCACGACTTGGGCTTGCAGGAACTGGTGCAGGGCAGCATCCTATTGAAAGATCACCTCTGGCTCATTGGCGCCACCTTGTTGCTCAGCATCGTAGTGGGTCTGCTGGCAGGTTCCTATCCGTCATATTATGTCACTTCCTTCCCGCCAGCCTTGGTGCTGAAAGGCTCGTTTGGTCTGTCGCCCAAAGGTCGTATGCTGCGCACCATCCTGATTTGTTTGCAATTCATCATATCCTTCATGCTGGTGATTGGCGTGGGCATCATGTACTTGCAGAGTTATCTCATCTATCATACTGACTACGGCTTCGATAAGGATGAAGTGATGGTAGTGCAAACTGCACCTGATACCCGCAACAAGGCTGACGCCATCGATGCAGAGCTGCGTAAGATTCCTGGGATAGACGGTGCAAGTCTGGCTATGACCGTCTTAGGCACTGGTGACAGTTATATGACGTGGGGCAGAGGCGAAGGCGACAAGCACATGAACTTTACTTGCATCTTTGTGGACTGGCGGTTCCTCGATGTGATGGGCATTGACATCGTTGAAGGTCGTAACTTCAAAAAAGGCGATGGCGATATGTACATCTTCAACGAGTCGGCAAAGAAACAATATCCCTGGCTCGCTACCGACCAGCCCATCACCGATGGCGATTATCCTGTCGTTGGTTTCTGCAAAGACATCAAGTATGCCACCCTACGAGTGGATGACAGCCAGCAACCCATTGCTTTCTTTGTACCCAGTCCGAATGGCCGTTATTGGAGTAATGGCTCCTGGCGCAATGTATTGATGGTACGAGTGGCAAAAGGTATGGACAAGCGCGAAGCCAAACAAAAAGTGATGGAAGTTGTGAATAAGTATGAGAAAGGCCAGCCTCTTGACATCAGCGGCCTGCGCTATATGGACGTGGAGCTGGAAAAGGCTTACAAGCAGGAAGGCCGCTTCACCAAACAAATTCTGCTTTTCTCTCTGCTCGCCATCTTGATAAGCATCATTGGTGTGTTTGGCATGACGATGTTCGAGAGCGAATATCGTCGCAAGGAGATTGGTATCCGCAAGGTGTTCGGCAGTTCGACACGAGAGATACTGACCATGTTCAACAAGCGCTACCTGTATATCCTGCTGGGTTGCTTCGTGGTGGCGGCTCCCATCGGTTACATGGTGGGCGTGCATTGGCTCGAAGACTTTGCCGTCCGCACCGCCATATCGCCCCTGTTATTCTTGGTGTCCTTCCTGCTTATCGCCCTTATCACGATGCTGACGGTGACATACCAAAGTTGGAAGAATGCCAACGAGAACCCCGTCAACAGCATTAAAAACGAATAATGATTGAAAATAGAAAATGATATGAAGAGTTATTTCAGATTCCTGTCGCGCAACAAGCTATATACCTTAATTAATATAGCGGGGTTGGTGGTGTCGCTGATGTTCATCATCCTGATGGGCGACTACAC
>CADCBZ010000140.1 GCA_902799765.1 uncultured Prevotellaceae bacterium
GTCGGCCACCAAGACGTAGGTATTACCCGTGTCGTGGTCGAGCAGGTGGTAGTAATAGTTGTCGTATATCTTCTTGTTCGTGTCGAAGAGCTGCATGTTCTGGCGGGCGCGGTTCGTGGCGCGGTGCTGACGGCTCACGCGGATGTCGTTCTCCAAGTTCTTCCGCAGACTGGCGAACTCCATCGTCAGGTCGTTATACAAGGCACGGATGACCATGGCCCTGATACCCTCGCACTCCTCCGGCTCCTGCCACAAACAGTTATAGACGGGTAGCAGGTCATCAGCCGTCACCTCCTTTCGGTCGTGGACGAAGGCCGACGTGCGCAGCAGACGGACAATCTTCTTCCACCGTCGGTCACTCACATAGACGTTGTGCCGCTCGTCGGTCTGGGCGATAGTGACGCTGCCCAGCGACTTGCGAATGACGTTGATGATGCGCAGCACTTCCTCCGAGACTGCCACCGTGTCAATAGCCTTGTTCCACTGGCAGTATTCCTCGTCCGAAATCTGTAGCCCGTCAGCTACCTCAATGTCTCCGTCGGCAGTATTGTCGAGCAGCATGGCATTAAAGCTCTTCACGTCCTTGATATTGCCGCACTCAATGCGGATGATGAAGCGGTCCCATAGCGCCTCCAAGCCCTCGCCCTGTGTAGGTAGCTCATTGCTGGCCGCCAACAACAGTTTTAGGGGCAGATGAACCTCAGTGTCGCCATTGCGGAACAGCTTCTCGTTGATGACTGTCAGCAGCGTGTTCTGTATGGCTGGCCCGGCCTTCCATATCTCGTCGAGGAACACCACGTCAGCCGTCGGCAGATAGCCCTCCGTGTTGCGCTCGTATTTGTCCGCGTCCTTCAGTTTGCTGATGCTCACGGGGCCGAATATCTCGTCGGGCGTGCTGAAGCGCGACATCAGATACTCGAACGACCGCGCATCCTTGAACGCCAGTTTCAGCCTACGTGCCACCATCGACTTGGCCACACCCGGCGGGCCGAGCAATATCACGCTCTCCCCAGCCAGCGCCGCCATCAGCGAGAGCGAAAGCTCCGTTTCCTTCTCGTAGATGCCCTTGTTGATAGTCCCCAACAGGCTCAGAATCCTATCTTTCATTGTTTCCTATTGACGAATCCCTTGGCCTTCAGCCAGTGAATCATCTGAGTGCTCCATGTCTCAGTCGTTGTCTCACCCGTCTGCGGCATCAGCTCGTAGGGGCCTTTGCCGTCCCCGTACATGTGAAGTTCGGCATTGGCTCCTGCCTTCTTCCACTCCATGAAGAGGGCCACGAGGCCTGCTGCTACATTGGGATGGTCGGCACGCGTCATGATGAGCAGGGGAGGGGCATCCTGTAGAATGGTAACTGGCATCAGCGAGGGGCCGAAGTTGGTGCAGAGGAAGTCGGGACGCTCCGTGCTGTCGGCAGACATCGTGGCAGCGATAGCCACACCGCCTCCAGCTGAGAAACCGAGGAATCCTATCTTGTCTTTGTTGATGTGCCATTCGTCAGCATGTTCTCTCACCATACGGATGGCAGCCTTGGCATCCTGTGCTGCGAGTTGGATGATAGAGTCGCCACTGGCCGTGTGCATCGGATTGGCGTCGGCCTGCGGAAATGCTTCAGGATGTGTCACATCCACCATCGGTGGCATCTTCATACCCTGCGGCATCTGCTCCTTGTTCAGATGATAGCGCAGTCCGATGGCGGCAATGCCGTGTTCATTTAGGAACGATGCCATCTTCACCACGTCGCTCTCCCACGACAGCCATCTCATGGCACCGCCAGGACAGAGCACAACGGCACATCCATTTGGCTGCTGGGGCAGATAGACCTCAATCATTGGCTTGTCCTTTTCCTCGTCAGAGGGGGTAGCCGTTGGCAGGAAATACTGCTTTTGCGCCCATGCAAACAAAGGCAGGAAAAACATACAGAATAAAGCGAGTCTTTTCATTTCTAATCGTTCTCTAGATAATTCACTTTCTTGCCTGTCTTCTCAGCGTAGGCGATTTCCCTCTTGGTACTCTCGCCAATGTAGCCGCCGACATTGATGACAAAGATTTCGTCTGCCATGTCGATCTTGCGAAGGTGCATGTCATCAAGCATTTCCTTCGTGCCTGGTTTCCAAACCTCTTCGTCGCCGGAATGCCCGAACAGTCCTACGCTGATGACAATGTAGCCCTCCAGCGTTAATCGTTTCTGAACTTCCATGTATTGCTCCTTGAAACGGGTGCTTCCACAAAGTGTAACGACCTTATAGTTCTTTCCTTTGGAAAGCGGCAAAGCCGAGCGCTGTACCATAGCTTTTAATCTTTAAAGTTCCAGAATCCAGTACCAGTCTCAGGGTCAAACTTCCTTCCGATAGCACCACCAACAGTAGGACGCAGTTCAATCTCAGCAGTATATAGAACGATTGTGGTTTTCAGATGCCCACCTGCCATTCCATGCTGGCCGTCTTTCTTGAATGAGAACAAAGCATGAGTATGATGGAAGAGTTTGCCGTCATCGTCTCTTACGACATTTCCGTTGAGCGATACCAGCTCCAGCATCCCCTCTAACTGTTCAGTCTCAAAGCTGCCAGTTTCGGGAATGAACACCTGCAGTTCTGCACTCTGACAGCCTCCGATTCCAGAGAAAACGGCTGACGGTATGGATTCCTTTTCGCAGATTTCGAGGAGGTTACAGATAATTTCATCACCTCGATCCATGCGGATATAGTAGTTATCGCCTATCTTTCTGTATTCCATGATGTCTATTCTATGACTATCATTTTCATTTCAATATCATCGACGGGTCTGTCGGCACGTCCAGTTGCTGTGCCTTGAATCATTTCAACCACATCAAGGCCTTCCTCAACCTCGCCAAATACGGTGTATTGACCGTCAAGATGGGGAGTACCGCCGACAGTTGAGTAAATCTTCAGTTGTTCATCGGTCAGACCAGACTTACCAACCTTGCTTTCTGCTTCTGCAGCCAGTTTGTCTTGTAGTTCCTGAAGACCTTCACGATTCCTGTCACGGCGCATCTGCATAATCTCAGCACGATGTTCGGCAGCAAGCTTATTGAAGGCATCCTGCACCTTCTGCATCCTCAGTTGTTTGGAGAACTGGCCAAGCTGGCCTTCGCTGTACACATCTCCCCAGACTATGTAGAACTGCGAACCGCTACTACGGCGCTCAGGATTCACCTCGTCACCCTGGCGTGCAGCAGCCAATGCGCCACGCTTATGGAAAAGTCCGTCCTTAATCTCGGCTTCAAGTGTGTAGTCAGGACCACCGACGCCCAGCATCTTCCCAGCAGGTGCACCCTTGGAATCGGGGTCACCCCCCTGAATCATAAAGTTCTTGATAACCCGATGGAACAGCGTACCATCATAATAACCCTCCTTCGCCAACTTCAAGAAATTGTCCCAGCATGGTTTGAATCTTTACTTTCATAAACTATCCTAATAATTGCTGCAAAAGTACGAAAAAAAGCCCATTTTTACGTACCTTTGCCAGAGATTTTAATAGTATTTGTGAAATGGAGAGCTTTGAAGAGCAATTACGCAAAGACCTGCATCAGTTCCTGCTGAGCATGAAAGAAGTGGATGAACGGATGCCGGAGTGTCCTGACGTGGAAGATAAGTGGGAAGAGATAGCCAAGGCTTATATCCCTGACGGCATCCGCGAGTTTCAGGACTTCCCTTCGGCCTCACTCGGCTGGATGATGTATATCGGCATGGCTGTAGCGAAGATGTGGGACACGGAATGGGAGATATACTCAAAGATTGAAGACCTTTACGCCTATATGCGCGACAAGCGGGGCTATGATGCGATGGACGAATACATCCGCGAGGAAGTGCTGTTGCTGCAGGGCGTGGACTATACCGTTCTGGAAAAGGTGACTGGCGAGTGTGCATCGCGGGTCTATAATGCCTTGATGCACCAGCGACTCGAACCAGGCACTAAGGAGGCCTTCAATGGCTACGTTGCCTGCCTGCACCAGTTATACCTTTTTGGAACTGCAATGCAGTTGAAGCGAATGGGTTATCACATGACGAAGATGAATTGAGAAAATGCAGATTATTCTCGCATCAGCCAAAATCATGAACGACAGGGTGAAGTCGATTCCTGACATCAGCTTGTCAACACCTCGTTTTCAGAATGAGGCAGAGGGATTCGCAAGGGATATGGTCCAGTATTCCGCTGAGTCGATTGCCGAGATGCTGGGCTGCAGCCAGCAGATTGCCGCTCAGAACAGGTTGCG
>CADCBZ010000141.1 GCA_902799765.1 uncultured Prevotellaceae bacterium
TCCCCCACTGCATAGACATTGTTCAGTCGCATCGTTGCATGGTGCTTATTGGTCCTGGTACTGTGATACTTCGCCGGACTATTCCAGATACGACGGGCATAGCGTACCATATCCTGTGTACTCATACTCACGGCAGGGTTATGGAAAGCATTACGCTCATCCATCTGTACCTCCTTGTCTGAAACGGCTTCCTCCAGTCTGGTAGTATAAATCAGTGCATACTGAGAACGGTAACGTTCTGTCACCACTGTCACAATAGCCAGCACGGCTCCATCCTCATGGCCACCTTCCTTCGGCTTCACTCGGATGACATTCTCAATGGGTTTGTCACCCACCACCTTGTCGGTACTGATGTCCACCAGTCGGATGGGTTCTGATGCCGTTATCACTGTGGTGACGTTCTCATTCACCGTCAACTGCTCCATCTCGTTGTAAGTCTGCTGGGCTGAAGCACTCAAAGCAGACGCGGCGCAGAGAAAAAACGCGCCCAATTTGGTTCTCGAAATTCTTTTCATGATGAATATTGTCAAAATTTTTTATTTCTTAAACATCTTTAACATTTCCACAACAACTAACGCTTGCGTTGTTGTTTGGAATTGACCAAGAACACTTGTGTTCCATACTTCAGGCGGACACGGTTCTTCTTAATGGCCTTGCTAATGGCATTAGAGGTCTTCTGATAGGCATTCTGCAAAGCCTGACCTGCCCACTGACTGACAGAAGTACCGCCACTGGTCTGGTTCAGGTTCATATTACCCTGCATAGCTGTACTACCAATATCCTTCGCTGTTTCACGGAACTGACTGGCAGGAACATAAAGACCTTCCTGACCATCCGTTACATCGTAAATAGACAGTCCTATCTTCAGGATCTCATCACCTACAAGCACACTCTGTACCTTACCCTTTACACGCTGCTGACCGAATCCGCTCATCGTAGCATACAGATAACTGCCTTTGGGCAACTGTGTGCCATTGATGTCGATGGCATCCAATAGGCGTAGACGTACACGACTACCCTCTACGGCTTTTACCTCTTCATCGATGATAGCCCTTATTAGGTTCGAGTTGGGCGCATTCTCGCTCAGTGTATTGAAATACTCCGATTCATCCTTCGATACCTTCGTCACGATATTGTTCTGGGCATCATCATCGAGTTCACGCACGGCATTGGGTGCTTCATCTGCTACATCCCTTGCCGCTTTCGCACCCTTGGAAATAATACTATCCTGGGCATCTGCCACAGCACCTATAGCTGCTGCACCTTGCGCACGGATATTATTTAAGTCACGGTCGAGTTCTGCCATCATGCCCTGACGACGCATCGCCAATGCCTTGGCACGCTCTTCGTCTGTCATTGGCACCACATAATCATCGCTACTCATGCTCTCACCCTTCTTGGCTGACTGTGCAATACGGTTATTTAAGTCCTGAAGGTTCTTGATTCTTGCCTGCTCCTGGGCCTGTGCATCCAACAGACGCAACTCCTCCTCAGAATACTTCGACTCAAAATCTTCTTTCTTATTCACGGTGTCCTGATTCTCCGTAAAGTCCTGCACGGCACTGCGGTCAGTAATCTCACCAAACGCATCGCGCATGTTCTTTCGCTTACTGCCAATATCCTTAGATACGTTGGCTGATGGCAACTGAGCATTAAGATACTCGGTCGTCTGCAGGTTGGCGTCTTTCTTATCCTCTATCTCTACATCGAATACCTCCATGAATAGATAGGGTATCACCAGCGACCCGATATAAACCAATGTCGGAATGACGTACTTCGGTTGTTTGAAATTAATCTTCTTCATATCTTCACTTTACTTTGTTTACTACTATGTGGTGACCTTTCGACTGCATCGCACTGTCAACACGCTCGATGGCTGTCGCCTTTATCTGCCCCTGATGTTGCATGACATCCATCAGATAGAACACATTCATCATAAAGCACACCATCACGAATCCGAACACGATAGCCAGAAATGCCATCTTATGTTCCTGACCGACCTCCTGCAGCCGTTTAGCTCCCCAGCTGATGCCGCACTTGTCGGCAAACCTTTTGCCTGCTTCCACCTCGCGCTCATAACGCTCCTTATACTTCGGATCGTTCTTGTCCGGCATCGGCTCTCCTACTATCAATCTCTTCCAACCCATAGCTTAATAAATGGTTTTTTGTTTCTGCTCCAGATCTTGATTCAGGAGGGTTCGCCAGTTTGTTATCAACAGTCCGTGAGGATTATTCTCAGTTCTCGGCACACGTTTCAGTTCTCCAGCTGTTACGAGCTTTCTCATCAGGATGTTTGTACGTCGCTCGATCTGCTGCTTGTCGAACTTGATACTGTCGCAGAAGATTGAGAATACAGCACTCGTACCCATGATGTTGTTATAAAAGCCTTTTTCCTTCAGGGCATTATACTGAGCCAGTCCTGTCTCATCGACCAGATACATGGCCTTCTCCATCGTATAGTTGATGTACTTGTCATCAGGCGCGAGGGTGAAGAAGAGGTGGTGGAACAGTTCCACATGACTCTTGGCTTCCACGTCGAGCGTCTCATCCATCGTTGTGCGCTGCACCAGGATAGGCACATTGCCGTCCAACACATACACTTTTTTGTGGGCATCGTCCACCATGCCTTTGGCGGTAAAGATGGACCCCAGCGAGATGATGATGCAGCCCACCATGAACAGGCAACTCACTATCATCACCAACTTAATCTTATTCTCCAGATTCTTTATTACCATATCTTTAACTTACTTTTATCGCATTACTGACATTGCACTTGTCTTTGCTTGACTGGCCACGCCCTCGCCGAAGTTTCTTGTCGAGAAAGCCGTGTCGCCCTCTGGTATCATCCACGCTGCCAAGTCCGGCACGAGGTTCAGGCACTTCAAGGCCACCAACGAAGCTACCAACAGATAACCCGCCGTCATGAAAGAGTTCTGCAAATACCCTGAGAATCCTCCGTCGAGTATCGCCTGCAGGTTCTCATACTGTATGCTCAGCACAATGTCGAATAACAACAGCACATAGAATCCCACGAAATAGAGCATTGCACCGTAGAAATGCACAGTGAGATACCTCGTAATCCACTTCGCCCAGGCTCCCTCCCATTTCGGCAATAACGAAAAGGCCCATTGCAGCGGCCCGAAAATAGTCAGCATGCCCAACAAGATCTGCTGACAGAAGATTGTCCCCCACCAGCCAATGCGGAACACCACAAGCGACAGTAGCATGATTATCTTATCCAGTCCTATCATCAGACCCGTATAGGTACTTTGCAGATAGAACTTACAGGCTTTCTTCTCCGAGTCCGTCAGCGTCTGGTAGCCCACATACTGCGTGATGTCCGAG
>CADCBZ010000142.1 GCA_902799765.1 uncultured Prevotellaceae bacterium
AGGAATCGGCTCAGTTCTGCACAATCGTCAATCCATACACCATCGGCATGGTCGATCTCAATTACAATTCTGTCATCAGCTGCGAAGTTGATGTCAACCAGGAAGTAGTCGTTGTCCTTCAACCACTCTTCCGTCAATGTCTGAACAGTTTCTTTATTAATCATCTATTACCTTTTAAATGTGAAATGAGAGACTCTTTCGAGCCTCTCATTCCGCTGAACGGGTGCAAAATTACATATTTTCTCCCGAACTACCAAATAATTACCTGATTTTTATGCTATTGCATTAAATATTTCTCTCTTTTTCGACTGAAAAGTAATGTTTTCGGGCAAATTCTTGCCAATTCTGATGATCGACGATGTCTCCTTAGGCTTCTGAGGAGCCAGGATCTTTCTATACTCCTCAGGGTTCTTCAGCAAGCGGACAGCCTCCTGCAGTTGCTTGTCGTTTCTCAGTCCTGCCTCGATGGAACCTGCCTGATAATAATATGCAGCCACGATTTCCGACTCCAGTATCTGACGGATCGTCTGCTCATGACGGTCAAGACCATAGGCCACATCGTGGTTCAGCTTCTTCTCAAGCTCATCGAAGGCAGGTTTGGCCTCCTCATAGTAGCCCTCGAATTTAGCTGTCTTCACCAACTCGTCAAACTGCTTCTTGCTCACAGGATCATAAGTAAATCCGCTCTTGATAACACGATCCTTAAAGGCCTGCCAGTCAGCATCTTCCAGATGGAATTCCGATGGCGGAGCGATCGTGGGATGCTTCGCGATATAATCGACCACATAGTCAAACATCACCTCGGTAGAGTCCTGTCCGCTGGCAGAGAGATAGAAGGCAATATTGGGAATGGTATCGCCCTTCAGCTCCACATCAGGCTTGATACCACCGCCATCGCGCACCTCACGTCCATTGCGGGTATAGAACACCTTCGTCAAGGAGTCAGGGATATGCTCACGATAGCCTCCACTACCCTTCTTGTAGTTGATCGCCTGGATACAACGGCCACTGGGGATATAGTATTTCGAGGTCGTCACCTTCATGTTCGTGTTATAGGGCAGATCGATGGGAATCTGCACCAAACCCTTTCCAAACGTACGCGTACCTAATATAATACCACGGTCCAGATCCTGAAGGGCACCGCTAGTAATCTCACTGGCCGAAGCCGTCTCACCATTCACAAGCACCACCAGAGGCATCACCGTATCGAGTGGTTCCACACGTGTCTTATACTCCTTCGAGGCCTGTCTGATCTTACCTCGGTTCTCTACCACGGTGACACCCTTCGGCAACCAGAGGTTCAGGATATCCACAGCCTCCTGCTCAGAGCCGCCGCCATTCCCGCGAAGGTCGAGCACCAGTGAAGTAGCGCCCTGTTTCTTCAGGTCGATCAGCGCTCTGCGCACCTCCTTCGAGCAACCCTCTGGAAAGGAGTTCAGATTGATATAGCCCACGTTTCCGTCCTGAATACCATAATATGGCATCTCTGGCAACTTGATGTTTCGACGAGTGATCTTAAAACTCATCAACTTACCCGTTGACGGACGCATCACCTTCAACAGGAAACTTGTGCCTGCCTCACCACGCAGATGCTCACTGACATAGCTCACACTCTTATCAGTCATCATCGAGTCGTCGATACTCAGAATCACATCACCTTTCTTCAGTCCAGCCTCAGCAGCAGGCATATTAGCGTATGGTTCATCAACCACGATACGGTCGAGTTTCTGATGCTTGCGGATCAGTGCACCGATACCTGCATACTTACCTGTGAGCATCATCCGCAGGTTCTTAGTCTCGTCCTGCGCATAATACTCCGTGTAGGGATCCAGACTACGGAGCATCGCATTGATACCCGTTCCGATCGTCTCCTTCGGGTTCAGCGTATCCACATACAACAGCTCAAGGTTCTTATACACCTGGTTAAAGATATCCAGATGCTTGCCTACCTCGAAGTTATGATCCTTGCTCTTCTGTGCAGAGGCCGTCACAGCCACCAAGCAGAGCATCAACAGCGGTACGATATATCTTTTCATACTCATCATTTACCTTTTTTCTATTAATTGATGCTGCAAAATTACACGTTTCCCACAAGAAAACGCTCAATTATCCCGTTTTTTTGCGAAAATTTTAGGTTTTAGATAAATTTTTTGCCGAAAAGTTTGGTAGTTTCAAAAAATCGCCGTACTTTTGCACCCGCTTAACAGCAAAACCTGCTTCAGTAGCTCAGTTGGTTAGAGCACCTGACTGTTAATCAGGGGGTCGTTGGTTCAAGCCC
>CADCBZ010000143.1 GCA_902799765.1 uncultured Prevotellaceae bacterium
CACATCCTGTGGCCAACAATACTTCAATAAGTCTTCCCGAGAAAACACCTTGTTAGGATGTTGGAGAAAGAAAGACAACAATTCAAATTCCAGTTTGGTGAATTCTAGTTCCTTTCCGTCGCATATTACAGTCTTGGCATTCAAATCAACCATAATTCCTTCGTAAGCAATCTTATTATCAACAGCAGTAGAAACCGTTTGCTGCAATTGAGTACGTCTGAGTACAGCCTTAACCCTAGCCTTCACTTCTTTCATACCCAATGGCTTGGCAATATAGTCGTCAGCACCGATATTCAATCCTTTTACCAAATTGTCCTCACTGTCGAGTGCCGTAATGAAGATAATGGGAATCTGTGTCGTAGCGGGATCGTTCTTTAGTCTGCGCGCCATCTGGAACCCCGACATTTCTCCCATCATAACATCTAGCAGAATAAGCGAATAATCCTGTAGGGGTAGTTCTAGTGCCTCCTCTGCTGAATAGGCAGTAACCACCTCAAAACCTTCATTCTCAAGGTTGTATTGCAGTATCTCACAGATATCCTGCTCATCATCCACAACAAGTATTTTCATGATTCTTCTGAATTTCAAGGTACAAAGATACAAATTATTTCCGAAAAAAAGATAGGATTTATGTTACAATGTTATTAAATCTCGATAATATAGCTGATTTCATAAATAGATACAAGAATATGTTGCTGACTAATCCAAGTCATCATATAAAAAGAATCGGCATCGCCTCCAAGCGATGCCGATTTTTTTGTGATTTTATGGTTACGGTTACAGCTGTAACCATGTAACCTTTTTCTCTGAGATAATGAGTCTGTTTATATGTAAATTATTGATTATCAATATGTTTTTCTGTTTGTTTTCTTGTCTTTACCCTCTGCGGTTACATGGTTACAGCTGTAACCGTAACCGCTTTTGAGTTCCGTGGGGGAATACTAATACTTTCAAGGGCAAATACTAATGCCCGCAGGGAGAATAACTAAGGCTCGCAGGGAGAGAGAAGCCTCTTTTCAATCGTGCCCCTATACCCCAACAGCTGTTCACCTTTACCCCAACGGCTTCGTGCCTATACCCAATCTCAAACGTATTTTTTTCCTATTCATAAGATAGCATCGCTATTTGCTTATTACAAAAACAACCTCTAAATCCAATTTTTGCCAGAATTAAATCTAGAACTTGCTACATTTAAATCAAAAAAGTGCTAGAATTAAATCTAGCAATCCGCCCTAAACTTAGAAGTTTTTGCGCCTACACGTAGAAGAATTTGCGCTTACACGTAGGAGATTTTGCGCGCACACGTAAAAGAAATATTTCCCTCACGTAGGAAAAATGGGCGAATTATGGGGAATTGCCGATTTTTTTTGTACTTTTGTCTCCAAATTAGAGCAACATGAAGATATTTGCTATTGGCATGAATTATGCCGCACATAATCAGGAACTGCACGGGACGCTGAAGCGCCCTGATGAGCCTGTGATCTTTACGAAGGCCGACTCAGCGATCCTGAACCAGGGGAAGCCGTTCTTTATCCCTGACCATCTGGGGCGCATTGATTACGAGACGGAGGTGGTGGTGCGTATCTGTCGTTTGGGGAAGAATATCCCAGAGCGGTTTGCCCATCGCTATTACGATGCGGTGACTGTGGGCATCGACTTCACGGCGCGCGACCTGCAGAAGAAGGCTTCGGAGGCAGGCCAGCCCTGGACCATCTGCAAGGGCTTCGACGGCTCTGCTGCCATCGGCGAGTGGGTTCCGAAGGAGAAGTTCTTGGATATCCAGCGCATCCACTTCCATCTGGATATCAACGGGAAGACCGTTCAGGAGGGCTGTACCTCGGATATGCTCTACAAGGTGGACGAGATTATCGCCTATATCTCACAGTTTTTTACGCTGAAAACAGGCGACATCCTCTATACGGGAACACCATCAGGGGTGGGCCCTGTGCATATCGATGACCACTTAGAGGGTTGGCTTGAGGAGCGCAAAGTGCTGGAGTTTAATTGCAAATAACGCAATAAAAGGGCCTTGTGATACGTTTATAAACTGATGAAGCGTATGCGAAGGCTGATAACCTGCATGGTGATGATGTGTTTCTGGTTGACAACAGAGGCACAGGCGATTTTTGATCTGACGGCTAGTCAGGTCAGAATCGACTCGTTGTTGCCTGTCTTCACCTGGCAGAAGCCGTTGGGGCCTCATTATGCCGATTCGGTCTATACCGTCAGCATCG
>CADCBZ010000144.1 GCA_902799765.1 uncultured Prevotellaceae bacterium
GTCGCCGAAAAGGGTGTTCCTGAAGGCGATTGCGAGAACTGTCTGGCCTGCGTTCATAACTGCCCGCAGAAAGCCATTTCTATCATCCCCACGCCTCCAGAGCCTGAAGAGCCGAACCGCAATGCCCGCTATCGCAACACCAACGTGAAACTTGGCGACTTGATAAAGGCCAACAGCCAGAATTAAATGAAATCAGAAACAAATATGAAACATGTTTTATTATTTTTGGCAGTAGTGCTCCTGACAGGTTGCTCGAAAGACAGCGAAGTGACGGCACAGACTATGACACAAAAATTGTATATCACCATCGATGGTAAGACGCTCTCCGTTGAGCTGGTCGATAATGTCGCCACGCAGACGCTGGTGGCGGCCCTACAGGAGGGTGACATCACCTATGAGGCCCATGACTACGGTGGCTTCGAGAAGGTTGGTGCACTGGGACGCTCCCTGCCAACGAATGACACGCAGACCACAACACAGGCTGGCGACGTCATCCTCTACAGCGGCAACCAGATCGTGCTCTTCTATGGATCAAACTCATGGAGTTACACCCGTCTGGGGCAGCCGGGCAGGGGAATGTCACGGTGAAGCTCTCGCTGTCATCGGGCGCAACGGCTATCAACAGCATGCGAAGCACAAGTGCTGAAGAGGGTGCTTACTATTCACTGAATGGCCAACGGGTGGAGCATCCGACGAAGGGAGTGTTTATTAGAAACGGTAAAAATGAAATTATATTATGAAGAAGGTATTATTAGCCGCAGCGCTCTTGGGCGGAATGCTCGCAGGCTGCACAAACAAAGAACAAACTAAAGCGGAAGAAAATATGACAACACTGAATTTGACACAAGAATGGGACAAGGTGTTCCCCCTGAGCGAAAAGGTGAGCCACAAGAAGGTGACATTTGAAACACAGTATGGACTGACGCTGGCTGCTGATCTATATACGCCAAAAGATGCCAAAGGTAAGTTGGCTGCTATCGCCGTCAGCGGTCCTTTCGGATGGCCGAGCGTGGTTTTGTGGCACTGGCTTTCGACCCATCTTACACTGGTGAGAGCAGCGGTGAACCGCGTCGCACAGCTTCACCTGACATCAACACAGAGGACTTCATGGCAGCTGTCGATTTCCTGTCGAAACAAGAGAATGTGGATGCCGAGAAGATTGGCATCATCGGCATCTGCGGTTGGGGAGGCATCGCCCTGAATGCTGCCGCTGCCGATACTCGCATCAAGGCTACGGTAGCCTCAACAATGTATGATATGACACGCGTCAGTGGTAACGACTATAATGATGCTTTCGACAATGAGCAGTGGTGCCACAAGAACCGCGAGAATCTTTCAAAGCAGCGTCTTGCCGACCCCAACGCAATGGCTGGCGGTGTATTGGACACTGTGCCACCACAGGCCCCCAACTTCGTGCACGACTACTTCGACTACTACAAAACGCCACGCGGTTATCACAAGCGTTCAGGCAACTCCAACGACGGCTGGCGTGTCATCGGTACTCAGGCCTATGCCAACAGCCGTTTCCTCTATTACATCAACGAGATTCGCTCCGCTGTTCTCGTGATGCACGGTGCCGACGCCCACTCACGCTACTTTGGCGAGGCTGCCTATCACTATATGGTGGACGGAAAGGCCGAGGGATATAAGTTTGTTGGCGAGCCCAACCCCAATCCCGAGAACAAGCAGCTGCTCATCATACCCGATGCCTCTCACTGCGATCTCTACGACGGCGGCTATGAGGAAAAGGCAGGTCAGGGTCAACCCAAGAACATGATTCCGTGGGATAAGCTGGCAGAGTTTTTCACCAAGAATTTGAAGTAATATGAGAAGATTATTTTTTGCTATATTAATCATGATGATGACGATATGAAGATGCTACCTCTGATAACAGCATCAAGAAAGCATGCGAAGACCTAAATGCGGCATCGAGCAGCTGTTTGAGTTGCTCAGGGGTGTAGGCAGTCATGCCTTCCACCACATTGGTCCACTTGGAATCGCTATCTACCACCTCTACCAAGATGGCGAACTTACCGCCAGGCTTCAGCACACGGTGCACCTGCTGTAGACAATGAGGGAGGTCGGGCCAGAAATACACGGTCTCTACTGCAGTCACGAGGTCGAACTGGCTATCCTCGTAAGGCAGGTTCTCTGCTGAGCCCTGAACGATGAAGACCTGCTTGTCGAGAACATCGGCATTTACCTTCCTGGCTTTCGCCACGCTTTCTTCAGAGATGTCGATGCCATAGACTTGTGCTCCCCTACTCTGCTTCAGCAGTCGGCGAATTGTAAAACCTCCGCCACAGCCAACATCAAGCATGGTCCATCCGTCATGGACATCCACCTGTTTCAGTCCCCAGCTGGTCAGCGGAGCATGTGTATAATTCATGAAACTCAGCATCACACGTCCGAGTGCTCCCTTGGGTCGTGCACACTGACTGAAAAATGATTTCAAAATGTTTGCCATAATCGTTTATTTTACCTTATTTCTTTTTGCTGCAACAGCACGATGCAAAAGTACGGCAAACAAATCAAGTGCGCAATACCTAAAAACGGGTGTTTTAAGCATTGCGCATCTGGATAAATCAACAAAAGGAGGTTAATCGGAAGTAGGTAGGTCTCCTTACTCTGCCTTATCACAAAATTGACTATCATTTCAGTGCATTATAGGTAGCATCATCTACAGGCTCGCACCACTCGTTTGAGGCATCTTCTTTTACATCCTTATGATAGGTCAGGGGTTGGAGCCACGAATCTTTCTGTGCTCCGTGCCAGTGCTTTACCTCGGCAGGGATGGCGATGATAGTGCCGGGAGTCATCTCAACGGGAGCCTTGCCCCATTCCTGATACCAGCCGCGCCCAGCAACGCAGATGAGCACTTGTACCTGCTTGTGGTGAATATGCCAGTTATTGCGGCAGCGAGGCTCGAAGGTGACGTTCATCACACCACCACCGACATCTGCCAATTACATGCTCTCCTTAAGAATCTCTGTCACGTCTGACTTCGTCAGATTCAGATAACCGGCGGGATAGCAGATGGTGCCCTCGGTGATGCCGGGAATCA
>CADCBZ010000145.1 GCA_902799765.1 uncultured Prevotellaceae bacterium
GGGTCCCACCTCTTCCCATTCCGAACAGAGAAGTTAAGCCCGCCTGCGCCGATGGTACTGCAATGCAATGCGGGAGAGTAGGAAGCCGCCGTCTTTTTTAAGAAGAGCCTCGAAGATACAATATCTTCGGGGCTCTTTCGTTTATATACATGTATGCAGTGGACAGACAGAATCCGACAGGTGAAGATCTTGCTGGTGTTAGCGGCGATTGTGATTGCCGTGACATCACTGCTTGTGTCTCATTATTTGGTGAAAGATCTCTCGAAAGAGGAGCATAAAAAGATGGAGGTATGGGCCCAGGCACTCCACGTGCTAAACCATGCCGATGACAACACAGACCTGACACTGGTGTTGGATGTGATTCAAGGAAACACAACCATTCCCATCATCGTTCTGAACAATCAAGGAGAGATCGATGATTTCCGTAATATCGAGGACACGACCCGTTTGGTGAGTTATGCCAAAAAGATGATACAGGCCGGTGATACCATTCATGTGGGTGATCAGCTGGTGTGCTATGATGAGTCTGTCCTGCTGAAACGACTTTCCCAATACCCTTACTGGCAACTCGGTATCGTGATGGTGTTCGTTGTGGTGGCTATTTTTGCACTCTTGTCATCGAAAAAGGCTGAACAAAACAAGGTATGGGTGGGCCTTTCGAAGGAAACGGCCCACCAGTTGGGTACCCCTATCTCCAGTCTGATGGCATGGGTGGAGATTCTGAAGGAGAACCATCCCGACGATGAACTGATCCCGGAGATGGACAAGGACGTGAAACGTCTGGAACGGATTGCCGAGCGTTTCTCAAAGATCGGTTCGTTGCCCGAGCCAAAGGAAGGATCGATGAACGAGGTGCTAAACCATGTCGTGGATTATATGCGCCATCGCACTTCGGATAAGGTGGAGATGATCTGCCACATGCCGGATCATGATGTCAAGGTGATGATGAACGCTTCATTATTTGAGTGGGTGATTGAGAATCTCTGCAAGAATGCCGTGGATGCGATGGATGGTAGCGGAAAGATTGAACTGACACTCGTGGAAGAAGACGGGCATGTGGCTATCGAGGTTGCCGATACAGGAAAGGGCATCCGTAAGAAAGATATCAGGAATGTGTTTACGCCAGGTTTCACCACGAAACAACGCGGTTGGGGATTAGGTCTTTCTCTCGCTCGCAGGATTGTGGAAGACTATCATCGAGGTCGCATTTTTGTCAAATCTTCTGAAGTAGGTAAAGGCACAACCTTCAGGATAGAACTGTAGTCCCTGGCGCGTTTTATTGCACAAACGCCCCCTCTTGTGTGTAATATAACCCTTTGAAAATGAAGGATTATGTGTATAAATGATAAAAAAATAAAATATCTGCGCCTTAATTGGAAAAAAGTTTGTAACTTTGCACACCAAATGCGTGATTATGTGTAGTTTAGAGTCATTGAAGGTAGATTTGAGAGGACTGAAGGACGAGGCAACCACCTTGGCATTCGATCTTGACGATACCTACTTCGAGGCTTTGGACGGTGCAGATGTGAAGCATGGCTCTTTGCACGTGTCGGTGTCTATACGCAAGGCTACCGGCTTTTTTGAGTTCCAATTCCATACTGCCGGCACAGTCATCGTTACCTGCGACCGATGTCTCGACGATATGGAGCAGCCGGTGGAAACCGACAACCGCCTGATTGTCAAGCTCGGAAGCGACTACTCAGAGGAGGATGATCTGGTTGTGGTGCCCGAGAACGAAGGAATACTCGACATGACATGGTTCATCTATGAGTTTGTAGCGCTGGTAATACCCATCAGGCATGTGCATGCACCTGGCAAGTGCAACCCTGCCATGACGAAAGCTCTGGAAGAGCTGTCAGCTGACCGAAGCAGCGATGAGGAGTCCGACCAGCCCACAGATTCCCGATGGGACAAACTGAAGACATTGAAAATGAAAGATTAAACATTAAAAGATTAAATAATTATGGCACATCCTAAAAGAAGACAGTCAAAGACTCGTACCCTCAAGCGTCGTACGCACGACAAGGCAGTAGCTCCCACACTCGCTGTATGCCCTAACTGTGGCGCATATTACGTTTATCACACCGTATGCCCCACCTGTGGTTACTATCGTGGTAAGGTAGCTATCAAGAAAGAGGACGAAGTAGCTGA
>CADCBZ010000146.1 GCA_902799765.1 uncultured Prevotellaceae bacterium
GATTTTCACCATTCGATTAGACATAAAACTAAACATATTTTTTTAATCAACACAAAAACATGAACAAAACTAAGATTTGTAATGCCGTTAAGGGCTTCCTGAATGGAGCCATCGGCCAGTGTGAGAAAGCAGTGAAGTCACCCCGTTTCGGAATGGTGTTGGCAATGCTCTGCATGGTAAGTGTAACGTTCGCTCAGAACGCAGCAGGTGATTATTCAGCGGGTACTACGGCCCTCGGAACCGTGACCACTGAAATTGCCAAGTATGTTCCCGTGGCCGTGAAGCTGTGCTACGCCATTGCTGGTGTCGTCGCTGTCGTTGGTGCTATCTCGGTCTATATCAAGATGAACAACGAGGAGCAGGATGTCAAGAAGAGCATCATGATGCTCGTGGGTGCTTGCATCTTCCTGATTGCAGCCGCCCAGGCTCTGCCTCTGTTCTTCGGTATCGGCGGAGAGTGAACCTAATCGCTTCTGATTAATGGAACAGTGTTCTAATTATCAGGATTACCCAGTTTTCAAGGGGCTCCAACGGCCCCTTGAATTCTTGGGTTTTCAGGGAAGGTACATCTATTGGGCGGCAGGTACGGCAGGTGGTGCCATCGTCGGGTTTATCATCGGCTATGTAGCCATCGGCTTTGTCGCTGCCTTGGTATTATGTACGCTAATCTTGGCATTCGGAGGAGTGATGACTTTCCTGAAACAGCGGAAGGGACTACATTCCAAGAATGAGGAAAACGGCGTGTTTGTCATCTCACACAGATCTCGCAGATGACACAGATAAAATAAAGGAGATAATGACAATAGTAGTAATTATAGGATTTATACTGTTCCTTGTAGGCATGGCGGTGTCTGTCTGGGCTTTCGGCACAGGCGGCAAACGGGCCAATGTCTTCAAGGATATTTATTTTAGCATCGAGGATGTGGATGGGGTAGGGGTTCTGTACACCAAGACGGGCGAGTATTCGGCCATCCTGAAGATGGAGAACCCTGTGCAAAAGTACAGTGCCGACACGGACTGTTACTATGACTTCACGAACCTGATGACGGCGGTAGTCCAGACACTTGGCGAGGGCTATGCGCTACATAAGCAGGACGTGTTTGTGAGGAAGAGCTTCGACGGTCGCGCCCTGCAAGTCAGCGACAGCGGCAAGTTCCTCTCCAATGCCTATTTCCGCTTCTTCAATGGCCGTCCCTATATTGAGGGATGCACGTATCTGGTCATCACGCAGGAAAGCAAGAAAAGTGCGTTGCTGAGCTATGACAATAGCAAGTGGCGCGACTTCCTGGTCAAGATCCGCAAGGTGGCCGACCAGCTGCACGATGGCGGCATCAAGAGTGCCGAGTTCCTGAACGTGCAACAGGCCCGTGAGTATGCCGACCGCTTCTTTGCCCTGAACTTCCGCGATGCCCATTTCTCGATGACCAACTTCAAGGTGGACAGCGAAGCCATTCACATGGGCACTCGCCAGTGCAAAGTCTACAGTCTGCTGGATGTCGATTCCGTCGGACTGCCCGGTGTGCTGCGTCCTTACGTCGATATGACAGTGAACAATGCCGTGATGCCCGTTGACCTGATGAGCGAGATAGACCATATCCCCGATGTGGACACGGTTATCTATAATCAGGTCATTTTCCTGCCCAATCAGAAGCGTGAGCTGGCATTGCTCGACAAGAAGAAGAACCGTCATGCGAGCATTCCCAATCCATCAAACCAGATGGCCGTCGAGGACATCAAGCAGGTGCAGGAGGTGATAGCACGAGAGGGAAAACAGCTCGTCTATGCCCACTATAACCTCATTGTGGCGATGGATGCCCAGAAAGATATGCAGAAGGTGACCAACCATCTGGAGAATATCTTCAGCCGTCAGGGCATCCATATCTCGAAACGTGCCTACAACCAGCTTGAACTCTTTGTGGCCTCGTTCCCTGGCAATGTCTATCGCCTCAGTCAGGACTACGACCGTTTCCTGACGCTTTCGGATGCTGCCTTGTGCTTGATGTATAAAGAGCGTCAGACGCATGGCGATGATACACCCGTGAAGTGTTACTATACCGACCGTCAGGGTGTGCCGATGCCTATCGACACCACAGGTAAGGAAGGAAAGATCAAGTACACTAACAACTCGAA
>CADCBZ010000147.1 GCA_902799765.1 uncultured Prevotellaceae bacterium
AAGAAGGCCGAGGAGAGTGTGGATGAGGGTGTGAACTACATCATCCTGAGCGATCGCGACCTCGACGAGACGCACGCTGCCATCCCAAGTCTGTTGGCTGTCTCTGCTGTCCACCACTATCTGATCAGTGTGGGTAAGCGTGTGCAGACGGCGCTGATTGTGGAGAGCGGTGAGATTCGCGAGGTGATGCACGCTGCCCTGCTGTTGGGCTACGGTGCCAGCGCCCTGTGTCCTTACATGACCTTCGCCGTGCTCGATGATCTGGTGAAGCGTGGTAAGATCCAGGAGGAGTATGCGACTGCTGAGAAGAACTACATCAAGGCAGTGGATAAGGGATTGAAGAAGATCATGTCGAAGATGGGTATCTCGACTATCCGCAGCTATCGTGGTGCGAAGATCTTCGAGAGCATCGGACTGAGTGAAGACCTGCTGCGCCGTTACTTCGGCACAGAGGTGAGCACCATTGGTGGTGTAGGTCTGAAGGAGATCGCCCGTGATGCGATTGCATTACATGCGGAATCCCCCCGCCAAACGGGGGGATGGCTTCCGCAGGGGGGCAAAAACGAAACCGTTCTGCCAAATAACGGTCAATTCTCTTGGCGCAAGGACGGTATCAAGCACGCCTGGAACCCAGAGACCATCGCGAAGCTGCAACTGGCTACCCGTCAGGGCAACTACGATAAGTTCAAGGCCTGGGCGAAGCTGGTTGATGAGAAGGAGAGTCCTATCTTCATCCGCGACTTCTTCAGCTTTAAGAAGGCCACCAAGCCCACTCCTATCGACGAGGTGGAGAGCGTGGAGAGCATCGTGAAGCATTTCGTCACAGGTGCCATGTCGTTTGGTGCCCTGAGCATCGAGGCCCACGAGGCACTGGCTCTGGCAATGAACAAACTTGGTGCACGCTCGAACACTGGTGAGGGTGGCGAGGACAATGCCCGCTATCACACAGAGGTGGACGGTGTTTCGCTGAGCAGTAAGACCAAGCAGATTGCATCAGGTCGTTTTGGTGTCACAGCCGAATACCTGGTGAATGCAGAAGAGATACTGGCTTCAAGGTAAACGAGATCATCGCCAAGACGCGTAACGCCATCCCTGGCATTTCGCTCATCTCTCCCCCACCTCATCACGATATCTACAGTATCGAAGACCTGGCACAGCTCATCTTCGATCTGAAGAACATCAACCCCACAGCTGCTGTCAGCGTGAAGCTCGTAGCCGAGAGTGGCGTAGGAACCATTGCCGCTGGTGTGGCTAAGGCTAAGGCCGACCTCATCGTGATCTCTGGTGCCGAGGGTGGTACAGGTGCTTCGCCTGCTTCCTCTATGCGCTTCGCAGGTATCAGTCCTGAGATCGGACTGGCAGAGACACAGCAGACACTCGTACGCAACGGTTTGAGAAACCAGGTTCGCCTGCAGACGGATGGACAGTTGAAGACCGCCAAGGACGTGATCATCATGGCGATGCTGGGTGCCGACGAGTTCTCGTTTGGTACACTGCCGCTCATCGTACTGGGCTGTGTGATGATGAGAAAATGTAACACGAACACCTGTCCGATGGGTGTGGCTACGCAGAACCCGGAGTTGCGCAAGCATTTCGAGGGTCGTGCGGAGTACGTGGTGAACTTCTTCACCTTCCTCGCAGAACAGGTGCGCGAATACCTCGCAGAGATCGGCGTGAAGAGTCTGAAGGAGATCATCGGCCATACGGAGCTGATCGAATTAAGTGAAAAGTTAAAAGTGAATAGTGAAGAATTTGCTGCCGCAGATAAATGGCGTACTATTGATTTCAGTCGTCTGCTGCACAAGCCAGAGACTGACAAGGCTCTCTACTGGGATCGTGGCGCCTACACCAAGGTGACGGGCGTGAAGGACGAGGAGATGATTCGTGCTGCCCAGAAGGCCATCGAGAGCCAAGAAGAGGTGACACTCGACTACGCCATCAAGAATACAGACCGTGCTGTGGGTACCATGCTCAGTGGTGTGATTGCCCAGAAATACGGTGAGGCAGGTCTGCCCGACTCTACGATCAAGATTAAGTTCAAGGGATCTGCAGGTCAGTCGTTTGGTGCCTTCGCTGTGAAGGGCCTCGACATCCGTCTGGAAGGTGAGACCAACGACTACTTCGGAAAGGGTCTTTCTGGTGGTCGCATCTCGATTCTGCCCCCAGCCCGTCGCAGCGACGAATTCAAGGCCGAGGAGAACATCATCGCTGGTAACACCGGCCTCTATGGTGCCACCTCTGGCGAACTCTATATCAACGGTAAGGTGGGTGAACGCTTTGGCGTGCGTAACTCAGGCGCCATTGCCGTCATCGAGGGCGCAGGCGATCACTGTTGCGAGTATATGACAGGCGGTCGTGTGGTGGTATTAGGAAAGACGGGTCGTAACTTCGCCGCAGGTATGAGTGGTGGCGTGGCTTACGTCTATGACCCTGACCACACCTTCGACTACTTCTGTAATATGGATATGGTGGAGCTCTCGCTGGTTGAGGACTCCGTATCGCGTAAGGAACTCTTGGAGCTCATCCGTCAGCACTATCTGCACACGGGTTCTGCCCTCGCAGGTCGTATGCTCGACGACTGGCACCGTTACATCGAGGACTTCATCCAGGTGGTACCTATCGAGTACAAACGCGTGCTCGAAGAAGAGAAGATGGCACGCCTGCACGAGAAGATCGCAGATATCCAGCGCGACTATTAATCATTTAATGTTTAATCTTTAATGTTTAATGTATTAAGATGGGAAATCCAAAAGCATTTTTAGAGATACACCGCCAGGAGGCGGGCTACCGTCCGATTCACGATAGAATCCACGACTTTGGCGAGGTGGAGCAGACGCAGGCTTCACGCTGCATGGACTGCGGCGTACCCTTCTGCCACTGGGCTTGTCCGCTGGGCAATAAGGCACCAGAATGGAACGACGCCCTGTACAAAGGCGACTTTGAGTTGGCTTTCCAGTTGCTTACCAGCACCAACCCCTTCCCTGAGTTCACAGGCCGCATCTGTCCTGCACTCTGCGAGAAGGCCTGTGTACTGAACCGTTTCAACCACGAGCCGACCACCAATCGCGAGGATGAGTGCGCCATCATCGAGATGGCTTTCCAGGAGGGCTTTATCCAGCCTCGCACAGACATTATGCGCAATGGCAAGAAGGTGGCTGTGATCGGCGCTGGTCCTGCTGGACTTGCCACCGCCAACGACCTGAACCACATGGGTTATCAGGTGACGGTGTTTGAGAAGAATGAGGCTGCTGGTGGTCTGCTGCGCTACGGCATCCCTAACTTCAAACTCAATAAGGCCATCATCGATCGTCGTCTGCGTCTGATGGAGGCAGAGGGCATCGCATTTAAATACGGCGAGGCTGTAGAGGTGGACGATGCATTTGCGAAGCAGTTTGATGCTGTGGTCATCTCTACAGGTACCCCCACTGCCAGAGACTTGAAAGCCCCTGGGCGCGAACTGAAAGGTGTGCACTTCGCCCTCGAACTGCTCTCACAGCAAAACCGTGTGCTGGCAGGCATGGAATTCAGTAAAGAGGAGCGCGTTACAGCCAAAGGAAAAGACGTGCTGGTGATTGGTGGTGGTGACACAGGCTCCGACTGCATCGGAACTGCTCATCGTCAGGGATGTAAGAGTGTCACTCAGATAGAGATCATGCCCAAGCCCGTAGAAGGTCCGGAAGACCCGCAGAACCCCTGGCCAGAGTGGCCTCGCACCCTCAAGACCACCTCAAGTCATGAGGAAGGATGTACCCGTCGTTGGAACATCAACACCCTGGAGTTCTTGGGTGAGAATGGCAAACTGACAGGTGTGAAGGTACAGGAGATCGACTGGAAGCCCAATCCCGAGGGTGGTCGTCCCATCATGGTGGAGAAAGGCAAACCCGAGATCATCAAGGCCGAACTCGTACTCCTCGCTATGGGATTCCTCAAGCCGGAACATCCGCAGTATCCCGACAATGTGTTTGTCTGTGGCGATGCCGCCAACGGTGCCTCACTGGTGGTACGTGCGATGGCAAGCGGACGACAGACTGCCCAGAAAGTAAATGATTATCTGTTGAAAAAGTAAATATGACAAAGATTCCTTTCACCAAGATGCACGGAGCCGGCAACGACTACATCTACGTCAACACGATGCTCCACGAGGTGCCCAATCCCTCTGAGGCCGCCATCCGCCACAAGGGAATCGGTTCCGACGGACTCGTGCTGATCGACAAGTCGCCTGTGCCTGAAGCCGACTTCTCCATGCGTATCTTCAATGCCGACGGCAGCGAAGCCATGATGTGCGGCAACGCATCAAGGTGTATCGGAAAATATCTCTATGAGCGCGGACTCACGGACAAGACGGAGATCCGCTTGCTGACCCTCTCAGGCGTCAAGACACTCAGCCTGCTTGTCAACGATGGTATCGTGGAAAGCGTCACCGTCGATATGGGCGAGCCCGTCCTTGAGAAAGAGACTCAGTTCGTCGAATCCCGCAATCCGGGTTACGGCACCTTCGTCTCGATGGGCAATCCTCATTACGTGATCTTCACTGACGATGTGGATCAGGTAGGTGAAAAGGGGCGTACGCTCGAACAACATCCAGCCTTCCCACAGCGCTGCAACATCGAGTTCGCACGTATCGAAGCCGATGGTATCATCCGCACCCGCGTCTGGGAACGCGGCTCAGGTATCACACAGGCCTGTGGCACGGGTGCCTGTGCTACGGCTGTCGCTGCTGCCCTCACAGGCAAGTCTGGCCGCATCTCACAGATCGTGATGGATGGTGGTACGCTCACCATCGAGTGGCGCGAGAAAGACCATCATGTGTATATGACAGGCCCTGCCGCATTCGTGTTCGACGGGGAGATAGAATTGGCAAAACTTCAAACGACATAACTATGGCTTTAGTAAACGTACATTTCTTAAACTTACAGAACAACTACTTGTT
>CADCBZ010000148.1 GCA_902799765.1 uncultured Prevotellaceae bacterium
CCCATCTTTTTCGATAGGGTGCGGAGAAAACTCAAGTCTGCATTTGGCAGCATGAGAGTTACACTTTCTGATGTAGATGCTGTATCCATAATCTTTTTTATTATTTCTGGGGGCAAAGATACAACTAATATTTTAAACTTGCAAGGAAACATAGCAAAAAAGAAATAAGGGCGAGCCTGTTACTTCATGTTATTTTATGCGAATTCTTTGATTATTCGAAAAAACTTCGTATCTTTGCCCCCGAGAACAAAAAGATTACGATTATGACGCAGATATTAGTAACATTGAACGAGGACGCAACAACGCTGCACGTGCGCAAGGCCATTGAATTGCTTCGCGGTGTGGTATCGACAACCGTGTTCAAGACCAAAGATGACTCCAACAAAAAAACGCTCCGTCAACAAGCATACGTAAAAGAGTCGCTCGAAAGAGCATTCGACGAGATGAAGCAGGCTCGTCGTGAAGGTCGCAAACTACAGAGTGCAGACGATTTCATCAAGGAACTGGAAGCAGAAGAATGTTTTTCAGCATGAAGACGACTCTATTGAGATAACGCTGCTCACTATATACGATAAGGGAGAAATTTCCAGTGTGACAGATCAATTTATTAAATGGCTTGTTTCTATTATTAATGGATAATATAATTGTCCCAACACCATACACCATCCCTCTCACCCTCACTGGCGAGAGGGATGTTTTGTTTAGGCGATAGGAAACATTGCAAAAAAGAAATAAGGGCAGCGTCGGTTCTAAGCCGGCAACTGCCCCGAAAAAGCAGGTTATATTATTTAAATCGTCCTTTTGTATCATTACCTGCACCTTGTCCACGATACTTGCTCTTGGCGGGATTGAAGTTGTAGCGTACTGTCAATTCGAGGTTGCGGGTGTCTAGACGTTTGTCAAGGTAGATTTCGCGGATATCACTATAGATGGTTGCTTTCTGTCGAATGCTTGCAAAAAGATCAGTGCAGGCCAGTTTGACAGTAAGGCGGTCGTTCCAGAAGGCTTTATAGAGACTAATGTCGAATTGCCACGACTGTGCGAGGTGTATGTTTTCGGTATCGCCAGCCGAACGCCATGAGAAATCTGCATTGAGCCATGAGTCAAAAGGCAGGTTGACAGCGTTGTTAAAACGAACGATAGTCATCGGGCTGTTCATCTTCTTGGTCTCGCCACGGTATTGCACTTCAAGGTTCTGCATCTGTGTGGCCACCATCAGCTGCGGATGGTACTTGCCGAAAGCTGGTGCAACCGAGACCATCAGGGAGAGGTTGTCATAGCCAGGGGCGTTGTCCTTACGAAGCAGGGCTATGGTCGGGTCGCCTTTGTAGGATGAATAGGAAGTGATGATATAGTCGTGGACGCGGGCATAGTCAATCATTCCCGTCAGCCATTTGTAATTGAGTGCCAGCGAGAGGTTGTCGCGGTACGACGGCTTCAAGTAGGGGTTGCGAGGGGAAGAGGTCGCTGTACGTACGGCTCTCGTCGCCCATCTTCACACCGCCCTCATAGTAACGGCTGTCAAGGTATTCGTAGCGCAGTCCAGCTATGAGCGTGAGTTTGTTCAGCCGCTGCATCAGTTGGACGAAGGCCGCCGTGCTGTTCTCTTCAATCTTTGTGTCGCTGGCATCGATGATTCTTTCCAGGTTTCCGAACACGTCGGTACGGTGAACGTAACTGCCCTCGGCACCAATCTCCAGTTTGCCTTTCCAGAGTGGATGACCTGCCACGAACTTGGCGGCATAGAGGCGGTTCTTCACGTCGTTGCGGGTGGTCACGGTACGGTCGTCCCCCTGCGTGGCATCCTCAAAGGTCTGGCTGTCGGAGTTCTGCTTCTGAAACAGCACGTCGGCGTTGGCATCGAGTGACCATTTGCCAGTCTGCCCAGCATAATAGCCACTGATGATGTGCTGGATGTCGCCGCCGTCCACTTTGCCACGACCTATAATCTGGTCGTCGGTCTGTTTGTCAATAAGCATGGTCGTGAAGTAATCACTCGTCTGACTGTTGGGGCGCGAGGTCACAGTGTAGGTCATACCGATGGAATGTTTGTCGTTCAGCATGTAGTTGAATCCAAGTTTTCCAGCCAGCATCTGGTTCTTGTTATAGTAGTGCATCAGACTGTTCTGCTGATAGTGGCTCTGCAAGTAGGTGTCCTGTCGGCTGTCGTTGGTCTGACGGCTGCGGCGGTTCTCGTATTCCGCCATACCGAAGATGTCAAGTCCACCAGTGCGGTAATTCATGTTCAGTTCCTCTAAGCCATAGACGTAATGGTTCACGCCCGCCACAGTGCGACTGTTGAAACTGAAGCCCTCACCCACGGGACGAATGGTTTTGATGCGGATGACAGCCTTGACCGTAGCATCATATTTGGCTCCAGGTGTCATAATCACATCTACGTCTTTTATTTGATCGCTGCTCAATTGGTCGAGTTCACTGGGGTTGCGCATCTGTCGTCCATTGATATAAATAAGAGGTTTACCACGTCCTATAACTTCAATATTTTCACCATTACGAAGTACACCTGGAATCTGACCAAGCACATCGTTGCCTGTCCCCATTTTAGCAAGATAGCTTCCTTCAACGGTAGTCACAAAGGCATCGTCTTTCATTCTAACTAGCGGACGTTGACCTTTCACTTCCACACCATTCAACTTATAACTATCGGGATGCATTCGGATGGTTCCAACGTTATCTTTATCGCAAAGCCTATAAATGGTCTTGTAGCCAACGTATGAGATACGAATAAGTATTTTTTCTTGTTCGTAAGGGATAGCGAAATAGCCACTCTCATTAGATACGCCACCACTAAGCAGAGTTGAATCGACTGGATTAAGCAATGCAATATTTGCGTATGCAACGGGCTGACCTTGCTCGTCGATAATGGTGCCCTTCAGATGGTGATCTGTCTTGTGGGTACATTCCACATAAATCTCATGTTTTCCACTCTTGACCACACGTACAGGATAAAAGCCAGCCAGCTGCACTATGGCATCGGGAAAGTTCATCGTAAATAAAGGTGATATTGTAATTCGCGGTTTGTTCTTGAATGTACTTCAGGGCATCGGAAAGGGCGACATCCTGAAAGGTGTGCGTAATCTTCTGTGCGCTTGCAACAGACACAATGGCGCACAACAAGAGTATGAATGATATTCTTTTCATAATAGTAAAGGTACTTTAGCAATCCTTGGCGGGGATGGCGGTTGTTCTTATGAATAGGGTATCATTCTCTGTCTGGATCTGTATCCACTCGAAGTTGTTCAGCATCTCCACAACTTTCTCCAACGTATATTCCGGCTTCCAT
>CADCBZ010000149.1 GCA_902799765.1 uncultured Prevotellaceae bacterium
TGATAGCTTAAGCAATCGTTTAATGTTGTATTCTAGTTCCTCCAAGTCTATGAACTGGGATCCACGATACACTTCCTTCCCATCCATCAGAAGCAATACGGTTGGCCCTGAATAGACCAAGAATTGGCCTGCAATTAAAGGCTCTTCGGTGATATCTGTATAGAAAGAAGTCAGGGACGGGAACAAGTCTGCCAACCTCATCACTTTATCAAGCATGACATTGCAGACTCCACAATCTGGAGTCTTGATGTAGAACAGACATAGACGATTATCGGCTATAGTTTGCTCTATGTCTTTTATGTTTTTTAGGTGTTTCATTATTATTCAAACTAGCCTTTAATCTTTCTGATTAATGACAAATCACCACTAGACAAAGCCTCAAAATTTGCCTCAATCTTCTCTATGTCCCAATCCCACCATTTAAGTTTTAGCAGAAAGGTGATGAATTCGTCGTCAAAACGCAACCTGACAACTCGGCAGGGATTCCCTACCGCAACAGCATAAGGTGGAATATCTGAGGCAACTACACCGTCGCCAATATGTACGCCTGGCATAATGGTTACATGCTGGCCAATCCAAACATCATTGCCCACAACAGTATCGCCCTTTAGGGGCAATTCATCTTTCACTGGAGAAATGGCATTCCCCCAGTCACCGCCAATGACATAAAACGGATAAGTTGTCACACCATCCATCCTGTGATTGGCTCCATTCATCACAAACTCTACACCTTTGGCAATAGCGCAGAACTTGCCAATAATCAGTCGGTCACCGATGAAGTCGTAGAAATGAGTGACATGCTTCTCAAATTGATTCGCTCCATCTACATCATCATAATAGGTATAGTCGCCTATGATAATACGCGGATTCTTCACCACGTTCTTGATGAAGCAGAGGCTCGGAATCTTAGGATTCGGAAATGCCTCATTCGGATTGGGCCTGTTTTTTATATCCATAAATTCTGATTTATCTAATATTCTTTGCCTTTCTTAAGTCCATCATGTCATCCCAGAAGTCATCAGCGTCAATCTCTGTGAATCCATCATGGGACATTTCTTTGAGGATTGCATCCAACAACTGCATCTTTGTCACTTGAAGGTCGGCATCCACATCGATTGGACAAGCTACAATGTCACCCAATGATCCTACATGAACATTGGTAATGGCTATTTCACCATCAACCAACTTCACCTGAATACGTCTGTTTGAACCATATTCAGGCTTTGTCTTACATAGCTTCTGATATAACTGCGATTCACTGTATTGCTCAGAATCCACTGATTGTATGAGTTCGCGTAACGTCATTGATAGCCGAAATATTAATCTGTTACCACTTCATTGAAATGCTCCTTGCCCCAGGCTATCAGTGCTGTGAGTGCTGGCATGAGTGATTTGCCAGTCTCTGTCAGGGAATACTCCACTCGGGGAGGAACCTCCGGATAGACCTCACGATGTACCAGGTGGCTCTGCTCCAGACTCTTCAATGTCTGCGAGAGCATCTTCTGGGAACAGTCCGTCATCAGACGGCGGATCTCATTGAAACGCAATACGCCAGTCTCGCTGGTGTGAAGCATATAGAGCACCAGCATAGACCACTTGTCACCGAAACGACTCACTACTTGCCTGATAGGACAGGCTAAATACTCAGCTTTGATATCTGCCATAACTATTGACCGTGTTTGCACGGCAAAGGTAACAAATAGTTACCAAGTAATAGTATTATACTTAGTTAATCTAAGTTAACGCCACTTTCGCAGAAGTCCGATAACATCACAATTCCTACTTTTTGGTAACTATGTCACCTAAAAGTGCCTTCTTGTGGGAATGAAAAACTTACCGTACCTTTGCGCCCAGTTTAGAACTGGTCGCGATGATGCTCACGCTCAGGAGAGCTCAAACGAGTTTGGCTCTGCTCTCGCTTAATCGCATCATTGTCAGCGTCAAAACGAACAAATAACATTTTAAACGAATAAGAATTATGAAACAGATTGAGACAATTAAGAGTGGTAAGAATTACAGCGCAGTAAGCGTAGGTAAGATGAGTGAGATTATCGAGCGCAGCGAACTGAGTTTCCAGACGCTCGTTCCTGGTCAGGACAGCGGTTTCCTGCACACCCACAAGACTCACGAGGAATTATACATTATCCTGAAGGGCGAAGGTCAGTATCAGGTGGATGGTGAGATCTTCCCTGTCAGCGAGGGCACCATCATCCGCGTTGCTCCTGATGGCAAGCGTGCGCTGAAGAACACAGGCAGCGAGAACCTGACCATGCTTTGCATCCAGTACAAAGCCAATGCCTTCACTGAGGCTGACAGCCCTATGACCGACGGTGTAATTCTGCAGGAAGAACTGAAATGGTAAGCCAGATGTTCGACAAAGCAATTCAGTTTCTGAAAGACCACAAAGAGATTGCTCTTGCTACCAGCGAGGGCAATCTTCCTAAGTTGCGCATCTTCCAGATCATGAAGCAGGAAGGGCATGTACTCTACTTTGCCACTTCTGCCCAGAAGGCCGTCTATCGGGAGTTGCGCCAGAATCCCAATGTGGAGATACTGGCCTACGCAGATAATATATCCGTTAGATGTTCAGGGATGGTGAACTTCAATGTGGAGGATGACGTGAAGCGATGGATATATGACCATAATCCCGTGCTGTCTCGTCTCTATACGAGCTATGACCAGATGGAATATTTCTGTTTGCCAATAGCAGAGATGGACTACTATGATTTATCTCCGACACCGCCCGTATTCCAGCATTTCGACCTCATTGCAGGCGAAGTTGGACAGGGTTTCGTAGGCGAGAGATTCAAGAACATTTAATTATTTCATTTTTAACGATTCAAGATATGAATACAAACAGACAACTTATTGAGCAATTCCTTCAGTTTATCAACACAGGAGATCCTGTTATTGGCAAACCGATCATTAGTGATGATGTTATCTTCTACGCCCCTACCTCACCAGAGCCAATGAAGGGCTTTGAGAGTTATATGGGTGTACTGGCAATGATGCGTGGTGCCATGCCTGATATTCAATGGAAGATAGAGGAAACCATTTCCGAGGGTGACAAGATTCTGGTGCGCTACACAATGACAGGCACACAGACGCAACCACTGATGCGGAAAGATTATCCGAGAGCATGGCTTACCTAATATGTTCTCACTCCTAATGCAACTTGGTGTGATTCCTGCTCCTGGACAGTAAAAAAGCAAATCCGCAATCTAAAAGTAGCGAAAGCTCCGTTTCTTTCTCGTAGATACCCCTGTTGATAGCCTCAAGCAGTTTTTTTATTCTTTCTTGAATCATATTTGCAGATAACTATTGTTGCTGGAATAATTTGATTGCATCTTGCATAATATCATAATGGTCAAATGCTAGATGTGGCAAATCTGACAATGGCCACCATTCTGTTTTGGCAGCATCATCCTGGCCAGTGACAGCAATAGGCTCATCGATGATGGCCAGATAAGCAACAGTGATGGTTCTCCCTCTTAGGTCACGGTTAACCTTGGAGTACGCACCAATCTGATGTACATTCGATACCCGAAGCCCCGTTTCTTCCTCCAATTCCCTGATAGCGCACTGTTCCGTGGTCTCATCCATATCCATGAAACTACCTGGAAATGCCCATGCACCTTTGTAAGGAGGATTCCCCCGCTGGATAAGCAGCAACTTTGGCTCTGCCTCCTTTGTAATAACAATACAGTCAGCCGTAACAGCTGGTCTTGGATATTTATAGGTGTATGCCATATTTTACAAGTTTATCTACTATTTCTTTATAGTTTCTGAAACCTTCCTCTTCCTGCACCTTGGCAGCTCTGCTTTGGTTTTCACCTTTCTCAATTTGCTCCCCTCGCAGCATTTCGTAGGTGACAAAAGTCTTCATCTCGCTATTACCGTCAGGCAGCTCTCTCCCTAAAGCGACACCACTTGGATAAACGCAGAAGATGCCATCGGGGTATTTCTCATTGCCTTGTGCATCCGAATTGAGATGCAGATTCTTCATGATCCAATCCTTCATCACAAGAAGTGTGGGGTAAAGAATGCCTTCTCCGGCTTTGCCAAGGGATTGGAATCAAGATACATGAAGCCTACAAGGTGGAAGCCGTCCGTCTGGCGGTACACCCCGAAATACATGTAGTCGAGCAACCGCTGTTTCTTTGTTATCTGCCAGTCTCGACTCAGCATGTATATCATATAGTTGATGCCCCTATTGCCGCTCACCATCACAGGCGCGAAAATCTTCAGCCCCTTGGGTTTTGTCTTTATCACAGCACGCCAATATTTCGGCTGAAGCGCATCAATCTGATGATGCACGAACGCTTCATCAAGGTCAAGCACCCTGACAATATCGTTGTAGTCGAATGAATCTGTAATGATTGCTGGCATTGTATCAGAAGACTATTTGTTTTTTACGACCTCCCAATAACCATCTTTTCGACCATCTTTGCGGACAACAACCCCCATCGCCTGAAGCTGAGAGATATGTCGCTGGAGAGTTCTGAACTTTATGCCAGTCTTTTGCGCCATTTCACTGGTCGTAACAGACGGGTCGAATAGCATTTCTTTTACAATAATCTCCTGAATATCAGACAGTTCTTTTACGCCACCTTTTACGCCACCTTTTACGCCACTTTCGGCATCTTCTTTTACGCCACTGGTGTCAATTTCAATCTCTTTCTTGGCGAAATAAGGATGGCAAGGAATGTCTATCAGGAAGTACGTTCTTTCCTCGTCAGTCTCGATAGTCGCTCTGGGCGAGCCGTTGGCTTCAAGTTCCTCCTGCACCGTTGGGATTCCTGTTGCCCTTCCTTCTGTCAGATCCAGTTCTTTCAGGAATTCACCTAATCTGCGGTTGCGATACCTGCGTGAACGGAGAGACTTACCCTCCCGAATGGCCTCCATCGGAATAGTGTGATTAGGCCCAGAGAAATTCAGAATCGATATTCTGTCCGGCTCAATGGTTATCTCTACCGGCTCCCTAATCGTCCAGTCTCTGTGATACAGGCTATTAACG
>CADCBZ010000150.1 GCA_902799765.1 uncultured Prevotellaceae bacterium
AGAAGTAGGCTTTGTCGCCCTCAACCATCATGCCGACGGCGGGCATCTCCTCAAGTTCCTCCTCAGTGTATTTGCCTGAGGCACTAAGCGCGGTGTCATGCTCCGTCCAGACACCCTGCTTTATCATGTTCTCCGCACTGGGATTGTCAGCTGACCCAGTTTCCACCAGGCTCTGGCACGATGTAACCATGCCTGTAACACAGCAGCAGAACAACGCTGCCACTACGTAATTGAAAATTGTCTTTGTTCTCATTAGAAATTTAATTTTAGTTATATAATTAATGTAAATGCAAGAATAACTTTCTGCAAAGATTTTTTCGATTTGTTGTGCAAAGATAGGCATTTTTTTTCCAATCTGCAATGATTTTGCTATGTTAAAATGGCATTTTTGCTAAAATTGAAACGATTTTTGCAGAAATTGAAAGAATAGGAGATCACTCCATGCACTACGCTTAGTCGAGAGGACAAAAAGAGGAGCGGTCGCTGATGACCGCTCCTCTATTATTCGAGGGGAATCTCGGGATGCTGAACTGCCAGGGGCAGATCTTTCTGCGAGAGGTAGAACATGTAGAGGATCACATCCTTATTGCCTCGGTTCTCGCCGTGGTGGATGGTGTTCACCATCTCGACAACGGGCTCGCCCTCACGTGATCAGGGGTCGGTTCCGCTGATCCCATAAAAAGAACCCCTGCTCATCACTGAGCAGGGATCCCCGTTTATTTACAATTATGTTGCACTTATTAAGATACGACTTAGTAGCGCTTCTCAATAATCGCCATGTAATACTCGTATTCGGGATGAAAGGAAGTCCATTGATAAGCATTATTTGAAAAATTATATGCTCCCAAAAGCCCGGAAACTTGCCATCCAAGTTCCCTCCATACAGGGCGCATTTCAAAATCTCCATGCATATCAATCAATCCAGTATCCCACATGCGGTTAGGGTCAGAGATCACCAGGTTTGGTATATTATTGGGCGAGGCCAGTGGCTTGGCAAGGACTGCACCGCCAGGTTGTTTGCTGGCGTCATCTCCTACCAACATTTTCGTCCACCAGGTATCCTGGTTAGAATAGAAAGTTGATTTATAATACTCGTAGATGGTCTTGAATTCTGGATCAGTAATCAACTTCTCTTTCAGTTCCTTAGGATTCTCAATCTTGACGGAACCAGCTTCGTGCCACTCAGGTCTGAAAACAGCATCACAACCGTGAATTTTATAATTAGGAGCCTTGCTGTTACCAAATTTATAGTAGTTATACTTCTGCAACTCTTTGTGCATGATGAAATGGGCACCCTTGATCTGGCAGACACGGAACTTGTTGGGGTCTGAAATCTTAAACTCACTGAACGCCTTAAGCTGGGGCTTGTGGGTCTTATAGAGTTTGTAGAGACCTTTCTGCTCTATATTGTTCAGTCCGCCATAGGTTGAGTAGAGGCTGATCATGAAGAGGCTCTTGGCAATCATCGTCAAGTCGTAGGCACGATAGTTCAACCAGTATGCTCCACAGTGGTAAGGTACTCTATGTACTCCCAAGTCAGGTTGGCAAATTCTTCGTTCCTGCCCACCCATGCCTTGCCATAATCGGCTAAGTCTGGATCGTTCTTGTTCGCCTTATATGCTTTGTAGGCATCGTCGAAGTATTTGGTGTTCTGCACCTTCAGCTTATTGTAGTATTTTTCGTTGCGGTTGTTAAACATATTCACGATCTCGGTCTTCTCCATCCTTTGGGCGATTTCGATGAGGCGTCCGTTTATCTCGTCGAGCTTCGCCATCATTATCTGCTGGTTTTGCAGCACATTGTCGAGTTTGCCGAGAATGGCATCCAGCTTGGCGTTGATCTCTTCAGTAGGATCTTCCTCAAAGAGGGTTGTGAATACTTCCAGCCCCGTGGAGATGGCTGAAGTAATGGCAAATCTGGTACCAGCTCTGGCAGATGACACTTCATCGTTCCACTCCAGCGGCTTGTCGAGGTCAGTCACTGTCACATCCTTCTCCACAGGATTACCCTCATC
>CADCBZ010000151.1 GCA_902799765.1 uncultured Prevotellaceae bacterium
TGCTGCCCGGAACCAGTTGCAGCGACTGACTCCTGAGATTGTCGAGGGCAAGTTCTTGGAAAAGATCGAGCGCGAGATTGCCAAGCGTGAGCAGCAGCGTAAGAGCTTACGGGTCCGGGAACTGTCGTTCAACAGCTATTACGAGTTTGCCCGTCAGCGTATTCCCCAGATTATCCATGAGGATAGCATTCAGTTCCCGATCAATGACTTCGCGGCCATCCTGAAGCCGTTCTATCGTGGCGGTGCACTGGAATATACCCTGAACAATGACATGGACGGTTCACTGTTCGATGAACAGTTTATCGTCTTTGAGATAGACAAGGTGAAGGACGACCCCGTGCTGTTCCCCATCATCGTGCTTATCATCATGGACGTGTTCACCCAGAAGATGCGTATCAAGAACAAGGTGCGCAAGTGCCTGGTCATTGAGGAAGCATGGAAGGCAATCGCCACCCCAGTTATGGCAGAGTACATCAAGTACCTGTATAAGACGGCCCGAAAGCATTGGGCAATGGTGGGTGTGGTGACACAGGAGATTCAGGATATCACCTCTTCTCCTATCGTCAAGGAGGCCATCATCAACAACTCCGACGTGTTCATGCTGCTCGACCAGAGCAAGTTCAAGGATAAGTTCGATGACATCAAGGCCACACTGGCCCTGACGGATATCGACTGCAAGAAGATCTTCACGATTAACCGTCTTGACAACAAGGTAGGCCGTTCGCCGTTCAAGGAGGTCTTTATCAAACGAGGCACAGAGGGCGATGTCTTTGGCATCGAGGAACCACGAGAATGCTATATGAGCTATACGACGGAGAAGGCTGAGAAAGAGGCGTTGAAACTCTATCGGCGAGAGCTGAATTGTAACCATCAGCAGGCTATCGAGGCCTTTGTGCGCGATTGGGAACGCAGTGGTATCGGTAAGTCGCTGGAGTTTGCACAACTTGTAAATAAACAGGGTAAGGTTTTGAACCTGCCACCTAAAAAACAGATGATACATGCGTAAGGTTTCATTTTTCATTATATTCTTCCAGATGCTGACCGTCCCCCTCTTTGCAGGGGGATGGTACAGTGTTAATATCGACCTGAAGACCACGGCTGCTATGACTGCTGCTTATGCTGCAGAGACAGCTACGGAGATGATGAACGACGAGGACGTGCAGAAGATTCTCGACCATTATACCAATGCGGAGGTTTCTACAGCAGGTATCTTTGCCTCGAAGTGGCTCGACAGGAAGGCTCTTCAGAATGCCGGACTCTTTGGTGATGCCGAGGAGAACTTCTATTATAAGCGTATCTATACGATGGTTAGTGCTCAGATAATGCCAAAGATTCTTGATGTGGCAGCACTTGCTGTCAGGAACCCAGAGAAGGCCATCTATTGGGGACCATATTTGTTTCGCACCTGTGAGCAGGTGAAACAGCTTTGTATGACCTTGGTGAGGTGGACTGGACTGCCTTGTGGGATCATCTGGCTGACTTCGGTGATGGTTTGACGAAGGAAGATCTGGAAGAGGACTTGGAAGGACTCATGACAGCTGGTGGGGCAATTGTCTCTGGTGGTGGAGCCGTGCTTGATAGTGTCTGGACGAATGCCAGCAGGGTAGGGGGTGTCTTTCATTCAAGGCCCGGCGAAATACTCCAGCTTTATCATGACTTCAAGGATATGTATGAGACGCTTTCTGATCCTTCGAACATCAAGGATCTGGTGATGCAGCAGATTCTCTCGACGGACAGTACTGGTGTGGCCAACCTCTTTACGCTTGACGGCTATAACATAACTTCTTATATCAGCGACTACCTTCAGGAGATGCAGGGTCGCTATTATACCCAGCGATGGTATATCTACTGGCGTGATTCAGGTAGTGAGCAGGTGTGCAGTTATGCTCCACCTACAGACAGTGAGAGCATCATGTATGGTGGTGAGTGGTATCGTGTTGGTACGTCAGATGCCAACTATCAGTACACTGCTGCCGACTACGAGAACTCCTTGCGAAACTCTGAGAGCTATGCAGGATGGAGCCGTGCACGGTGCCAGGAACTCAATAGCAGTGATTCGAAGTATCACTATGCCTTCTATAACTATATGTCATCCTCGCGTATCTATAAGTCGAAGTCAGGTCGAACGACGGCCTTCTCCTACGCACATTATATTGATGTGTATAAGACTTGGAATGTCTATGAGGAAGTGTACGAGGAAACCTTTGACTCGCAGTACGATGCAGAACAAGCCATGCAAGCGAAGTTCAATGCAAAACTTGCTGAGCTTAACGACAACGAGGAGGGGCGTGTCTATCGAATCGGGAAGGATCGCAAGAACTATTATCAG
>CADCBZ010000152.1 GCA_902799765.1 uncultured Prevotellaceae bacterium
CCGTCTTTTGACAGTGGACGGCCACCAATCAGATTCTTACGCAGACGGTCTGCATTTTTCAGTAACTTGGTACACAGGATGGCAAGAGCGCGTTTAGACGCTTTCTTGTTGCCAAAGGTACGAAGATACTCATCGACGGGCATCAGCAACAGTTGCTGGGGGGTAATAGTTTCAATATCAATCATAATTGTTTGTAAATTGGTTGTTATAAAGATTCTTTAGAAAGACAGCACTACACAGGTGTTTCTGTTTGCTTCAGCAGGAGAATACTTGTCTATGCCACCTGCATAGATGGTATATACCCGACTGTCATCAACGCCTCGGTCAAGCAGCAAGCGACGTATATATTCCGCTCGCTGACGGCTCAGATTATCGTTGATGGACTCCGTACCTGTAGCACTGTCAGCAGCTCCAATGACCTTTACCTGAAGACCATGTTTGTTGGCTACCCTGGCTATCTCGTCGAGGTTCATCACCTGGTTCTTTTCGGTTAGGACATCCGTACCCAAGTGGAAAAAGAAGTAGATGGGAGCACCAATGTATTCCTGCCCGTTGAGCATAGCACTCAGATAAGCATTGTCAGTAACGCCTGAGTTATTGAAAAGGCTATCGAGTGAATAGATATCCTCAGTATCTTCCATGCCATTACGTTTCTGCATAGCTCTTGGCATCGTATTGGGATTACCGTCCCATCCTCGGTTAGCCAGACGTGCGCGAAGACTGTTCAAGCCAGAATAATCATTCTTAGGATACAGGGACTTGATTTTCGTATGTCCCTTGTCTGTCAGCCTGTCCTTGTAGAGGTCAAGCAGACCTTCAATCTCCAGAATCTTACGAAACTCTGCCATACACTGCTCATCCTCATGGACACGTTTCGTCAAGTATCTGTTTCGGGATGACAGGCCATTTGCATAGTCCAGCAGCCATTCGTTCTGGCTCATGTAGGGCTTTGCATCGATGATTCTTTTATGGCCGACCTTACCTATGGTCACAGACAATCCTGCTGACAGTGTAAGCATATTGTCACCGAACCGACTGGAAGAACCTATGGCATCAAAGTTCTTCATGGTAGTCATACCACTCAGCTCTGCAAGCAGATGCAGACGGTTAGTGATTCGGTATCTTGCTTCGAGACCGTAGGCAAAGGCGAATGGATGGTTAGTTTTTCCACTTGACCAATCTGAGTTATGAACCATGCCCACACCCAGAAATGGAATAACATCCCATCGGGATAGTCCAAGTTCATTCTGGCTAATGAAAGCGGTCAGGTTATACATGAAGTCAGCATGTATGAACTGATACTTCATAGTGGCAAACTCTGCGTTCTTGAACTGGCAACCCTGAAACTCAATACGGCCTCCGACGGCTGGAGTGAACCATTTCCCGATACCAACCTGCAAAGTTGGAGTGAGACGGTCGAACAAGTCACCGCAACCTATAGGCGAGCCAAGGAAAGCAGATGTTCCACCCTTGACCTCCAGGAACCAGCTTCTGTCCCAGCCTGAGCCTTCGCAGACGTTTCTGAGATAGGTGGGCTGCAGGGATTGCAGCATGACATCCGACGTGACGGCTGGCTCCATGTAGGAAGAGTCAGCTTCATTTGATTGTCCAGATGCCGAAGCAGTTAGTGCCAGGCATAACATGGACATGATTACAATCTTTTTTTTCATTCTTGTTTTACTTTTTAAGATTATTTTCAAGTGGCAACTTCAGCAATAGATTATCGCCTCAGTTTACGTCCAGAACCAGAGCGCATCATCTTGGTAGCCATCATCGCACATCGACGCGCCCACTCACGATCATCATCCTTAGGGTCTCGTCCCCATCCTGAAGATGGGCCACCTCCTCCTCCACCGTGCCCCTTGGCAAACTCTGTAGCCTGTTCGACATATCCGGCAAACAGAAGCATGGCGCAAGCCACAATCTGGTTCCCGTGTTCAGCAACGTCCATCAGTACTGACTCGTCCAGATGAAGCTGAACGTCATCAGGCATCTGGGGGAGTCTCAATCTGAAATCACTGACCACATTCTCATAGAGTGCCTTGGTCACTTCATCACGTACCTTTTGCTGCACCGAAGTAGCCACTTGTGTAGCTGTCTGCGAGTTGTCTGTGAAGAGCAGCTATCTTGTCTTCATTGGAAAGCTTGCCATCAGCATTATCCAAAACAGCAGATGCCAGACTATCCAGTTCTCTCTCAACTGATTCCTTGTCCTTTTCAAGATTGAGTACCATTGAGGTGAGACCTTTCACACGACGTTCTGCCAGTGAAATTTCCTGTTGAAGACCTGACAGCACCTTACGATGGTTCTCTATCTTGTCTTCCAGTGTGACACACTCCTCATCGAGCAAACGGCGGTACTCTTCCGTTGAGCGGTGTCTGGCTCCAGTCTCAGTGATGCTTGTGCCACGATAGAGACCCCATTTCTCGTTCACCTTGGCAAAAGCATCATGCATGGCCAGTGTCCTTGCCTTGAACTCAAACTTGTC